>JADMJV010000168.1 GCA_018780265.1 bacterium
AGGTCAGACTCTCAAATATTGTGCGTTAGCCTCTCAAATAACTCGGCTCGCGGCACCTACGCCATAGTCCGGGACCGACGCTGAAACAGGTCCGTGTTAGGCTTTCACTTCTCCGATCGAGGCGGAGCGACAGGATGGATTCCGCAGACAGTAACGCCAGGCGGTTTCGTACCTACCTGTTCAGTCATCCCAGTGTGAAAGCGGCTGAGTGGCGTGAGGGAACCCCTTCAGCCGCGTCGAATTCGGCCTGGGTGCGGAAAGCGTTGTTGGGTTTACTTCTCAGCCTCGCGGCCGGGGCCTCGACCCCCAGGTTGACCCAGCCCGGAATCAACTACGATAAAGCGGTCCTCGACCTGGTGCGGGGCCGCGAGCAGGCAGGGCTAACTCATTTCGTGAGTTGTATACAGATCAGCGCACAGAGGATGAGGACAACCCACACCCTTCGCGGACCTTCCGCAACGAAGAACATTCCGATGAGCATGCTGGCCAAGCTCCAGCGAATTGCAAGGTCCAGCCTGTCCATTAACAGGGCGGCTCCTATCACAAAGAGCACCCCCGCCACCAGTGCGGCTTCGAGCCGCTGTTCCCGGTCCAGCCATCGTCGGTTTGGACTGAACACCAAAAAGGCATTGCTAAGACCTTGAAGACAGTGCACGAAATAGCCGTAGACCAAAAGGCCGCTGACCACCAGAGAGCGGTACCCCAGCCACCACAATCCGCACAACGCAGCGATGGTAGCCAGCACGGAAGCCCGGCGCTTCCAGGCGGGGGCCCAGTCCAGCCAACAATTGTAGCGAAGCCACAGAGTGTAAAATGGGAAATTCAACTTCAAAGCATGCAGCCAGCCCGCGCGGTCGGAACTGTTCTCGAAGAAGGCCAAGGCTTCGGCGCGATGGCCATACCTGAGATAGGCCCAGCCCAACCACTCCTGCGCGTCGGAACGTGCCGGTAGGTAGTCGGCAGCCTCTAGTACCCTGCCCAGCCCAAGCAACGCCCGCCCTTTCTCCTCCTTGGAGTCGGAGCATTCTGGGTCCAGTTCCAGCCCTGCCTCTGCATTCTCTAAGGCTTCCTGGTAGCGTCCGAGATTGGTCAGGAGAAAGGCCACCGCCGCGAAATTGGTGGGCTGGAACCGATTCAACTCCAGCGCTCGCCAGGCAGACTTAAGAGCGGAACCATCATCCCCTTTCCTCGTAAGAACTTCGGCCAAAACAACGTGCAGCCACGACGACTCCGGATCGATCGCAACCGCTCGGCGGGCCGAGGCCTCGGCGCTCTCCAGGATATTCAGTTCCGCCTGGCACAGCGCCAAATGGCCCAGTGCCTCCGCATCTTGGGAAAGTTCCGCCACAGCCGCCCGTAGCTCCGACTCGGCCTGGGCATAGTTGCCCTCTTCAAACAGCTCGATTCCGTGGTCAGCGCGGCGCAAGCCTGAAACTTCGCCTCGCGGGGCAGGCACCCTGGCGCGGTGGAGTGATTCAGAGGTTTCTCTCCACCCCGGAACCTCCAGATTCCGACGAATCTTCGCAGACAAATCCACACCTCCGCCTGTCGTATCCCACCCCACTTGGCGGAGGTCAGTTCTAGTCAGATGGGGGGCTACAACTCCTAACAGCGCATTGCCTGATGGCGCTCGCGGCCGGGCAGGGAGGCTCCTTAGGTTCATTGGCAGAATATCCGCCTTGCGTGCACAGGCTTTGTTTTTGAGCAGCATGGATAGCCAGGGTATTCCGCGAGGAAAACCCGGTCACCCGCAAGCAGAAGGTGACGACAAAGTCGTTTCGGACGCAAAAGGAAGCGAAAGCCTGGGAAT
>JADMJV010000048.1 GCA_018780265.1 bacterium
TTCGTCTGCCATGGGCGACTCGTTCTTCAAACGGCCAGTTTTCCCTGGCCGGCCAGGTCATTCAAACGGGTTGCCCAGTTCGGGATAGCGGCGCTGTAGTACGCGACCGAAAGCGTCGCTCAGGTCGGGGTCAAAATGAGTGCCACGACCTTCTTGCAGGATGGCTTTCACCTTTTCTACCGGCAACCCAGCCTTATAGGGGCGCTCGGCCACCAGTGCATCGAAGACGTCGGCTACAGCGATGATTCGTGATCCCAGAGGAATTTGCTGGGCACGCAGTCCGTCCGGGTATCCTTTGCCATCCCAGCGCTCGTGGTGACCTCGCACGATGGGACAGAGATGGCGCAGAGCCTTGACCGGGAAGAGCATTTTTTCCCCTAAAATGGGGTGCAGCTTCATCAATTCGTATTCTTCCTGGCTGAGCTTGCCAGCCTTGTAAAGAATCTCGTCGGGAATCTGGATTTTGCCAATGTCGTGCAGCATCCCCGCCTGGTGAAGGTCTTGACCGGACAGCCAATCACCGATCTGGTCAAGTTTTTCGGACGAAGTCTGATCCAGCAACAGAGCCATCTCCCCGGTGTCCTTTAAAAAGCTGCCCATTTCCAGGTCACGTCGGGTGTCATCGTCTACCCCCACCTCGTCGGCCAGATCCATGGCCAGATCCAGCACTCGGGCCGAGTGCGAGAAGGTAAACTCACCGCCAATTCTGAGGATCAAGGCAAAGAATTTCAGGGCTTCGGCTTTGCTCAATTTTTGTCGCGAGTCCAGACGATAGGCTTTCTTCAACAGCGACTCGATGCTGTGACCGGCATGACGCAGGGCAAATTCGGCCAGTTGCTGACCCTGCAGGTTAAGAGGGCTCGGGGGTTGATGCAGGCCTGGCAATTTGGAGCCTTGGGCCTGGTCAAGGATGGGAGAGAACATCGGGATTTGAGCGCTGACCATCCGCCCATTGGCCAGCTTGTGGTCGCTTCCCTGGGCCGTTGTCCAGCCGGCGGCCAGGTTGGGCAGCCTGGGGGTGGCCGGGCGGCTTACCATGGGTTGAAAAGGCATGGCGCTACCTACCTGTCCCGCCACAAGCCGCGGAAAGGTTGGGGTCTCGGCCTGGTGTCTACTGGTGTCCTTCAGCCTCACCCTGCCTTCGGCCCCTCCCTGTGTGGTGCTCTTGGAGTCTTGGGAGGGGGAAGTCCTGGCTTGGGGCGCCTGACCGCGTTGACCCGGTTCCTGAAAGCCGGCTTTGCGAGTGGCAAATCCCTGCGTTTCAAAGCGTGAGACCTGGCCGTTGTGGCTGACTCTCGACCGGGCCTGGGGCGACGGCTTTTCCTCCTTGGGAAGGGGTGAAGCCGAACCTTCCAGGAGCGTGGCCCAACTGTTGCGCAGCTGACGCAACGACGTGAGCGTTACCGGATTGCCCGGGCGCAGGTCAGCGGCTGACTCGCTTTTGGCCGCGGCCGTGGCCTCGCTGCCTGGCCGGGTGTAAGCCGCCGGGGCAGTCGCAGTGCGGCTGGGTAGTTTTGGATCAAGCATACTGTCCAAGCAGTATAGCGGCTAACCGCCTCGGGGCAAAGAGCCAAATCGGGCCAGGATGTGACACGGTATTGGAGAACTGAATCATTATGAGTCAGAAAAAATCAGCGGTACAATTGACCATCCGCGGATTTGAGCCGGAGTTGTTGCGACGTCTCGAATTGTTGGCGGGTAAGCAGGGCGTTTCTCTAAATCAGGCGGCTCTGCGTCTCATGAGGATAGGGGCAGGCCTGGAGAGTGCGGTTCAGGATTTTGAAATCGGGCCCTCTCTCGACAAGTATGCCGGGGTCTGGAATGACCAGGACTACGAGGAATTCACCAGGGCCACGCAAGAGTTTGAACTCATCAACCCCGAGATGTGGTGATCACTTGTGAAGTCGTTGTTGCTCGACGCCAATGTCTTGTCGGAGTTGTTCAGGGCCAACCCCGAAGTTCAGGCTCGCCTGCGTAAAGTCTCTCGAATTGTCATCTCTCCGGTAGTGGAAGGTGAAATCGTGGGCGGTTTTCGGGCTGGGAGTCGGACCGAAAAGAACCTGGAGATTTGGTCCAGGTTTTTGAGCGAGCCCTTTGTGGATCGAGTCCCTCTGGGCAGTGAAAGCGCTGATCGCTATGCGAGAATTTGGGCTCAATTGCGCTCGAAGGGCACGCCAATTCCCAGCAATGACATGTGGATTGCGGCCCAGGCCGGTGAACTCGGCGTGGAGTTGCTCAGTTTTGACCACCATTTCCAACACGTGGATGGCCTTGTCTGGACCCATTTGCAAGGCTTGACCGATTAAGGGCGCATGCTGGCGATGACCCAGCGCCCGCCTTGTAGTTGACAGTCGATTTGGGCGCTGCTGCGACGTGGGTAACCTCCGCGGCGATAGCCGGAGGCGGATGCATGGGTGCCGTTTACCATGACGGTCAGTCGATTGGCGTTGCTGCACATCACCTGCCAGTCGGCCGGATCGTCAGAGAGCAGCGTTCCCTTCCATTCTTCCGAAAAGGTGGCCAGCGGAGGTCGGCCGTCGGGGGCCAGATTGTAGAGAGCCCGCGACCATTTTTCGTCGGCAAAAGCTTTGACCTGCTGTTTGACAAGCGCAAAGGCCGGCCCCAGCGTAGTGTCGGGGCCAAGACTGCTGGCCGAAGTCATCACCAGCATGCCCTGAGCATCGCGATTGCAGAAGAGGGTCCAGCGGTTGCCCAGCCCCCTAGAATCGATATCTTGACATTGAGAGAGGTCGGCACTGACCAGCAGGGTCGGAGCATCTCCCTCTTTCAGGCAAAGGATGACTCGTGTGCCTAATGCCCGTTGAACCTGGACCAAGGTGCCTTCTACTTTGTCGGCCCAGGCGCCGCTACCCAGCGCCAGGCCCAGCAAGATGCGCCGCACAGGATTATGTGCCCTTCACAGGAACCGAAGTCAGCTTGAGCCAGCAACTGCCCAGTTCCAGCTCTTCCCAGAGAACCCAAACCTTGCCCTTCACTGGCGCCAGCACTGGCATGCGCGAGACCCCAGGCGTGTGCGAAACATCCAGGACCCGTCCGCCCACCGACATCCAAACATCGGGGGTGCTGGCTCCAGACGTGGTATCGATCCAGCTTAACACGGGACCCGTCGCGCCAATGGCCAGGGCGGGATCTCGGGAGGTGCCAGGGGTCCGCGAAACATTGACCGACTGGGTCGAACCCAACGGATACAGGTACACATTGGGACTTTCATGGGAGCGAAGTTGACCGATCCAGCCCAGCAGCACCTGATCACGCGGCCCCACAGCCAGGCATGGCTGCGAACAGAATCCGTTGCCCAAGGCCCGAGCCGAAGCCCAACCATCGGCCTGTCCGTGGATGTAGCGAATGGCTGGTCGACTGCCGCCATCGGCCCAGGCCACGTGGATCTGGCCATCCGCAGAGGCTACCAGAGCCGGTCGACTGGTGACGCCGGTGGAACCGGAAATCAAGGCGGGCTTGCTCCACGACTGACCGTGATTGTAAGAAAAAACGTAGTATAGATCGGGGAAAGAACGCCCGCGGCTGGTGTCAACCCAACAAACGTGTAAACTGTCGTGGGGGCCCACGGCCACACTGGGGGAACGCGAGAGGCGGGGGGTGCGCGACACATCCAGAGCGGTGCTCCAGGTTTTGCCTGCATCGCCCGTCCGAGCAAAATAGATATCGGGATGGTCCGAACCCGAGGTGGTGTCGGCCCAGACCACATCCACCGCACCGCTTCGTTCCACGGCCAAGGCTGGCTCGCTAGAAATGCCCGAGGAGTTGGACACGTTCACTTCTTCGCTCCAACTCCGACCGTCGACACTGCTACGGTAGTAGATGTCGTTACCGGCTCGCGAACCCTCATAGGCCAGATGCAGGCCCCCTTGCAGGTCGGCGGCCAGGGACGGGTCCTTGCCAGCGCACACCGAGTTCAGGCGCGGTCTGGCCGAGGCCGCTGCAAGCAGGCCGCCTACAAGAAGGAGCCACAGGAACGATTTTTTCATGACGAGATCTTAGCGCGTATGCGAGCAAATTCCTGGCCCCGGCAGGTTGGCCACCGGTTTGGCCGCGAAAATGGGGGCAGGCTCAAAAAGACATTGTTTGCGGCCCTAGTGGTGAGCACTCTCGGCCTGGCCGACGAGATTCAGATTCGTCGCGCCCCCGCCCTCACGCAGGCGGTGTCGCGTGAGGGGGTGGTTTACGGAGGGCTCGCTTGGCTTTGCGAGGACCTGGGAGACCTGGGAGAGGGTCCCCTGGTCGCTGTCGAGGCCTTTTGTGTGGCCTTGGGGGGCAAGGTGACCCACCCCGAGCGCAGCTTGCTCAATCTGATTCCCCCCGCTGGCCACCGGCGCGCCCGTCAAAGTGAGCCTAGACGATCCGGCCAGTTTCTACCTTTCTCAGATCCGCTCCAGCACCAATCCCGGAGGCAGCGTCGACAACGGCAACTGCGGCCCTTGCTGTTTGGGCATCGCCGTCGGAGATAGCTGATCGTGGTCCCGGCATCCTGCGTCCGCTGGCAAGATTCTGGAACTCGGCTCCAACCGTGCAAATTCGCGTGGCGCGGCGGGACAGTTGCTTTGTTGTTCGAAGACGAATGGAATGCGCTGCATGGAACGGAAAGTCTGAGGGGTGAAATGCTATCGACCGACCTCGAGCGCCTGGATAGTCAGGACGTTGAAAATCCTTCGGGCGGCTCCGCCCAGGAATGACAATTCCTACTGATGGCAGGCCCGGCATACAGACCAGACATAGATGGGATCCGGGCTCTGGCGGTGCTGGGAGTACTCATCTATCACCTGGGTCTGGGGTTGCCAGGAGGCTACGCTGGCGTCGATGTGTTTTTCGTGGTATCCGGTTATCTCGTCACTCGAATCATCGAGTCAGAAGTACGAGCGGGTAACTTCTCCTACCAGCATTTTTGGGAGCGCCGTTTGCGCAGACTATTGCCGGCGCTGGCAGTCATGCTGGGAGTCACTTTGGGGGTTGGGTGGCTGACTCTGCTGCCCGAGCACTATCAAGAACTCGGCCTTACCTTGGCCGCTCAACCGCTAATCGCGACCAACTTCGTTTTTTGGTACCGAGTCAAGGATGGCTACTTCGTGGATCCTCCCGAGATAAGGCCTACCTTGCACATCTGGTCTCTGGCAGTAGAAGAGCAGTTTTACTTGCTCAGTCCGGCTCTGATGGTGCTGGCCTACCGTTGGCTTGGAGGGCGCCGCCTGACCCCCATGTTCTTCCTGCTGGCCATCGCTTCGTGGGCCGTTTCTGCCGGCCTCTCCGCCTCGCACCCGAAGTTCGCTTTTTTTCTGCCCTTTACCCGCGCCTTCGAACTACTGGTCGGGGCTTTGGTTTGGAGACTGCCCAACCTGCGCAGTAGACGAGTGGCGGCCGGGTTGGGTGCATTAGGCCTGGCCGGAGTCTGGGCTACCATGGCAGGGCTACCCGCCCAGGTGGTTTTCCCAGGCTGGATAGCCGTCCTTCCTTGCGTATCGACGGCTGCATTGCTGCTGGCTGGGAGAAACCACGATCATTGGGTGGCCCGTTTACTGTCCAGTCGAGCGCTGGTCGGCCTGGGAATGATCTCTTACTCGGTTTATCTCTGGCACTGGCCTCTCATCTCGTATTGGAACTATGTGCAGTTGCCAACGCAACTGGCTCAACGTCTGCTGCTAGCCGGCGTCTCCATCCTCTTGGGCTATATTTCCTGGCGTTGGATAGAACGACCTGTACGGGAGAAACGATGTTTCGCCACATCCCAGGCATTGACCCACATGACCCTGGTCTGTTCTTTGGTAGCCTTGGGGATTGGCGGATGGTTGTGGTACGGCGAAGGTGCTCCAGGGCGTTGGTCAAAAACGGTTCGAGATTCCCTCCTAACCAGTCAAATGAGCAGTTTCCCCAACGCCCCCACTCTTCGTGACTTGGAGAAGGGGTCTGTTCCAAAGTTTGGCAGCAGTCGTCCTGGATCGCCGATGCTAGTCGTCTGGGGCGACAGCCACGCGCTCGTTTTGCTGGATGGCATCGACGAAATGGCCCGCCAGCGCGACATTCAAGGGAGATCCTTCACAACCTACGGACGTCCGCCCTTTGACTACCCTTTCGAGGATCCGACCATGCGACAGGAGCAGAGACGCAGATGCGAACTCATCCAACGCTATTTGCTCCAGCAACGCCCAGCCTTGGTCTTGTTAGCCTTTCATTGGGGCGGCTACGACCTGGAGTTGGCTCGCCCTGGCTTGACAGAACTGTCGGCATTTTTGAGACAGCATCAATTGCGATTCCGGATGGTTCTGGACGTTCCGGCCCAGGAGGTCTTGCCGCTAAGAGCGGTCGCTATCTGGCAGTCGTGGGGGCGGGACCCGTCCGGGATCGGAATTTCACAAGGAGATCATCGGCGGGTCGCGGCACCCTTTCAAAGGCTCCTATCGGCTGTTGGCTTCCCGGCCGGGACATGGATCGACTCGGGGGCGCCCTTACTCTCGTCGGACAGGATTTACTCTGTCTACCGAGATAGGGAGTGCCTGTATCACGATACCCATCACCTTTCCGTGGCAGGCAGCAAGCGCGTCGCGCCTGCATTCGAGCCAGATCTCACCGAACTGGTCGGCCTCCCCCCAACCCCCTGACGGAGTTGAACCACCAAAGTCAACGCACCGCCATCCAGGGACGGTCTGGGCCGGGCTACCCGCTCAGTTGGTTAGCTTCCCCACTCGGGCGCCGTCAGAGTGACCCCGGCCGGAGGTTGCACCAGACGCTGCAAATGCGTACCATCGGGAGCGACACAGTAAATGCCGGCAGCGCTGCCAAACACGATGAGGGTATTGGGACTCCAGGCCGGCCCCTCGGGGGATCCGCAATCTTTGGGCAACGAAATGGGCGTATCATCGCCGTCGCCCTCTAACCGGGTCAGACGCAACTGGCTGCTCTTGGGCGTCTTGCGTTGGTAAACGATGCGTTTGCCATCGGGAGACCAACTGGGGTGCAAATCGGCTTCGCCGACGGCGGGGGCCGTCAGGCTGCGGCGTCGGCCCGATTTGACATTGACCAGCCAGACCGCCTTTTCAGAGATATAAGCGACCTCTGAGCCGTCCGGGGAAAAGCTCGGGTCGGATCCCTCCTCGGTCAAAGCCTCCGGCTTACCATTGGGTTTGCCCTGCTGCAGGGCCTGACGCTGCAAGCCTTTGCGCACAAAAACCAGGTTGGAACCGTCAGGAGCGAAGGTGCCGTCGCTCACCTCGGCCATCAGCTTTTGCGGCTTCTTGTCTTCCAGTCCCTGCACCACCCATTGCTGGCCACTGGAGAACACGACTTTTTGGCCGCCCGGCCAAAAATGGGGCCTGGTTCCCGAGCCAAGGGGGCGGATTTTGCCATCGACAGAGCGCACCTGCACTTCGCTACTGTTCTGGACGCGCGCTTCGAAGACCAGCGCCCCTGGCTTGAAGTTGGTGGACGAGCGAGAGACCAGTCCGCCTACGGCCACCACCAGCAGGGCAATCCCGGCCAGCAACCAGGGCGCCTTGGAGCGGCCGCCTCCGCTGGAGGCGGTCGGAATGGCCGAAGACGTGGGCTGCATGGCTGCTTCTAAGGCCTGAGCGAACTGGACTGTGCTCTCGAAACGGTCGGCCGGACTTTTGGAGAGAGCTTTAAGGATAGCCTGGGCGGCGGCCTCAGGGAGTTTGGGGTTGACCCTTCGGGGACTGACGGGTGGGGTCTTAATGTGCTGCGTCATGACCTCAAGCAGGGAGCCTTCGAAGGGCAGTTTGCCGGTGGCAAACTGGTAAGCCATCACGGCCAGCGAATACTGATCGGAACGACCGTCCAGTTCGCGGCCCTGCATCTGCTCGGGTGACATGTATTCTGGCGTGCCTACAGTGGTGCCGGGCGCGGTCAGCCCCTCTTGCTCCAGCATTTTGGCCACGCCGAAGTCAGTCAGGTAAAGGTGGTCGCCGCCCTTTTCGACCAGCACATTGCAGGGCTTGATGTCGCGGTGAATGACTCCCAGACGATGAGCAAAGTCCAGAGCGCTGGCCAGTTGACGCACCACCGATACGGTCTTCTCGGGAGCTACTGGATGATCACCCAGGGTACCACCTTCCACCAGTCGCATGGCGATCCACAGGTAGTCGGCGTTGCTGGCGTAGTCGTAGATGGGCAGAATGTTGCCGTGCTCCAGCTTTTGCATCACCTGCTTTTCACGCTGAAAGCGAGCGATTACGTCTTGGGCATCCCCGGGAATTCGGCGAATCACCTTCAGGGCCACCTCGCGCTCCAGGCTGTGCTGGTGGGCCCGGTAGACTCGGGCCATGCCGCCCTGGCCCAGCAAGGATTTGATGGTAAAAGCTCCCAGCTTTTGACCTATGAGATCATCAGACATTGGTGCCCCTTCTGAAAGGTGGCTCCTGAACCCTGGAGAATTGACCCCTATGAGCATGCAGCCTGGGCAAATATTGAATGAGCGCTATCGCATTGTGCGCATCATCAAGAGTGGAGGCATGGGCTCGGTTTATGAGGCCATCGACACCAAACTGGCTGATTCCCCTTGCGCCGTCAAAGAGATTCACGAAGCCGCTCAGGCCAGTCGCGACGCCGAATATATTCAGGGACGCTTCTACGAAGAGATGAAAGCCCTGGTGGCTCTGGATCACGGCAGCATTCCCAAGGTGCGCGACTATCTCACGGTGGATTCGACGATCTACATCGTGATGGAGTTGGTGCAGGGTCGCAGTCTCGACGAAGAAATTCAGGAGCGGGTCAAAAACGAGGCTCCTGCGCCCATCGACCACATCGTGCTGGATATGGTGCGATTGTTGGAAACGCTGGACTATTTGCACGGTCAAAACCCCCCGGTCATTCACCGTGATATTAAACCGGCCAATATACTTCGTGATCAGCGCAGCGGTACCATCAAGCTGGTCGACTTTGGATTGGCTCGTACACTGCATGGACCCAATACTCAGACGGTGGTCGGCACCATGGGTTATTGCGCGCCCGAGCAGTTGATGGGCAAATCCGAGCAGCGCTCAGATATTTACGCAGTGGGCGTGACTCTGGTCCATATGCTGACCGGCAGGGCGCCCGAGATGGAACTGTTTGAAGCGCGTCGACCCGACCTGCCTGGGGTTCGCCCGGGGTTGGTGGATATTATCGAGCGGGCAACCCAGCCCAAGCCTCAGGACCGCTACAGCAACGCTCAGGAGATGATCGACGCTCTTCAGGCGTGGCTCCATCGCCCCAGTGCAAAACTGGACCGCATCGCCCCTACGCCCTCTGCAGTCCCGGCGGTGCCTTTGGCAGTTCCGGCCTGGGCCTTCAAGGCTCTGGCTGCCTGTATCGTGTTGGGTTCGCTGGGCCTGGGAGTCTGGGCGGGTCAAAAGCGCACGCCCCCACCGGCCAGTCAAGCCTTGACCCCCAAGGGCACCCCTGCCGTGGCCAGGGCCAAACCTCAGCCCAAGAAGGTGGTCGCCGCCAAGCCCAAGCCCAAACCGACTCCAATGGTAGCCAGCTATCCCCAGCCGGCCTATCGCCCCGAACCCGCCTATCAACCTCCGCCCAGGCCGGTCCCGGCCAGACCGGCACCCAAGCCGGCACCGGTCTATCACGCCCCGGATCCGGTGGTGGCCTCCTACAGTCCCCCCCCGGTGAGCTATCGCAAACCCAAACGTGCCAACAAACATTCCCATCAGCAGCCCTATCGCGAACCCCGACGGGAGCCAGATGTCCAGGTCCGTTACTCAGGTGGCGGCGTGCAGGTGAGTGCTCCGCGCGTTGAACGCCAGGTTCAGCAGGTGCAGCAAGTATTGGATAACCCTATTCGCGGCCTCTCGTTCCCTTAGTGCGATATCTGCTTCCTTTGCTTTTTGCCTGGGCCGCCTGGGGGGCTCCTTCGGAGAAAGTCATCTTCTCCTTGGAGAAAGATGCTGAAGAGTCCCACCTGGACCCCATTGCGATTTTGCGGGGCGGGAAATTCCTTGAGCCGGCTTCAGGAAAGGATGGAGTCGCTTTGGGCAAAGGTGCGCTGGCGTTCTTTGACCGCTACTACGCCAAGGAGGCGACTTATCGTGTGCTGGAGGGAGGCTCGGTGCAGGTGAAGGATTGCTCCTCCGCTCAGATGCTTGCCAACGAGATTGCGGTGGGTGGCTCCGGTGCCTGGAGCATGTCGGCTTCCGCGGTGGCGCCCGCCATGGCTCGTCCCCGAGGTCTGGCCTTGAACTTTGAGCCGGAAGGGGCCAGGGAACCGGCGAAAGCCGCCAGCAATGATCAAAAGGCGCGGTTTTTAGCGGCCTTCAAAAGGGGGCCCGGCAAGTCTCTGAAATGGCTTCCCCGGGCGCGCGTAACCGAATTGGTGTCAACCGATCTCGACCATGACGGACGGGCGGAGTGGATCGGAACGCTGAAAGGCGGCCAGTCTGACTATCTGACCGGCGCCTTGATGGTGACTGGCCCATCGGGCCAATCACTGTTGGAGCGAAGCGGCGGGTCGCAGTACTACGAGTATCTGGACTCCTTGGATTGCGACGGAGACGGCGTCGACGAACTGTTTTTTCGCAGAAATGGCGAGGGCGGTTGGAACTACATCATTTTCCAACGCAAGAACGGCACCTGGAAATCCGTGTATTCCGGTGGCGGCGGAGGCTGCTAGAGCCCGGCCCGAGGGAAGTAGGGGCGGGAAATCGAAGCTCCAGCCATGCTAGACTCTACGGCCAATTTGCGGGAATTGCTGCTCAGCTATCAGCAACTGCTGGGCATCGAGTTGGCGGGTCCCGATCAACCCCTACGAGACTCCCGCCAGCAAGTGCGTGAACTGACCCAAGACTGGCTCAGGCAACTACTGGGCATGGACATCGAAATCTCGTGATCTGCCTGGCTTGTGGCAGCGAGCAGTCCAATCAGTTGCCCGCATGTTCTGGGTGCGGTCACAAGTTTGCCGTGTTTCCTCCCTTCGTGCGTTGCAATCATGTGGCCCAACTTCAGTCGGCTCTGCGGGAGTGCCAACAAGGGACTACCAGCTGGGAGCAGTTTGGCGATATCTATGCTCGCTTTCTCGAATTGGGCCTTCATTTTCAGCAACGCTGGCGCAGTGGACCGGAGGCCAGCCTGGTCAGCAGCCTGGCTCCGGCGCTTAAAGAGCCTTTTCAGTCAGGGGTGGCCGAGCTCGATCAGGCCCTGGGTTTGCTGGAGGAAGCTCTTGTGTGCCTGGATCAGGCTTTGGAAACAGGAGAATCAGAGGGCCTGGGCCAGGCAGATACGCTGCTGACCGATTTTTTCAAGGTAGGTTGCGGCGGTTGTGCCATCCTGATGGAGGAACTCGACAAGAGCGAGCTTCAGGAGCCTCGGGGGACTATGTTGGACGTACGAGGTTTGTAATTCAGACTCATTTAAGGTGCCTGCGATACATTCTGCTTGGGCCAGCTTACAGAACAAACACGAATGGGGCTGGTTTAGAGGAGAGCAATGAGCACCATCGCGTCAATTCCGCAGCAGCGTGAGGGGTCTGGGCCTGTCAAGTTTCCCAACACTACTCCCCGTCAGAACAAGCCTGCAGCCAGGCCAGCTACGGCGGCCCGCGCCGACCAGGTTCAATTGAACAACCCGGTCAATCCCTATGAAGGCTTTGCCAACGAGACCACCAGGGTCAGTGTGGACCGTTGGAAAAAGGGGCCCAACGACTCTATCGAGCACATCTTGCTCCAGCAGGGTTACTCGGCCCAGGACATCTATCGACGCGACAGCAACGGGAGAACTCTGATTGAGCGAGTGGCCCAGGCGAACGGGCTGAAGGACCCCAACTTGATTCGTCCCGGCAAAAAAGGCCTGCTGGTCCCGGTCAAAGGGGACAAGCCTAAGCCCGAAGCCGCTAAGCCCGAAGCCGCTAAGCCCGAAGCCGCTAAGCCTGAAGCCGCTAAGCCTGAAGCCGCTAAGCCT
>JADMJV010000121.1 GCA_018780265.1 bacterium
CTATTGGACTCAAAAAGATCTGGGAGAAAAAGCTGGAATCGAGCCCAAGAACATTACTGGCCTGCCACCAGAAAAGGTTCGAGGATTTGGACTGCTTCGGAAAAGCGCAACTGGTTGATCTTCTCTATGCCCTGGCGCAGGGCCGAACGCCAACTGGAGGGTTTGTTTTCACCACCGGACTGCATCAGCATAGTCCTCGCCCAGTTCGGCCATCGCTGAGCTACACCCAGGAGTCCCTGGCCATACTTTTGCACCAACTTGGTGCTGCTTGCGGATCTTTGGGGGCACCTGCTGCCAACCGGCAAACTCTTGCAAAATCTCCGCCGATTTCTGTCGGCACAGCTCACCCAGTTCCACCTGCAGGCCTCTTTCCATCAGGAGAAACAGCTTGTCACGAGTTTTGTCAGAGTCTTTGACGGGTCCCTTGAGAAAACCAAACAATCCGCTACCGTTCTAACCTCATCGGTGGGATCCCGCTGACCCCTCAGGTAAAGATAATCTGGCCACCCTCCGCCAGCGCGTAAAAGTCCGCCACCGTGATAATGTCGCGGATCTGTGGGATCAGGTCTGGCTTCTTCATGCCAAACATCTCCATGGCCAGCAGGCACCCGTACATATCCACTCCCGCTTCGTCCAGATCCTTCATCATCTCCCGCGGTCCAGGGATATTCAGTGACTCCATCCGCTTGGTCATGGCAAAGGCTGCCACGGTATCCATTCCGGGGAGCGCGCTCAGCAAGGTCGGCAGCGGGCTATTCGGGTTGCCCACCAAGTTGACGTGCAGATGATCGATCTTGGACTCCGTCACTGCATCCAGACCAAAAAAAGTGAAGAAGAGGCAGGTCTTGATACCCGCCTGGCGGGCTCCACTGGCCAAAATCAGGCCTGGATAAACCTGGTCCAGTCCACCGTGGGCTACAATGATGGCTATTTTACGTTCCGCCATAAGTCAAATCTCCTCTACAAACATCCCGCCGGCTTGGGAACACCGGCGAGTCTCGAAATAGTGGTTCCCGGGGCGGAAGGAAAAAGCGCGTAAACTTCCTTGGTGGCAATGTCCAGGCTCTTGGTGATGCGACGAATGTTGGGAGCCTTCTTGCTTTCCTTATAGTCCTTGCGCGAGAACTCGATAATCCTCCACTTGTCCTCACCCAGCGGCCCAACACCCAGCTTGCCGGCCATCTCCTGGGCCCACTGCTGACTCCATTGGTCGTCAGGCACAAAGGCAAACTCTTCACCACGGGACACCGCTGGCGAGGCCTCTTCCAGGCGGACCACGGGCTGAGGCCGGGCCGGCCTTGGCGCTGACTGGCCGGCCCTCAATCGAGGCGCCCGCGAAACACTGCGGCCCAGGCTACCAAACAGGTCCATCGCCAATCCCAGACCGCGTTGAAGGTCCTTTTCGGTCTCGATCCGTTTGGCCGTCCCCAACACCTCGATAGGCTCGGCGGCTGATTTGCCAAACTCTTCGGCAACATCCTGAACGGCAGCCAGAATCTTGACCTGAGTCAACTGATGAAGAATCAGCAACAGGTCCCCAAACGAGTCTGCCAACCGGGGCAGACTTCCCGGCTGGTAGCTTTGCACTGCCCGGTCCAGCGCCTCCACCAGGTCGCGTCCGAAGCCAAAGTGACCCTGCTGTTCCAGTTTAGCCAACTGGACAATTCCCGTATCCATCATGGCCCGCGCCACGGGACTCATCTCGTCCACAAAATCTGCGAACTTACCCTGCCAGGCAACGGTCGACTCGACCAGCCGGGTCAGACGGTCCATCTTCGCTTCCAAAGCTTGCAAGCGTTCTTCCATATCAGGCTCTCTTCCCTTCCATCGTCAGAGCATGCCCGATGGGCAGGTCCTGACCGGTGAGCAGGAGGTTCCAGTAAACCCACTTGAACCCCAGTTTGCCCCAGTGATTCATAGAACTCTCCTCCAGCAAGGAGAATGGACCGATGCCCGGCAACGGGAATTTGCCCGGCAAGGGCTCCACTTCGTAGTTGAAATCGATCAGCAGGCCCTTGCCGTATCCCGTCTCAATGAAGCAGTTGGCGTGACCATCAAAGTCCGGACGGAGATCCAGGCCCGCCAGGTAGCGCTCGATATTCTCGAGCAGCACATCCCCCTGAAAGTGAGCCACCGAACCCGCCTTGGAGGTCGGCAGATCAGTGGTGTCGCCCAGAGAGAAGACGCCCTCATATTGCTCCACTTGAAGTGTGTGCTTGTGGGTTGGCAGAAACCCAAAATCGTCTCCCATCCCGGAGCGGGCGATCCATTCACTTCCAGCGTGGATCGGCACAGTCACGAGAAGATCGTAGGGCAGAGCCCGATCGCCAAAACCGTGGATCACTCTGGCTTTGCCATCCACCTTAGAAACGGCGAAATGGGTCTCCACGTGAATCTTCTTGCTCTCCAGCAAGTGGCCCAATTCTTTGGCCGCGCGCGGCTTGGTAAACGCCGCATCGAGGGGGGTTGCGAAGACCAACTCCACCCGATCGCGAATCCCCCGCTGGTGGAAGTAGTGGTCGGCCAAAAACAAAAACTCCAGGGGCGCCACCGGGCACTTGATAGGCATCTCGGCGATGTTCAAAACCAGGCGGCCGCCCTGCCAGCCTGCCAGCGCCTCTGCGAGCCTCTCCGCCCCTTGCAATGAATAAAAGTCAAAAGCCGTCTCCAGCCAACCTTCTTCCGTCAACCCCGGTGTTGCTTCCGGGGTGATGCGACAGCCGGTGGCCACGATCAACAGATCGTAGCTCAGCCTTCGGCCGTCTGCCAGGTTCACTCCCTTGGCCCCAGGGTCTACGGTGTCAACCTCTGCCACTACAAATTCGATCCCCTCAGCCAGGAAGCTGGCCCGAGGGCGCACCACCTCCTCCTTGCGATAAATGCCGAACGGGAGAAAGAGAAGCCCGGGTTGATACACATGGGTTTCGTCTCGGTCCACCACGGCGATGGACCATTCCGCAGAAAGCCGCTTGCGCAGCTTGTTTGCCATCATGGTGCCGGCCATGCCAGCCCCCAAAATCACCAGTTTCATAATTGCGACCTCACTGCCCAATTATTCACTATGGCCACCAGTACGCTATGATCCAGGTCAGTGTCCAACCCAAGAAGCTGAAACCCGGCGCTGCTGCCACATCACGGTCGGGGTCATGGTTGATAGGCCGCCAGGCTGGCTGGCAAGTGTCCAAACTCCTCGCGGTAGGCCTTGCCTTTCGATGCCGCCCACAGAGCAGCCTCGAACACGAGCCCCTGGGCTTGTAGCGCTTGCAGTCGCAATTCGATGAGATCTTCCTTGAACTCATCCATGTCCAGGCCCATTTGGGCGGCTCGGTCGGCCAATTGGGGGCGCTGCTGAGCCAACTCGCTGCGGCCCAGAAAGTTCAGCAACTCACACCACCAGGCGGCCACATCCCGGCGAATCGGATCTGTCCACTCATCTCGGAAGGTGGGGAGAAATACACGTTCGACATGGGCTTCGACAAAATCCCAGATATGCGCACAGGAGTTGAGAAGGGGTGAGGTTCGGGTGCTTTGCAGCAGCCCTTTGAGTTGCTGAAAATCGCTTTCGAAGGCATAAGTCATGGCAATGGTCCGGTTTTTGCGACTGCGCTGAATGCCTTCGGCCGCAGACTTGCCTCCAATCTTTTCCAAGCTGAGGCGGACATGGTGTAAGGCCGTTCGCAGCCGGGTGCGTCCCTGTTCCTGATTGGCATTCGGCCACAGGGTTGCCATCAAATACTCGTCGCCGACGGGCCGCCTGGCATGGCAGATCAGGTAAAACAGGTTGGCTGCCTTGCGCGTGGGCCAGTCCGACTCATGGCATTCACCCAGGGGACCGGTCAGACGCAATTGACCGAAGCACTTCACTGACAGTGGCACCTCGGGAGGGGTATGTGGGCCATTCAAGCGATGACGTGACTGCAGCCACGCGTGGGCAAAGTTGGGGGCCGTCTGGTCGGGTCGGGGATACCAGATTGCCAGGACCAACTGGAGACGAGTTTTGACGCCAACATTGTGCTGTTGTTCCGCCAAAGCGATCCAGGATTGCAAGGCTTGCTGAGTGACCCGGACCTGTAAATTGACGGGCAGTTGCAGGCGTTCGGCCTGGACGGTCAGCATACCGTTGGGGTGACCTTCCTCGGCAAAAATCTGCAAGGCTGCGTCCCAACTACTTTGGGCCGACTTCCAATCGTTGGAGCCCAGCCATAGCTTGCCCTCAAGCCACAGGAGCCAACCCTGTTGAAGGCGGTCTTGGGGGTAAAATTGACTCAAGCTTCGTTGTCCCAGTGGGTATTCTACCAGCCCTTCGTGAATCAGGGCGGCAAGTCCGTGGATCATCCAGTTCCAAGGCCGGGTCAGTTGTTGCAGATACTGCCAGCCGTGGGCGGGTTCTCCGTGGCAGTAGGCTGCCAAGGCCAGCAAAGCAGGCTGTGGGTAGCGCTGACTCAGCCTCCAGGGGCCGCTTTTTGCCAGTGCCTGGGCCGCCTGAGGCAGCTGGCCCAAGAGCAGGCTGGTCAAGACAAATCCACCCCAGCCATCAGCATCGCCTAGCAGGTGGGCTTCGTGATAGAGTCTTCGTGCTTCGCTCCAGTTGCCGTTGCGGAGTTCCATTTCGGCCTCGCCGAGGGTGTCGCCAGGGACTACACCAAATGCCAGTTGCCAAAGCCGCCGACACTGTCGAGCCTGGCCGTCTTGCGAGGCTTGTGGAATTGGCCCAGAGGGTCGATGGATGACAGAAACTGGCGAAGGTCGGTCTCGAAGGGGGGGCAAGAGGGAGATTCCTGGACCATCGGTTTCCAAGAGAAAGTAGCTGCGCAGAATAGTGAGTCCCGGCAGGCAGCCGGCTTCACGCAGCTTGAGAATCACCTCATCCTTGGCCAGCGGAAAAGGCAGGTGGCTGAGAATCAGGCGGCAGCGTTGGGCCGTTTCCGGCAACGAATCGCAGACAGCCTGGCTCCACTCCTGAATCTGAGTTTGAATGGCTTCGATAGCCACTTGCAGAGAACATTGACTGAGCTGCTTACAGGCGAATGCCAGTAGCCCAGGAATTCCGCCCAGGTGGCGAGCTAGAGCCAGCCAGTCAGAACTCGACATGGAGACCCGCTCACCCGCCTGTAGACAGGCGGCCGCGGCAGCCTCGGGCAGGGTCAGGGGGCGCAGAGTGAAGGTGGAGCATTGCTCGACAGGACAGTCCAGCTCCCGAGTGGAGAGCAAAACCAGTCGGTCGGGTTCGTCCTCGACCAGGGCTCTGGCCTTTTGCCACAGCAGAAAGTCTGGTAATAACTGGGATCCCGCTATGACGGACAGGACCGGGGCTGCGCTCGGACCACCGCCCCCCCGCAACCAGGACGGTACAGGCTTGGGCAGCATGCTTTGGCGCACGGGGTCGACCGAAAAAAAACGCAGCTGAAAATTTTGGGCCAGCGACAGACTGGCCAGAAACTGACGTTTACCAACCAGCGGCAGACCCTGGATGACCAGTGTCTTTTCGCTCTCCAGTTGGTGAGCGGCCAAATGAGACTGTTGGATTTGTGACGGCTGGCTGAAGAGAGGCTGGCGCATACAAATCTACCCCACGTGAGATTGCGTTGAAGCTGCGAGCGCCCAGGGCATTTGGGTGCGGCCGTGTCCCGAGTTGGGCAAGGGTGGGGAAGTGGCGTTCATGGTTGACTCTCCTCGGACACGTTCTGGGGCGGAATTACCATAAAATAGCCCGGCTTTGTCAAACCCGCGTGACACGACCATCAAACCGGAGTCGATCATTCCAATGGCGGAACCGGCATGCTCAGTTTCACGTAAGATTCACGATAGCAAGCTAGGCTGGTGCCGGTCGTGAGGCAGGCAAATCGTTAGCCAGGAGAGGTCGAGCATGAAAAAACGACGAGGCGTTTCGCTGATTGAGTTGATAATGAGTCTATTTCTCATCTCCTTGTTGACCGTTCTGGCTTTTGTCAACATCAACCAGCATCGCTCCAAATACCCCTGCCAGGCGCTGGCCGATACGGTGGCGGAGCAACTGCGCCTGGCGCGCCAAACCGCTATCAGCGAACAACAACCCGTGGCCATCGGAATTCCCAGTGGCGGCGGCACGATTCCGGTCAGTCAGTCGATCTACTGGGCGACCGGTCATTCGATGGCACGAGTCACCAAGGTGCTCGACTTTTCCTCCAGTTATCCCGGCCAGGTTTTGTTTGAGGGATCCTGGGCGGCGGGAGACGGCATTTTCCCTCGCACCGCCGGAGGCTCTCGGGAGGCTTTTGTGGCGGCCCCGTGGTTGCTCAACCCTCACATGGGCGGCTACCAAATGCCCTTGGATTACTGCCTGGTCTTTACGCCTGACGGAGGGGTAACCAGCAACGGAATGCCGGTTCGCAACGGAGCCTATCATATCGTGGTGGCTGCCGGGGCCGCTTATACTCCTGCTCGCGTGCCCCCGGTCCTCAGCGGGAGCCAAACTTCGGCGCTCAACTATTTTCAGGCCAATGTACTGGGCACTCCCTATCAGGTGGAAGTGATGACAACCGGGGCGGTGCGAGTGGTGCAGGGCCTGGCTCAGGCCTTCAATACCAACGAGCAACCGGTGGCGGCTGTAGCCCCGGCCCCGCCCGTGATGGACCTGCCAGCCGCCGACCCACAAAGTGCGGGGGCCGTTATTCTTCCCAAGCCCACGTCCTACATTCCAGGAGTGAATGTAACGCTGGTGGCCGGGCAACGAGTCACCATGGCCGTAAACGCCACCGATGCCAGCGGCCACGACATATTTGTGGAGTGGAAAGCTCAGCGCGATTCGGGCAATACCAGCGCCAGCAATGGAACCTTCTCCATGCTGGGCAGTCAGCCCATGACCTGGGATGCGAAATCCCGCCAGTGGATGAGCAGTTGGGATTGGGTTTGTCCCCTGGATGCGGGCGTCAACGACCGATTCGCTTTTACTTGCGAGTTTGGGGACGGCAGCGGTCGAGTGATGCCGGGCCCGGCCGGCCCAACGGCGCTATCGATTGCGCCCAGCCCAAAAATTTATTACGAATGCGCCGCCTCCTCCGGCTCCTCAACGGCCCTTCCGACTCAGATTGTGGAGGCCAATTGTGACGGTTCTTTTCCTCGCGTAAGGGTTCGCGTAAGCACGCGCTGGCCCAGAGAACTGTCCCTCAGTCGTCAGGGTACCTTGCTCTACTTTGTAGATAGGAATGTCTACTCCACGCAAACGGGTCAAATCGTGGGCACGTTTCTACACTTTGGTTGGGGGGGGCCGGCGCCGTCTCCCGATGGAAACTGGGAGGCGGTGGACGGCGTAACGCCAGGAGGCGACCTGGCCGCCGTGTCGGCCCACCCTATCAAGAGTTCCGTTCTGACCCCACTGGTTGCCACGCGCACCCCCCTGTGGGCCAATGTCAATTGGACCGCGGGACTTGTCTCGGGGGCCGGGTTTGGAAGGATGTATGATTATTATATCTGGTCGCCGGACCAGAGGCACCTGAGCTACATCAATGGTGATGGGATTCACATCCTGGACTTACTGGAGTCGGGGACCGGGTTGACGGTTACGGCTGACCGGGCGGTTCCAGGCACTACGGGTTTTTTTCGACAGCATCTGTTGACGTGGAAACCTGACTCTACGGGCTTTTACTTTTCCTGCAATGGGGGACCCGTGACCCTGGCCGATACGGCTACGCTGACGGCTACGGCCCAGCCCCAATTGAATGCCTTCAGTCAGGCTTTTTTGGACGGGATCAACGGAGTCACCTCTCAAGCCCCGGCTTCTGATGGCGGCACATGCCGGGCTAACCAGGCCAGTCTGTCGCCGGCTGGGGACAAATTTTATATGATTGATTCCAACGGGAAGCTCTCGACGGTGGAGGTGGCAACCGGGGCTATACAAACCCTGTGTTCGACCCCCAAAGGGGTGCAGGCCTGGCGAGTGGTCAACCCTTAACCACCGTGACTGCTTTGATTCAGAGAAAGTGGTTTTTGCCGGCAGTGTTGTATGCCCTGGGGGGCACCTACCTGCTATTCGGGGGTCAAACTCGGCTACCGAGCGGCCCCACGGCGACGGTCGAAAATTTTCGGCAACTGCACGTGGAAGGCCACCTTTCTCTGGCGGACAAGAGCGTCCAAAGCTCGCTGCGCTTCTACGTTCATCTGGCGGAGGTGCCTCTCGACCTGTATTTTCGTGGGCCTCAGATCCACTGGAGTGGAGACGGCCACTTTGTTTTGGAGCAGCAGCTCAAGCTGTCCCAATCTCCTAAACATCTTGCCCTGGAGGTGGACGGGCCGGAATGCGGTGCGCGCAAGTTGAGCAATCTGGCTTTTCAGTCTCAACCCGATGAATCGATACTCCACTGTTCCCTGCCAGAGTTGGTCCTGACGGTTGGCGCCCCAGCCAAACCAGCCATCAGGCCATCCCGGCCCGAATTACCGCAGTCAGTTTATGTCAACGCTCCGGAGGCCGACGTGCCTCCCCAGGTTCACCCACCCGGTGACGGGCGCCGGTGAAGCATACCCGCGGCCTATCCCTGCTCGAAGCAGTGTTTGCTTTATTTGTGCTACTCAGCGCTTTCCTGGTGGTGATCAATTTGTTTCACAGCGGCCTTGGACATTCTGCCCGTCTCGAGAAGCAGCAGATGGCTGCACTGGTGGCTGACCGCTATCTGGAGCAAATGCGCCTTTGGTCGGAAACCAGGACCGGAACTACCTACAACTACGAAACCCTGGCCGCTGTTTATGGAGCGCGTTCGGAATCGATTCAAGACTACACAGAGTTTGCGGTGAGCACGCAGGTTTCCCCAATTACGCTGGGCTCTGCTTGCAGCCACTTTGAAATGCCCACACCTCCCTTGCCCCTGGTCAATGCCACCACCAATTTTCCCATGGGGTCCAGGCAGCTACCTGCCAGCAACGGGTCTGCCCAATCGGTGCACTTGACGATAACCTGGGACAACAACTCCCACCGCATCGACTTGCAAACTTATCTGTGTCGACCGATCCCCAATCCTCGAGCGCTCAACCCGATTGTGATTACCCCTCAGGCGGCCACGCCGTACGTTGTAGGCAGCGGGGCTTTGCTGCCGCACGGGGACACCGGGGCGGGTCTTAATCTAACGGCTACGGCCTTTGATATCGATGGACAGGCGATCCCGGACGTCTTTTTTGAGTGGGATGTGCTGGCCCTTCAGGGAAACGGAACCATGGTGCAGAGTCGGGACGGCTCGTTGGCCAACGTGACCAATCTGGTCCAACTCAATGGGTCGCCCCATTTTACCGGTGGCAACATCAGTGTGGTGGTAGGCGCCACCATTCATGGCCGCAAAGTTTTGGGCACCTTTGGGCCCATTGAGTTGGAACCCTGAGATGAGGATTCGAAGCGGTTTTAGTCTACTCGAGTGCATGCTCACCCTGGGTCTGGTGGCCTTGGTTTTGGGCATCGCCACCAACCTGTTGATGCAATACTCTCGGCTCATGAAGTCTTCGGCGAGCAAGTCGGCGGAGATCAGCGCCCTGCAGGTGGCGGTGACCACCATAGTGCGGGATGCCCGACAGGCGGTGGCCATGATCAGCCCTCCCGCGGTACCCGACTATCCACGTACGGCAGAGTTGAGGTTCTTGCGGGTAGCCGACCCGGACTGGGGGAGTCCCCGTGCGCCCTGGCTGCCCATCCCGGTGCCCACCACTCCGGTCAGCCCAACCTGGGCGCCCCATGACCCTTCCCGGCTGCAAGAGATTTGCTATTACAAGGACGACCAAGGCGTTTTGTGGCGGGCATATGGGCCGCCGAATTTTCGCACCACTCCTTTAGAGCAAACGTTGCTGGCCGAGTCGGTGGCGGGCCTGGCCGTGGTTCACTCGGGCCGAGAGGTACGAATACAATTATCGTTTCAGGGATTGAATGCGGTGAGAGTGGTTACCGGAGTGGTGAGCTTGCCGGTATGGTGAGGCAGCGCGGTTTCTTGATGATTCTGGTGCTCATGTTGTGCGGCATATTGCTGACCATGGGCATCGGCTTTCTCAGCACGATCTCCAGCCGGTATCAGTCCACCGCTCAAGCGGTGTTGGATGTTCAGGCGCAGGCGCTGGCTCGAGCCGGACTGGAAGAGGTTCGACTCAAGATGAACCTGGACGCCCAGTTTCCGCCTCGTGGCGCACTGGGTCAAGAGATTTTTCGCTACAGTGAGCCAGTGCTTAACCCGACCGGTAATGTGGTAGGCCACTATGATATCTCGATCGACAGCAGTTATCTTGGCACCGGTTGCGAGGTCATAATCCTTACCGCCAGTGGTCGAGTCGTCTCTCCGGTCGATGGGCAGAAAACCGTGGCCACGCATACGTTTCGTGCCTATCTGGACGTTTATCAGCCAACCTCTGGCCCGGTGAATCCAACCTTTTGGACTCTCCTGAGATTCGACGATCTGGGAGTTCAATAGTGCTTTTTCGGGTTCCAGAACCGTCGATAGAAGATTTGCAGGAGGTTTCTCCAAAGAACCCATGCCTGTGGCAATTGCGCGACGGACGCTGGAAGACGGCCGTTCTTACACGTCAATTAGCCACTTTGCTGCAGGGTGGAACCAACATCGTGGTGGCCCTGGAGGTGCTGGGGAGTCAGGTCGACGACGCCCGCTTGGGACTGATCCTCAACGACATTAGCGGCAAGCTGCAGGCGGGTTACAATTTCTCCGGCGGTCTGAGCTGTTTCCCCAATGTCTTTAGTCCCACTTTTGTGGGATTGGTACGGGCCGGGGAAAGCTCGGGTCAGCTCGAGGGCAATTTGCATCGATTGGCTACCATGCTGGAAGCCGAGGCGATCCTGTTGCGCAAGGTCTCGTCGGCTATGATTTACCCGCTGTTTGTGCTGGCCACCACGGTCGTTTTAACCCTGTTTTTGTTTTACACCGTGCTGCCCAATTTTGTGTACATCTTCGAGGAAATGCACGTACCCTTGCCCTGGATCACTCGGCTGTTGATGTGGGCCACCCACGCGGTGCGTAATCCGGGTGCCTGGTTGGTTGCTGTCGGTGGCCTGTTACACCTGGCCATGCTGCGCAAGACGCCCACGGGCCGGGCTATTCTCTATCGATTTCTGCAGCGGGTTCCATTGCTGGGCAAGGCTTTGCACTACTCCGCATTGACGCGATACTGCTGGATCATGGAGAGTGGTGTCGCTTCGGGATTACCCCTGAGTCTGGCCATTCGTCTGGCCGGTGAGGCCAGCGGGAGTCCGGCCCTGGAGCAAGATGTGGCTGAGGTACTGGCCTGCCTGCAGTCGGGCCAACCACTGTCGGGCCACTATACAGCCAATAGTGAGATTTACTCTCGGCTCATGGGAAACTTGGTGGCCTTGGGCGAGGAGAGCAGTTCGCTATCAACGGTGTTGGCCAGTCTTTCCCACTGGTTTAACGAAGAGGCAGACTGCCGACTGCAGTTTTTCCAGGCCACCATGGAGCCTGCCCTGATGGCTTTTGTGTCGTTGCTGGTGGGCACGGTGGTGGTCGGGATTTTTCTTCCTTTGTATTCCTTCTTGGGCAAACTGGGCGTCTAATCTGATGTTCCACGTGGGTGGCCGTCACAGCGCCGTTGGGTCTGGGCTCAGCCAGCAGCCTGAGTGGGAGCACTTCAGATCACCACATTCAACCCGCTCGTCTGGGCGCTTCCTTGCGCAGAACGGTTACCGGACGACCAGGGAAATCAAAGCCAACGATCCCATTGGCCGTAAGGTTGTTGCCAGGACCAGAACCTGCAAGCCTTCACCCTACCGTCGCTTTCTTTCTAAACTGGCCAGGCGTGCCTCATGAACCCCGGACGTGTACTCGACGTTGTCTATCCGACGGGACTGAGAGCGGAGTTCGTCCCAGCAGGTCCGAAATTCACTCAAAAGCGAA
>JADMJV010000172.1 GCA_018780265.1 bacterium
CCTGCCCGACAGTACCTGCGAAATCGGGGTCTCTTAGTGCGGATTGCTCACCTGGAAATAACCCCATTGGCATATGACCACTTGAATTCATTGGGGCCAGTTCTTCTGCCGCTAACTCTAGTCCCGAGGCTATTTCCCTGGAGAGTAGCCAATACGTTTTCGGCACTGATAGCCGCACTGTGGGCAGCATCCACCGCAGACTGCCTGTCTGCCATCGAGTTCGAATTATTCACTCCGGAATAGGCAAGATTGTAGGCTTCCACTATCTCATGAAATAGAGACCTCGTTCCAAAACCGCTACGAAAAGCTTCATACTGTAGAAAATCTGCAACATCTATTCCCTGGTGATTACTTGATGAAAATACGGAAGCGATTGCTGGGGCTTGACTTTGAAAATCACCATAGGCTAAATCAAGCCCCACTTCCGTAGAATCAAAGTTGATAAGCTGTATGATATTTCTTGAGAACCTTTGACTGGGGTTCAATTCTTTACCCGTGCAGCTCAGAGAAACTAAGCCCACTGAACTGATTGAGACATCCATTCCGGTCAAGTTAGACAGTAGGCTTTTGAAGGCTGAAAAGGCGTCTGCCGGACCATTTCCTATTCCATAAACACGGATTTTTGTTCCACTGGGGTCAGCGAAATCGATTGGATCGCCCTGGCAGTATGAAAAGAGGTTGCTCCCACCAGCATACCCAATCGGGTCCCGCGCAATGAACCGCCCGAAGGTAGGTGAGTAATGGCGGGCGCGCAGGTTATACATGCCCAGCTCCCCATCCCACTCCTGGCCGGTATACAAGAACGGGTTATAGACCGAGGAGTCGCCCGCGATCTGGGTGGTCTCGCCGTAGTCGCCAAAGTCATAGGCGGCCACCGAATTGCCGGATTCGTCGGTCAGGGCCACGGTGGAGCCGAGGCCGTCTTTCAGGTAGTATTTCCACGCCCCGTCGGCCTGGATGCCTTCGCGGCCCAGCCCCAGGAAATATCGGGCCTTGAGGCCGCCGTTCTGGTAGGTCTTGAGGACCTCGCTGCCCAGCACCAGATAGTCATCGCGGGTGCCGTTGACTTCTTTGGCCACCCGGCGGCCGGTGCCGTCGTAGACATAAGTCGATGAGCCGTGAGGCCCGCTGGCTTCCTTGATTTGCTGGCTCTGGTTGTAGCTAAACGTAAAACTTCCCACGTCGGTGGCCTGGCCCTGGGCGTTGTAGGTCAGATGGGAGGCGTCCCCGGGGCCAGAATATTCGGTGAGCTGGTCGGCGCTGTTGTGCTCATACGTGAATTGATCGCGGCCGATGCGGTTGTGATTGAGGTCGTAGCGGTATTGGGTGACGGTATTGCAACCGTTGCCGATGCGTCGATCCGATTGGATCAGTTCGCGGCGGGGGTTGTAGCAGTATCGGGAGAGCTTGCACTGCTCGGCCGAGGTTTTCTCCTCCACAATGCGCTGGCCCAACTGGTTGTGACCATACTTGTAGGTGAGGACCGGGTTGGAGCCCTTCTGGTAGTTGAGGAAAATCAGGCGGTTGCGTTCGTCAAAGGCCTGAGCGCAGTGAATGCCGTTGGGCAGGTCGGTGCTGGTGCGGCGGCCCACCAGGTCGTAGCCGTAGGCGACCGTGCGGCTGTCGTGGGTGACCGAAGTCACCTCATTGCGCTCATTGAACGTGTAGGCCGTTGTATCACCCTCATGATCCTGGATCGACTGGAGCCGGTCATTGAGGTCATAGGAATAGGAGATTCCGCGGCCGTCACCCCGGAGAATGCTTTCCAGCAGGTCGTTATCGGTGTAAGTGTAGGTGGTATCCGCACCAGAACTGTCGTGCATCACGGAAACGCGGTCCAATTCGTCGTAGTCCCAGGCTAAAGAGTCGTTGGTCGCCGGAGAATCCAAAGTTTTCAGGCGAGATAGCTCGTCGTAGGTGTAGGTTGTGACCTGCCCCCCTCGATTCCAGGCGATCAGGTTGCTGCGGTTGTCGAAATCGAAGGTTTCGGTGTCTGAATTCGGATACTGGATGAGCCGGGTTCGATTGAGCACGTCCAGCGTGTAATGCGTTGCTTGCCCGGCGTTATTGGTCATCTTGACAAGATTCTCAAAGGAGTCGTATTCCAGGCGGGTTGGCCTGGGATAGCCCGCCTGATGGACGGCGGTCAGTTGCTGGCAATCGTTGTATTCGTAGCCAGTTTTACGGCCATCCAAAGCCGTGGAGGAGAGCAGAAGGTCGTTGCGGTCAAAGACATTGACGATGCTTCTGCGACACTGGGCTGCCTGACGGTAGTGTCCCGTCACCTCAGGCACGCTCGCCTCCACCAGGCGGTCTCTAACGTCGTATCGGGCCGTATAGACCCGATCCAGGGGGTCTCGCTTCTGGGTGGTGCGACCCAGACTGTCTACGCTGTAATTCCACGAGGTCGCCGGTTGCCCATCGGAGGTGGCCGGCACGGTCTTTTGAGTCAAAAAGCCCAGGTCGTTGTAGTCAAAGGTCCAGGTTACGTTGGCATGGTTGGTGACCGACCGGAGCAGGCCAAATTCATCGTAAGTCGCCTGGGAAGTGTGCCCGATATTGTCTTCGACCTTGATCAGATTGGACCGATCATCATAGTCCAGCAGGGTGGTTTCGCTCCGGGCGTTCACTGCGACTTTCAGCTCATTCTTGTCCGAATACGACATCCGACCGGTAACGATGCCCCGAGCATTTCGGACCTCCGTCAGGTTATGGCGGTCATCCCAGTCCATCTCGGTGCGATGGTTTTCCGAGTCTATCAGGGCCGATATATTGTTGCGGATATCGTATTCTACCTGGCTGTGGTTGCCAGCCGCGTCTATTTGCTCGACCACGCGCCCAAAGACATCCAGGATCGACTCGGTCACCTGGTCTCGATTCTCGGGGGTTCCTTCCGAACCGGATTTGGTCATCTTGGTGTGAACGCGGTTGTCTGCGTCCCGAAAGTTCTCATATCGCAAACGGCTGCCGTGGTGGGCCACTTCCTCCAGGGCGCCCGGCTGATCGTCACAGGCGCCGATTTTCTCTTGCAGTTCGCCGTTAAAGCGGGTCTCCAGCAATCGATAGTGACGCTCTCCCAAAATGGGGTGATAGGTGTGCTGATAGGTGGTGTTGCCAGGCTGGACGACCTTGGTCAAGAGCCAGTCGTAGCCCGTGGGGCTGAGAGGGTGCGCGACTTTGGAATACTCGTAGTGAACGCAGCGACCGGTGTGGTCGGCTACCTGCTTGACTCGGGGGCTATCACCCTGGTCGCAAGTCCAGCGAAACTTGAGATACTGCCCGGCCACGGGCCCCTGAATTTTGTGGAGTCGGCAGCCGTCCGCGCTCCAATAGTAGGTCTGGGCGTTGCCATTGCGGTCGATCTTTTTGTGCAGGACGGCCGGTTGGGCCTCTACCGTCGAGACGGGCGCATCGGCGGGAATCTCAAAAAGATGCGTGCTCTGGTTGGGGAAGCGAACCTCGTAGTGGCGGTCGTCGATTTGGCGCAGGCGCTCCGCCTGTTCCTGGCGATAGAGTGGGTCAAACTCTCCGTCCGGTCCTCGGCGAACAAAGTAAGCCTGGCTGCCGTCCGCCCCCTGCAAAACGACCTGGGATGCGCCAGGAATCAGCACTAATTTCTCTTCAAAGTCCCAGCGCCAGCCAAAATTGGGAAGAGTCTGCTCGAACTCGCTGACGTAGTTTCGCCCCACCTGCAGGGGCAGGCCCCGGGTGGGGATGCTGAGATCGACAAAGCGGTGAGAATAGTTGCCGTTGGTTGGGTCCACGCCCAGCGGGATAGGGCTGCAAAACTGGATCTTGGGAAAAGGATAGGGTTCACGGCCCCGGGCATCATTGGCCGTGTCGATCTGGGCCACACTTTTGATGCCGCTGGCCGGTTTGGTGTTGCTGGGCTTGCACTCCGGGCCCACCAGAAGGGGACCGAGACTGTGCGTGTTAAAAAATTGTTGGTCCGCGCTGGGCATCGCGTTAAAACAATCTCCCAGCAAGGTCGCCTTGTAGATGGGAGTCGGAGAAGCCTGATTGCTGGGAATGATGATGGTGTAGAAGATGTCCAGAAAGGCGAAGCCGGCAGGCCAGTTAAAACACCCGTCGTCAAAGGTAAAACGGCGCAGTAACTGACGTTGGCCGGACGGCTCATGGTAGAGATAGATGGGTCCATCTAGCTTGCGACACAAACCAAACGAGTCTACGGCCACCATGCGGACCCGTTGGCCCTTGCTGGCCTGAAAACGTGGCCTAACAAAGGTGCGGACCCCATCGTCGTCCGCCCAGACCGGGATTCTCTCTTCGTCCAGATAGATATACAGGTCATCGTCTACCTCAAAAGGCAGATCTACTTCCCCTGCCATGTGATACCACTCAGCGTTGGTAGCCGCCGCGCTAACCGTGAAGGCCCTTTGTCCGCTGCGGAAAGCCGCGCTTTGCTGCAGTTGATGAATGACTGGCGTGTCTTGAGAAAATAGATGCACGTCCAGTTCGGGAAGGATCATCGTGCCTGCGGGTGGCTTTTGACCGGTCTCCTCGTCCAGTCCATCCCAAGGTTGGACGGTTGTTCTTATCTGCTCACCCGCCTCTTCTAAAAACAGGCCCTCGTAGTTGGCCAGCACCTGATTGTTTTCTCCATTGCGGAGCTTGAGATTCCAGGCGATGTCGCCCGGGTTCCAGTCTTCAGGAAAGGTGGCCACCTTGATTTGGTAGGCTACGCTACCGGTATTTTGACGAAGGTCACCGGCGGGCAGTTGAGCCATCGCCAAAATCTTGCGCACTGGAACTGTCTGTGCCGGCAAACTGTGATGGTCGATTCGCTCGATGAGCTTCCAATTGCCATAGCTACCCAGACCTGGCCCTCCCGCCAAAGACAACTGAGCAACCCGTCCTTCGCTGGTGGTGGCCTGGTAGGTGTGGCCCCTGCGATAGAGGGAGTCGTAGACTCTCTTTTCTAGCGTGGAAGTCGTGCCGTTGGACTGGTATCTCTGCGTCAGGCTAAAAGCCGAGCCCCATCGAGTGAGATTGTGACCGGACTTGGGCGAGCGAAAGTTGAATTGAACGGTCATATCCTGGCGACCATGGGCATCGGGAGCTGTGGGGACATAGGACTTTTGATAATTGAGATACTCATCGCTGGTGTAGGCGGCGCCCTCGTCGAGAGGCTCAAAGTGTTGATCAAAGCGACGGGTCAGCCCTGGCTGCTCGGCCAGCGGCGGCTCGTGCACATCCAGCGCTTTCATGGAGACTTCGCTGCCATTGCGCAGCATATGAATTTCCCACACGCCAACATCCCGGGCGGCAATAGCGCAGGCCGGCTCCAGGAAGCAAAGCTTGGTGGCCTCTTTGCGCTGGAAGACGACCTTGCCGTGGCGCGAGGAGGCGGACCAGACCTTTACCTGCAGCTGGTATTTGGCCTCAAAATCGGCCGGGCTGGAGCCCTGGGCCCGATACTTCCACTCCAGGGCCGCGGCGCAGTCGCCCGCCGGAAGGTGAATGCCATTGTTGGCAGCGTTGGGGCTCTTGAAGAGCCACAGCAGAGTCTCTTCGTTGGCCAGGTTGTCGTAGCGCTGGTGGAGATGAGTGACGTAGTCGTTGACAAAAACCTCATAGGCGGCGTGCACCATCTGTGGTTTAAAGTAAGGGCCAAATTCATAGGCCTGGCGGGCTACTTCGTGATGGGGGTGACTTTGGCGAGGGTCGGCCAACAAGACCGCCAGTTCTGGACGATGTGAAATATGTCCAGGATCCTCGGACGGTTCCGAGTCCTCTGAATGCTCCATTTCATCGACCGCCGAGGGCTGAACTGGCGCAACGGGGCCCAAGGTTTCTGGAACGGGGGGGGGGGTGCTGTCCTCCCGATGGTTGGGCCTGGGCTGTGGGCAACAGCTGGTGGTCCACGCCTGGTGGCAAGTTTCGCAATTGCGGAACGGCCTTGGCTACGATGGGTTGAAGATGAGGGTCGATCGGCTGCTGCTTGCGGCGTTCCCGAACGCGGGAACGGGCCTGCGGATAGTTCGGCTTCACTTCCCAGAACGGTTTGGCAAATGCGGGGGCCGTGATTTCCAGGAGAAAACTTACAATAAGCAGGAGACTGATTCGTTTTGTGACCAGACTGTCCCGAAAATCCACGACGCCCCCGCCCCTACATTCGATTTTCTTCTGTATCTATGCAGCTCCGCAGTTACGGCGGTTGAAGAACATTCAGGTTCGTTCCGCACCGTCTTTATAAGATTCTTTGAATTCTAGATTCAATAAAACATTTCCTGTATCCTGATGGACATGTCCATAAATCAGGGCACCCATTGAGGGTTCTCGGCCACCTGGTCGGGAGTGAGCGGGGTCACTTCGGATCCGTCGAGGTTCATCGAGTAGAGCCGTTGCTCGCCATCGCGATTGGATTGAAACAGGATACGCCGCCCGCGCAGGTGGGGAGAGGTGTCGTAGGCCGGGTTGTTGGTCAGGCGCTTGATGTTCTTGGTTCTCAGGTCCAACGAGTAGATATCTGGGTCTCCATCCCTGCTACTCATAAAAACGACCAGCCTACCGTCGGTGCTGGGAGCGGCATTCCAGCCCTCGCTTTCCGGCACCAGAATTTGCTCGCTGCCAGTGAGGGAGCGCTGAATGACGGTGGAAGTGTCCCGGCAAATCAACAGGCTTTTACCATCGGGAAACCAACTGGGCGAACCCTCCTGGTGGCTATTCCGGCTGCGATTCATCCAGGCGCGAGTGGCAAACGTGTAGACGAAGACTTGAGAAACGCCATTTTCCGAGGCGGTGAAGGCGAGAAACTGATTGCCTGGGCCAAAACAAGGTTCGCTCGCACCTTGAGGGTGCTCAAACAGTAGCTGGGCGGGTTCTTGCGAGTTTAGATTCTTTAAAAAGATTTGCGGTCGGCCTTGATGCGGGGCGACGAAGGCCAGCTGTTGCCCGTCGGCGCTGAGCGAATACTCGCGCCCAATGGAATCGGCGATGGGAATGGCCTCGGGCAAATCCTCGATAGTCCGGTACAGCGTGTCACGACTGCGATAAGCAAGGGACCGAATTTCCTTGCGGCGCTCTGTCACCAACGCAAAAGACGCGCCCCGAGGGCCGGTGACTTTCACCTTGAGCATCAAGAAATCACCCACGGGTTTTACGTCCACGGCCCAGCGATAGTCTTGCTCCTGAAAAACACCCTGGCCGGACTGGGGCTCGGACTGGCCCAGCAACAGCTCCAATTGTTGCTGGGCCAGGAAGGCAGCGCGAGTCTGGGTTTGCTGGCGCTGAGAGCCCAGCAGGGCCCAGTGCAAAACCCCCAGAGCGGTGACCAGAATCAACGCAAAGAACGCCATGCCCATCAAAATCTCGCTCAGGGTAAACCCGCGCCGAAGTCTCATCGGCGCACCCCACGCAAGGAAATGGCGGTCTGCACGGGGCTTTGCCCGGCCACCACGATCGACACGTGCAACAGGTCTTTTTCCACTTGAAGGTGAATATCGCTGGCCGCCCCCACCTTGATCGACTCTTTGTCCTGCGCCAGCATGAGCTGGCCATCCAGGACCTGCAGGGAGCACTGCTGCCGGTTCCGCTTCTCAAAAGTCAGAGGAGACTGCTTCAGTGAGGCGGGTATGGGGAGTTGCAAGGAGCGGGCCGAGCGCAGGTGAGAGCACAACACTTCTAACGTCTTGGCGGTCTGGCGCAATTTAAGACCTTCGCCCGTGTAGTGACGGTAGGCTTTCAGGTAAGAAAGGGTCGCCATAGAGGTCATGGTCACCATGACCAGCAGCACGCCGGAGGCCACCATGACTTCCAGCAACGAGAAGGCTCGGTTTCTCTTCATGAGCCGGGTTCCTCGACTTTTTTCGAAGGGTCTCGCTCCAGCAATCGGATGCGGCGCTTCTGTTTTCCATACTGACCCTCGAAAACCAGGTCTTTGCCATCGACCGATACCACGCAGCGGCCCCGGCCGGCAAAGTCATAGGTCGAGCTCTCCGGTAGTTGGCGCTGGTCACAAAAGTGTTCCACACCCGCGCGGGCGTTCCAGTAGGCTTGCAAAGCCTGTTGCTGCTGCCCCTGAGAATAGGCATCACTGGAATAGAGCGTCAGCAATGAGACGGAAAGAACGATGAGCAATACGCCCACGGAGAGCGTGAATAACAACGCGACCCCACGTTTTCTCTGGCAATGACATCCCCCACGCATAAGATGAATTTAAGCTTGAGGGGCGCCCGGACCTGCTGGACAAGCTTTAGATCTTTGCTCGGCTAGTAACCCTTCCACGATCAGGTTCGCCACCTAGCTCTAGCCCGGTTCGGGGAATTCGGCCCGCAAGGCTTGCTGGGCCACGGTCAGTTCGTGACTCAGGGGTTTCACCAGTTCGGCCAGGCCTTCCACTCGCGCTTCTTTGGCCTGGGTTTCCAGTTGTGCGCACAGAGTCGCCAGTCGGTGAGCTCCGAAATTGCCGGCTGATCCTCTCAGCATGTGGGCGGCGGCCGAAAGAGCGGGCCAGTCTTGAGCGGCCAGGGCAGACTCGATGTCGACCACCATTTTGGGGAGGTCGTCGCCAATCATGGCCAGCAGGCTCTGCAGTGCCTCGGGACCGCCAAATTCGGCCACCTGACGAAGGTTGCTCAACCCGGCGGGATCGAGTGGGGTTTCGGGCAGAACGATGGCGGCCGAGGAGGGCGGTGCAAATTCGGCCGCCAGGACCGCCAGGGCCTGAGCTTGCTCGCTGCGCAGAGGCTCCACCAGTTGAGCCAGAACTTCGCCCCGGCCCTGGCGGGCCTGCTCTTCCAGTCGGTTGCACAGCGCGATCAATCGGGTGGCCCCAAAGTTGGCCGCCGAGGCCTTCAGGTTGTGGGCTGCCTCGGCGACGGCCACCAGGTTGCCCTGCCGGTGGGCGCTTTCGATCTCGTCTACAATGCGGGGGATCTCTTCGGCAAGCATGGCCAACAGGGTGGCGATGGCCTCGGGGCCACCAAGCTCGGCCACCTGACGCATGCTGCTAAGCCCTTCCAGGTCCAACACCTGGGTGGGCAGTTCTGGCGCCGATTCTGCCCGAGCCGAGGCAGGGGCCGCAGAGGCGGCCGGATTTGGACCGAACTCGGCCAGCAGGGCTTGTTGGGCCAGGGCGTGTTCGCGTCGCAAGGGCTCGACCAGGTCGGCCAGGCCGTGCGCCTGGCCCTCTTTGGCCTGCACCTCCAGGCGGTGGCCCAGGGCGGCCAGACGCTGGGCTCCGAAATTGGCGGCCGACCCCCGCAACTTGTGTCCGGCCGCGCTAAGGGCGGCCAGGTCGCCGGTCGCGTGGGCCGCTTCGATCTGGGCAATCACAGCGGGAAGCTCTTCGGCAAACAGGTCCAGCAGGCTCTGGAGAGCCTCAGGGCCCCCAAATTCGGCCACCTGTCGCACGTTTTGCAGCCCGTTCAAATCGAGAAGTTCGTCGGGCAACTCGGGCCATTGCGAGGCGGGCTGCGAAACCGACTCGACTTCTGCGAGCGGGGCAGAAGGACGTGCTCCTAACTTCCATTCACCGGCCCTGACCAGGGCATCGCGGAGATGGTCAGTGACAATGGGTTTGGCCAGAAAATCGTCCATACCGGCGCCCAGGCACATCTCTCGCTCGGGTTGAGTGACATTGGCCGTCAGGGCCACAATGCGCGGGCGTCCCTCTGCATAAATTTCATGAATGCGTCGGGTGGCCTCCAGGCCGTCCATTTCGGGCATATTGACGTCCATCAAGATCACGTCGTAGGTGGTCTGCTGCATCATCTGCAGCACTTCCAGGCCGTTGCCAGCGGCCTGCGCTTCGTAGCCCAGCTTTTCCAGCATCAACAACATCATACGCTGATTGACGCTGACGTCATCAGCAACCAGGATGCGCAATGGGTAGCGCTTGCCCAGAGATTTGTCAAAGGTGGGACTCTGAACGGCCACCACCCGGGCCCGATTTTCAAAGACGGCCGTGAGCACGTCATAGAATGTCGAGGGCCGCAGCGGTTTGTGCATGGAGGCGCGGAAAAGCTCATCTGTGCCGGTATCGGCTCTGCCCAGGGCAGTCCAGGCAATCAGTGGGAGTGGGCTGGTTTCGCGGATTTTGCGGGCCAGCAAAGTGCCGTCCATTTCGGGCATCATAATGTCCAGCACGGCCACGTCGAAGGTGGCCCCGCCGCGCACCCATTCAAGCGCCTGGGCGGGAAACTCGGTGGCCAAAACGATCATTCCCCAGGCCTCACAGCGCAGGCGCATAATCTCGCGATTGGTCTGGTTGTCATCGACCACCAGCAAGCGCCGGCCCTTAAAATGGGAGGAGGCATTGGCGTAGTTGGGAGCTGGACCGGCCTCGCCCTGAGTTTTTATAGTAAATTGAAAGACCGAGCCTACGCCAACTTCACTGGTGATCCAGACCCGTCCACCCATGGCCTCCACGAAGCGTTTGCTGATGGCCAGTCCCAGGCCGGTTCCGCCGTAGTGGCGGGTGGTGGAGCTGTCGGCCTGGGTGAAGGGGCTGAAAAGTGCGTCGATGCGATCGGGAGGGATGCCGATGCCGGTATCGCGCACAGCGAAATGAATCTCGTGAAGGTCGCCTTCAAACCCGAGTCGAGTCAGGCTCACCTCGACTTCACCGGTGTGGGTGAATTTGATGGCATTACTGAGTAAATTCAGCAAAATCTGGCGCAGCCGGGTGGGGTCGCCGTGGATTACGCCGGGGACCTGCGGGTCAACCTTGTAGGCCAGGTCGATCTTCTTCTTGGCGGCCAGTCCCACCACCAGATCCATGGTGCCTTCTACGCACTCGATCAGGTCAAAGGCTACCCGTTCCAACTCCATATGGCCGGCTTCGATTTTGGAGAAGTCAAGAATATCGTTGATAATGCCCCGCAGCCCTTCGCCGCTAGATCGGACCGTGCGGGCATACTCGCGTTGCTCGGCGGTTAAAGCGGTGTCTAGCAGCAGGCCCGTCATGCCCAGAACGGCGTTGAGCGGGGTGCGAATTTCGTGGCTCATAGTGGCCAAAAACGAGCTTTTGCTTTTGTTGGCGCGATCCGCTTCCTGCATGGCGTCCACCAGTTGCTGGCCGGTGCGCTCGCGCTCGAAAACTCGCCCAATCTGAACGCCCACTTGAGAGGTTGCCTCCATCAGGGAGTCACTGGGGTGGTCGTCCTGGTTGCTAAAAAACTCCACCACGGCCATTAACTCACTGCCGGCCAGCACGGGGAAAGCGAAGCCCGTCTTGATGCCCACCTGCTGAGCCACGCGGTAGCGCTCCGCCAGCATGGTCTCCTGCAGGTCCAGCACACGAGCGCTGGTTCGCGTGCTCAGAATGGTGCCGGCCACGCCGACGCCCTTTTTGCAACGAAGCCCTCGGGTGACCTCGCGGAAAGGTTCCAGGGCGGGATTGGCCACGAACCAGATGTCGCCGCTGATCAAAACCTCGGATTCGTTGGGATCGGGCACCCACACATGACCAAAGGGCCAGTCGATATCTTTGCAGATCAGATCCACGGCCTGGCGCAGCGCCTCTTCGGGGGTCTTGGATTCGTTGGCCGAGCGCGAGACGGCTTCGAGAAGGCGCAGGAGACTGCTGGCGTGGGCCAGTTGTCGCGTCCAGTTGTCTAACTGCTCCAACATGTAGTTGAAACTGGTGTAGAGCGAGCCGATTTCATCTTGACTGGGCACGCGAGCACGGCGT
>JADMJV010000167.1 GCA_018780265.1 bacterium
CCACTGCCGCCCCGAGTGCCACGCCGACATCCACGACGCCAGGGTCAAGCGCAGGAACCAACACGCCACCTGCCGCGCCGACGGGCAAGGCTCCCGCAAGCCCGAGCCCCAGCACCAATCCAACGGCACCCACCACTACCGCCATGAATGCTCCGACGACATCCACAACGCCAGGGGCAACCACCAATCCAACAGCGACCACCACTGCCGCCCCGAGTGCCACGCCGACATCCACGACGCCAGGGTCAAGCGCAGGGCCAACCGCGCCCGCCATGCTTGGTGCTCCGACGGCGGCCACTCCGAGTGCTCCAACCGCCCCTGCCACGCCCGCCGCGCTGCCGCCAACTGCGGGGCCCAACGCGCCATCAAATCGAACTCCGGCAGCAGTTCCGGGTCCGATCACCAATCCTACAGCGTCCACCTTGCCTGCTGCTCCTCCGGTGCCCGCGCCTGCCGCTCCGAGTGCTCCGACGGCCCCTGCCCCCACCACGCCAGCGCCAACCGCGGGGCCCAGCGCCGCACTGCAAAGTCGATCTCCGGCAGCAATCCCAGGGCTGAGCACCAACCCGATCGCGCCCACCTCACCTGCCGCTCCGAGTGCACCGACCGCCCCCACACCTACACCGTGTACGCCACCCCCCGGGTCCACCGCACAACCGGGCAAACCGCCCGTGACCGGTCCCACTGCAAATCCCGCCCCGCCCGCCGCTCCCAGTGCCCCAGCGGCACCGAGCAACTCGGGACCAAGCGCCGGGCCCCACCCACCCGGGCCGCCACCGAGCAAGCCTCCTGCGAGCATTTCGGGTCCCGCGCCAAGGCCCTTGCCAGGTGAAAAACTGGCGGAAGTTGTGGCCATGCCCCCATCGGGAGTCCAGGGGGCAGCAGTGTCCTCGGGGGGCGTCAAGTCTGCCAAGGTGGAAGAATCTCACGATCAAACGGCCGAGCAGCGCAAACCGGCCAGCCTTATTCAGCATCCAGGCCTGCCCGGCGCGCCCCTGGCGAATATCCTAACTGCCCAGGCCCGCCAACTGCACGAGGACGAAGATTCACTGCTCAAAGTTCAGTCCAAGGAGACAGAGACCAAGCGGGCGGCTGGAAAAGCTGACGCCGGTCAAAAAGAGAAAGAGAAGGAAAAGGACAAGGAGAAGGAGGGCAAGGCTCCTTTGCCTCAACAACAGCGACAGGTAGTTCGGGGAGGTAGCGCTCCCGAAGCCAAGTCTCCAGAGAAAGAGCCGCAGCCACCTGCCAGCGCGGCCCGAGTGGAGACACTGAAGAAGTTCGCCGAACAAACACTGGGCAAGCAGGAAACGGGGCGCACTGCTCCTCAAGTGGCGCCATCACAAGGGCAACCGGCGTCCACCGCACCGGCCTCCAATCAGGCCAATCCCGCTCCTGCCGCTCAGTCTCAGCCCACGACCGTTGCCCCCACGGTCGCTCAGCCCAACCAGGCAAGCCAGGTCACTCGTGATGAGGCGTTGGTCCGAGGGGACGCCGCGCCGACACCGGCGGCGACAGAAACTGTCAGCGATAGCAGATCTGCCTCGAAAGAGCCTAAGGAAGCCAAAAAAGAAACCGAGACCAGCAAAACTGAACAAGTGCGCCCAGACAAGCCCGAACGGGTGATGACGTACGTCAAAGAATCGGTGGAAAAAGGCGAGGACTGGACGGGAATTCGTCGATCAACCGGCTATCAGGCCGCCAAACACGAACTCGACAGTCGTCAACACGCCACTGTGAACCGAGAAACTCCTGCCCAGCAGGAAAGGCCCGAGATGAAGCAATCTCAAAACAGCGCTGGGTCGGGCGACAAAGATCAAGGAAAGGGCCAGGACCAGCGGCAGGAACAACGAGATTCCGGCAAAGAGCAACCCCGAGAACGTCGTCAAAGCAACGACGAGGGCAATCATCAGCGCCACGAGCGAGGAGAGCGCGACCAGCAGCAACAGCAGCAACAACACAAACGCCGGCAGCCAGAGGAGGAAAGTCAAGTAGAAACCGACAAGTCGAGTTCGGATAACGCCGCCGCCCGTGAGGAAGCCGCAGACCGTCAAGCTGGCAAAAGCTGTCGCCAATGTGGCCAGCTGCTGGTTGGTCTGGGAATATGTCCCACCTGCAGCCATACGCCACGGTGAGCAATCGATTGGACTGGCGGGCGATTATTCCTCATTCCTCATTACTCAGGACCCAGCGTAGGCAACGGCAGCCAATCACCTCTGGCAAAGCGGAGGCTTCATCGTGTGAACCGCACAAAGTCGGTTCCGAATTACCTCCGATGGTCTGTTCATCGCGTTCAACGGTCGAGACGAAGTCCCAACGAACGTCCGCGCGTCGATTGCGTTCATGCCTTTGATTGTCGCCGACAACCTGTGCAACCCACCATTTCGGGGGAGTCGCAAGTAGCATGTGCAGACGATCGGTGTCGGAATGTGACCCACCGGCACCCGCACACCCCTTTGACGACTTGACCAATGACCGCTCCTGGCCTACCCTGGGAGCTTGACTGACATTGTTTTAGTGGCACTGAACGCCCGCTACCAGCACACCTCCTTCGCCTTGCGCTATCTGAAGGCCAACCTGCAAGAGATGGAGGAACGCTGCGAGTTGCTGGAGTTTACCCTGGAAGATCGCCCATTAGACTGCGTGGAGAAGCTACTGGCGCTGCAACCGAGCCTAATCGGCTTTTCCGTATACATCTGGAATGTGGCCGCGATTTTAGAAATCTTGCGCCTGTTACGCCGCGTCGCCCCCGAGGTGGTGGTGGTGCTGGGCGGCCCAGAGGTGAGCTACGAATGGGACCAACAGGAAATTGTGGCCCTGGCCGACTACCTGGTGACTCACGAAGGCGAAGTGGCCCTGCGTGAATTGTGTCGCCAGTTGTTCAGGGGGGAAAGGCCTGACCAGAGGGTCATAGCCGGCGGCCAAACCGACCTGGAGTCAATCTCCCTACCCTATCGTCTCTACAGCGATCAAGACCTGGCCCATCGGGTGATCTACGTGGAGGCCTCGCGCGGATGCCCGTTTAGATGTGAGTTCTGCTTATCATCGCTGGATAAGGCCGTTCGCTATTTTCCACTGCCTCAACTCCTCGAAGAGTTGCAAGCCATGTTCGACCGAGGGGCACGCCAGTTCAAGTTTATCGATCGAACTTTCAACTTGCGTCTGGAAGTAAGTCAGCAGTTGCTCCAGTTCTTTCTCGATCGCTACGTGGATGGGCTCTTTGTTCACTTTGAAATGGTACCGGACCGTTTTCCCACAGAACTGCGCGAAATTGTGGCTCAATTCCCTGCCGGGGCGGTCCAGTTTGAAATCGGCATCCAAAGCTTCGACGAAGAGGTGCAAAAGCGCATCAGTCGCCGTCAGGATATGCTGAAGTTGGAAGAGAATCTGCGCTACCTGCGGCGTGACACGGGAGTCCACGTTCATGCCGACTTGATCGTAGGCTTGCCAGGCGAGACGGTGGAGCAATTCGCGGCCGGATTTGATCGACTGGTGCAACTGGGCCCTCAAGAAATCCAGGTAGGAATTCTCAAGCGACTCCGTGGGACCCCAATCTTGCGCCACGATCTGCAATTTTCCATGGTCTACAGTCCCTCCGCCCCCTACGAAATACTCACTACGGGGGCGATTCCCTTTGCTCAGATGATGGAGATGAAGCGATTTGCACGCGTTTGGGATGTAGTTGCCAACCGGGGCCGGTTCCCTCGCAGTCTTCCTCTGCTCTTGGGCGACTCGGCCTTCGCCCGATTCATGGCCTTTACAAGCTGGGCTCTGGAAAGAATTGGAGGGACGCGGGAGATGGCGCACTTAAAGTTAGCCGAAGTTCTCTTTGAATATCTAGTCGATCGGCTCGGTCTCCCACTGATACCTACGGCCGAAGCTGCCCTGGCCGACTACACCGAGGGAAATCGTCGCCATCCGCCGGGCTTTCTCTACGCCCGAAGCGAGATTCCCCGCGAGATGCTGCGCCCTAAACCACCCGGTTCAGGGCCCACCCACCCCCTGCCGAGCCGGCAGGCTCGACACCTGGCTGCCAATGCCGACTTTGAGGGGGTCATCAAAAGGTAAGCAGAGGTCTTCCAGGGAAGGGTCGTCGGTGCCTTTGGTATTGGCTTGTGAAAGCCCCGACAGTGACGACATCCGCAGCTTGATCGCTGCACTGGGTGCCGAATTAACCAGCGCCTATGGTGAAGACGCTGCCAGTTATTTTCAACCAGCTGATCTGGAGGTTCCGCGGGCAGCCTTCGTGGTAGTTCGGGACGCTGGGGTCGCCGTAGGCTGCGGCGCCTTGCGTCAACTGACCGAAGAAGATGCCGAAATCAAACGCCTGTATGTCGCTCCGGCCTTCCGTCGGCGGGGCATTTCTCGACGTATCCTGACAGCGCTGGAAGAACTGGCCGTCAACTTCGGCTACACCAGAGTCCTTATTGAGACGGGCAAATTCCAAACGGCTGCACTTGCTCTGTACCGGGCAGCGGGCTTTCAGGAAATTCCAGCCTACGGCCCCTACCACGAAAACCCAAACAGCATCTGCTTTGAAAAGGAATTGTGCTGACAGAAAGGGCCAAACCCTCTCAATCAGTATGCGCAAGCCAGATTTCGACCGGACAAATGGGAAACCGCCTCGCTTGCTGTTGAGCCGAGCCTGGCCTTCGTCGAGGCCGCTTTCTAGATCATCCAGGAGGTGCCCGCAATGAGACTTACCGACACGGGGTCCTGCGGATCTCCATTGCGGTCTTCCACTAGAAACAGAATTCGTCGATGGTCGTCGCTGACCTTGGCGTCGAACGGTGAACTGCCCCCTACATGGCCACGTCCCTGGGAATCCAAGGTGTAGCCGTAGCCGTTGATGGTTCCAGGGGGTTCGAGATAGAGCGTACCGTCGCTCTGAATGATCTGTTTCATTCCGTCTTTCTCGACCGTCAGTGAAGGCAGTCTCTCGTCATGGTAAAGGTTGTCAAATTTGACTCCCGGGTTGAAAATCAAAGCGTCGACAGCAACTCTATTGTGCTCGGGCGACTCGACAAAGTTGCCCTGGGCATCGTGCACGGCCTTGCCGCCATTTTTGAAAGTCAGGCTCCATTCCTCAACCTGTTTGAGGGTAACACTGCTGGAACTGTCACCGGGCAGGCCTTGCCAGTGGTCCAGATCGGGAACCGATATTTTCGATTCTCGCTGAGAGAATATGGAATTCGTCTTAAAGACATTGGTCTTAGTAATGCCGGCGGCGGACAGTTTCATGGAAATTCTCTCCTTCTAATCTCGTCTGATTGTCATCGACACCTGTCACGTATCAGTGAATGGAACATCAAGCAGAGCCACACCCGTGTCAATAATGGTTTCCAATCGGACATGGTCGGAAAAGATCTTGTCGGCGTTCGGTATGGCTGAAGCATCGTGATTGGGCGAGACTCTCCGCGACGCACTTAGCCTGTCTGTCGGTCTGGGTCCTCACCGTAGTAACCAGTCAACCAACGCTCCGCTTCTTCGGCGGAAAAATCTGGGTAGGCTTTGCCAAGCCTGGGCTGGCCGTGGGTGAAGGCAATCAGGCTGGCCAAGTAGCGGACGTCTTCCTCGGTGCTTTGCCGAGGCGAACGAGCCAGGGTGAGAGCGATCAGGTCCCGCAAGGCATGATAGTAGGCCGAAGCGATTTCGGTTGGTAGGGGAGGATTGTTCTGGCCGTCGAGGTTCTGGCGGCACTCCTCGACAGTCGCGGCGAAGGCAAGCCACTCCGTCAAGGCTCCCTGAAAGTGGGACAAATACTTTACCAGGTGTGGCAATATGGCATAAGAGGCCTCGCCGACATCACCTTGATGATGGAGTTCCCCCCACAGTTGATCCCAGAAGCCTTCAGTGGGACCAGATTGCTGCAATTCACGAATCAGGCCCTCGCAGTCGTAGTGCCTGCGATTGTAGCCAGACTTGTAATGCGACCAGCATGGGTCCGACCAGGGCGGCGTCTCCATTCTGAATTGGCTTTGGCGACGCTGCGTCCCAATCCTTCGAACTGGCTTTTCCGAGAATTCGGGGTCGACAGCCCCGCCGCGGCATGCCGTCTAAGAGAAGAACCTGTACCACAAAGCCAGGGCTACAGGGACCATGGTAGTCAGCAGCAAAAGCCAGGCGGTGGCTTTGATCCAGGGGGCAACGCCGGGAATGGCATCATCGGGCGGGGGTGGCTGTTGGTGCAGTAGTTCGGCGCTCTTGCGGCCGATACCGTTGTCGGCACAATCGGCACACAGACGCAGGACCGTGCTGCAGTTTTGATATTCCCCGACTTGCGCAGTTAGACGCCCGCACCATCCGCACATAGGCATGCAGTCAGGATTCAAAGGCACCGGACGAGGTCCTGTTTCTGGTATAGTAACTCTATGCCCACTACCATGTTGTATCGCCCGGTCGGGCCAGCGGAACTCGAACTACTGCGCGCGAATCACTTCACAGCCTGGCCTCCACGCCTGCCGGAGCAGCCTTACTTTTATCCCGTCACCAACTTAGAATACGCTCGCGAGATCACTGTAAAGTGGAACGTGCCTCAGTTTGGGGGCGGCTTTGTCACTCGATTTCACGTAGACAGTGAGTATCTGAGTCAATTTCCCCTGCAAACGGTGGGGGCACAGCGGCACACAGAGTGGTGGGTGCCCGGTGAGCAACTGCAAGAGTTCAATGCGCATATAGTGGGAGCGATCGAACTCATCGAGTCCTACCCGGCCTGAGTCTTTCAGGACTGGCAGCTTGAAAAGCGTAGAGAAGGCTGGGGTTAGAGGGGTGCGCCCTCTGGGGGACAGGCTGCTGGGCCAAGAGCATCCTCCGTAGAGGGCTCCAACCGCTGGCGCACCCAGGCCAGAGCTTCCTCAAAGTTGGCCACTTCGCCGTCGTCGCGGGCCTGCTCGACGCGCTCTATCCAATCGCCGATGTGGGGACCGGGAACAAGGCCGAGGGCCAACAAATCGCGCCCCTTGATCAAGGTGGATTGAGCCAGTTCCTGCACGGGATGATGCTCCAAGAGGGCGCCCAGTACCTGAGCCGGCGGGTAATCAGCAACGCCCTCTCCCCTACCCCGCTTGTCGGCCTCACATAGAGCAATAAACACCGGCCAGGAGACATACTCCAGGTCGCGGATCAGGCGGCGCAGGGCGTTGACCTGTTGGGAGGGCGACAGTCGGCCCTGATCGATGTCTTTGGTCAACTGGGCCGGGCGCATATGCTTGGCCACACAGGCCAGAGCTGCCTGGGCGATGGGCTCTCCAAAACTGTGGCGCTGCAGCCACTCTCCTGCCGGCTTGAGGCCGGCATGCTCATGGCCGTGGGCGGTAACCCGCGCTCCCTCCTGGCGAGTGGTAGCCGGCTTGCCAAGATCATGAAGTAGCGCACCCAGACAGATCTGCAGGCGCTCTTCGGGAGACATGGCGCGCTCTCGCGAAATCTGCGCGGCCTGATCGAGCACCATCAAAGTGTGCACCCAAACGTCTCCCTCAGGATGATAAAGCGGGTCTTGAGGACAGTTATGCAGAGCCTGCAGTTCGGGGTAGCAAAGGCCGATGACGCCCCAGTCGTCCAGCCGAGAAAGGGCCTGACTGGGACGCTGCGGCAGCAAGAGTAGCTTCTCCCACTCCCGCGTCACCCGCTCGCAAGCGAGACCGGGCAGGTGGTGTAAATTCTCCTGGATGGACTGTCGCAGGCCGGGGCTGACGTCCCAATCGAAGCGGGCGCAAAATTGAGCTGCTCGCCAGATGCGCAGGGGGTCATCACAAAGACTGGTGGTGCTGGCCGCGTTTAGCAAGCCTTGCTCAATGTGGGCCTGGCCTCCCAGCGGATCCAGCATGCGCTGATTTTTGGGGTCCCAAGCGATGGCATTGCAGGTAAAGTCGCGCCGCAGGCAGAGCTGCTCCCAATCGGCAAATCCCTGTTCTTCCAGAGTCAGCTCGACCCAGCCAAACTCGTCGAGTTGGACCAATTGATGACTGAACGAACGTCCCACGGTCTTATGCGGCCAGGGCAGGGCGGCCAGCAACTCGGCCGGACGCGCTCCCACAATCTCCAAATCGAGGTCCTTACTGGGATGGCCCCGCAGTGCGTCGCGGACACTGCCGCCCACCACCAGCAGGTGGGCAGCGGGGAATTGTTGACTGAGCCAGTTGAGCAGGGCTTGCGGGGTTGGCAAATTCACGTCTACTGATTGGCACAGCCCGGGTCTAGTCCTGCTGACGCTGCAGGCAGAGTCCGCGCAGGCCCCTGCCAGAATGGGGCGAAGCCGCCCAGGCTCCATGAAACCACTCGACCGCTTCTTACAGGCCTGGCGCATCTCCAAGGCCCGCAAATGGGTTCGAAAGCAGGGACGACTGCTCGACGTCGGCTGCAACGAAGGGGAATTTCTTTGCGCAATGGGCGGGCATATCGCACCCTCCGTCGGTCTGGAGCCCACCCTCAGGGAGCCCGTCAATCTACATCCTCACACCTTGATCAATGGCGACCTTCCCAATAGCACCCTGGACGAGCGTTCGTTTGATACCATTTCGATGCTGGCCGTCCTCGAACACGTCCCGGCCAACGACCTGACGGACTGTGTGGCTGAATGCTATCGTGTGCTCAAACCCGGGGGCCGGGTCATCATCACGGTGCCCTCCACCTGGGTCGACTCTATCTTGCGCCTGCTGGTGTGGCTGCGACTGGTGGACGGCATGTGTTTTCACGAACACTACGGATTTCAGCCCGACCAGGTCTACCAACTGTTCCACCCGCCCCAATTCACTCTGATCTGCCACCGCCGCTTCCAACTGGGCTTGAACAACCTGTTCGTGTTTGAAAAGCAGTCATGATCGGCCCGGTGCTGCACCGATACGGTTTTGAGTTGGTCCAAGAGCCTCTCCGCTTGCGCAACTTGGTGGAGCACCAATGCCAAAAGCAAGGGCAGCCCCTGCCGGCCGAAGAGGTCTGGGGTCCGGCCCAGGAAGGTTGGCTGCTCGGTTGGCCCGGCCGCGGCTCGGCCGCCTATTTGGAGCGTTACCGGCAGCTACGCAGCAGATTGATCCGAAATCTGGGAGGCAACCTGGAGGGATGGCTGGACTTTCTTCCGAGCCCTACGGCGATGCCAACTCCTCGCACTGAAGTAGAGGTGGGTCAGGGTCCAGGCTGCCAACCCAATCTGGCCGAGGGTTTGGCCCGCTTGGGCTGGGGCGGACATCTGGTTTTGGATCAGCATCCACAGATGCTGCCGCCCCTGGTAGAAGGCGAAATCCACATCAGCGGTGGGGACCAAGAAAAGACCCTGATTGAAATGGGTCAGGCCCGTTGGCCGCAGGGCTGGCTGCGCCTGCAAGATTTGGAATTGACGGGCGATTTGGTGGTCTCGGGCGGACTCGTCGAGTTACATCGCTGCTGCCTGCGACCCGGGGCCAGCCTGGAAGTAAGCGGAGCCGGCGCAATTCTGGTGCTGGACGAAAGCGACATCTACGGTGAAGTGGAAGCTCAGGCCGGCACCCTTCTCCAGGCTAGCAACTGCAACTTTGAAGGGTCGGCGGTAGGCCTGGAGAGCACAGGCTTGGTACGGCTGCAAGGTGTGGCCTTCAGTCAGCACGCCCAGGCGGCGTTGTTGCTGCGAGAACGAGCCCGGGCCATGCTCGAAGACTGTCAACTGCGCGAGAGCGGCTTTGGACTCCGCGCCAGCGGTCAGGCAAGGGTCTGGCTCAGTCAGAGTTGGCTGCGGGGGAATGCTCAGTGTGGACTGTTGGCCGACGACGATACGGATCTGGAGATCCAGGCCTGCCACTTCCGCAACAACGGAGGCGACGGCCTGTGGTTGCGCGGGCGCTCCCGAGTGCAACTGCGCATCAGTTTCATCCAGGACAATGGCACGGCCGGAGTGCGCGTCTCCGATCAAGTGAGCCTGGAACAGGCCGGCAATCAGGCCACCGGCAATCCTCAAGGTGACTGGCTGGAGGCTCGCAACTAGCCCGCCATGCCAGACCCACGCGACTACAGGCAGATCGAACTGGCGCTGGTGACCGATCTGGAAAAACTTAAGGAGTTGGCCCAAAAACACGGCCAGGCCCAGGTCCAGGCGGAGGCGTCCGAAGCCGTGCAAATGCTGCATATGGGGGGACAAAGTCAAGGCGCGGCCGGATTGCTGCAGCCGCTGCAAGTTTCTGGCAGCGTGATTCAGCGATTGCGCCAATACCTGCAGAGTCGGGTCAGCGATTGGCAAAAACGCGACGGCCAGTTGCGGCAAGCGAAATTGTCAGTGGACAGTCCCGCCCGACCGGCTATCCCGCCTTTCTCGATAGAGCCGCTGCGTCAATACCTGGCCAGGGACGCCAACTGGAAAGACCCCCTGCGTCAGGTGATCGACCAGGAACTGCCCGAACTGACGGCTCGACCCGAAGGCCTGCTGGCCCGCTTTAAGTCGAGCCTGGACAGCAGCGGACGAGAACGAATTGCCCGTGACCTTTTTCAACGCCTGGTCCGGGCCCTGGAGTCTGGTTTGCGTCACTACGAACACGAATTGCTGTTGTGTCTGGACCGGCTTTGGGACGACTTTCTCGACGCCCATGGCCAGGGAGCATCGGCAGCCGAAGGGCTGCGGCGAAATCGCGAATCGGTACAGTTTCTACTGGCCAACCTCCGTCAGCGGCTCAGCCTGACCTACGGAGGCGGCTTCAGTTCGTGGCTCAGCCGCCCCGCCTCAGAAATCCGCCGGGAAGTGGAGAGTGAGTTAATTCGCCAACTAGGCGTGGACCTGGGCCCGGTTTACCGGGAATGGGTGGAAAGAATTGAAGCGGCCTTTACGCCCACCAGCGCCTCGGCGGGCGACAACACCGAGGCTCTGCGCCAATGGGTGCGTCAGTCGGTGCTGCTCGAACAGGAACAGACCGAATTGCGAACGGATTGGCTTCATCTCCACGCGGTGGAGGAGCGCCTGCGGCTGTTGCGCGAGAATCTGGCGCGCCTTAGCCAGTCCTAGCCGGCCACGACCTGGCGCAACTCAGCCAACTGAGTCTGGCGTTGCAACTGCAGCGTGCGCTGATCCACTTTTCTCTCAAAGTCGCCATAGAGTGTCTTCAACTCAGCCGCCATCTTGTTAAAACTTTCGGCCAGCCGGGCCAACTCGTCTTCGCCCTTGACCACCACGGTCTGCCCATGACCATCGCCGCCATCTGGGCTGGGCCCTGTGGGCCACCGGGAGTCGTGAGGAAGCCCGCGAAATGCTGCTGCTCTCCCAGTCAACCTACAACAGTCCCCGTCGGAAGAAGTTGCTGGAGGGGGACTTGGCCCGACTGCGCGAGCGCGAGCGCCTGTTTGAAGACCCTTGCCCAGGCGCGCCCGAGGCCGGCAGCCTTTATTTGCAGGAATACGAACTGCGTACCAGTTGGCCGGGTGCGGTGGTCAACGACCTGGACGGAAGCGGCCCGATCGTTTCTAGTGCAGAAACTTAGGGCCCGTCGCCAAATAACTCAGGCACATTATGGATCAAGCCCTGGTAAAATCG
>JADMJV010000148.1 GCA_018780265.1 bacterium
TCGACACAAGTTGGATTTGGTGGTTGAGAGTCGCCTCATCGTAGAGCTAAAAACCGTTGAGGACCTGAGCAAGGCCCACAACGCGCAAGTGCGCTCTTATCTGAAGGCCGCCGGCCTCACCACCGGATTCCTGCTAAATTTCTCCAAAGAAAAGTCCGATTTTCGACGAATTGACGCGAGTGCGAGTAAATCCCTCGCCAACTCTCCCCCTCCCCACCTTTCCCTTAAACGACCCTGCATTGGCACGATTTTACCGGTGAATAGGAGCAGCACCCTACTTCGTGAGTGTAGGAGCCTCGAGCGGACGCCACCTGCCGGAACGGGGGCTTGAATTGCCTACCGGCTTGCCCGACATCTGTCCGGTAATTTTTCTTGACAGTTAGACCATAAACCGGGAATAATTATTGCCAGCTATGACCTTGCTCGATACCCTAAAATCACTCCTGTTGGACTTTCAAGAGACTCCGCTGGAAACTGGTGTGCCACGACGCTTGCGCATTGAAGCAGTGCGAGGCAAGGCGGCCGTATGCATCGGAGTCCGTCGTGGCGGCAAATCGACCTTCCTGTTTCAAGTCATCCGACGTCTGCTCGACGGCGGTGTTTCGCCCGAGAATATTCTGTATTTAAACTTCTTCGACGATCGTCTCCACGATCTGCGCAACGGCAATCTGGGCTTGATCAGCGAGGCTTACTACTCCATCTATCCCGCCAAGAAAAATAGCCAGACGGTATTCTGCTTCTTTGACGAGATCCAGGAAGTAACGGGTTGGGAGCCCTTCATCGAGAGACTGATGCGGACCGAAAAGGTAGAGATTTTTCTCACCGGTTCGTCCGCCAGCATGCTTTCCAAGGAGATCGCCACGCAGATGCGCGGCCGCGCTCTCACCTGGGAAATTTTCCCATTCTCCTTGAGCGAATTCCTTGATTCTAAGGACGTTCTCAGTGAAGGTCAGCTATCTACGAAAAGGCGCCTCCTTGTGCAAAAGGCGTTTGAGGAATACTGGGAATGTGGCGGATTTCCCGAGGTGGCCGGACTGGATCGGCGACTGCGGGTCAAAATCCATCAGGAGTATTTTCACACCATCCTGCTGAGAGACTTGGTCGACCGGCACGACATCGCCCATCCTAAAGCAGTCACCGATCTGGCCCACCGATTGATGGATAACGTGGCTTCTATGTACTCCATCAACAGCCTGACGGGCTATTTGAAGGCGCTCGGACACAAAGTCCCCAAATCTGCAGTTTCGGACTATCTCGAGTGGTTCGAAGACGCGTATTTCCTTTTCACGGTTCGTCTCTACGACGCGTCCCTGGCGCGCAGCAATACCAATCCAAAGAAGGTTTACGCCATTGACCATGCCCTGGTCACGTCCGTGTCGTCAGGAATTCTTGTCAACTCGGGACATTTGCTAGAAAACCTGGTGTTCACGGGGCTGCGGCGCATTTATTCTGAGGTCTTTTACTACAAGACCAGAACCGGACGCGAAGTCGACTTCATTGTGCCGCACAGGAGCGGTCCGATTCTGGTGCAAGTCTGCGAGTCTCTGGCGGATCCACACACACGGAAAAGGGAGATGGCCGCTCTTGGTGAGGCCATGGAGGAACGGGGAGTTTCAATCGGCCGCATCGTTACCCAAAACGAAGAGGAGTGGATAGACGGCATTCAGGTCATCCCCGTCTGGAAATTTCTCCTGGAACTACTGCAACTTTAGCCGGGCTGACCCAGCGAAAGGTCATCGAGCACGATGAGCCAAACCCCATTAGCACCAAGTAGGGAAGCCGACCCATAGGCAAACCTGTTTCGAATCTACGACGGGCTTGACGAGAGCCTTTTGTCCCCAGAGCTGCGGGGTCGAGAGAAGATCGATGAGCTTTCCTTCCTTGAAGCAGGCCTCACCATACAAGCCTAAAGAGGCGTTAGGAAAGAACAAAGTTTCATCCCGAATATAGCCAGTGTCCAACAATCGCTGACTGGCTTCAGCAAAGCGCTTATGGTCTACCAAGATATCAATGCCCCTGGTAGCCCGCTCGGGTGAGTAGACCCGAAGTGGTGTAATCACCACGAAAGGTCTGGCCGCGGTCTGAACCGTATTCCTCTCCTCGGAGGAGCAATCTTGAACGGTTACGTCGCCCTGCCCATTCGCCACCTGGTTTGCGCACTGAAGACCCGGCCCCAGGACTCGAAAGACTACCAGTCCGCCGCCGCCTCATGGTTGATCGGCTGTCGCGAAAGCCTCGAATTGGCGCGCCCGCTGGTGCCCTGGTCGGCAGCCGCCGACGAACTCTTTCATCAGGCGGATCTAGAGCTAAAGGCGGCCCTGCGGGCGGTGGAAGACCCGCACCTGTTTGAGGAGGAGAAGGCCGAAGCCCTGGAAGAGGCGGTTACTCGCTACTATGGGCAGCTCTTTCAATTGCAGGCCCTGGAGCGAGAGCGCCCGGCCTTCAGTCCCATGTCCTGCCTGGACCAGTTGATTCGAGTCGCTTTCAACGTCCTGCAGGGTCGATGTCCCGTCTACGAATTGCAGTGTCGCTTTCCGCTGCTTCAGACAGAAGTAGCCTGCTGGCGCCGCCTGGACGAGGTTCGCCGGCACCTTCATACCGACCTACCCTGGCCGCCTTCAAGCGAGGAGCATCTCCAGGTGATAGAAGGGGGCCTGGGAGCCCTCAGCCGTTTCCTGGAGCAAGGCCTCCCCAGCCTGCTGGAACAGGCCATCCAGTTACTGGGCAAGGGGTCGGCCGACTACGCCCAGGTTCTCCATGGGTTGCAAGCCGAGATGGCCACTCGGCAGCGCTTCAGTCGCCACCAAGCGATAGAATTCTGGCTCCTCTTGCAACAGCATCCTGATGACTGGGAGCAGGCCATCACCGGACCCGCCTGGGATCGGCTGTTTCAGGAAGTCGATGAGGCCCTGCGCATCCTGCAAATTGCCCAACGGGCGGGGCTGGGCATTACCCAGCCAGAGCTGCTAGCGGGGGCGGCCCGAATTCACCAACAGGCCTTTGACTATTTGGGCGAGTTGGCGGTGCGAGCACGAGAGCCCCAAGAAGTGGCCGACCTGCTCAACCCCGCCTGGGACAGATTGGAACGACTGCGACAGGTTGTGACGGCAGCTTTGGCCGACCTGCAAAATCGTTTTGGGGGCGCGCCCCGAATGCTGGAACTGTTAGAAATGCTGGGTCAAGCGGCCGCCGGCCAGTTGGCGCCATGGGCCCTGAAAGCGGAACTTGAGCTGCGCCTGCGGCAACATCAGGCCATGGTTGACAACCTGAGCGCCGTCCCCGCTCCCCAATCGACAGCCCCCATGCTGGCGGCCCATGAGAGGGCTTTTTTGCGCATGCTGCTATTTTGCGAGGACGAAAAGGTAGAGCACCTGGTGGAAGGGTGGAAAGTGCTGGCCCTCACCATGCCCCCCTTGCTGGCCTGGGAAGCACAGCTGCGGCGGGAGATCTCAGGCAAGGGCAAAGCCGATCCTCAACTGCGCTGCATTCGCTGCGGCCATCTGCAAAAGCCCCAAAAAGTCTGTGCTCAGTGCGGCGGATCCATGCCCATGTTCCAAATCGATACGGAGGTCGATTACCAGCCGGTGATGGGCGAAGCTCCCGTGGGAGGCAAGGTTCAGGTGGCCGACCATCTGTCCGACCTTGTCCAGGGACTGAATTTTGGGGCAACCACCTGGGAGCATGTGACCGAAGAGATTCAAAGTCAGTTGAAGGCACTGGACAAGGCCCGCGACAGCTTTGAGAAAGAAGTGGTAAAAATGCTAGGCAGCGGTGGAGAAGTGCTGGACACATACAGCCAGTTCTTTTTGGTGCGTCTGGGTCAATTGGCCCAGACTTTGATCGAGATGGGCAAAGCCGCCGACCGTCACGACCTGGTGCTGCTCAAAGGACAACTGGGCGCGTACAGTCCCTTGCAGGACGAACTGTTAGAGTTTCAAAAGCGCATTACCGCCGGATTAAATATCACTCCTGCTTAGGGCCCGGCCCAAAATAACATAGACACTCGGGCCATCGATCCATCCCCGCCAGCAGCGTCACGTCTCCGTTAAATATGACCCGATATTCGCCCTCGCCGCTCCTTGCTGGAGGGGCGCCTCCACGACCGGAGTGACCAACTTATTCCGGGACGGGCCCTTAGCCGTCAGGCGAAAACACTTCGCTTTCACAACCTCGGGGATGGGACAGGGCTTGCTCCCAGCAGCGCGTCGCTCCATTAGCCCAACTAACGGTGATACGCCAATGGCTCCCTAAAGGCAGTTCCCGGGTCACAATCAGGTAGGGCTTGCCCTCACAATTCTCGACAGACTCGTCCTGGCCGTCCCCTTCAAGCCGCACGGCCAAGATTGCTGAGTAACCCCCGGCAGCAATATCCCAGTAACGGTGAACTTTCAGGCTAAAGCCTGTGGTCGGGACGACCGGAGCAGGGGGCGAGGCTGCCACAACCGCAGGCTCGCCTGGCCCCGGCAGCGCTACAACAGGCGCCGCCGCAACAGGTGGCACAGGAGCGCCCACCGCAGGCACCGGAACAGCCGCCGTTGGTTTCGAGGCCGCCGCGACCGGCCCCGGAGAAGCCGCCACCGGCCCTGGGGGAACCACGACGACTGGGGACGGGGCTACCACGCGGGGGCGGGGAGCCGGTTTGGGCGGTGGAGGAGGGGGCGGAGTGAAAAGATGTTGGTCCAAAGGCAGCAGGCTTATTCTCTGTTCCACCCGATTCCATCGGTCCGGTTGTCCTTGTCGCAGCACCTGGCCCACCCAGGCCATGGACAGAACATCGCGACTTTCTCCGTCACAATACACGCGCAAGAACCGTCCGCTGTCCACATTGTAGCGCAGGCTGGAGTCCCGAGCCAGCACGAAGTAGAGTGCCAAACGTTCCCAGTGAAGACTGTCGTGATTCTCCTCCGGGCGGGGTTGCCACATCGTCAGCGCCGCTCTCCTCCGGGCCTCTCCCGTCAGGCGCACGGCCAATGATTGGGCGGCTGCTTCAGGGCTCTCGGAGAAGTCAAGAACTTCGGGCAACCTCTGGCGCGCCCGGGTGGCCGAAACGGGCGACACGGGAGCTTTAGCCCCTTCCTGCGGGCGGGACGGGGCCTCCCGGCGAGCGCCTCCGCTTCCCAGAGGGGTCTGGCTTTGCATCACCTGAGCCAGGTAACTGGGCAGGGCCTCATCGTAGACAGGACCTGACGGGGTCGCGAAATTCCAGTGCAACCCACAACCGCCTCCCAGGGCAGAAGGCAGGCTGCGGTAACCGGACAGGTCGCTCTGGTAATCCGGCAACTGTGTAAAAAAAGCCACCCGAGTATATACATCTAAAACCCGGGGGGTCACGGGGGGAGGCAGGGAGTTAGACTGCATAACCCGCCGCTACCGGGGCGGTAACGTAAATCTCTGAGAGTTGCTAAAACTTGTCTGAATTTGCTGCTGCATGGAATTCATGCGGGCCGTGGCGTCAGCTTCGAACTGAGCAAACTCGGCCTGGCGGATGGCCGCCTGTTGGGCCTGAAGCGATTCGTAGGCTTGAGTCGCCGAGGCAGCTCGGGCCTGCAGTCCGGCCTCACCGGCTTCGGCCGTCCTCAAGGCCTGGTCAGCCCGAGCGGCTTCGGCTTCGGCCGCCTTCTGGGCGGCCTGGGCGGCCTGGTTGGCCGAGGTGGCCCTGGCCACTTCGGCTTCGGCTGCCTGCACTGCGGCAGTGGCGGCCGCATCGGTGGGATTGGCGGTCGCCGCCGTGCGGGCGTTGTTGAGGGTGGATTGGGCCAGTTGCACCGTCATAGCCGCCAGGGATGCCTGACTGGATTTCATACTCAAGGCGGACTGGGCCACCTGGGCCGCCTGCGAGGCACGTGCCGTATCGGCGGCCCTTACTTGCATGGCCTGTTGAGCTGCCTGGGCCGCTTTGCCGGCCTCGGAAACCCGGGTCTGCAGCGCCGCTGACTGGGCCTGCCTGACTCGCTGAGCCTCCATGGCTTGTTGAAACTGTTGAGTCGACGCCGCCATCGCCTGGTTGAGAGAGTTGGGATCGAACTGCACACTCGTCGCCGACGACTGGCTCAGGGTTTGCTGCAGACCTCGTTCGATTTGGGCCGACAGAGTGGCCGGGTCCGTCGCAGGAGCCTGGCTCATGAAATTGCCCGTACCCCAGTTACTCAAGGGGGAAAAGCCGAAGTTACCGCTCTGACCCATGGCCATGGGCGGCAGAGGAGCCACGCTCACCGGGCCGGTCGGCATAGGCTGCGCGAACATGTTGGGACCGAAGGTCGGCATTTGCATCTGGCCAAAACCGGGAAGCAATTGCTGAGCGCCACCAAAAGAAGGAGTGAAAGCCAGGGGCATACCGCTGACACCAAATCCGAGCGGGCCTCCGGGACCGAAGGAGGGAGCGGCGGCCATTCCAAAGGGAGCCACCTGCAGCGGCTGCATCGCTGTACCGGTAGACCACTGGCGCCAGGCCAGTTCGGCCGGAGCAGCGCCAAAGAAACCCGGAAAGCCGGCAGAACCAAAATAGTTGCTGAACGAATTGGAGAAGTTGCCCAGGGCCAGGTCTTGCGCCGCAAAGGCCGGCACCGGGGTCGGCGAACCGCTAAAGGCGCGGGTCGTCACCTGATTGGCCAGACCGTTCAGTACTCCCAACCCAACCAGGGGAATCGGACCGCCGGCCACCCCCGCGTTCAGTCCACCCAGAGAAGGTAAACTCGTTACCGCTCCCAGCATCACACGTCCTCCGTAGCACCACTTTTTCAACCACCCTATCAGGGCGGTCTATTAACTCATTATAGTTTCCAGACAGTGATTTATTGTTAAGAAAAAGTTTCCTTTGTTACAATATTGTTAAAACCGGCCAAAACAAATCCCCCCTCAAGCGTTCCGGGACACGCTGACAGACCCCGGCGCTTCCAGCCCATAGCGGATTCCGATACCCTAAGGCAACACCAGCGGGACCTGGACTCATACCCACGGGGGTTCTACATGGCCGGGTCGGTGAGATGCTGTGCGGACCCGGAACCCAAATTGCCTGAGTTTGCTGTCGCTTCACCAGCGGGAATCTGACCGTCGTCTTCATCCCGGCAAGCCCTAAGGGGTCCTGGCGCAGCGGAATCCGAAATTGGTGGAGCGCATATCGCGGTCGTGGTGGCCCCGCTTCGAGCCCCGGAAGTTTTCATGATTGACGTTGAGCCGGCTCCCTCCGCGGAGAACCTTTATGCTTCCCCTCAGAATCAAGCCAGTCTTCCGTCCACTCCCAGACGTTGCCAGCCATGTCCAGGCAGCCTGCGGGCGAAACTCCCTCGGGCTTGCTTCCGACTTCTTTGGCACCGGCGGTGTTGCAAACTGTCCGGGTAGCCCCAGGGCATGTTCCAGACGATAGGTCTCCCCGCGCAAGAGCTATTTGATCCTGGTCACATTTCAGGCAACGCACAGTTGCTTCCCGCTCCGCTATATATCGCAGTTCACGAAATGTGCGGCGCGAAAAGAGCCCGAGACCGATGTGGAATCTCGAGCTCTCAGGGCGACCCGAAGCGAACTTAGATCAACTGCATGGAGTCCAACCGACTCACCAGCGCCCGGCCCCCCACGGTCGACTCTCCCCGAATGGGGAAGTCAAATGTGGCTGCGTCGGTATTGATCGTAGTCGACCCGCCGTCGCGCATCCGCCGTGCAGAACTGACGCTGAGTTCCTTCATTTCGTCCCCGGCCATCACGTAGACTTTAAAGTAGTTTTCGTAACCCTGGAAGCCGGCGGGGTCGGCGGAATAGTTTTGCTGGGTGACCAGGAAAACCTCGCCGGTGTCGACTTTGCCGGCGCGCCATGGCTCAAAGTAGGGCTGCTCGTTGGCGGCGTCGGATAGGCGTTTGGCCTGTTCTTGCGACAGTCCTAAGCCCTGTTGAAGCTTTTGGGCCGAGGCACGTTTGATCTCGGGCTGTGCCTTGGGCTCCTCGGCGACCGGCTTGCCGAAGAAGAGGCCTCGGGTGCCGGAGTCGGTGGAAGCAGTGAAGGAATCTCCCGCCAAAGATTGGCCCCCGCCGCTGCGGCCGGAACGAACCCCCATCGTGGAACTGTTGCTATAGTTGGTGTTGATCATGACCCTTCTCCCTGCTGCGTTCAATATCGTTTTTTGTAAGATAGCAGCGGGCTCTGAAATTTGACTGAACCGAAACGCCGACCTCATTCCGTCTGAAACCAGTCAGGTCCGACCAGGCCCAAGGCTCAGTTGCGCCAACTTTCGACGCGCATCCTCCAGCGCCACAGATCACTCAAACCTGCCCCTGAACGAACCAGGAAGCTAACCCCAAAGCCCGAACACCCCTCCATGAAGCGATTGCTGCTGGCCTGCCTGCTCTTCCCCCTGCGGCCCGCCTTCAGCCAACCCCCCATCCAGTCCCAAGACATCCAGTCTCAAGACGGCCGCCTGCACCTGAGCCGACAGGGCGAGACCCTGCGCCTGACCCGGGCTGGACACACCTTGTGGAGCCAGAAATTGGACGGCCCCGTCGACATTCGGGCCGTCTCCCGCCAGGGTCGTGTGGCCGTCCAAAAATATAACGAAATCTGGATTCTCGGCCCCCAGGGCCAGCACCAGCACACGCTGGACCTGCCCGACACGGACGTCCGCACCGTCTGGTTTTCCGAGAAGGGCACCGGGCTCTATATCATGAGCCGCCAGCAGCAAGTGTACTATCAACTCATCGGGCCGGCCGGCGATCTGTTTTTACCCGAGAACAAGCGAGTCGATGAAAGCACCTTGCTGCGTCAATTCAACAACCCCGAATGCCCCAAGGGAGAGCTGCTGCTGTGCACCGGCTGGGACGCGCCCCTGCAGCAACTCGAGCAGTTGAGCGGCGCCCCCCCGCAAATCCGACTGGCCCTGCAGGCCTATCACGGCGACAGCCGGGCCGCCGCCCGACTGCTGGCCGCCATGCCCCAAGACTCTCAAGCCTGCTCCGAATGGCTGCTGGCCGCCCAACTGGGCGGCCCCAAAGTCTTCCAACCCGCCCTCCATCAGGCCCTCAACCGCGATTGGACACCGACCGAAAATGGACGGGAGCCGTGGGACGAGGTGCTCGGGTTTGCCCGCTTTCAGGCCGACCCCTGGCTGGTCCAGTGGCTCGAGCGAAAGCAGGCCACCCCCACCTTCGAGCGCAACCTGCTAAGAACCTTATCCAAGGTCCCGGCCTCCAGCGCCGCCCTGGAAAGACTGGCCGCCTCCTCCCACCCCGAAGTGGCCGAGCAGGCCCTGCGCCAACTGCTGAAAATCCCCGCTCAGCACGACCGCCTGCTGCGCCTTCTGCCGCGTCATCCGCAGCCAGTCCTTGATTATTTTCAATACCACTACTACCCGCCCATCGTCCCCGCCGCCATCCCCCTGCTCTCTGGCCCCCACCGTCGCCAGGCCCGCCGTGCTCTCCACTTTCAAGCGCGCATCGATCTGGGCAGTCAGCCCCAGGCCTGGCGGGACTGGCTGAAGCTCAGCCTCAGCCAACGCCAGGCCCGGCGCCTTTCCCAGCAAGGGCCCGGCCAGCAGGCCCAACTGCTGCTCAAAAGCCAGTTGGGGACGCTCACTCTGGCCGACTTCAAAGCCAGCCTGCGCAGCCTGCGCCTCTATCCCCTCGGCGGCAGTATCAGCGCCGACGGCCGCTGGTTTATCAGCGACGTGGGCGCTCGACCCTACTGGTCCCTCACCTCCGACCAGCCCCTGCCCGTCTCCTATGCGGCCAACGACGGTTTTAGAGCCGATCTCCGATCCGACCAGGTCATGACCTGGTTTCGCAGCTCCATGTCGATCTGCCAGGGCAGCAGCGGTCAACCGCGCCACCGTTGGAATTTTGACCCCGAGCAACTGGGAGACCCCCGCCAATTTGTCCACAACGGCCAGTGGGTGGCCTTTGAACACGGCCTGGTCGACGCCCGCACCGGCTCCGTCCTGTGGAACTGGCCCCAGCGGCTGACCTTCGAATGGATGGCCGACCCGGGAGACCGCATCCTCCTGTGCGATGAGGACGAGCAAACTGAGCTGTGGGACAGCGCCAAGAAGGTCCGTCTCAGCCTGTTTCCCGACACGGAACTGCTCAAGTCCCAAGACGGCCAACGACTCCTTCAGGTCGGCGAGCAAAGCATCCAGACTCTCAACGCCCGCCTCCAGCCCGGGGCCCCCAGCTACCCCTCGGGCCTGGACTCCATCCTCTCTCCGGACGGCCGCCATCTGGTCACGCTCCACGACCAGCGCGTCGACATCTTCTCGGGCTCGGCCAAAGTCAGCCTGCCCATCGACGCCTCCGAGGCGACTTTCTCGCCCGACAGCCAGTGGCTGGCCCTCAGCCACGACGGCCAGATCGAGCTGCGCCGGGCCCCCGCCTGGCAACCGCTAGCCCGGGGCGGCAGCGACATGCTCTACTTGCCCTCGGCCAGCTTCAGCCAAAACACCCTCTGTCTGACCGATGACATCTCGCAGGTATTGGAGATCGCCCCTCGCCTCAGCCAGTTGCCTCCCCCCGACCAGCAGCCCCTCTTTGCCGAACTGTGGACCGGCAAGCGCCTCAAAGGTGGCCTGGCGCTGGCCCTTAGCCCCGCCCAATACGACCAGCGCCGCCGCCAATGGCGCCAGCTCTGCGGCCTCGACTGGACCCTCTCGCCCAACTACCGCGCCCCCCAACCCCCGGCCACCTATCCCTGGCAGGTGCTGCTGGTCACTCCCCTGCTGGGACTGTGGTGGGCCCTGCGCCGTCGCCAACCTTTTCAATCCAACGGAGGATAGCAATCCACCAAAGCGAACCGCGAACACGTGATCTTGCATCGCCAACTCAAGGCCTTGCTGCATCGATTGGGTGTAGAGGAAGCCCAGCCCCCTGACGAAGACCGTTGGCTGGCTCTATTGGTATTGCTCAACGACCGCTTTCGCCAGTTCGAAGAAGACCGCCACCGTCTGCAGCGCTCGCTCGACATTCACTCGCGCGAAGTCCAGTCGCTTTACCGCGAACTCACCCAAGAACGCGACAAAGTGAGCAGCGCCCTGGCCTGCCTCGACTCCGCCCTGCTTCTCCTGGACGGCCAGGGTCGCCCCCTGCTGGTCAGCGCCGAAAGCGAACTTCGCCTCGGCTACTCGGAAAGCGAGCTGGAAGGCAAAGATTTGCTGGTCCTGCTCGGCCTCGACCAGTTCCTCCCCGAGGGCGGCCTCACCACCCTGCTCTCGGGCCTGCGGCCCGTTATCCTCACCGTACCCCTCAAAACCCGCCAGGGCCCCGTCGAAACCGAAGTCCACTTGCAGCCCCTCATCCGCGACCGCCAGCTCATCGGCTGCCTGCTCCAACTCAATGACCCCGCCCCCATCGAAGCAGAAGAAGAACAGGCAGAAGAGGAAGCCAGCTACGAAGAAGCGCCCGTCACCCTCGAGGACATGGCCCCCGCACCCCTCGAGCCCGCCCTTCTCATCGAAGAAGCCCCCCCCACCCCCCCGGTCCCTGTCCCAGCCCCTGTCCCA
>JADMJV010000129.1 GCA_018780265.1 bacterium
GTTTCCTGGGCAACGAGTTGCGCGTATCGTTGGCTTGCCTCGGGACCGGGGACGCCTATCTTGCGATCCGGTCGGATGATCAGTTGGAGAACCGTTTCGAGCCGATGCTATTACCACGTTGGAGCGACGATACCGATTTGGCCAGGCTCCTGGCGAGTTTTGAAGCCTCCTTACCTCTACGAAAACCTTCAGGGCTGAGTAGGCCAGCCATGCGGGCACTCATTCTCAATAAATCCGAGGGAACGATCGGCGAAATGGTGGCACTTCTGGCCGCTGCCGCTCGCTTCGCATTGCGCGAGGGATGTGAAGCCATCGATTCGAGCGTCATCAAAGCTTCCGATTATCGCTCGCCATCGGAGCGCCGCCGGCAGTTCGAATCGATCATCGCGTGAGTCTCAACGTAAGTAGCCGCTTACGTTGGCCGTTGCATCCCCCACCCGATGAGCATGAGACGCTCGAACGCTGGGTGGGAAGGTTGGCTGTTGAATATGGGGTTTCTTTGCCGGTATTCTATCGCCAGGCCTTGGGGCTGGCCCCTCAGGAATTTACACTGATGCGAAACAACCCGCCCGATGAGGCTCTGCATAAGCTGGAAGTTGGGACAGGTGTGCCACTACAAGACCTGCGGGACATGTCCGCACAGCGGATATTCCAGCGACTGGTAGCAGAGCTGAACCGACTTAATCGAGAGGAGCCCGAGGCATTTGCGGACCTGGTCAGACTGTCCGTAAGAGGAACGCTCACCGGACAGCCAATGCCACCAGCGCCACGTGCGGAGGCATCAGGGGGCTCTCGTCTCATTTAGGTGGTCCGCTAAATCTTTCATTTGGGGCCCGTTAATCGTACACTGTCGCTATGGCAAAAACACTCATAGGATATGCTCGCTGTTCCACCGACAAACAGGACCTGGCCGCTCAGCAGGCGGCTCTCATCGAACTCGGCGTCGCACCGGAGCGGATTTACATGGACCGCGGCCTGACCGGCACAAACCGGTCCAGGCCAGGGCTGGACCAAGCCCTGGCCGCCGTCCGCGCCGGAGATACTCTCGTGGTGCCGAAGCTCGATAGGCTGGCTCGATCGGTTCCCGATGCACGCACTATCGCGGACTCTCTCGTAGCGCGCGGGGTAAGGCTGGCACTCGGTGCCAGCGTATATGACCCGGCCGACCCGATGGGGAAGATGTTTTTCAACATCCTTGCCACTTTTGCAGAATTTGAAGCCGATCTAATCCGCCTGCGCACGCGGGAAGGCATGGCCATTGCCCGTGCCAAGGGGAAGTTACGCGGCAAACAGCCCAAGCTGTCCGACAAGCAACAGAAAGAGCTGCGACGGATGCACGGTACCGGAGACTATTCCATCAGTGATCTGGCGGAGCTGTTCTCTGTTTCCAGAGCCACCGTCTACCGCACGCTCGCACGCCAAGAAGACACCAAATAGCGCCGCCCAAAATGCCACTGAAGAGGACTTTGAATATCTACTGAAGTCGACTTTGAATACTGACAGGTCCTGGGAGCAGAGTCGAAAGGGATTCTCATGAACGCTCGTTTCTGAGAACGCTCCGGTTGTGTCCGGTTAGGGTCCAGACCCGCACGGGCCGATGTCCAGAAATGGGGAAATCGACCCTATATTGGCAAGTTTGGTGGGGTTTTGCGGGGGTGGCCGGTGCCCAGTTGGGGTGTGATTCTTCCGTGAGGCAATACGGGGCATCTGGCCAATTAAAGACCAAGATATTGGATGAGTTCGTCCTGGCCACAGGC
>JADMJV010000011.1:0-63329 GCA_018780265.1 bacterium
GCTCAGTACCTGCTGCCGCACCTACCAGGGAGATGCCCCCCTGAACGGTTACGAAAAATCTCTTCATTGACGTGGTGCAGCACAAACTGGTCGGCATAACGGTCCAGCACCTCCTGGTGGGAAAGCCGGTAGTTGCGACCCTCGCGACGCGCGTAGTAACCCACGTGATAGGGGCGCCCTTGGGGAACATCGCCATGGTCAAAACAGACCACCTGCGCCCAATGGCGAAAAATATCGACGTCATTGGCATAACACATCATGTTGGTGGTCAGGGCTCCGGGGGCCCTCAAATTGGCCTCCAGGGCGCGCAACCCATCGGCTGTGCGAAAAAACTCCAGATGAAAAAAGCGCTGGCGCACTTCAAAAGCCTTGAGAACCTTGCGCCCCATCGCTTCCAGGTCTTCGGGAATGTGACGTTCCGAGTAATAAAAGAGGTCGGCCTCTTCATTCACCACTTCCATGATGCCGGTGGAAAATCCGTGACTGGCCGTAAAAACCGGCTCCATGGCGCTGTTCGCCAGACCATCATAGGTGCACAACTGACCCACCAGATACTCTTCGAGCAGATACTCGATGTCGGGCGGATGGTCCAAAAACTTCTCCAGCTCGGCCTGATTTTCCAGCTTGTAGGTGGCCGCCGCGCCCACTCCCACGTCGGGTTTGGCCACCAGCGGGAACCCGGCCTGACGAGCCAGCTTCAAGACCCCTTTGCGATCACTGGCCAGGCAGCCACGGGCCACCGGCACACCAGCTTCCAAATAGCGCTGCTTCATGACCCATTTGCGCTTGATCCTGTCCATATCACTGCTGCGGTAGCCCGCCAGGTTAAAGTCGGTGCGCAAACGGGCCTCGGTATCCATCCAATACTCGGAGTTGGAATCGACCCGATCGATCCGACCATGCTTAGAAATGAAATAGGCAAAAGCGCGATACACCTGGTCGTATTCTTGCAGCGACTCCACCTGGTAATACTCGTGAATCCATCCCTGCAACTGGGGGCCCAGATCGGCGTAGGGCGTCTCGCCCAAGCCCAGTACGCGCACGCCCACCTCGTGCAGGCCGCGCACGAAATCGCGGTAGTTGGGGGGGAAAAACGGAGAAAGATATACAAAATTCACGCTGGCGGTTCCCACTCGCATCAAGGATTGTTACCAGGCCAGAGGGGTCGACCCCTCTGGCCTGGAGAGGCTACCTGGAGCGACTGCTGGCCCCTCGGTAGGAACGAGGGGCATCGTAGCTGCCCCTACCGCCCGAAGGACGGACCGGCGCAGCCACAGCCACCACGGGGGGGCGTGGAGGCACCGTCATGTTGACAGGCAAGGCCAGCACCTGACGCTGAATGCGCTGGCCGAAGGCTCGCTCCAGTTGCGCAAACTTCGACCGATCGGTAGGCGTGACCAGAGTGATGGCCATACCTTCCTTGCCCATCCGCCCGGTGCGTCCCACCCGGTGAGTGAGCAATTCGGCCGTTTCCGGCAATTCGAAGTTGATGACCTGAGTCACTCCGTCCAGGTCCAGGCCCCGGGCAGCCACATTGGTGGCCACCATAATTTCGATCTGGCTGGAACGGAACTGCTGCACCACTCGGTCGCGAGCATTCTGACTCATGTTGCCCTGCAGCGCGTCCACCGGGTAACCCACGGTGGCCAATTGCTTGGCCAACTTCTTGGCTCCGTGCTTGGTACGGGTGAACACAATCGAGAGTCCGTCGCGATCGTCGAGCAATTTGCGCAGCGCATCCCAACGAGCGCCTTCGGGAATCTCGTGAACCACATGTTCAATCTTAGGCCGACTCTCGGGGGCGGGATCCACCTTGACCCGGACCGGTTGGTAGAGAAATTGGGCGGCCGATTTATCCACCCACTCGGGATGAGTGGCGGAAAACAGAGCCGTTTGTCGCTTGCTCGGGGGCGGAGCGTAGGAAAGAATGGCCTTCACGTCGTGCATGAAGCCCCGGTCCAACATCTCGTCCGCCTCGTCCAGGACCAGAAAAGTAACTTTCTTCAAACTGAGCGACCCGCGTTTGATCAGGTCGAGCACGCGGCCAGGCGCACCCACCACGATCTGAGCGCCGGCTCGGATGGCCTGCTCTTGCGGTCCCAGGCCGCGTCCACCCACCACAACGGCGGTTTTCAAACCATCGGCCTTTCCCAAAGTATCTAATACTTCGCCAACCTGGTTGGCCAATTCGCGGGTGGGCACCAAAACCAGGGCTTGCACGGCGCGCAGTCCTGGTTCCACATATTCGATCAACGGCAGGCCAAAGGCTAGCGTCTTACCCGAGCCGGTGCAGGCTTGACCCACCACGTCCTTGCCCGCCAAAAGCGGGGGAATGGTCTGGATCTGGATAGGAGTAGGAGAGTGAATGCCCATCTGGGCGAGAACTTTTAAGCTGGAGCTGAGTAGCCCAAAGTCGTTAAAGCTCTCTGGATTAGTAGGATTTGTCATACAGGGCGCTACTGTAGCACAAGTTGTCAAGTTTTCGGCCTCGGCCGACCCATTGCCAGATAAACAGCGCGCTGTTCAACCGACAACTTTTCCAATGAATATCGCAACATGGTGCGGGGCATGAGAGCCGCGTGCTCATCCAAAAATCCCAGCAAGGCGGGCAGGCTGCGCTTGCCCACCTCGCGCAGCATCCAGCCGCAGGCTTTGTGCATCAGATCGTGATGCTCGTGCAACAACCCCTGGCAAAGGCGCAGCGTATCGCCTATTTGCCCTTTGCGTATCAAGGCCAGCGTGGACACCACCGCGATGCGCCGCTCCCAGAGATTGTCGGAGGCGGCCAACAGGTCCAGCAGGCTGCGGTCCTGTGCACCCAGCAGGGTCTCTCCCACAATTTGTGGAGCGGAACCGTCGACCAGGTCCCAATTGTTGACCCACCGGATGTGGGCCAGATAGGCGTCCAGAATGGCCTGGGGCTCCCGCCGCGCCCGACGCCCCATCTCCATCAGAGCCAGCAGCCTCTCCTCGTGATAAGGCGACTGCAGCATGCTCAAGACCTCCTTCAAGGAGTAGTCCCGGCAGATCTTCAAAAAGCCACGCGTCTGCGGCACCTTAAGCCCCAGAAAGAGGTCTCCTTCAGCATACTGCCCCGGCCCGGTCTTGAAAAACCTCTTAAGAAACTCGGCCTGAGGCGGATTGGCGGCAGCCCGCATCTGTTCCTGAACGGGCAACATCTCAGTTGCGGGGGTGGATCAGAAAAAACACCGAGTGCTCGCTCAGATGCATCTGGGCCAACTCTTGCTGAGCCAGGCCCAACACTTGCTCGGTGGTCTGCAGCGAAGTCAAATCCACCAGTTTGCGTCCGGCCACTACGTGCACAGCCGGCAACAAGGCCCCGGCGTCCCCGTAGTCGGTGTGCTGCTGGAGCACACTTTCCAACGCCTTGCGCCAGTTGTCTCCGGGGCTACTCACCAGTTTTCCGCCCGGAACCTGAAGTTTTACCCCGCCCCGTCCATCGGTGATCCAAACCGTCTGCTTGGTGCGCGTGAACAGCTTGAGGAAATACTTCTCGCTGCGCTGGCTTTCGTAGACATAAAGCGTATCCGTCTGCCCCTTGAGCAGAACCGACTGCTCGCGAGGGGCCGCCTCGCGCAGGGCCGTCAGGCGTTCTTCCTCGGTGACCGTCTGCTGCAGCAGGTCCTGAGCCACAAAGGCCACCGAACCGGTGGCCATGGCCCGCACCTGGTTGCGCTGCGAATCCACTTCGATCTGCACGTCCACCGTGTCCGGATCGGCCCCCATGCGGATCACGGCCTGCTCAGCCTCGCTGCGCAATGCGGCCAGGTCTGACTGGGAGGGATTGACCAAATTACGTTCCAGCGTCTCTTTGACCATGGCCAGAGCCGCTCCGATGGCCGAGATCACTTCGGCTCGCGGGGCAATTTCGTGGGGCAGGTCGAGCTTCCTGGCCACGTAGGGCACAATGGCGGCTGCCCCTCCCCCACCGCCGATCAGTTTGATGGCCCGATCCCCCACTTTGTAGTCCACAATCAATTGCCTGATAGTAGGAATTACCTTTTCGGAGGCGCTGTCCAACATCTTCGTGGCCAGCTCGACAGGCTCCAGTCCGGTGACCTTATGCAAACAGGCAAAGGCCTTCTCCAGGCTGGCCAGGTTGCCCAACGAGTAGCCCCCTGACGGCACAAAACCCAGCCAATTGGCGGCGCAGGTGGTGGTCACGGCCACCTTTTCCTCCCCCTTGTGAAATACCCAGTAATCGGGGTCATCGGGCAAAGGCTTTTCGGAAACCAGGGTTACCTGGTCGTCAAACCACTCCGGCGCCGTGAAGCAGGCGTAGCTGCAGCCGGCCAGGTGGGCGCTGCGCGGCCCCACCTCAACCTTGGAGCCGGCCCGCAACATCGAGCCGCCGGCCACACCCAGAGTCCGGCTGTCAAGCGTTTTGAGAAAGGTGGGATGCCCCCCCAAAGTGGCGCTGTGAATGGCCGCCCGACCATCCTTGATGAGACAGATGTCAGTGCTGGTTCCGCCCACTTCCAAAAAGATGGCGTCGCTGGCCCGCAAAAAAACCAGAGCGGCGGCGATGCCGGCAGCCGGACCCGAGAGCAAAGTGAGCACCGGCCGCTTGCGCACCTCATCCAGACTCATCACCCCGCCGTCGGAGCGCATCACCATCAGTGGGGCTTCCACGTGGGCCTGACGCAAACCCGATTCGGTCATCACGGCTGTCTCAATCATCTTGGGCAGAATGCTGGCGTTAAGAACGGCCGTGCGAGTGCGCTTCTGCAAACCATAGAGGCCAGACATTTCGTGGCTGCCACAGGCGGGCAGGCCCATGGCCGAGGCCATCTCCATCACTTCCGCCTCACCCCGGCTGTCATCCACGCTCATGGGTTGAGCGGCAGCAATGGCCCCGCAGCCCTCGCCCTGAAGTTTACCCAGGGCAGCCTGGATGGCCTTATCGGAAACGTAGATCAGTTGAGAATGGAGAAACTTACCGGGCGCCAGTTCGATCGACCCCACTTCCATATCGGCCCTGGCCTTCAGATCAAGCGCGCTGCCCAGACCGACAATGCCCACTTTGACCACGTCGCCTTCGAGCAAAGCATTGGTGGCCTGAGTGGTGCTGTGCGCCAAAAAGACCACCTTAGCCTCGGGGACGTGCTCAAGCAGCTTGCCAAAGACCTGCACAATGCCTTCGGCCACTCCGTTGGGGTGGTGGTGGGTGGTAGGGGTCACGGCGTGATGCGCCACCTCAAGGGTGGCATTGTCTATGGCTACGGCGTGGGTAAAGGTGCCGCCCACGTCAATGCCCACGCGCATGCGCTGCATCAGCCCATCACTCCCCTGACCCCCACCATAAACACCAGCGCCAGCAACACGAAAACCCAGATATAGGGTAGCGTGTGTTTAAGAATCCGGTCGGGAGACTCATGCACGAACTGGGCGATCCAGACGTTGTGGGTATTGGTGGGGTCACACACCGACTGAACCTGGCCCACACTCATAAAAGCGGTCATCACGGCCAGCGAAGGCAGCACCGCCGACTTGGCCATCAGGGCCGCAAATCCGGCTCCCAACCCATACAGATTGAAGGGCCCGCGGTAGAGCGTCAGCGGGGCCAGCAGAGTGAAGAAGGCCACGTAACCCAGGGCGGAACTGGGCAAAACGGCCTTGAGAAAGGGATCCATAATCGCCTGCGAGGTGGGGTCCATGGTGGCATTGAGGGTCATACCCAGGCCGATGAACAGGCCGATCACCGGGCTGACATCCTTGAGCCCTTCGAGCACTGCTGCCGTCACATTGGGAATGAGGCGCTTGGGCTGAGTCACCACGCAGCCAAACAAAATGGCCACCAGAAAGGCCGGGATGTCGGGCCACTGAAAAAAGAACATCAGGGCCGGCGGCAGCACTGGCGTGAGCAGGGCGATCACGGGCACCCGCGGCCCCTCAACCTCAAACCCCACCGCCGGGGCCGCCCAGGCGAACACTTTCGACTGCCGGCGACCCTCAAAGAGCAGATAAAACACGGAAACCGTCACCATAATGACGGCCACCTGCAAGGCATACTGCCTCACAACCACGTCGGACAGTCCCAGCAATTCGATGTAGAGCTTCCAGTTGGCCGGATTGAAGATGCCCCCCACGGCGATGCCCAACAACATGACGGTGGCGGCGTAGAGCGGAGTAAAGCCGCTGCTCACCAAAATGGGCAACACCAGGGAACCGACCATAATGACCGCTCCCAATCCGCTCAGAGCCGAGAAGTTGCCCGCCACCGCCCCATACAAAATCAGAGCTAACAGCAATTTGCGGTCGCCCGCATACTCCGCAGCCCAACGGATCAACTGCTGGGCAATGCCCTGGCGCATGACCACTTGAGACAGCATGGCGCCGAACATGGTGGTGACCATGGCCCCGGCCAGGCGTTTCGAGCCGTCCGTAAGGACTGTTTGAAACAGCAAAGTGCGCAGGCTTTCCAGCGTCCAGTCGGGCTGGTTGACCCCGGCCACCGTTGCGATAGACAAAGCCATGATAGGCAAAGCCAGCAGGGCCGGGAGTCGACGTGTGTACATCAGGCCGGCGGCCGCCAGGAAGATCAGTAAAATCAAAATACCGGGTAACATGGTTTGTGAATGGAATTTTATTCAACCTTTCGGGCAATCCTGTCGAACAGAAAGGAAACTTATCCGTTTACAGGAGGGATTTTCCAAACCCGCACGCGACCGTCAGCTCCACCGGTAGCCACCAGCGGCTCGTGGAGGTCCACGGCCAAAGCCCGGGCCCAGCCTTCGTGGGCTTCCGAGCAAAAGACCACCCGCCCGTTGTCCACTCGAAAAGCGCGCAGGCAGCGATCGGCCGAAACGGTCACCACCAGTTCAGGGGAAGAGGTGAAGCAGGCGTCCCAAACCATGCCGCGGTGCCCCTTGAGATGGCGCATCTCCATATTGGCAGCCAGATCCCAAATGCGCACTGAAAGGTCGTTGGAACCGCTGATCAAGAGCCGACCATCCGGGCTGAAGCGAACGGACTGAAGCAGTTTGTCATGGCCGGTCAGGGCTCTCAGAAAGCGACCATCGGGGAGACGCCACAGATGAATCGCCTTATCGTCCGCGCCGGTGGCCAGAATACCGCCTTCGGGACTTACATCCAGGGCATTGACGGGGCCTTTGTGGGCCTGCCACGAGGCGCCTTGCGGCAAGGACGGACCGGTCATCGAGCAACGCCCATCGGTAAAGGCGGCAATCACCAATCCGCCTTCGGGATGAAAGCACAAGCGCACCACTGCGGGACCCGTCGAGACCAGGGTCTGAATCTCGGTACCCAGACGACAGTCCCACAGCTTGATGTCTCCCGCCTGCGAACCACTGACCAGATAGCCACCGTCGGGCGAAATGGCCAGGGCGTTAACAGCTTGAGCGTGAGCATTGAGACTGCCCAACAACTGCAGGTCAGGCCAGTTCCACAGGCAGATCCGACCATCCTTACCCGCCGAATAGAGGCGCCGCGATTCACTATGGAGCACCAGGGCGTTGGTTCCTCCCTGATGGGCCAGCACTTCGTGCAACATGACAAACTCACTGGCCACGGCCGCCTTCAGGGTGACCTCCAGGCCCAAACCCTCCATGAGTTGACGCACACTGGCCGTGCGGCGCTTCGGCTCCATTTGCAAAGCCTGAAAAAGGGCCTGTTCCGTCTCCACACTGACGGTGGCGTTGGCGGCCCGAATCGAGGTCAGCCTCTCCCCTTTGGCGCGTCGTCGCGCATCTAGCGGTGGGTGACCCACCAACAAGTGATAAAGGGTTGCCGCCAGCGAGTAGACATCGGAGGCGGGCACCAATTTTTGATTCTTGTCATACTGCTCGGGAGGCGAATAGCCCGGAGAGACCGCCGCCAGACCCTCTTTAGAAGCCTTCTCGCTGAGGTAACCACGGGACACGCCAAAGTCCAGGATCACGTAGCGGCCTTCGTGGGTCCAAAACAAATTATCCGGCTTCAGGTCCGAGTGAATCAGCCCGCCCGCATGAACCAGCATCAAAGCCTGTCCCACCTGTTGACACACTTCCAGAGCCTGACTCAAAGGCATGGCTCCAGCTCGGGCCAGCCCTTCGCCCAGCGTTTCTCCCTCGAGCAACTCTTCCACCAGGTAGGCACTTCGATTTTCGGTAAACTGGCCGTGAACCCTCACGATGCTGGGGTGATGGAAGCGCTCGAGAATTGAACCCTCGCGCTGAAACGTATCCTTGGCCGCCGTATAGTTGTCCAACGACCAGGGCGGCAAGGCGTGAATTCCGTCCTCTCGCCGTACGCAACCGTTGGGGAAAAACTCTTTGATAGCCACGGGCAGACGCAGGGGACCCTGATAGGCCAGATAGGTAAGACTAAACCCTCCCACACCAACCACCGGGCCCATGGTGTAAACACCGCCCTGAAGGGTGGAGCCCTCGGGCAACGGTTCACGCACCGGGCGCTGTTGGAGGGTTGGCGGCTCGACTTCCGGTTGACTCATCCCTTCAGGTCAGGTCCGAGCCACTTGCTGCGCTGCTCCTGGGCTTCCGAGCTGGCCGTGGGGTCAACTTCGAGCTGCCAACTCTCGGCGGGCTTTTTCCTCAGACGAACATTGAGTCGAGTCAACTTTTCGCGGCGGGCCACCAACAAGCTCACCGTTGCTCCGGGTGAATACTGCTTGAGGCGATCGTCGAGACGCTCGACCTTGTCGGCTGGCACCCGATAATCGTTGACGGCCAAAATCTCATCATCCACATTCAGCCCGGCCTCAAAAGCCGGGGTAGCACGCTTCACGGCCGTTACCAACAGGCGACCGTTGGCCACCGAGTATGAGCCGCCCATCCAGCCTGCCTCCGGGTCCTTATTCTCTTTCTTGGCATCGACGGCCTTAAATCGAAGACCGTAAAAGCTGAGCAAGGGCTTGAAATCCAGCTCCAGCAAACCATCAACATAGTTGGCAAAGAACTCTTTGAGAGAAGCCCCGGCAACCTCTTCGGCCACAGCGCGAAACTGGCTCTCGCTATAACCCTTGGGACCCGAATAAAGCTTGTAGGCTCGGCGCATCACATCATCAAGACTACGCTTGCCGTCAGTCAACTGACGAATCCGAGCGTCGAGCAACAATCCCACCAAGGAGCCCTTGGTATAGTAAGACACGCCCGTATTGGCCGAGTTCTCGTCGGGCCGATAAAATTTAATCCAGGCGTCGTACGAACTCGAACCCAGGGGCTGAACCAGGCGGCCTGGGGTGGTCTGCAAGGACTCGATATCCTTGGAGAGAGACTCCAGGTACTCTTTGTGACTGGAAAAACCGGCCCGTCGCACCAACAGGTTGTCGTAGTATGCGGTCAGACCTTCGGCCACCCACAGGCTGGGAGTGTACACTTCATTCTCGTAATCAAACGGTCCCAGAGCCACGGGTCGTAACGTTTTGACATTCCAGGCGTGAAAAAATTCGTGAGCCACCAGCGACAGCCAGTTCAGATAATCGTGTCGGGCGCGTTGCGACCACCGACTGCTCATCAGTACCGTGGAATTCTTATGTTCCAGGCCGCCCCCGGTCTGAGTCAAGAGATTGATAAAAGTGTAACTGTGAGGGGCACTCTTAGCATAGGGCACTTCGCCCCACATCTGATGCACAACTCCCACAATTTTTTCCACATCCTTGGCGCTGCGCGGGCCATCCCAAACGCCGCCTTCGCCCTCGTTGACGAGACGATGAGCGACGCCACCCACTTTAAAATCGTAGACGGACGGATTGCCCAAAGCCATGGGGCAGTCGATTAACTCATCGAAGTCGCCCGCCACAAACTGGTTGGCGGTGGCGCCTGGCGCCAGTCCGGTCTCAACCCGCTTCCAGCCACCTGGTAGCTGTACCTCGACCCGAAAAGGGCGCTGCAACTGCCCAACCGGGGCCAGAAACAACTGAGCACCGGTGAGCAAGGCAAAGTCACTTTCTACCCAGCAGTTGCGTACGGACATCTCGCGACAGTAGACCCGATACTTTACAGTAATGCTGGCGCCGTTACCGGATCGAATCAACCACCGGTTCTTGCGTGTTTTTTCCACAACCAGTGGCTTGCCGTCAGGGCCGGTGGCCTGCAGACCTTCCAGTTGCCGACTGTATTCGCGAACCATGTACGACCCGGGCGTCCAGACCGGCAGGAACAGTTCGACCTCCGCGGCCCCATGGGTGGGAATCTGCGCCTCAATATCGACATAGTGATTCTGGGCAGCAGCAAAGCTCAGCCGATAGGTGACAGGCTCGGGTGGCTGAGAGTTCACGGGAGAAGTCAACAAAGCACCCCCAAGAAGCAAACCCAACAGGCCTTGGGCCAGTATTTTCCTCGACAACACCCGGCCCTGATTAGAGACGGATCCACCAATTCCCTTTCTGCCATTGATGGGGCGCCCTTGAGCAAAGCAAGTAACAGTTGACAACCATGATTGACAGCAACACTGTCATGGGTTACATTTGAACCATGAACCGCTCCACGCAGCAGGCACTTCAAGCACTCAGTTGCTGCATCACCTTGCCTTGCTGGGTGGCCATCACGCTGCAGCGAAGCTACGCATCTCTTCGCGCTCGACCGCGCTGGGCGGCCCGAATCCGTACCACCCAGCCCCCCGCCCCGGTGGCTCGCCCCCGACTGCCCCGGCGCTCGGCCTGATTGCTACGCTGCTGAATCCACCCCGGGCCACCCAGGAAAGAGTTAAGGTTCCACCACTAAAATATCCTGTTCGGCTTTGGTAGGTAGCAGTGGCGCGGGCCACAGGGGCAAGGTGAAGACCGCCCGTCGCCGGTGCGGCTCTGCAGTGGAGGCAGTCGGCGATCCAGACACAGGGCCCAGCACCCCGATTCAAATCAGACCACAGCCACACCCGGCAAACGACTTCTCTTGAACACGCCAAACGATTCAATCTCCTGCCTACCTTCGCTCTGGGGTGAGGTGATTCATTGAAGGGAATTCAATCCATGGCGGCCAATCAAGGGTGCCGGGAGGTTTACCTTGCATCAACGCCAACTCGTCATCAAAGCGCCGCGCCAGGGACTGTTTGAAATCACGGCTTCTATTGCGGAAGTCGTGCAACAAAGCCTGATTTCGCGCGGACTTTGCCACCTCTTTGTGCAGCACACATCGGCCAGCCTGCTCATCCAAGAAAATGCCGACCCCAGTGCCAGGGCCGATTTAGAAAGCTTTTTTGAGCGCCTGGCCAACAGCCATTCCCACCTCTTTACCCACACCGACGAGGGCCCCGACGATATGCCTTCCCACATTAAGAGCGCCCTCACCCAAACCAGTCTGACCATTCCCGTCTTGGAAGGTCACCTGGGTCTGGGCACCTGGCAGGGAATTTACCTCTGGGAACACCGCATCCAACTCCCCCCCCGCCGTTTGTGTGTGTCGGGTTTTGGTTAGGAGAGAAATATGCAAGCCCAATACATTGTAGACATTGAACTCCACGAGGCAACTCGCGAGCGATTCCTGAATTACGCCGTTTCCGTCATCACTTCGCGAGCCTTGCCTGATGTCCGCGATGGTCTAAAGCCCGTGCAGCGACGCATCCTCTACACTATGTTCCACGATCTGCGCCTCAGCCCCGAAAAAAGCACCTTGAAATGCGCCAAAGTCGTAGGCCTGGTGCTGGGCAACTACCACCCTCACGGGGACGGTGCCGTCTACGAGGCCATGGTGCGACTGGCCCAGCCCTGGGTGATGCGCTATCCCCTGATCTTTGGGCAGGGCAATTTCGGCTCGCTCGATGGCGACAGTCCGGCGGCCTATCGCTACACCGAAGCCAAGCTGACAGCCGTGGCCATGGAGTTTGTCCAGGAACTGGGCCAGGAGACCGTCGACATGCGGCGCAACTTCGACGACAGCCAGGACGAGCCGGTGGTGTTGCCGGCCCGCATCCCTCAATTGCTGGTCAACGGCTGCACCGGTATCGCCGTGGGCGTGGCCACCAATATTCCTCCGCACAACCTGGCCGAAGTCTGTCAGGCCTGCGAAAATCTGATCGACAACCCGCAACTGACGGTAGACCAGGTATTGCAAGTGGTGCAGGGTCCCGACTTCCCCACCGGAGGCGAGATCCTCGAAGACCGGGCCAGTCTGGTCAAACTTTACAGCGAAGGGAGTGGTCGCATTCGTCTGCGCGGGCAGTATAGCGTCGAAGACGATTCGCGACGCGGGCGCATGCTGGTGCTCACTTCCATCCCCTACATGGTCAACAAAAGCCAGTTGGTAGAAGAAATCGCCGAACACATCATCAATCGCAAGCTTCCTCACGTCCTCGACATCCGCGACGAATCGACCGACGACGTGCGCATTGTCATGGAGTGCAAGCGCGACGCCGACCCCCAACTGGTCATGGGCTATCTCTATAAGAACACCCAGCTGCAAACCAATTTTCACCTCAACTTGACCTGCCTGATCCCCGAGCCTGGGGCCGCCCCTACCCCACGACGCATCAGTTTGCTGGAGGCACTGCGCCATTTTCTCGACTTCCGCTTCGAGGTGGTGCAAAAGCGTCTCAGTTATGATCTGCGCGCCCTGCAGGCGCGCCTGCACCTATTGGAGGGCTTTGCCAAAGTCTTTGCCGATCTGGACACGGCCATCCAGATCATTCGCGACTCCACCGGCCGCAGCCACGCGGCCCAGGGATTGATCGCGCGCTTCGGCATCGACCAGGATCAGGCCGAGGCCGTGCTGGACCTGCGCCTCTACAAGATCGGCAAGACCGATATCGAGGCCGTCCAGGGGGAATACAATGACAAACGGATGCAGGTCGAAGTTCTCCAGGGCATGCTGGCCAGTCCCCGCCGCCTCTGGAACCTGGTCAAAAAAGAACTCAAAGAAGTGCGAAGCCGCTTCCCCGAGCCGCGGCGCACGCAAGTCGTTCACGAGGGCGTGGCCGAAATCGTCGTCAACGCCGAAGACATGATTGTGGAAGAGGAGGCGCTGGTGCTGCTCAGCCGGGATGGCTGGGTGCGTCGTGTCTCGGCCGGCACCGACCCTGCCAAGGCCAAACTGCGCACGGACGACCAGTTGGTGGAAGTGCTCAAAGGCACCACCAAAAGCACCGTGGTCTTTCTCTCCAACCTGGGCACGGCCTACACCACGCGCATCCACGACCTGCAGGTGCAGCCGCGGGGTTTTGGCGACCCCGTTCAAAAGCTCTTCAGCTTCAACGACGGCGAGCGCGTGGTAGCGGCCCTGTGTCTCGATCCCACCGATCCCGATTTGCGCTCGGAGGACAGCGAAGTGGCCCCCCCTTTGCACTTGATGCTGGCCACCTCAGAAGGTCGCGGATATCGCATCTCTCTGCAGGGTTTCTGCGAACCCTCGACACGCTCGGGTCGACGCTACGCCAAGCCACCCGGCGGCGTGGAAATCGTCAAGGTAGCCCTGACGCGCGGCACGGAGGCTCTGCTCTGCGTCAGCCGCGGCGGCCGCTCGCTGCTCTGCCCCATCGAAGAAGTCTCTTTTTTAAACGGCGCATCCAAGGGCGTCACGCTGATCAAATTGGAGGATGGCGATCGCCTGCTCACCATCCGCGTCTGCGCCAACGACTCTGACGGGTGCCTGGTGCAACGCTCCGATGGCGGCAAGGAGATCTGGTTGGAAGCAGGCCGACTACAACTGGTAGGGCGAGCCGGCAAGGGCAGCAATGTGATCAAACGGGGCCAACTGGTGTTGATTGGCGAGGAGAAGAATGGCAACAACGATGAGTCGTAAACCCTCAGCAGGCAAGACCTCAACCGAGGAATACAGCGCCAAGGATATTCAAGTCCTGTCCGGGCTGGAACCGGTGCGCAAAAGGCCGGCCATGTATATCGGTGGGGTGGACAAAGCCGGCCTGCATCACCTGGTCTGGGAAATTGTCGACAACTCCATCGACGAGGTCATGAACGGGCACGCCGATCAGATCGAGGTGGAAGTGGAGGCGGACTGTCAGGGTGTGCGCATCGGCGACAACGGCCGCGGCATCCCGGTAGACATGCACGAACAGTTCAAAAAGCCCGCTCTCGAGTTAATCCTGACCACTCTCCACGCCGGTGGCAAATTTTCGCCCGGCAACTACCAGTATTCGGGCGGCCTGCACGGCGTAGGCGCCTCGGTGGTCAACGCCCTTTCTGAAAACCTGGAGGCGCGCGTGCGCCGGGGAGGCAAACAGTATCGTCAGCGCTTTGAGCGCGGACATGCCGTCACCCCCCTGGAAGTGTTGGGTGACGCCCGCGGAACGGGAACCTCCATCGCCTTTCGTCCCGACTCTGAGATTTTCGCAGACTGCACTTTCGACCCCCAGGTGATCGTGGAGAGGCTAGAAGCCAAATCGTACCTTCACCGAGTCAAAATCACCCTGAAAACGGCTCGCGACGGGCGCGTCTGGAAATTTGACCACGGACTGGGGATCGACGGCTACTTGCAGCGCCTGATCGCCCACGAACAGCGCAATCCCGGCTACGAGCAGTCCTTTGTGCTGCAACGCGAGCAAGACCCACGCATGGAAGTGGCCGTGGTCTGGGTAGAAGAAGGCGACGAGAAGGTGTGGAGCTACGTCAACGGCATCCCCACCGCCCAGGGCGGCACTCACGATCTGGGCTTGCGGGCCGGCATCGTACGGGCCCTGCGCAACTACATGGAGACTCACAACCTGACCCCCAAAAACCTGAAACTGAGCGCCGAAGATCTGCGCGATGGCATGCGCTGCGTGCTCAGCGTCTACGTGCCCGAACCGCAGTTTAAGGGGCAGACCAAAGAGCGACTCAACAATCCGGAAGTGCAAAACCAGGTGGCCAACGCTCTGGCCCCTTCGCTGGAACAGTTTTTGAACGCCAATTCCAAGCAAGCCGAGGCCCTGGTCGAGCGTCTGCTCAACGCCGCCCGCCAGCGCGTGGCCCAGCGGGAAGCCATCGATTTGGTGACGCGCAAGACGGCCACCACTCGCCTCAATTTGCCCGGCAAGCTGGCCGACTGTTCCAGTAACCGACCCTCCGAATGCGAACTCTTCGTAGTCGAAGGCGATTCGGCCGGCGGCTCGGCCAAACAGGCCCGGGACCGCAAGAATCAGGCCGTCTTGCCCCTGCGTGGCAAAGTGCTTAATACCGAGCAGGCCAACCTGTCAAAAATCCAGCAAAACAAAGAAATTCTCAACCTGATCAGCGCCATCGGCTGTGGCGTTGGCTCCAAGGTGGATGTCTCCAGACTGCGCTACCATCGGGTGGTCATCCTCACCGATGCTGACTCCGATGGCCATCACATCGCCGGCCTCCTGATCACCTTCTTCTATCGCTATCTGCCCGACTTGATTCGGCAGGGACACATCTATCTGGGGCGCCCCCCGCTTTATCGCATTCGCAACGCCAAAGTCACTCAGTGGGCCTGGAGCGACAAGGAGAAGGATCGCATGCTCAAAACCCAACGCGGCAAGCCGGAGATCACCCGCTTCAAAGGTCTGGGCGAGATGAGTCCCCAGCAACTCAAAGAAACCACCCTTGATCCGGCCAGTCGCACTCTCTACAGAGTCCGCCTGATCGACGAAGAGGCCGCCGATCAGGCCGTGCGTGACTGCTTTGGCAAAGACCCGGCACCGCGTTTTCAGTTGGTCATGGAGCATGCCCGCGAGGTGGAGGCCCAGGACGCCTGACGGTTTTTCAGAGATTTTTCAGAGGCTTCGGCTACTGTGTGGTTAGCCAAAGTAGAGACCTAGGAGACTGACAATGAGAAGGTTCGTTTTTGTATCCCTCGCCAGCCTGATGATGGGCAGCGCCTTCGCTCTTCCAGCCGAAAACAGCGGGGAGCACACTTACAGCTACCAGGGCAAAGCCGTGCGGGTCAACGTTGTCTCTCGCAGCCGCAATATTCCGGCCCCCTCTTCCTGGACCCCTCCCGAGCGCATCAAGTTGGCTCCGGTCCAGGTTGTCCTTCGCGACCAGCCCAAAAAAATCGGTGGCACCGGTTTCACCAGCCCCAGCTTCAGCAAACCCAGTTTCAGCAATCCAAGTTTCAGCAACCCAAGCTTCAGCAAACCCGGCTTCAGCAACCCCGGCTTCAGCAACCCCGGCTTCAGCAACCCCGGCTTCAGCAAACCCGGCTACTCCAACCCCACTTTATAAAAAAAATCAACACCACTTGGAAACCCGGGTCGTAGCCCCGGGTTTTTTGCTTTTGACCTTTAAAATCTGATCCACAGAGCCTGGGGCAGGACTTCGAACAAAACCGGGGTGAACCCCAGCAGCTCACCGTCGATCTGCACCAAACTCGGCGGCTCGGTATCGATCCAGATGCGCTGCCCCTGAATGTACTTCACTTCGGCCAGACCCAGGTGGGCACCGGTGGCGGTGGCCACGATCTGATGGATCATTCCAGGTAAATCAGCTCGGGGCCAGACTACCATATCCAACAGGCCATCATGCATGGATGCCCGCGGAGCCGGGCGTAGACCACCGCCATAGGTTTGAATATTAGCCACAATGATCTGCCAAAAATCCAACTTGAGGGGAGGCGCTTCGTCGACCTGAATGGTTGCCGTACGGGCCACTTCCTGGTATTTGAACATCTGCTCAAATCCGGTCATCACGTAGGCCATGGCTCCCAATTTGGCCTTTTGCTCCGGCTGAATCCGGTCCACCACCAGCGCATCAAAGCCGATTCCGGCAAAACAAAGAAAGTATTTTCCCCCCACCTTGACCACATCAGCCCGCCGGGCGGGCGCGTCCTTCAGGTAAAGAGAGGCTTTTTCCAGGGCGCTGGGGACGTGTCGTTCCTTGGCCAGAACATTCTCCGTGCCCGCTGGTAAAATACCCAGATGAACCGAAGAACCCACCAGGCCATTGACCACTTCATTGATGGTACCGTCGCCTCCCACGGCGACCACCAGATCAATTTCGTCGCTCACGGCCTGCCGAGCGGCCTGGGTAGCATCGCCTTCACCGCTGGTCAGGTGCAATGCTGCCTCAGGAAACCAGCCCTGCACCATACCAGGCAGGTCCTGGCTGCGCCATCGTTGACCGCGCGCACCTGACATCGGATTGACAATCAGCAAGGTTCTCATCGCCAACCCTTCTGCAACCTCACCCGCTCTCCCCCAGCACTGGGAAGGTGGCCTGTCTGACGAGGGGAAGCTGAAGGCAATGATCGACGTGCTCTTTCTCAGCCCCCCACGCCGCTTCGATGGTTCCAAGTATCTGTTCAACAACGCCACCCTTCAATTAGCCAGCTATTTGCACCAAAACGGGCTGGCCGTCCGGGTCGAGCCGCTGGTGGGCGTGGACTGGCGACAACGCCTGGAGCGAGCCCTCAGCGATTGGAAACCACGCTGGGCGGCCATCAGCTGCAAATGGTGGGACACCGTGTTTGGCGCAGTCGAGGTGGCCAACCATATCCGTCAGCATCATCCGCATATTCAACTGGTAACCGGAGGGCAATCGGCCACATCCTTCGCCGAAGAGATCGTGGCCAAGACCGACTTTGACGCCGTGATCACCGGCGATGCCGAGGTGCCCTTGATGCAACTGGTCCAGGGCAACCCCCGGTGCAATGCAGTGGCCCAAAAGGACGGTATCACCTACCGACTGCCCCAAAAATACGTTCAACCTCGCAACGGAGGGGACCGACTACGCCTGATTCCCGACCTCACCGAGATTGCCCCAAGCGAACTCCTTTATCACGCCGGCTTCACCGCCCCCTTTGTGTGGACGGGCAAAGGTTGTCAGAGCGCCTGCAGCTTCTGCTCGGGCAGCGCCTATGGCCACAAAAAGCTGTTCGGTCGCACCGGCTTTCAATACCGGGACCTCGAAGACACCCTGGCCGATATGCAGTCGTTGGCACCCTGGACGCGCAAAGCCGTGATGTTCGACTTTGATCCGGTCTCCGACCCGGCTCGCGAAGACTACTACCTCCAATTGGCTCGTCGCCTGCCCGCCAAAGAGTACCACGCCGCCTTCTACTGCTGGAGCCTGCCCACTCCCAAATTCATCGCCGAGGTCAGCCAGTATTTTGCCAGCGCCATCATTTCGCTCGACGCCCAGACCTATAGCGAGCCTCTGCGCCAGCGACTGGCCGCCCGCAATCAACTCAAACCTTTCGCCTCGGATCTAGAATTGCTGGGCACGCTCGACTTCATGCGCCGCTTTGACAACATTCACGGCATTGTATACGGAATTATCGGGCTGCAAAGCGAAACGCCCTACGATGTGGAGCGGGGAGAGAGTCTGATGAACTATATTCAGGACGCTTATCACGACGTGCTCCAACCCAACGGAGTCCACACCACTCCGCTTAGCATTGAGCCTGATTCATTGCTCGATCGAAACCCGGAAAAATTTGGAATGACGCGCTTGCGCCACGGCTTTGACAACTACCTGGAATTCACTCGCCGACAGTTTCAGGCGGGAGCCGAGCAGAAAATTTTCGGCGCCGACTATGAGGAAGGGGCCCCCCATCCCTTTGGCATCCACCAGAGTCACGACCACCCCGCCCGCGTCTTTCACGACTACCGCCGCATTCAAGGGCGCATCGCCGAGAAATCCCATCGATGGGAGGAAGATAAGGCGCTGCAGAGTTTGTCTCTGCAGGACAACCGCCTGGTGCTGACACTAAAAACCCGCAGCATCTTTCAGGACGATTGGCGACTGATCGTATGGGCTGCCTGCAAGGCCTGGAAAAGGGGCCTCGCCGAATTGTTGGTGGACACCACCCGGGCACACATCCGGGTCCCCCCCGCTCAGGTCTTTCCCTTTGACGATCAGTTCGCCTGGGCTGGTCAACAGTGGGGGTCAGCGCGTCAGGCCCGCGACAGTGGTCGTCTGACCATCCGCTACGCCGCCAGCCCCACCACCGACCTGGGCTTTTTGGTGGACTAGCGCCAGTCGGCGGGCAACTGCAAGAAAGCTTTAGGATGGACGGGCCTCCCAAAAGCTCGCATTTCCCAATGCAGATGGGGAGCGAAGCCTCCGGTGCCGCCCACGCTGGCGATACTCTGACCCGCTTCGACCTGATCGCCTTTGACGACGGCGTAGTCATTGAGATGAAAATAGACGCTGAAAACTCCCAGGCCGTGGCTCAGAGCCAGGGTGTTGCCATTGACGATGCCGCGAGCCTGATGAATGACTTTGCCGGCAGCGGGCGCCATCACCGCCTGCCCCTCCCAGCCCCCCAGGTCCAGACCCTTGTGCCAGCCTTTCTTCCAACCGTTATACAGTCGGCGCTGGCCAAAACCGGTGGTTTCAGGAGCATCACAGGGGAGTTGAAAATTGCCTTGCCAATGCTGGCGATCGTCCAGTCTCTTCATGCTGGCCAGAATGGCCTGATCGTCGGCCTTGTTTTGAGGGTCGTCGTAGCTGGCCAGCGTGGCCGGGTTGATAGAAAGATACTGGGTCCCGTAATCCCGGGCCTTGACAGTCAGCTCACGCTCAAGCAGCACCTGACCAGCCTGCTTCACGCACAGCTTCTGCCGAGTCGGACAATCGATGCCGATCGGAACCACACCTCTCCAGGCCGAGGCGGGCTCCACCCAGCTCAAAGCATACTCTTTTCCCTCCCAGTCAACCCGTAAGTCGCTGAGGGTAGGCTCGCCCACTACGGCTACAAAAAGAGGGAATCCCTGCACGGCGGCGCCCTGCAGCGACAGCCGCGGAGCCGACTGGGCCATGACCCACGGAGACAGAGCGGCGGCCGTCAGTCCCCCCAGGAAGCGACGGCGCCCTATCACGTCTTTGACTGCTTGCTCAATTGACCGACCGTGGCGATTTTACGGGCCCCGTTGTCCATGGTGCGCAGGGCATCTTCGATTTCGCTGCGCGATTCGCTTTCCACATAGCCGCGCATCTTCTCCAGGGCCTCGTTCATCTCGGCCACACCCTGGGCAAACATGGCCTGGACCTCCTCGAGAGCCTTATAGGCTTCCTCTTCCTTGGAGCGCTCCTCCTCATCGAGTTCCTCCCAGTTGGGCTCCTCGATCTCATACTCGGAGTTACTGTCGATCTGAGCCTGAAACCACTCCACTTCTTTCAAGAAGGCATCGGCATCGAGAGTGCCATCGGCCACGCCATTGACAGCCGTATACAATCGCACCAAATTGCTGGTCAGCACCGGGCCCTGAGCATTTTCACCGGGAGCCGGACCGCCCTCGGCAGCCTCAAAAGTTGAACCTGCCTGCTGACCCAGATTGGGCAACGGCGTGTTGCACTTCTCGCAATTGTGGCGGTTGGTGGGGTTGTAATGGCTGCAACGGATGCAGGCCACCTTGCCTTCGCGGTCGGCCAGTTCTGTCAATTTGGCCATGGCGGCCGTCAATTGCAGGGTGGATTCCTCCAGCTTGAACATGGCCGAGCGCAACACCAGGTCGGTACGATTGATAAAAAACTCGCTAAACTCGTTGAGCGCCTCTTGCTGATACTCGATCGCCTGCAAGGCGCGGGCGATGGACTCGCGCACAATCACCGAATCCACCCCGGCTTCCAAAATCTGATCCAGCGAGGTGGCCGTGTCCGAGGCCGACTCGTAGACCACCGCCAGGGCCTCCACCAGGGGCGCATCGTGCAATACCTGGGCTTCCACGTCGGCGGCCAGACTCAAAATCAAGTTCACCTGAGGCGAGTCGGTTGGACCGTCATAGCGCTGCGACATGGTGGCGCTGGGAATGCGCTCGAAAAGACGCGTAAAAGTGGTCCGAGCATTCTCCATCTCTTTGTCCACGCCCGGCTTATCGCCCTTGTCGATAGCCGCGAAGAGGCGATTCATGCAGCGCAGATGGGCGTCCCAGACTTCCTTTAAATAGCTCAATTCGGGGGTGGGTTCCGACTTTTCCAGGTCGTCCAGAGATTGCAGAGCCATAAACCGCTCCGACTGAACAAACTCTTTGAGGCGCTCGCCCTTGGCGTCTTTGTCGGGCGTAAACACCTCATAAGCCCGCAACATGAGATTCAAGTTGGGAATCGAGGTGGGCCCGCTGACCGCCAGCACAAAATTGCGCATTTCGTTGAAGATGTAATTCAACTGATCGGCAGCCCGCCGCACGACCGAACCTGCGTTGTAGAGTAGATTGACGTCCCCTTGCTGGAGAAACTGGCCCACCTCTTGCAAGGCCGTGTCCATAAAACCAAAGACTTCCTCGGCCGCGTCGGTCAGCGTGGTGATCTTCTCGCGCATCTCGGCCGGGAGTCCGGCTACGGTGGCCTGAAAATCCTGAATTTGCTGGTCCAGGCCCTGACGACTGCTGAGCATAACCGCTTCCAGTTGCTCTGGGGTCGCTCGCTTTTCGAGAACGGCCTTAATGGTATTTACCAGTAGATGTCCTTCAGTCTCAGTTTGGGTAGCCATCCGTGCCTCCAGCTTGAAGTGGTCTTTGGCTGGCGCCCTTCGCGGTCCCCCAAACGGGCCCTCTTCAGCTCCCCTTCAAGCCACGCAGGAAAAAAAAAGACCCTTGCGGGTCTTTCATTGGCCTTACGGCTATTTAGGAATTGCGGCAGGCTTGCAGCTTGCTCTGTAAGTCGGCGGTGGTGTTGTCGGCCTGGCGATGCTCGGCCTGGAGATTGTCTTTCTGGTTGTCCAGGTCGCGGATAGCCGTATTGAGTTTGTTGACGCGGCCCTGATTCTGGTCGGCCTCATTGCGGGCCGTGCTCAACTGGCTTTGGGCCGAAGAAAGTTGGGCAGCGGCGTTGTTGCGGTCGCGCTGGGCATCGGCGAAGTCGTTTTGAGCGCGGTCGCGGTCGTCCTGAGCGTAACGCAATTCCTGTTGCAGGCCGGGCTTCTGGGCCGATACGCCGGCCTGGTAGCCATCCTGAATCTTGCCGTCAATCTGACGCTTGCGCTCGTTGAGGCCGGTTTCCTTGCCGTTCAGTTCACCCTGGAGGCCGTCGTAGCGCTGCTCAACCGGACGACGGTCCTGAGCGAACTTGGCATCCGATTCCTTGGTGATCTGAGCATCCAGACCGCCTTCCTTGCTCTTGAGCTGACCGGCGAAGTCTTTCAACTCACCGTCGAACTTCTTGAGACGAGAATCCCAGTTAACCAGGCTCTCACCGGTCTGGGCATCGGGCTTGGCAGCCTTGTCGGCATACTGAGCCTGGCCACCGGCTTCGATTTTTCCGTTGATCTCGTCCAGGCGACCTTTCACGTCGGCTTCAGACTTTTCGATCCCGGTTTCGCGCTCGTCGAGCTTCTTGGTCTCGTCGCGATAGAAAGCGCGCTTGGTCTCGGCGTCAGCCTTGAGGCCATCTTCACGAGTGTCGAGAGCCACTTTCTTCTCGTCGAGGCGTTTACCCTTAGCGTTTTGTGATTCCTTGTCACCCTGCGTCATTCCCAATAGCTTGCCACCGGTGTGATCCCAGACCTTTTTGGAGGCCTTGGCGGCGGTGAAACCACCCAGACCACCGACGGCGGCGAAGAGTGCGCCACCCACAATTCCACCGGCCACACCGGCGGCTCCGATAGCGGAGAGGCTTACGTTGCTGGCCAGCAGGCCCGAGGCCAGGCTGCCCGCCGAGGCCACCGACGCGCCCAGCGTGAAACCGCCGACCGCGCCGCTGAGCATACCGACACCGCCTAGAATCGAGGCGTAGAGTTTCATTCCACCACTCATATTGTTGAGGTCGGTGAAGTTGGTTTTCAATAGGCTGGGCTTGTCTTCTTTGGCAGGAGGAGGAGCCTCACCGCCGCCAGCGGCATTTTCCGCCTTGGCCCACAAACCCTGAGCACCGCCGACAATCGCGCCGGGGACGAAGCCGGCCGCCTTGCCTACCGCGTTACCAATTCCGTTACCCACCTGCCAGGCACCCGCTGCACCCGAGAGGCCGCCGATGACCATACCGGTCTTGGCGAAGAAGCCTGCCGTGGCGAAGGTGCGACCCACAAAGTCCAGAGCGCCGTGCGAAGTGACCGCGCCCAATACGGGGCCGAAACCGGCACCGGTCAGAGAACCAACGATGGCACCACCGAGCACACCGGCATAAAGAGCGCCAGTGACTGTGGCCAAACCCGTCGCGCCGCCGACGACCGTGCCGGTAGCATTTCCCCAGGCGATGCCGTTGCGAATGGCGCTCGAGCCCAGGCTTGGCTTGTAGCCATCCTGCGGCGGGGGTGGATCGTTGGGCTTGGGAGCATCGTTCTTCACCAACGTTTGGGGCTTGTTGAAGTTCTGATTCACTGACTGGAGTTTCATCGTCCTAAATCCTATCCTATCCTCGGGTCGGTATATTCCGGTGGGTTGTAGAGAATATAGCCAGCCCCCCTGAAAGAACCCTGAAAAGGAAACCCGGTTGGATCCGTACAAAACCAGCTTTCGGAGGTACTGCCATGAGTGAGCCTTATAAACCCCCCAGCAAGAAGGAAGTAGAGCAGTCCGGTACCGCGGACTGGGTCCAGCAGGCGCTGGACAAACACGAGGTTCGCCAGCAAAAACTCTCTCAAGTGTTTGGCGACTCGCAACGAGAATTGCGCCAGGAGAAAGACAAGCTGGCCGACGTCTGGCGTACCCCGGCCGAGGCCGAAGAGGTGGACAAAGGCCCCGACCTCTTTGCCGCCGAGCGCAGCAAAGGGGCCCAGGAGAAGCAAAAACTGGCCAGTGTCTGGGATCAGGACCGGGCCCAGCTCCAGGCCGAAGAAGACCAACTGCGCAATATGTTTGGCGGTGGTGGCAGCTCCACCAACAAAAACCCCAAAAAGCGCCGCTGATTTGCAACTCGCCAACCTCTTTTTCGTGGTGGCCGACCTGACCCGGGCCAAAACGTTTTACGATCTGCTGCTGGATCGCAGCGGCCATTTGGGAGCCGATTCGTTGATTTATGACCTGGACGGTCTTGAATTGCGCTTTTACGAGCTCAGCGCCGCCCAAGCCGCAGACTTCAAGCTGCGTTCCGAAGTCAGTGGTGAGCGGCCTCGCCAGGGACTGTGCCTGCGCTCGCCCGACTGGGGGCCCCGCTTAGTTCAACTCGAACAGGCCGGGGCCCGCTGGGAGGTCCCCTGGGGTCCGGCCCCTTGGGGCGGCTTTCTGGCCCATCTCACCGATCCGCAGGGTTTCCGCTGGGAAATAGCTTCCCCAGCAATTCCTCGGCCGGCCCCCGCCAACACTCGTGATGATGGGCCGACAGCGGAGTCTCCGCGGGATTGATCTCGATTCGGTAGGCCTGGCGCGCCTCCAATGGCATGGGGCCTGCCGGCGGCACCGTTCCCGATGCGCCCACCGTCACCAGACAATCGCACTCGCCCAGCCAGGCCAGCGCCCGCTGCACATTTTCTTGAGGCAATTCTTCCCCGCTCCAGACCACGTCAGGACGCTGCCGGGCGGCGCACGAGCAATCTCGCAGACGACACTGAAAACAGCAACTCTCCCAGACCGAGCCGTGCAACTCTAAGACCTGGCAGCCGGCCCGCTGCAGCAGTCCATCTTGATTCAGCGTGACAATGCGGACCTGGGGGTGGCTGCGCTGCATCTGCGCCAAACACTCATGGCCGGCATTGGGCCTGCAACTCCGCAAATGCCCTTTCCAGGCCTGGTAGTCGGCCCAGACTTTCTCCGGTTGATGCAAAAAACTCAGACGGTTGTGGGCAGGTGGCGGGCAAACCCCACTGGCCTGGCTCAAGCCCGCGCCCACCCAAAAGACCACCTTTTGGTAGCGGTCCAGCATCGCTAACGCTTAGAACGGACGGCACGACTCAGTCCCGAGCGAAGGTGAGTTTTGGTGACGTTGCTTACCCAGGCTTGCCGGTCCCCCCCGCTCAGGGGAGGCAAAGCCGACCTGTTCGTGGCGGGCTCGGGCGGATTAGAGCCAATCTGCATAGAAAGACTACTACCACAAATTCGCGTAGGTGCCTGCTCTGGGCGGTGCGAATGGCCCGCCCCATGAACGCCTATCTAGACTCTGCCCGGCAGGCCGCGCGCGCGGCCGGAGAAATCATCCGCTTACGATTTGGAACCCGGGTCGGGGTGCACCACAAGGGACCCATCGACCTGGTGACCGAGGTTGACCTGGCCTGCGAGCGCCTGATCTTGGACATTCTCCAGAAAGATTGGCCCGACCACGACATTCTGGGCGAAGAAGGCGGACGGACCGGCCATGGCCAGGGGCCGCTGTGGATCGTGGACCCGCTCGATGGCACCCGCAGCTTTGCCCACGGCTATCCTTTTGTGTCGGTGTCGATCGGCCTCGAAATCGAAGGAAAAGTCCGGCTGGGCGTGGTCTACGACCCGATTCGTGACGAGCTCTTCGAAGCCATTCAGGGCCACGGAGCCCACCTCAACGGCCAACCCATCGGCGTCAGTTCAACCCGTCACCTGAAAGACGCCCTGCTGGTGACCGGCTTCCCCTACCACCTGGCCGAAATAGACAACCAGGCCCTGTTTGACCTTTTTCGAGAAATGGTCGTTCACTCCGGCGGCATCCGTCGCGACGGTTCAGCGGCGCTGGATTTTTGCTATCTCGCCTGCGGCCGACTGGACGGCTACTGGGAGTTTTTCCTCAAGCCCTGGGATGCAGCCGCTGGAGCCCTGATCGCACACGAAGCCGGCGCCACCGTGACCAACCTGGGCGGTCAGCCCTACGAGTTGAGACAGGCCGAAGTGCTGGTCAGCAACGGCCACATTCACCAAGAGATGATCGAACGCGCGAGGCCCTTCCTCCAACCCATGCGCCGCTGGCTGTAGCCTACCCGGTGGTGCGCAAACCGGCCGCAATGGCGTTGACGGTCAAAAGCAATCGCTTCAGCACCTGCTCCGCTTCCGACGAGAGGGCGCCCAGGCTGCGCCACTGACGCAGCAAGTGTACCTGGCGCTGATGCAAATGATTCAAAGCCCGCTCGCGTTTGGCCAGGAGCCTGGCCGGATGAGGGCGTTTTAGCTGCAAGGGTCCGCCATAGACCTGTTCCAGCATCCGCCGGGTGCGCTCATACTCTTCCAGGATCCGGCCCAGCACCGAAACCCGCACCGATTCCTCATGTACCAGGCCGGCATAGAGCGTCATGATAGCAGGGTCAGCGGTCATGATACTGGTGGCGGCATTGCTGACGATGTAGTGCAGCGATGCCCACTCCATCAACTGTTCGCCGAGGTCCTCAAAAGAAGCCGGATCTTCCTGCAAGAGTTTTTCCAGCGCGCTGCCAACCCCGTACCAACCGGACAGATAAAATCGCGCCTGACTCCAACTGAAGACCCAGGGGATGGCTCGTAGATCGCTCAGCGAGTGGCGTCCGCTGCGACGGGACGGACGCGAACCGATGCGGCTCTGCTCGATCACGTCAATGGGCGTGGCCTCACCGAAAAAGGAGAGGAAACCCTCTGCGCTCACCAGCTGGACATACGCATCTCGACTCCAGCGGGCCAGCCTGTCCATAGTGGGCTCCAAAGGATGGGGAGTCAGCGCCTGACTGGCCTTCGCCAGAGTGACCCCGGTCACGCCCGCCAGCAGCAATTCCAAATTATAGACCGCACTAATGCGATTGGCATACTTCTGGGCAATGGTTTCTCCCTGTTCGGTGAGGCGCAGGTCGCCCCCCAGCGCCGCTTTGGGCAGAGCGCGAATGAATCGCCCGGCCGGACCCGACCCCCGGCTGATGGTACCGCCACGGCCATGAAAAAATCGAATGCGCACACCGTGGGCGCGGCCAACTGCCGCCAGTTCCCCCTCAGCCCGGTAAAGACCCCACAGGCTGGCCAGCATTCCCCCGTCCTTGTTACTATCGCTGTAGCCAACCATCACCTGTTGAGTGGGCTCTCCCGTGGCCTGGGTCCGCAAGCTACGCAGAGTGATGGGGTGACGGAAGAACTCCTCCAAAATCCGCCCGCTCCCCTCCAGATCCTCGATGGTTTCAAAGAGGGGCACCACGCCAAGGGAGCACACGGGGCCTTGTTCGCCTTCGCACAGCAGGCCGACTTCGCGAGCCAACAGATAAACCACCAACAAGTCGACCACCGAGCGGGTCATGCTGACGATCAACCCACCCAGACCGGCGGGCCCGTAACGTCGCAAATGGTCCAACACGACCCGATAGCAGGCCAACACGGCCGTAGCCTCGGGACCCAGCTTCATGTCGGGCCGGGTAAAGGGGCGTGGCGACTCCAACTCCTGTTCCACGAAAGCCCGCCGACGGGCCTCGTCCCAGGCGGAAAACTGATGATCGGCGAAGCCGGCCGCCGCCAAGAGTTGATCGACGGCTCGATCATGAAAGGCGCTGTTCTGCCGAATATCCAGGCTGGCCAGGTGAAAGCCGAAGCACTGCACGGCCCGCTCAACCTTAAGGACCTCGCTATCCGCCAGTCGAGCGGCCCCAACTTCCTCAAGAGCCACGCGAAGGCGACCCAAATCCTCGGCCAGTTGATCAGATCGTTGATAAGCTTGCGATTCCAGCCCCGATCCATCACCCGGAAGCCGGACCAGCATAACATTGACCAGTTGTCGCCAGGGCTCGTTGGGATTTCGCAAAAGCGCCCCGCCAACCTCCGCTCCACCCGTCTGAGAAATTTTGCCCAGATACGCGAGCAAGGCCGGGGGTGGAGCCTGCAGGTGGTCCGAGAGACTGAGACGCTGGCCCAGTTGTCCCAGTAGTTGCCGCAATAGCCCCAGCGCGTTGTGACGCAATTCGGACAGGGCAGAGCGAGTGACGCCATCGGTGACCAGCGGATGCCCGTCGCGATCTCCACCCACCCAGGTACTGAAAGTCAGGCGCGGCAAACTCGTGGCCGAGCGGAGCAAACTTGGATCGCTCCCCAGCCCGGTCCACACCTGACGCAAGCGCGAGTCGAGCTGAACCAGTACGTCGGGAAAGACCCGGCGCAAATAATAGATGACATTGTTTAGCTCGGAAGCGACATCCGGCTTCTCCAGAAAGATGTCGCCCGTGCGCCACAGCAACTCCAGGGTGGCCTTAACCTGATTGCGAATCTCCTGCCTTTCGTGAGCAGTCCAGATTTGATTCTCCCGTCGCACCAGCAGCAGGTAGAGTTCGCGGTAATGCTCCAGTACGGTGGCGCGCTTGGCTTCGGTAGGATGAGCGGTGAGCACAGGTTCGACGCGAATGCTGGGAAGAGCGTGGGCAATGGCGCCCTCAGCCACCCCTTGAAGGCGCAATTGCTGCAGGACCTGCCCCCACAGACCTCTCTCATACTCGGGGCCAAAGCATTCTTCCGCCTGGCGGCGAGTTTGGGCCGAAGCATTCTCTTCTACCTGGTTGAGCAACTGAAAGGCTATGGCATAGGCCTGAATGTGCCGGCTCGAAGAAATTCTGGAAACCGATTCCGGGGCCGAGCCTCGAAAGGGCAAAATCTCGGCTAGATCCGCATTGCCAGCCTCCAGAAGGACCTCATAAAAACAATCCATCAACCAGTCGAAGTCCTGGTCAGCCTTGTCCAGGTCAGAAAGAGGGCCAGGTGGCTGCATTCTTTCCTCCTTCATTACCCCACGTCTTTCTTCCTGGGACGCGTGACCCTACGCTCCATGGCCTGCTGAGCCAACTCCAGGGCCCTCTCCCGCAAATCCAGCACGGCCAACCTCAGATCGGCCGACAGCTCAGAAGTAGAGCTGATTCGAGAATCTCGTCCAGACCCTCCGCATGAAGCCTCCAGGCCGGCACCAAATACCCCTCGGAATCTTTAACCCGTGCCTGGGTCAACCAGTTGCTGCCCAATGTGAGCGAAAGCCCCGACTCGTCCACCAGTTACTCTATCCCACCAGTTGCTGGCCCAGTTGATGAGCCTCAAGTAGCCCCTGCACTCCAGCCAGGAAATTCTCGGTGGCGGTATTCACAAAGTCGGCCTGACCTTCTTCTAGAGCCGCTTGAATGTCGTTGAGTCCCGCCAGGGCCCTCTCGCTGTCGGCGATCAGCCGGGCCCGAGCATCGCCCACCCGTTGAATCTCGTCGGGCACACCCTGAGCGGGCATCTTCATCTGTTGGAAGGATGCAAGTCCCTTTTGAAAGCGGCCTCGCAACTCGACCAGCGCCCCCACAGCCTGCTCCAGGTTCATTTCGCCCTGCCGCCAAGAGTGCAAGCTGTGCAACAGGCGCTCGACATAGGACGGCCAGGAGACCTGAAGGTCGGCCGCCTCCTCCTCGGGCAGCCGGGGAAAAGTGGCAGAACAGGAACCACAACGTGTTGCCTCCAGGGGATTTGAATGGGAACATCTCGGGCACAACCGGGTGGGAACCTCATCCTCCAGTATGCACAGCGTCTCATATTCTTCTAGCAGTCGTTGGGCGCCGCTCATGCACAACTCCAGGCCGGCGTCGAGGCCATCACCGTCGTGGTCGTCCAGATACGCGTCCACCTGACCGATTCCCTGGCCCAGCGTTTCCAAAGCCTCCACCATGACGGCCAGAATCTGTCGCCAGCGCTGGCGGTCGGTGATCAAAGGGGGCATCTGAGGAATGCCCAGTGCCGCACGCTCGTGAAGCTGCTGCGCGGTTTCCAGGCGTTCGGCCAGGTGATCGTCGCTCAGTTGGCCCTGGCGGCACGCCACGGCCACCCGACACAATTCATTGACCCAGGCCAGGTCGGAAAACTTGGGACGCTTTTCTTCCTCACGGCGCAATTCCGCAAACTGCTTCATCAAGTCACCCAGATACTCACGGGCGCCCTCCAGATGAAAGCTGGTGGCGGTCTGGTTATCCGTCAGGCTGGCCTTGAACGCCAGGGCAGACTCCTCGCGGATCAAATCAATCAGGCTGTAAATCTGGCTTGAGCGTTGCTCGGACTGCTCCTCGAGAGGTTGAAAATGGACCTGCTCATAGTAATAGTACAGGACCTGACCCAGCGTGGTATCGAGTTGTAGGTAAAGTCTGCTGGCATCTTCTTCCGAGCTGTGACCTTCCAGGACAGAGAACACAGCCATCTGAAAGTCGTTGAAAGCCGGCAAATCGGTGACGTGATCGGGACTGGTTGCCGAAAAGAAAACCATGCACGGGCAATTTTGGATGCCCCGACCACATCCCTGCGGGACGGAATCTTTAACAAACTCTGGCCCTCCAAAGTCTTTACTTTTTGTCCCCTGGACGTGAAACTAGATCAAATTGGTCCGCGAAAGGGGATTCGTATTACTATGATGCCGATGTTTATGGGCGGCCCGCAAATGATGGGTCCGCAGATGTGTATGGGTGGAGGCTTCGGCGCCAACCCCATGCAGATGCAAATGCAAATGATGATGTTGCAAATGATGCAGATGATGATGACCATGATGGGTCAGATGGGCGGCCAGATGGGGCCGCAAAATCCTTTTCAACAGGGTTATCAAGACGGCATGAACGCTGCCCGGATGGGCAACATGATGGGCAACAATTTTATGCCTCCTATGGGCGGAATGCCCTACGGAGGCATGCCGATGGGCTGCCCACCCGGAGGGTACCAAAACTTCTGCCCCCCTCCCGGTTACGGTGGCGGCCAGCCCAATTTCGGGCCCTGTCAGGCCAATCCCGGCGCCCAGATTCCCAACTTCGGACCCAACCCCAGCAAAGCTCAGATCAATACCATGATCGAAGCCGCCTGCCAAAAATACGGAGTTCCCCCCGAAATCGCCAAGGCTGTTGCCTACAAAGAAAGCGGCTGGAACCCCCGGGCCAGCTCCTTTGATGGCGGCCACGGGAAAGGCATCATGCAAATCGACGATCGCTCTCACAACTTTGCCAAAGGGCCCCAGGTCTGGGACCCGGCCGCCAACATCGACTATGGTGTGCGCCTGCTGGCCCAAAATTTCAAACGAGCCGGCAACTGGCGGGACGCCACCCGTCGCTACAACGGTTCGGGGCCGATGGCCGAGCGCTACGCCAATTCAGTCATGAATCTCTCCCAGCAGCGCCCCTGGACCAAGTTCGGCGTCAATTAGAAGTCGGACAAATGTCGACGAAAAAGACCTTCGGACTGGCCGAGGGTCTTTTTGCGTTGGATTACGACCAATAAACCCCTCTCCCGGCCCGAATTCTTAGCCTTTCATAGATTGGATACGATCGGTTGTGCCAGTCCGCTTCCATGGGTATACTACGGCGGTGAGGGAAAGACTGGGGGGGCTGCTGCTAATGTGTCTGGCCTGCGCCTGCTGGGCCAATGACCGTGGCATTGAGGGCGTCGGAGGCAGCTTCCAGTTGCTCCAGGGCGAGCATTCTTCCATCCAGATGGTCAGCGAAGATGTGCGACTGGACGTTCGCGGACGCCTGGTTTTTACGGCCGCCCAATTCGAATTCGCCAACCACGGCTCCCAGGCCGAAGTGGACATGGGCTTTCCAGAAAGTGGCCACGGCGACATCGACACGGGCCGCTTACAAAAGGCATCGGCCTTCCTGGCATTCGCCAGCCTGGTGGACGGCATCCCCGCCGAATGCCGGCGAGTGTTCGTCAAGGAAGACCCGGACCGGGAAACTTATACGGCTCATTGGGTCAAGCATGTGTCCTTTGCCCCCGGAGCACGGCGCAGCATTCGTGTGGAATACGTGGCCACCGCGGGAACCATCGCGGGTGGTCAGCATTTTGCCGAATATCGTTTTTCGGGGGGGAACTGGCAAGGAAAAGTGCGCCAGAGCAACATCCAGGTCAGCATCGAACCCGCCGACTATAAACTCAGCGAGGACAACAGACAGAGGTGGAGGAGGAACCGGAATCGGCTGGCCATGAGCATAAGCGACTGGCAGGCGGAAGAATGGGTAAGCGTGGTCTACGAGCCAGGCGTGCAAGGCTATCTGTGCCCCAACAGCGACAGAATGGCCCTCACGGACGCCGACCTGAAAGGGCGCAGTGCCCGTCACCTGACCCTGATGCGCAACGAAATCTACGCTCGCTTTGGACGGCCTTTCCACGACCCCCAGGTGCGTGCCTATTTTCAAGCCCAACCATGGTACCGGGAGTTTCCGGGCTACCGTGATCAACTGGTCAGCCGCGCCTGCGAGAAAAACGCCCGCATTATCTCCGCCTACCAGACCCGTCACAAGCTTAACTGGTAACAGACCGGGCAACCGAGTCTCTGCCCCGTAAAATCTCCATTGGTTCAGGTTGCCACGCGCCTTATGGCAGGTTCCTCGCGGTTGAGTATCTAGGGAGAAGTCTCCCCGGCGGCGAACTTCTTCTGCATGGCCCTGCCCAACGCCCAACCCCGCCGCTTCAATCGGGAAGAATACTACCGAATGGCCGAGAGTGGCGTCCTCTCGCCAAATGAACGCGTTGAACTTATCGACGGAGAGATCATTTCTATGCCCCCGCAGAACCTGCCGCACGCCACCGCCGTGGCCGCTACCACCATGACTCTGGCGGCCCGGTTTGCGGCCACTCACATCGTCCGTTGCCAACTGCCCGTCACCCTGTCTGACGATTGCGAGCCGGAGCCGGATTTCTCACTGGTCACGAAGGCCCACTTGCAAGAATGCAACGCCCAGGGCAAACACCCCAGTTGTCCCGACCTGATCCTGGAAATCTCCGACCGCTCTCTCGGCTACGATCGCGGGGAAAAGGTGGGCGTGTTCGCGCGCGCGGGGGTGCCCGAGTATTGGATTCTCAACGTTCGGCGCCGGTGCCTGGAGATACGCCGCGACCCCATTACCGATCTCGACGCACCGTTCGGTCACACCTACGGCTCGATCCGCCTCGTCCCTGAGGGCGAAAACGTCGCGCCAGCGTTCGCACCCGATCAAAGCATCCGGGTCACTGACCTGCTCGTGTTATGAGGCCCTATCCAGGACCCAACGAGCTTGAACCGAAGCCTTCTGCATGCAGGAGGCTTCGCCGGTTCACGCCAGCCCCAGAGCCATCTACCCGGGACTTGATTTTCTCCGCCTGATGGCCATGCTCATGGTCTTCTTTCGCCACTTGCCCGCCCAAGAGTCCGCTCCCTGGTATTGGGGCCTTGCCAGACATGGATGGATTGGCGTAGACCTCTTTTTTGTCATCAGTGGCTATCTTATCGCCTTTCAGGTGTTGAGTTCTCTCCAACGAACGGGCACACCAGAGTGGAGAGTCTTTTATGCGAAGCGTTGCTCGAGGATCTTGCCACTCTACTGGTTGGTGCTGCTGGGCTATTTTTGCCTTCCCTGGGCGCGAGAATCCGAATGCCTCCCGCCGCTGTGGAAGTTTCTGACCTTTACTCAAAACTACGGTCTTGACTTTGTTCACCGCGGAACCTTCTCTCACGCCTGGTCCCTGTGCGTCGAAGAGCAATTTTACCTGGTCTTGCCCTGGCTTTGCTGGCTGGGGTTCCGCTATGGCCGGGGACTGACGGTGGGGTCAGCATTGGTCCTCGCGTGGGGGTTGAGTTGCAGTTGGCGCCTGGGGGCCTGGCACGATATTTCCTCTGAGTCCAGTTCTCTGGATGTGCCCCGATACTTTCAGGAGATTTACTTCCCCACTCACACTCGGTTGGACGCCCTCCTTCTGGGATTGAGCCTGGCTTTGGTGCGTTGCTTTCGAGTCCAGTGGTGGGCCAGGATGCGGGAGTACAGCGGCCTGTTCTTGGTGCTGGGATTGCTGCTGGTGCTGGCCGGGATGGCTGTTTCAGAACCTCGCTGTTCTCTGAATGCTCTCTTCGGATTTCCCCTGTTCGCCATGGGCTTTGCTTGCCTGGTGATGTCGGCCCTGTCGCCAGGCGGTTGGCTGGCCCAAGTTCAGTTCCCTGGCATGACGGCTCTGGCCGGCAGCACTTACGCCGTCTACCTCGTGCATAAACAAACGATTCACCTCTCGGCCCAACTGCAAGAGCAACTGGCCTTTCCCGAGAATGGTTGGCAGTTTCACGCAATGGCGATTCTCTCGACCTGGAGTTTTGGGTGGGTGCTGACGCAAACTATCGGGCAGCCGATCTTGCGCCTGCGAGATCGGTGGCTCCATCAACACTCGTCGGTCCACAACTGAGTCCAACTCTGCCGAGCCTGGGTTTTCAATTGTGGCTCGCTAACAATCAAAAAACGCCGCTGTTGGAGCCCTTTCATCACGATTTCGCTGAAAACGTCCGGGTCAAGGCCGCCATCAATTTGTTCTTGCATCAGGCGGACATGGTTTCGCCAGCGCTTCTTCTCGGCGCTGCCTGGTGGTAGGGGCTCAGGGCGTCTCCGATCGCTCTCCAGTATCCGAGTCCGCACAGAACTGGGGCACAAGCAGGAGACTCGCACCGAAGTGCGTTTCAGGCTGGCTCGCAAGTTTTGCGACAAAGCCAACACCGCGTGCTTGCTTACGTGATAGGGAGCACTGGGGTGGGAGTCGAGCAAGGCAACGGCAGAGGCCGTATTTACCACATACCCAGGGGCCCCATGAGCCAGCATGCCGGGGAGAAATGCCTGAATTCCGTAAATCACGCCGTAGAGATTTACCGACAAGACCCACTCCCAGTCGAGGGAGGTTGTGTCCCAGGCCCTCCCTCCCCCCGTCACCCCGGCATTGTTAAAAAGAAAGTGAACGTCGCCAAATCGCCTGGACGTTTCGGTTGCCAGGTGGACCATGGATTCCCGTTGGGAAACCTGGGTCACAACCGATAGAACCTCTCCCTCCCCTCTCATGTGGGATTCGGCCCAGGCCAGTCGCTCGGCGTCGGCATCGGCGAGAACGACCTTCATTCCGCGGGCAAGGCAGGCTCGAGCGAGGCTGAGTCCAATTCCACTGGCTGAGCCTGTCACCACGGCCACCTTGCCCTCAAAAAAATGCAATACTAATCCTCGCCGGGGGCCTGCGCGGGATTCTTCTCGCCTGGCTCTCCCACCAGCATACTTCCCGGCAATTGGCTCTGGAGAAATCTACGCTGCTTTGAAATATCGCTCAAGAGGGCCCGGAATGACCCGGTTTCGCGATTTCCAAAGCCGGCTGCCTCCAACCTCCTCAAAGCTTCGAGGTGGTCCTCCAGAGCGTCCGCGGAAAAGGCGTTCAGATGCTTGCGAATCGACCCGATAACGGCTTCCCTCTCCTGCTCCAAAGAAGGGGCAACGTATCGGGACTCTTCGTGCCCCAGGTCTGCCCCATCGTCTACAAGTCCGCCAAGAGTAATGTCTTCGGCCAGCATCAGATTAGGCCCCCAGGCCCGCGCCCTGGGGGCGCGGGGAACATTGGACCGGGCCACGGGAACTTTACTCAGTCGCAAGTGGGGCCCATCTCCCACATATTCCAGGGAGTCGGGTGCCAGAGTATGAAGACCGAAAGCTCCGGTCAGGAGTTCCCCTCCTTCGGGGAAACGGAACTTCAGGGCACATGCACGGGGCTGAGCCTGGGTTCGCAGGTCGAGATCGAGGCGAAATCTGCCGTTCGATAACCATTGGATCTTCGAAGAAGCCGGAAAACGGGGCCTTTCTACCCACAGCGACTCGCGGCGATTGCTGGCCAACAGAACGAAACGACGTCCGTCCGCCTGGACCTTCATCCGAAGGCCATTCAAGATGATGATCGCGTCCAGTTCGACTCCGGCAAAGGGCCTCCCTTGAGTCGATACCAATCCCCCCGTAATGCGGACTTTTCGGGGTCTCAACAGCGTGACCACGGAGAGAAGGGAGGCACTCGTGAGTACGACCAGGAGTCCGACCAGGTAGTGAACAGGCAAGCTGGGCCACCGCATTGGAATACAGTTGCACAGGGGATTCGCGCCCTCCTCTAGAGGGAGTGCATAGAGGACAATACCGTGGCGATTCGTGTTTTGGTTTCAGGCCGTCCCAAAAGCGACAGATACTCCTGGCGCTCTCGTTCGAGGAGCGTTTGCCGGGAGACCCGCTCTCCCATACGACCCGCCAGCAACACCCGAACAACCGCCTGGGCGGGGGCTCGATCCCGTAGTGGCAATGGGTCCACCCTGGCCTGGAGGGTGTCCTGAGCGCACCAAATGGTCGCCCAGTCCCGCAGGGGGGACGGTCCCCGAGCCGACAGACTGAGGACCTTGGCGCGGGCTTCGTCAATTCTGCGGGCACCGGTGGTGACTCGATCCTCTCGATCCCATCGCAAGTATCCCATCTTATTGGCATGGTACGCAGAGTTCGAGATTTGGCCCGATATGACTTGGGCAAAAAACTGGCAAAACTCACTCTCCGAGTTAGCCCGGGTGGCCAGTTCGGTTAACCCACCTCCGGCGGGCAGCAATCCAACTAGAGACTCCACCAAGCCCATGCGCACGTAGGTGGTAGTAACCAAGGCCTGTGCCTGAAGCGCAAGTTCACAGCCAGCACCCAAAGCATATCCGTTCAGGGAGAGCACGATCGGCTTGGAGGAGCTTCGAAGGCGTTGCGTAAGGGCTTGAAATCGCTCCAGGCGCCGCTCGATAGCTGTAAATTTCCGCTGATCCAGGTCGGCTGCAACTTGCCTCAAGTCCGCGCCCACGGAGAAATCCAGACCCGCGGATAGGCATACCAAACCGAGCCAGCGGCTCGATTGCAGCAAGTCGAAGGCTTCCTGATATGCGTCGATGGCCAAAGAGTCCACATGCTGTCTCTGCAAAATCAAGGCCAGCACCTGGGAACCTAGATTGCGCAGTTGCCAACCCTGGCCAGCCTTCAGTAAGGACCAGCAGGTCAAGCGGTCATTTGGCGCTGGACTGGAACTTTGCTGACAAAACTCAAAGGGGCCCCGGAGCCATCCGTGGGCTGACTTCATCACGAAGTCCAGCTTTCTGGCAGCCTTCGAGTTCATCACGAGGTTGGATTTTTGGATTCTCAGATGCTCGCAAAACGTCCGACAGACTTCGGTGGCCTGTGCTCCTTTGGCGCCTGGTTCAGGGGGGCGAAAATTCCATTCTTGAGGATGCGCCAGCGAGCCTCGGTAGCGCCCCAGCCACTCTCTGGGTATGCCGAGACTTTGCTCCAGGGATTCCGGGTTCCCCATCAAGGTGTAGCATTTTGCTACCAACCGGGAGAGTTGCAGCGCCGACAAACTCTGGGGTGTCGGCAACAAAAGCGCTTCCTTACCGAGGGCCCGGCTGAAGCTCACCATCTCCCCGAAATCAAGCATTCCCTTCCAGGGGCGCCACTCGAGAAGCCCGCTTTGCAAAGCATTTCCGCCGTGCCAGGAGACCGTCCAGGCCGGTCCCTCACCTCGTGTTCCGACGGGGGAGGGCCAGGGCCGGTCACCATATTCAGCCCCAAACATCGAGCACGGATCGACGACATTTTCCAGCACAACCTGCAGGTCCGACTGAGGACCCATGGCCCACACAATCCATCGGCACTGGTTCAATTCCTGCAAACACTGCCGCCAATCGGCCGCCGTCACCGAGTCAGTACGGAACAGGGGACTGCCCGGTCGCGCCCTGGCTGTAGTCAAGGCACGTTCGGCTCGGTCTCCCTGGTCTAGAAGATAAACTTGGAACCCGGCACAACAGAACAAGCCGGCCCAGGAGAGCCCGAGATGGCCTGCCCCAAAAACGGCAACCGGGGCCCTTAGCGCCAACTGAGTTCTCCTTTGTGGCAGGCCCCAATGGAAGCGACGTGGTATCTCCTGAAGCAGAATGGAAAGCGCGACAAACTGCCGATACCTTACCGCGGACAGGCAGGCATTGTCCAGGCAAATTCAGGTCTCCGGCAAGCACGGAGCCATCTCACTGACCCTCTTTTCCGAAGAAAACATCGCCAGCCACAGCCCCACTTGCCGTTCCGAATTGCGCAGCAAATGCCGTGGAGTCGTCTTGCTTTCGGCGTTGGTGCGCAGCCTGCTCCAAGAACGTCCCTTTCTGCCCGAAACGGGTTGCTATCTGTGCTTCGGACCGGGACCGGTGCACGCCAAGACTCAACAGGCTATGCTGGAAGCAGACGAAACACAAAGGCTGGATGTGTTGGAGAAGTGCTTGCCTCCAAAAGACTATTTTGTGGCCAATCCGGCCATGAAAGCGGCCCAAATCGCCATAGAATTTCAACTTCATGGGCCCTGGGCGTCTTTCTTGTCGCCCACTGCAGGCCTGCAGCAAGCCTGCTACTACGCCCGTCAGGACCTGGTGTCTGGTCAGGTCCCGGCGGCTCTGGTGGGAGGTTTTTTGGGGCTCGACGATACGACGGATGTCCTGGACACGAAAGAGAGTACTCTGTCTGAATGCGCTATTGTCCACTATGCGACGTCGCCCGACCACCTCGCGGACGAGCCCGTAGCGGAGGGAAGATATGGACCTTTTACGAGGATGATAGGGAGGCTGAGATTATTATGACCATCGAGGAAGCCAAGTCAGCAGTCTACGAAGCACTTCAAGCCGTCAGAGGGGTTTCGGACGGGGTCGAGTTGTCGGCCTCACTCACTCGGGATTTGGGGCTCGAGTCCATCGATGTCGTGGATCTCTTCTTTGAGATCGAGCAAGGGACGGGCGTCGTGATCGAACTCACCCAACTCGTGAACAGGCCAGGCACAGGCGGAAGGCGTTTCGAAGCGGTTTGTCTACAGGACCTGGTCGACTATTTAAGCGCCACTCATGGCTAGAATGGTCCGACTCCAGGATTCGTGTTTCGCCAGTCCGATCGGTTCAACTTCAGCGCAAGTGACCACATCGCTTCGCCACGGCAAATCCGGAATTTGCGATTTGCAGACCGTGTTGCCAGGGCAGCAAGTCCTGTTTACCGGCGCCATCACGAAGTCGCAGGGCGACGCGACGCAGACTCGCTTTCACCCTCGACTGTCGCAGCGCTACAACGCACTGCTCTTCTCATTTTCTGAAGAGGTTAGCGCCATGGTCAAGCAGCACGGCTCCGTCGACAAAGTCTTTCTGATCTGTAAGCGGCCTTTTTATTCCAAGTGGGTCCATCGGTCCACCGGCGATTTCCAGGAAAGCGACTTTGTCAATACCTTTCTCGCCGCCTGTTCCCTCGAATCCCTTGGCGCAAGTCGAGTGTGCCAGATCCAGGCTGCCTGCAGCACCGGTGTGCTGGCTCTGAACTGGGCTATTCGGGAGCTGGCCACGGCCGGCAAAGGTCACAACTATCTGCTCCTGGGCCTGGAGACGGAACTCAATGCCGAGAAATTCGTGGCTTTCAAGAAGTTGGGGGCGCTCAGCACCGAGCCCGACCCCAGTTTTTCCTGCCAACCCTTTGGGCAATCCCGCAGTGGACTTGTTCCAGGTGAAGTTTTGGTGGCCGTTTTGCTGCAATCCGTGGAGGATTCGCAGATTGAAACCGGTGATATCCTCTTGCGCGCTGGGGTGACTAACTGCGATGCTTCTCGCCTGACCGATGGATTGGAAACGGGAGATTTTCTGACGCGCTGCCTTGAGCGCACCCTTGGGACGGAAGAATTGCAGCGGCTAGACTTTATTTGCCCCCATGCCACCTCTACGCCTCTGAACGACGCCCTGGAAGCGGCCGTGCTGGGCAGATTCCTGGCTCAAACTGATGCCACACCGTGGATTGTTCCTCTCAAGCAATATATCGGTCACACTCTCAACTCTTCGGGATTGTGGGAAACTCTCTTGAGCGCATTCCTGCTTCGCCATGGCTTCCTGCCGCCGCTTCTCAATCCCCCAGAGGCTTGCCTGGCGGAGCGGCTGCGATTTGTCCAGGCTGTCGAGGAGCGCACTCTTTCGCGGGCGATGAAGCTGAGCATTGGCTTTGGCGGAATCAACTCTGCCGTACTTCTCGACAGGGTTTCGTGAAACAAAAAATACGATTTCTTATCGCGGCCTTGTGCCTGCTCGCTTTTGGCTATGTTTCCGGGCGCAACCGTTTGTGGCTTGGATTGCTGGTCATCCTTTGTCGTCTGTTGGGATTGCGCCGGTTGCCCTGGTTGATGCCGTTCACGCTCATCTCATGCTTCACTCTGGGACCCATGCCGGGATTTGTCACCAATCATTGGCCCGCCTGGGAAACAGTTGCAGCTGCCAAATTTGACGAAAATTTGATGGCCCATCCGTCGCTGCAGTTTCTCTCCCTGTTACTGAGGATTGCCCTGTGGTTGGGGCTCTGTCGCCTGGTCTGGATGAGGTCCAGGGGAAGCAAGTTGCTCCTTCTCCACGCGGCTCTCCTTTTGCTGCTGGTGGGTCTGGGTTGGGCCACCACTCAATTGCCAACTGTGCCGGCCACGATGGCCTATTCGCTGTCGTTGGGGTTTTCAGCCACCTTCTTTTTTCTTTGCTATCTGGTGCTCGAGAAGCCCAGGCCTACCGTCCCCGAAGTGGTAACTCTGGGGGTCGTCCCGTTCTTCGAGGCGTCGGTGATACCAAGACCTGTCCTTGACATCTCACCGCAACCAGACTTTGCCTCGTTGGACCAGCGCTGCCTCAAGCTGACTCTGGGCATGGTGGCCCTGGTCCTCTTCGGCGACACCTTAAATCGCGTGATGCTTGGACTACCGGTGCTGGGCTACTCGGTGGATTTGCCCGGAGGACCTCTCCCCGGTCTGGGAGACAGCGGCCTCTCCAGCAACCTGTTCTTGGTCTACTCTCGTACAAAATTGGTGTTGGCAATTGTTTGGAGTAGTTTTTATCGCATCACCAACCATTTTTCATTGTTCGCCTTTATCGAAGCCTGCTACTTGCTCCTGGGCTACGACGTTCCCGCGCGATTTCGCCTACCGCTGCGGGCGAACTCTTTTGGAGAATTTTACAACGCCATCATGCCCTACTATGTGATGATGGTAAATCGAATCTATCTCTACCCAATCTTCTCGTGGCTTCGGACTCTCGGCTGGAGCAAGCGCAGAGCCTATGACGTGGCGCTGGCCTTGGGTCTCTTTTTCGGTGGGGCTGTAACCCACATCCTGCGCGATGTTCATCTGGTCCCGCTGATGGGATCTCTCGCCTACTTACAAAGGTCGCTGGCGACCGATTTTCTCTACTTGAGTGTACTTTTCGTAGCAATACGCCTGCTGACATTGCCGCCAACTCTCCAGCGTCTACCCGGTCCCTGCAAGTTTCTCCTGTGGTTACTGGTCTACTCTTTTGTTTTGCTGTGCCGGATGGGCGGCCTGTTTACGGACCTCAGGGAGAGGCTTGCATTTATGGCCCGATTGTTCTTTGGAGCTTGACAGGCGCGCGCAGTACCTGCAGGAACCCGACTTGAGTCCTTGAAAACAAGGGTGTGAAGTTTCGCTTCGTGGCGGTTACAGAGGGGGGAGAACTCCGAACCGGCTATGTCGACGCCGTGGATGAGGATTCCGTTCGCACTCAATTAACCCGCCGTAGACTGACTCCTCAAGAGATTACGCGAAACTTTTCGGAAGCCCCGGTTCACACAGCGATCAAGTCTGAGCCGTTGGAGCAGGCCCCTCCGCCTCTGGAACCTCTGTCGCCATTTCGGCTCCTTACTCAGGTTGACTGGCGCAAAGTCGCTGTTCTGTTTGCTATGCTGGCGCTGGTTGTCGGGAGTTCCCTGTGGGGATTGTTCAAGATTTTTGGGGACAAGGTGTATCATCTTCGCATTTCTGGTACGGTTCACATCAAAAGTCGAAAAAAGAACGTGAACGAACTGCACGATAAGGTTCAGATGTATGTCTGGTTTAGTAAGTCTGGCATTGCTGTCGACAAGGGTGGCGCCATTTGGGTGCGTAATGGAAAAGACTGGCACAAGCGCCTGGGCAAAGCGAAGGTCGTCTGCAAGTGGGGCAACGAAGGATTGTACGACCTGGATATTCAGGTGCCTCTGCCCTCGGCTCCGTTGGATTGCGTGGTGGCCATCCAGGCTCCGGGCTTTAAGCGAGTGACCCGCAGTTCCATGTTTGCGGTCAAAGACAATGTTCTGAAAGCGGACTTGCCTGCTGTTGTCTTGCGCGGGAGGCGACCGACCAAAGGTCGCCGACTGTCTCCGCCAAAGAAAAGGGCGTCCTGAATGCGACAAAGTCGACGGGGACACACTCTCCTTGAGACGCTTATCGCTTCGGCGCTGATAGGGATATGCCTGATGGGGGTGTGGTCCTTGGTTCGGGCAGGCAGTCGCTATCTCCTGATTACCAACGCGAAAGTCGAGCTGCAAAATGGCGCGATCCGAACCTTACGGTTGATCGCCGAGCAGTTCAGCGAAACCAATGATCGGTCTTTCTATTGTGGCAACAGTACGGTGCAGCCGCTGAACAACGGGCAAGTGAACCACGGTGTAGTCTTTGTCAGTCCCCGCGATCCCGTTACAGGCGAGATCGAACACGATCTCAAGGGGCGCATACTCTGGAGTAAGTATGTGGCCTTTTATCATTATGAAGAGACTCCCGGCAATTTTTGCGTGGCCCGAAGTTCGACGAATATGGCCACCAAGTGGCCCTATCCAGTGCGCCCCCCTTATCTCGATCCATACTTGCAGACCAATCCAGATCGAAAAATCTTGGCCCGCAACGTGGCACTTTTTGAGTGCGAGCAGTATCCCGCGAACTTGAAAGTGCGCATGCTTTGTCAGTTGTCTTCGGGGTGGGGGAAAAAATACGGCTTTGAAGTTGAAACCATGGTTTATACTCGCAATTAGTGATAGGATGGCGATATGAGAAAGTATGAAACGGGCCTGACTGCGGTTGCTCTGGTGTTGACCGTAGGAGCTTCCTTCATGTTGATGACGGCGGGTGCAGGAGATAGCGTCATTTTGGGACTGAAGCATGCCTCGCGGGCCTCTTTTATGAGTCGGACCCACTACGCGGCCTATGGTGCCATGCAATCGAGTCTCGACAAACTCAACTTGGATTACAATTACGCTTGTGATGATATCGGCAACAAGACACCCGTCGAAAACGACCCTGACCTGGTCTCGGGAGTCTCGATTTACAACAACTCTGCTGGCGCGTCATCGACGGTGGCTCCCGACGGGGCCACGATTCCTCCTAAGATGTCGTATATCAAAGTCGAGGCAGACTTCAAGGAGTATCCCGGCAAGTTCAAGACAACCTTTACCAGTCGTGCCTACATTGGCAGTTTTCAGTCCGACACGATGATATTGGCCAGCCAGAACATCGCGCTGTCAAACACCACGGTCGATAGCTCGGGGGTGTCGGACAAAAACATTTACTATCCCAGCCTGAAGAGCGCTCGCATCATTACGAACTCTATCTCTCCCAATTCTATCCTCATTCAGGGGGACGCCGCCCCGGAGGTCAAGGCTAACCTGAGGTGGGGCCCCGGTGGCGACGAGGCGACGTGTGTGAATATCGTCGCCCCTGCCTTTTTGACGACGGGCATGTCGAAGGCTGCCCTGACGTTTCCGGCTCGCGTGGCGCGCTTCCGCCCCTTTGCCAACCCCAAGTATGCTTCCGACGACGGGGCCGCAGACGACCGAATTCTTACCGCCAATGGCTCCCTACCGAAGGGCCAGTATCGAAACTTCTCGGCAACCAACTGCAACGTTACGCTGGAGTCGGGGCAATACTACGTGGCCAACGATATCAATTTCACCAACGCGAATATCACCATTCCGGGCGTTACGGCGGCAAACCATTGCGCTCTTTACGTGGGGCGCAATATCAACATCACCAATAGCACTGTCAATTGGGACAACATCGTGACCTCCGCGGCTCAGAAAGAACTGGGACCTCGCACTCTCTACGTGTACTTCGTAGGCAGTGGCCGCCCCCGAACCTACGACAATACGTTGACCATCTCTCAAAACAGCCAGGTGTCCCTGCATGCCGCCGGGAAAGCGATGACGGTGAACGTTACAAACTCTTCCGTGTGGGGGGGGTTCAAGGGGTATCAGTTCTTTGCTGAATCCTCCAACCTCCACTATCACCGGGCCTTGCTGCAGCCCCCTCTGATGGCGAGCCACGATCAGATACGTCTTGCTGCGGAGCGTCGCAATCAATTGTTGGGTGCTCTGGCCCTGTTTCGGCCGGCTCTGTTTTCCGCGGCCGCGACCGCGCCGATAGTCTTCAATACCTACCCGCAGCAACAGAACCCCTTTTCAGCCTGGAGCCTGGAGGGCATGGCGGATGACGAAGCCGAAGGCGCCGAAGCCGGAGATACCTATGACGGCGGTTACGGTTACTAGTCGGTGAGGCCCAATCGCACGCGCGGCATGAGTATTGTGGAGGCCCTGATCGCCTGTGTGCTCATTTCAGGCATATCGATTGCTCTCTTTGGGGTGTGGGCTATGCACGCGAAGGCCACCGCCCACACGAGGGATATGCTGGTGGCGGAATCCTGGGCCCGGCAGTTGATGGAGGAGCAGCTTTCTAAGGGCTACGAGACGGTTGGTAGTGAACCTGCGGCCCCCTTTGTTATCAAGCACATCGAAGCCGACGTCGTTCATTACCGGGAATACTACTACGCGACGTACATTACGGATACCGCCACACCCATCAATCCCGGACTGAAACGAGTCGTAGTTCAGGTGCAGTGGGAAGAACAGAACATTTGGAAGCATTTCCGACTGGTTACGGACCTGAGTTGGCAGGGATAGACAAGTCGAAGCTGCCATCCTCTCCGAAAACTAGCGCTGCTGAGGCTGCATCCTGGCCAGCGATGTTCCCCCATCGATCCGCAAATTCTGCCCGTTGATGGCCGGACCGATGCCCACCAGAAACTCGATCAGACGGGCCACCTCGTCGGCCTCGACGGGGCGCCCCAGCGGAGCATTGATGGAGGCCTTCTCAAACTGGGCCAGAAACTCGCCGGTCATCGGCGTATCTACCCGGCCCGGAGAGACGCAGTTGATGGCCACCCCCCGATGTCCCACTTCCATGGCCAGGTTTTGCGTCAAACAGCGGATGGCCGCCTTGGACTCGGCGTAACCGATCACCCCAAGATTGCCGCCCAACCCCGAAGCTGACGAAAGGTTCACAATGCACCCCCGTCGTCGGGCGTACATTGGAGGGAGAACCTTTTCAATCAACCTCAACGATCCAAAGTAGTTGATATTCATCATCTCCTGGGCCAACTCCAGGCTGCGCGACTGCACAAAAAACCGCTGAAAGCGGGCCACCCCGGCAGCATTGATCAACACCGCCGGGGAATCTCCAAAATGGGCCACCATCTCTGCATAACCGGCCGCCACCGAAGCGTCGCTGCTCACATCAAGGCGAAAGGTCTTTACGTCAGCGTCCGCGCCAAAGCTGGATTCCACCGCAGCCGCCCGTTCCCGGTCACGCGCGTAGAGAAGAGCCACACGATAGTCACTGGCCAGGCGCCGGGCCGTTGCCAGGCCGATTCCCGAGGTCCCGCCGCTGATCAGGGCCAGTCCCTTCACCGGGTCGCCGGCTTCAAGGGAACTTTGGCCAGCGAACCGGCCCCGTCCAGAGTTACAATCTGGCCATTGACGGCCGCCCCCATACGCACCAAGAAATCGATGGCCTCGGCCACCTCGCTGGCCTCGATGCAGCGACCTAGCGGAAAATTGAGCGAACTCTCCTGAAGGCGCGACACCTGGTCGGCCGTAAGCGGCGTCTCCACCAGGCCAGGGCAGACGCAACTGACCGAGACACCTCGATGGGCCACCTCCACCGCCAAGTTCTGGGTAAAACACTCGACCGCCGCTTTGGCCTCGGCATAGCCTACTACAGCTTTGTAGCCCCCCCGGGCCGATACCGAGGAGAGATTGACAATGCATCCGCGCCGACGCGAATACATACCGGGAAGCACCTTTTGCACCATGCGCAGGGTCCCAAAAAAGTGCAAATTCATCAACTCCTGGCAACGCTCCAGGCTGCACCCCTGCAGGAAGAACTTGGCCAGTCCCCGGATGCCCGCCGAGTTGATCAGCAATTCCGGTGGTCCCCCAAAATGGGCCACAATGGCCGGATAACCATCGTGAACCGCCTGATCGGAGGACAGGTCGATGGCGAACGCCTTAGCGGTGCCGCCCAGTGATTTCTCGGCCAGGGCAGCGCGCTCACCGTCGCGACTATAGATCAGAGCAAGTTGATAGCGGTCGCTCAAGCGCACAGCCGCAGCCAACCCGATTCCCGAGGTGCCGCCCGTGATGATGGCCAGAGGGTGCCCGTCGCTCATGAGGTATGTAACAGCATCTTGCGCAGGTCGGTCTTGCCCAGAGCGGTCCTCTCGAAGTTATCGATCCAGCGAATCTCCGCGCCGCGCAACTCGGGCATGGTGCGCACCAGAGTCGTTTCCAACTGAGCCTGAGGCCGGGCACTTTCGATAAAAATCACCAGGGCATCCGAGTAGGGCCGTTGGCAAATTTCACAGGGAAGTCGCAGGAGTTGTTCCAGGCGGTGATTGTAGGCGGCTCGAGGGTGAGTCTGGCCGCGAATGCGCAACACGTCCTGAAGTCGATTTTTGAACACCAGCGAGCCGTCCGTCAGCAACTCAACCCGATCTCCCGTGTTGATCCAGGGTGGCTGGTCATCGGCATGATAGGGGCTGTTTACCCACAGGCAGCCGTCCGGCTCAACTTTAGCCTGAATGCCGTCGATACAACGGCCCACCCATCCATCTACAAAGGTAGCCGCCTCCACCTTGCCCGTGGTCACCCGTGGGCCGGCTTCCGACAGTCCATAGGTGGTGAAGACTTCGCGGCCCAGGCCCAGCGCATAGAGGGCCTCCAGGCGGCGCACCGGACCTGCGCCCAGAGTAAGCTTACCTATGCGGCCCGGCGAAACCACCCGTCTGCGCATCAGGAACTGCAAATGGTAAGGGGTGAGATGGACCACCGCATCCTCCCTGTCGCCCTGAAGAGGAAACACCGAGTCGAAGTAAACTCCCACCTGCAGGCGGGCACCGGTGGCCAACGGCGTGAACAGGTAGGCTACCACTCCGAAGGGATGATGCAGGCGCAAGGTTTGCACGATGGTCTGGGCGGCCGTGATGCCCAACGAATGGGCGTGAGCCTGGGCATTGGCCAGAGCGCGCTCGCCATCAAATCGCAATGGCTTGCGAACTCCCGTCGAGCCCGAAGAAAAGGCGAAGTAAGACCCCTCCCGGGGCAGCAACACACTCTGACCGTCCAGACCTCGCAGCCCGTGCTCGTCCAGCACCACCCCAATTCCATGGTCGCGCAACTCGTCAGGGCTGGGCATGAGCACGGGACTCCCCCCGCACTGCAGCACTTTCAAAAACGCAAAGGCAAAGCGCAAAGGGTCTTCTACACAAACCGCCACCAGTTTTGTAAGGCGATGCGGGGGCAAGGCCTCACAAAACTGCCAGGCAGACTCAATCAATTGCGGATCCGCCAGGACCAGGTCGCGGAATGTCTCGGCCTGCACGGTCAGCGCCTTTTGGTCTGAACTCCAGGCAAAGCGGGCAAGGTCTCCAGCGTGCGCGGGTCGTGACTGTGCGCGCCCTGAGCCATCTGGTTCAACATGCGCGCCAAAACGTCACCGGCCGCCAAAGACAAAGTGCCACCGGCTTTGATCTCCTCGAGGGCATTGAAGTAACGGAAGACCAGACCACCGTCGACGCTGGGAAACTCCTGATTGCTCAAGACCAGTTGCAACTGAACCTCGCGCAGTTCCACTGCCAGACCTTCCAAAGCTATCTGTTCCCATTTATCGTTCACTTGCAGGGCCTTCAGCGTGTTGCGCAGCCAGCTCAGTTGAAAGCGCTCACCCAGTGCGAAGTAGCGGGTGGCCGCCTCGGACAGCGTCACCTTGGCCTGGCGACTGGTATCGATCACGCCAAGACTGCTGGGCACCCACTCCAGGCTGGCCAGCGCCTTGGCCACCTCGTCGGGGAAGCCCTTGGCGGTGGCCTCGCCGCTCAACTTGTGGAAACGCTCCAACTGCAGAGGAGGCAAAAACTCCTCCAGTTGCGCCCGCAATTCCCCCAGCGGCTTGCGATAGCCCTGAATGAAGTCGGTCAACGAACTCAGGTCGGCGTCGGTGAGCAGCGTCCAGGAAACCACATTTTCTACGGCTACCGTCAGGCGGCGCAGAGCCGCATACTGATCGTCGGCTGCGACCAGGTTGTCGAGTGCGTTGACCTGACGCACAAAGTTGTAAGCACCCACGATTTCCATGGCCGATAGGGCGGCCCGCACCACCTGAATGGGGCTGGCCCCGGTATCCCGGATCGTGCGGTGGACAAAGGTCATGCCCAGCAAATCGACCACTCGATTGGTAAACTGAGTGGCGCTGATCTCTCGGCGCAGGGGATGCCGCTTGATCCAGTCGGCAAAGCGCTGCTGCATAGCGGTGGGGAAATACTCGATCAGTTGATTCTGGAAACAAGGCTCATCGGGGAAATCGGTCTCCAGAATACGCCGATACAGACCCATTTTGGAGTAGGCCATCAAAATGGCCAGCTCGGGGCGGGTAAAGCCCTGGCCCAAACGGCTGCGTTCTTGCAGGGTCTTGGGGTCGGGCAAAAACTCTACATCGGTGCGCAAACCGCCGCGCTCGGACAGATAGTTCATCATCGAGATAAAAACGGCCATGGACAGCTTGCTGCGCCGTTCCGAAATCGACAGCGAAAGAGTCTGATAGTAGTTGTCGGAGAGCACCAGTTCGTTGACCTCGTGGGTCATCTCACCCAGCACCTGGTTGCGCTGCTCCAGGGTCAACTCGCCCCGATCGATCATCTGACCGAAGAGAATCTTGATGTTGACCTCGTGGTCGCTCATGTCCACGCCGGCCGAGTTGTCGATGGCGTCGGTGTTGATGCGGCCGCCGCCCAGCGCATACTGGATGCGGCCCATCTGGGTGAATCCCTGATTGCCCCCCTCGCCGATCACTTTGACCCTCAGTTCGGGAGCGTCGACGCGCACCGAGTCATTGCTGGAGTCGCCCACGTCTACATTGCGCTCCTCGGTGCACTTAACGTAGGTGCCAATGCCACCATTCCAAAGCAGGTCGGCCGGTGCCTTGAGAATAGCGCGGACCAGATCCTCGCCGCTCAAAGCCTCCTCGTCAACGGCCAGCGCCTTCCGAATCTCCGGGCTGAGTTCGATCGACTTGGCCGCTCGTAAGAAGACCCCACCGCCTTTGCTGATCAGCGACTTGTCATAGTCTTCCCAGGAAGAACGAGGCAGGCGGAACATGCGCACGCGCTCGGCATAGCTTTTCTTCGCGTCCGGGTCGGGATCCAGGAAAATGTGCAGATGATTGAAGGCCGCCAGAAGCCGCAAAGTATCGCAATAGATCAGACCATTGCCAAAAACATCACCGGCCAGATCGCCGATGCCCACCACGCTGACCTCTTGCTTAAGCACATCCACGCCCATCTCGCGAAAGTGCCGCTTGACGCCCTCCCAAGCGCCACGCGCCGTAATGCCCTCTTTCTTATGGTCGTAGCCCTGCGAACCGCCCGAAGCGAAGGCATCGCCCAGCCAGAAGTTATACTCCGCCGAAACACCGTTGGCAATGTCACTGAAGGTGGCCGTGCCTTTATCGGCCGCCACCACCAGATAGGGGTCTTCTTCGTCGTAGATCACCAGTCCGGGCGGATGAGTGATCTTGCCTCCCACGTTGTTGTCGGTAAGGTCGAGCAGGCCGCGAATGAACGTCTTATACTGTTCAACCACGTAGACCTGAAGCTCAGCACGGTCCGTCGGCGCGTTCTTGAGAGCGAAACCGCCCTTGGAACCCACCGGCACAATCACGGCGTTCTTGGTCATCTGGGTCTTCATCAACCCGAGAACCTCGGTGCGGAAGTCGGGGCGGTCGCTCCAGCGCAAACCGCCGCGGGCCACCTTGCCCCCGCGCAGATGAATACCGTCGACCCCCGGCGCAGCCACCACGATTTCGTAGAGCGGGCGGGGCTCGGGCATTTTCTTGACCATGTGCGAACTGACTTTGTGGCTGATATAGGGCTTGTCCAGGAAATAGTTGGTGCGCAGAGAGGCCGCCATCAGATTGTAAAGGTCGCGCAGTGTCCGGTCGTAGGCCAGTGAGGTGACGGCATTGAGACTGTCAAAGAAGCGTCCCTTAGCCTGCTCCACCAGTGGCTCTCGATCGTTCAACTTAGGATGGAAGCGAGCCTCGAAATACTCGTAGAGGAACTGAGCGCAGTTGGGGTTGCCCAACAGCGAGTCCATCAAGAAATGGCGGGCGTTGGCCGGCTGAATCTGACCAAGATGGACCAAATAGCTACGCAACAGCGCCACCTGACGTAAGCTCAGTCGAGTGGTCAGCACCAGGCCGTTGAGGCGGTCGTTTTCGGCCTTGCCTTCGAGCAGGCTGTCGAGTGCTCCCAAAAAACGTTCTCGGTCACCATGAGCATCGAGCGGTTGACCGTTGGCCTTCTTTTGCACTCGGAAAACGTCGATATTGGCTTCCTGATTGGAGGCCGAGCGAACGGCATAGTTGTTTTGAACCAGCACCTTCAGTCCCAGATTCTCCAGGATAGGCAGCACATCGCTGAGGTGAAAACTGGCTCCAAAATGGGAAATCCGCAGTTGACTGCAGGCGTTGCTCAACTGATCTTCTGGCGCATTCAGAAAATCCACCACAAAACGTCCGTCAACACTGGCGAAAAGCCGCTCCAGATTCTCGATATCCTTGGCCGCCACATTCAGGGAGGTAGCTCCCTTATACGCGTCATTGAACGATTCAGAGTACAGCTTGGCCAGACGGTTGCCCTCGACGTCACCCAACTGCTGACGCAATTTGTCGGCCAAAAGGTCCGTCCAGGTACGCGTGAGGTCGGCCACCTCCTGTTCCAACTTGCCCAGGTCCAGATCGTGGAGATGGTTGTTGGTGGTAAAAAAGAAGTGAAAGCGAACCTGATCTTCTTCTTCGCCAAAGGACAGTTGATAGTCGACGTGACTGGCCTCAAAGCGAGTCGAGAGCAGTTCCTGGATGCGATATCGGACTTCGCTATTGAAGCGGTCCCGTGGCATAATCACCATCACCTGAACGCCCCGCGCCAGCGGGTCCGTGCGCAGAGTCACGCGCACTTTGTGCTGGCGCTGAATCTCCATAATGGCCCGAATGTCTTTGTGAAGAGCCTGGGGCTCGGTCCAAAACAGCTCTTCACGGGGCATCGAGTTAAAGACCGAGACGATCTGCTTGAAGTCGTGACCGCCCTCGCGACATCCGTCCATCTCCAACACTTGCTGCAGTCGGCGACGCAGAATAGGGATCTCGCGCACGGGCGTGGACAGACCCTGACTGGTAAAGAGGCCCAGGAAACGCATCTCACCGAGTGCTTCGTCCTGCTCGTTCCATTTTTTGAGACCGATGTAGTCCATGCGCACGGCCCGGTGTACGGTGGCTTCGGCGTTGGCCTTGGTCACAATCAACAGGCGTCCATTGAGGACTCGGGCCCGCAGGCTCTCAGAAATCTGGCTCAATGGCACGGGCTGGCTGTAATTGCTCTCTTCGACCTTACGCAAAATCCCCAAACAAGAGTCGGCCTTCATGTGCAGGCAACGCTCGCCCTGGTGATCGACCAGATCATACTCGCGGTAGCCCAGAAAGACAAAGTTGTTGTGACAGAGCCAGTCGAGAAAGGCCTCGACCTCGGCCAGGTCGGCAGCCCGACCGCTATCGTTGCTGGCCTGGCGCATCCCTGCCAGCGTCTGCCTGACCTGCTGGGCCTGAGCCTTCATGGCCTGGTAATCGTCGGTGGCCAGCAGCAGGTCCTTCAGCACCGACTCGATACGCTGGGCAACTTCGGAGCAGCGATCGTCCCCCTCCATCTTCTCCACAAAGAACAATTCGTAGGCTTCCCCACCTTGACCCGAATCCTGATCGATGGTGCGGGCCAACTCGCCCTTGGGGTCGCGCGACAAATGCAAAATGGGGTGCAGCATGTAGCTGAGCCGCAGCCCGATGCGTTTCAATTCCGCGCGCACAGTATCAACAATGAACGGTCGGTCGTTCAAAATAATCTCGATAACAGTGTGGTGACAGGTCCAGCCATCGGCCTCCACGCGCGGGTTGAAAACGCGTACGCGCACCGGCTGGAGCTTGCGAGCTTTCAACGAATTGAAAGCCCCCAGCGCCATGGCCATCATGCCTTCGGCGTCAAACGACTCCAAAAAATCGTTGCTGGCTTTGTCAAAGAGCGCCACCGACAGTTGTCGTAGAAAGTCGGCTTCAGCGCCACTGGGCATTTTCTGAGAAATGTGCTGTTGCAGTTTCTCCAGGGTAACGGCCAAGGGAATATCCTCCGAAAAGATGTGGAAGCGTGTTCGCTCAGCCCTGGAGGGGGGCCTGCTGCTAAGGTTTCTTTTGGCCGGCATCTGGGCAAGAGTCAACCGAGAGGTCCGGTCACAAGGGACGGCCGGGGCATGGGTCGTTACATCACCTCTGTTGCAAAAGCAATAACTCGTTCACCACTGCGAGGCACAGCGTAGGGTATGCTACAGGCTCGGGGTCTACAATGCCAGTTGACAATACAGATATATTACATTTTGACGAGGACGCACTGGACCTGGTTTCAGCTCGCTTTGCCGACCTGGTCGCCCAGGACTATCAGCAGCGCTTACTGGATCAGGTTGCGCGCCAGCTTTTTCAAGCTGCCCACGAGGAAGATTTTGCCCAGCAACTTCTACGCGCCATTGGTCAACGTTGCGGCGAACATCGCCTGCTCTACGTAGCCCTGGACGAGCCGGGGCTAACTCCCTTCACCCTGGCACACGGTTTCAGCCAGACCCCTCAAATCAATCGTGCCCCCTCACGCTCTTTGCTCAGCGGCGGTGCCCGATACCTTATCGAAGGCAGCCTGGTAACGCTGGCTTTGGGGCCGGACGTTCCGGCGGCGGCCGGGCTGCGCCTGCGCAACGCCTCGGGCACACCCACCGCGCTGGTCACCCTGGACCGCCAGCCAGACGAGAACATCGTGGTCGACTTTCTGGAGCGCCTGGGCGAGCGCGCCTCCCAGGCCCTGGCCAGCCTGCGCCTGCGCGAAGGCCTGGAGCAAGCCGGCCGAGCCCTCCATCGACAGCGCCAGCAAATGCAAAAACAGTCCCGGCTACTCAACTTGATGGACGACTGGACCCAGGTACTCAGTCGACTGGAAGACCGCTACCAGCAACTGGAAAAGCTTTTAGAAACAGCCGTCAACACGCTGGGTGGCCAAAAGGGCTCGCTGATGCTGCTCGATGAGCTGCAAACCGAACTGATCGTGCGAGCCACCTGCGGACTCGAACCCGAAGTCCAGGAACGCATCCGCCGCGGTGAACACAACTGCCGCCGACTCAAACTGGGCGAAGGTGTAGCTGGCAAAGTGGCCCAAACCCTGCAGCCCATGATTGTCAACCAGGTAGACCAGGAACCGGTCTTCCTGGAGCCCCACCTTTCGCAGGTGACCTCCATCGTGTGCCTACCGCTTCACGTGGACGGCCTGGCCTTGGGCGTGATGAACATCACCAACAAAGAGCGCGGACGTCAGTTTCAGCCCCAACACATCGAGGCGGGCATGAAGTTGGCCAACCAGGCGGCCCGGGCCATCAACAATTCGCGCCTCTACCACCTGGCCATCCTCGACCCGGTCACCGAAGTGTACTCGCGCAACCACCTTTATCAGCGCACTCACGACGAATTGCGCCGGGCCCGCCGTTATCAGCGACATCTGTCTCTGCTGGCCGTAAACCTTCAGGGTCTGGACGAAGTTCGTAGCCACCACGGCCACGAAATCGGCAACCAGATGGAGACGCTGTTTACCGAGGTGCTCCTGGAGTGCGTTCGCGAGACCGATATGGTGGCCCGACTGGGCGACAACTGTTTCGCCGTCTTGATGCCCGAGACCGACGCGCTCTCGGGCATGTTCGCCGCTGAGCGCATCTGTCAGCATTCTCGCGAATCAGAACTGTTAGCCCGCTACTACGTCACCGCCCACATCGGCCTGTGCTCCTTCCCTGACCGGGCCGAAAATGTGCTGCGCCTCATCTCCCGAGCGGAGATGGCCATGACTCTGGCGGCGCGCTCCTCCGACAGTCTGCCGGTGGTCATGGCTCCGGGGCTGGATGTAGAAATGGAGATTCCCTGCGGAGGGCCGATTGGACGAGCAGTCAGCGCCTGAACTTCCGGGTAGACTGCCCTGGGAAGGGCTTGTAGGTGGCCTGGTCGGTTGCCTCGCGGTCGGCATCTTGTCCAGCGGAATCGTGGTCTACTACCTGGCGCCCAAGTTTCACAAAGCCACCGCCAACGTCAATTTTTCGGCCAACGTTTCGGTCACACCCCTGCCCTCGGCCACTGCACCCTCGCCACCGTCCACTCATCCCACGCCCACGGCCGAGAACGACGACGAAGACGATGCAGAACCCGCCTACTCTCCTCCGCCCCCCGCCCCGGCCACTCCCCGCCCCGCGCGGCCCAGTTGGGATGCCACCGATCCGGCCCCCAGCGAGGACCTGTTGGTGCGCCAGGTCAAACGCAGCGACGGAGCTGCCCTTTTTGTTGAAAATCGCTCCGCCTGCCCAATCACCCTCACCATCCAGTTAGATGAAAAGCTCAATCTGGTCAGCAATCCGCCCTTTCCCTACACCACCACGGTGGCCGGCAAGCAAAAATTCAAACTGGCCGATCTCTCGATGTACCGCCCCGGACGTTGGTCCTATAGCTATACCTACAAATATAGTGAAGGCAGCACCACCGCTCAGCATGACCGCTCTTTCATGTATTCTCTGCCTTACGGGTCCGGTGACAGCCATCCGCTGACCCTGATCAACGGCAATGAGTATCATTTTGCCATGCCCGAGGACACGCCCGTGCAGGCCTCTCGGGGAGGGAAGGTGGTCGCGTGCGAGGACCGCTATAGCCGCAACGGACTGAGCCCGGAATACTTCAAGAAGGTAAACCGGGTGATCATTCGCCATGACGACGGCACACTGGGCGGTTATTACTACCTTCGCCCCGGCGGCGTGGTGGTGCAAGTGGGACAAGCCGTCAACGCAGGAGACCTGATTGGCTACTCCGGCACAACCGGCCACACCGCCACTCCACAACTCGCATTTTGCGTATTTAAGGCCCTCAACGGCAAGTCCAAGCAGTTCTTTTCCCTGCGCTTCGCCACCTCCGATTCACCCCATGGGGCTCCCTTGCGCACCGGAGTCAGCTACCAGCCCCCTACCCAAAGCCACCCCTACACATTCTAATTCGCTCGCATACCGCTGGCTATGGCTCCCGATCATCCTGTGCGAGGCCGGTTGCAAGCCTGGCCTGTGGCAGCCGGGGCCCTGGCGCAATTTTTCACACTGGGTGTCGTGGCTACGCCTTTCTTGGTCAAGAGCCAGCCGGCCAGCCCCAGGCACCGCCACATTCACGGTTTTTCTCGCAGTCTGGCTTTCTGGGACCCTTGTGGGCCGGACCCAGGAGGGTTTCGAGGCAAGGAGACAAACTCTCCGGCATGTCGCAGACGATCAGTGATGCAATATTAGACTTAACCCGTAAAATCTCCCAGGGAGAAGACCACCGGGAGGCCCTGGGCGGGCTGCTCGACCAAGCACTACCGGCCACCGAGCAGCAACTGCAGTCCTTCCTCGAGCATGCCCCGCACAATCCAGAGTTCTCCGACGAAATGGTCGAACAGTTCCAGGACGGGCTACGCAACCTGAAGATCAGCTTCGAAGTGCTACAAGACCTGCTCGACCAGGACTCTTCCACGGCATGGGCAAGCGAAGCGGATCGACTGCACCGCACCATGGTGTCCATCCGCAAGGCCCAAACGGCCCACCAGGACATGGTGGAAGATGGCGATACCTCTCACCTATACCTCAATCGCCTGCTTATTCACCTGCGTGCCTGGCAAGAGGGCCGGGCTCCGGGCCCCATGACCGTGGCTCTGGTTCAAGCCATGCCTCATTTTCAACAAGATCTGCAAAGCTTCATCGACGAATTTGAGGACCCGGCTGTGCAAGACCGAATGAACCAACACATGGAGCGCTTGATGGAGAGCTGCAACGCAGTGGTGGAGGCCGTCACGGACGGGGACGCCACTCAAGGGGAGTTGGCCCACTGGGTTAGCCAGATTGTCCAGTTTAGTCAGGATCTCGATCAAACCCTGGCTGAAACGGTCGAATCTCACCTGGCCGCCGGACCCACCCCCTTTCCGGTGGTCAACCTGGTCAATGCCGCCATGGACCGCTACCTGGGACAGTTGATTCCCGCCGAAGACCTGGCCGACACCATGGACCAGTGCGAGGACTGGCTGCGAGCTCAACTGCCCGGCGACACCGATCCATCCCTGCAGCAGGCCGCCGAAGAGCTTTTCAAGATCCTCCAGGACATGCGCAAAACCACATTGCAGGGCGACGTAGACCAACTCCTCAGTGAACGCGAGACGCTTTTCGCGGCCGCCGAAAACTTGGCGATGTTTGCAGCGGTGCTCTCGCCCGACGAAGAAGTGGTCAATCTGGTGAGTACCGAAGGTCTAGGCGCCGCCGGCACGTCAGATACCCGTCCCATGCCCCAACTGTTAGCCCAAATTCTTCAGCAGGCCGAATCCTATCTGACCGGGAGTCAAAACTCCGACAGCCTGGAAGAGTCGGTCCAGGCGTTGGAGCGCCTCGTCTCCTCGACCGAGGGGCAAATGTCTCGCTCGCGCGATAGCAAAGAGGTCAAAGAGCGTACCCAACAGGCCCTGGAGATACTTAGTGAGGCGAGTGAACTGTTGTGGGAGTTTGTAGAGAGCGCCAATCAAGAACGGTTTAAAACCATCGAGGAACTGCTGGCCGAAGCCAGCGACGTGGTTCATTCGCTATCTCCACGCCGTCGCTAAGTGCAGCGCCGCACAATCTGAACTCGTTCCACTTCGAAATCAAGCGCCTTCAATCCAAGCTTGATGGTGCGGTCATTGCTGCTCGAAACCATTCCCACCAGGTATTTCAGGCCACGAGCGGCAGCCAGCTGGGAAGCCTTCTTGATCAGGCGATGAGTGGCGAAGCGACCACGTTTGTCCGGGCGTACCGCCAGATCGACGATAAAGCACTGATTCTCGCCGGTACTGGGCTCAACGTGGCCAAAATCCAACATTAAGTAGCCCGTGATCAACTTACCCTCGGCCAAAGACTGCTCCTCGACCAGGATCACAAAATTGCGTTCGACCAGCATCTCGTCGAGATTCTCATAGGCGTGAGCACAGTAGGCGCGCACCTCCTCGGGGGTGGCCTCGCGATTGGCGGGAATCCCTGCCACGATGCACTCCACGGCCAGTTCTCTAATGGAGCCAACATCGGCACTGCGAGCCAGGCGAATCACGCGATCAACTCCACTTTGAGATTCTTCAGCCTGCGAAAGGCTAGCGTGGGAATGCGTTCGGGCGGCGCGGCCAGGCGACTTCGCGGCCAGCGTTTCAAGAACGATGCAAAGACGGTTCGAGCCTCCAGCTTGGCCAAAAACGAACCTACGCAAAAATGGATGCCCCGTCCAAAGGGGATATGGTTGCTGTCCTGACGCTCCAGGCTAAATTTGTCCGGCTCGGGAAACTGGGCTGGGTCGCGGTTGGCCGCCCCCATGCACAGATTCAGGCTGTCTCCCGGGCGCAGAACCTTATCGCCCAGTTGCACCTCCTGGACCACAAAGCGACTGGCGATCAAGGAAGGACTGTCGTAGCGCAAAACTTCTTCCACGGCCCGGTCGATGCGCTCGGGTTGGAGCACCACTTTGGCCGATTCGCTGGGGTGCTGCAGCAAGGCCAGCAGGCCATTGGCAATAAAATTGGTGGTGGTGTCGTGACCCGCCCCAAAGAGCAGGATACACATCGAAAGGATCTCCGATTCCTGTAAGGTGGTCCCTTCGTGCTGGGCCTGCAGCAGGCGCGACATCAAGTCATCCTGGGGCTGACCACGACGTTCTTGCATCAAAGCGGTAAAGTAGCCGGCCATCCCCTCCAGGCTTTCCAGGCTGCGACCCACCACCTCCGGTGTAAGCTGTTCGTTGCCCAGGAAGCTGGCCAGATCGTGCGACCAACCTTGAAGCTCGCGAAAATCCTGAGGCCGACTCCCCAAAAAGTCGGCGATGGTCATCACTGGCAAAGGGATGGCGATGGCCTGCATCAAGTCCACCACATCCCCGGTCTTCAACGGTTGGAGCAACCGGTCCACTCGCTCCTGAATGGTAGGCCCCAACAACTCCACGCTGCGCGGAGTAAAGGCTTTGCTGATCAACGCGCGCAGGCGCGTGTGAGCGGGGGGATCGGTGAAGAGCAAGAAGCTGGCCAGCCACTTCTCAATCGTCTTCAGGCGCAATTGGGCCTCTTGCAACTGTTCCGGACTGGACCCCTGGCCAGTGAGGCGATGGGAGAAATTGGAGACCTGTCCCACCGAAAGGCGCGCGTCTTTCATCAGGGCTGCCACATCGTCGTAACGAGTGATGAACCAGGACTGCCAACTATCACTCCAATGAACCGGGTCCAACTTGCGGAGAACATGATAGGCCGGGTAAGGATTGATCAGCAATTGACGGGAAAACTTGGCAAGCAGGTCCTGCATCGGGACCCATTCGCTCCGGCTCGGCCGCCGCCTTGCAAACTAAACAGCAACAATTTTGCGCAAAAGTGTTACAAATTTAACACTCTGTCCACACCCTCCGGCTGGACGAAGTCGAGCCTGGGCGATACTATCTTCTCAAGACATTCCGAAAGCGAGGACTTTTCTCATGTGTGAAGTTAATAGAGTAAACAACAATCTGGGCGCTGGTGCTTCGATGAGTATCGCTATGTGCCTCACCAGCGGACTCGGCGCTGGCAACAACATGGCTCAAGCTTTTGCCGGCCCCCAAGGCGCATTTGCCCAGGCCGGTGGCCCGGGTGGTCTCGGTTCCATCGCCGGCTGCGGCGGTGGCTGCCCCAACGGCAACGCGCTGGCAGGCAACTTCGGTGGCCCCTGTGGCCAAGGTGGCCCCGGTGGACCCCAGAACGCCTTCCAGGCTGGCTTTCAGCAAGGCCAGATGGCCGCCAAAATGAAGAAATTGATGCGCAAAATGCACCGCTTGATGGCTCAGATGGGCGGCGGCATGGGTGGCCCCGGTGGCGGCGGCGGATGCGGCTGCTTCGGCGGCCAGCAGTTCGGCGGCGGCTTCGGTGGACCCCAATTCGGTGGCGGGCCGCGCCTCTTCTAATCGGCACAAGGCAGCCAACCTGAAAAAGGACCGGTTTCCCGGTCCTTTTTCATTTGATGGTCAAGGCGCCCGTCAGTTAGCCCGCTATTGGGAGTCGAGCCTGAAAGGACGCCTCGGCACTCTTGAGGCGCTTGATTTCCCAAGACACAGAACAGGCCCCCAATCCTAAAACGTCGGACAAGAAATCCCCCGCGAGTTCCGACTCGGCCGACCAAGGTGGCAAGGAATGCAGCTCCGCTCCTCCTGCCGCAACCCCAACGGGCGGCCCAGAGGGAGACGAGGCCGCGAATCCGTGCGGCGAAGAGACAAAAACCGTCTCCGAAAGTGTCAGCCCTGCTTCAGTTGGCGACGACGGGATTCAGGTGCCCCCCGAAGCCAGTCAGCCAGAGGCCAAAAAAGCCGCGACAGATACGGCACAAGAGAATCCGTCGGGTTCCGATGCAGGCGTGAATGAGGTAGGCTCGACTTCCGACAAGTCGGCACCGGCTCCCGAATCGTCTCACCTCCTTGGCGATATGCTCCAAATCCGGCAAGGCGTAGCCAGTGATCGGGTTATTTCCGTCCAAGACCCGGAAATTCGTCACGGACAAAAGAGCGCTTCAAATCGATTTGACGGGCACAAGCAAAGCGTTGTCGTTGATACTACTGCCAGCAAGTTGATCAGGTGGCCATAGAGGCAACGAGAGGGAGCAATTACTACGTTGATCTGCTATTAGATCAAGGCGCGTCGGTATCGGTAGCAAGCAAACCCTGCCAAAGTGTCGTTCTTAAGCAAGAATGCCAGGAATGACCGAAATGACTCACTCAGCCTGGCCCTGCATCTGGCCAGCGGGACTCTGCCCACGGTCTGGGCGCCGGATAAAGAGACCCGGGAGGACCGCCAGATCCTTCGCTATCGGGTCAACTTGATCCAGGAACTGACAAGGCTGAAGAACCGCTTAAGGGCGCTGATGGCCGAGCACGACCTGACCGGGTCGGGGTCGGACGTCAAAGCCGCCAGCGACCTCTTCATGATAAAGCTGAAGAGCCGTCTGTCGTGGGGAGCCCAGTTCGTCTTGACCAACGAGTTGGAGCAGATCGACCTCTTGGAGGCGCGTCTCAAGACCATGGACGAGCTCATTCGGGTTCGCGCGGCCAGGTGGACCGACGTGGGCCTGTTGATGACGATCCGCGGAATCAATGTGCTGACTGCGTTTACCATCGTGGTGACCATCGGGCGAATCGATCGCTTTCTCACCGCTAACAGCCTGGCCAATTACAGTGGACTGGTTCCCAGCCAACGCTGTTCTGCGGGTAAGTCCCGCAATGGGAAAATCACAAAAGCAGGCTCCAAGATGCTACGGTGGGCGCTCACGGAAGCAGTGCAAAGCTTGTGCAGAATGGACAATCCCTATCGCAACCTGTGCAAGCGCCTCGAACGGAAGAACAAGGGTAAGGGTAAAGCTGCGACCGCTTGCGCACCCAAACTGCTGACGGCCATCTGGTGCATGCTCACTCGGGGCGAGACTTTCCGCCACGCCGAGCCCAAATTGGTAGAGGACAAGGTGCAGCGTCGGGAACAGCGCCTCAACGCCGCCCGCAAAGTCGTGGAAGAAAAGAAAAAGCGCAATCACGAGGTAATCATGGGCAATTGGCGCTGGTTCAGGAACTGGCCTCACGCCGAATTCTGATGCCGGTCCCGCGCCAGCTTCTGGCATCCTTCGGGAGGGACCGTCTGGCTGAAGTGGCCGCCGTGGCCACAGGATAGACCGCCGAACAGAAGCGGCTCTCGTTCGATTCTGCTCGTCCGCTCTCACACCGGCGACTGAATATGGAGGGAAACCCCGTTATTTGAGGTCGGCGCAGAATCGGTCTGCGGTGGTCAGCGATGCACTTATTTCTGACCCATTGGGAATGTCTGGCCATGGACTCCGCGGACGCAAGCTTGTCAAACCCCGATAGAACCTAGGTTTTGAAGTTGGGTCTTGACGCGCAACAGAAATGGTGTGAATCGGACTCCGGTGGTCCGGCACCAGCGGCCAGCCCAGTTCCCTGGCAATCTCCCGGCAATCAACTCACCAGAACTCAAACAAACTCCCCCGACACAGCGGAACTCAAAAAAAGCGCAGAGCGGCGGTCTCCAAAACCGTAGGTCGCAGGTTCGAATCCTGTCACTCCTGCCAAAGTAAACCGCGTGATAGCACGGTTTTTTTGTTGGTGCACTTCGCTCGCCTGGGAGGCTTGGCAATCGGGTGGCAATACGAGTTGAAGGGCGCCAGCCAATTGAGGTCGGCACACTGCGCGAGTGGCTCTGCCGTGTCTATGACGACGATGAGATGGAAATTGGCCACTGCCGAGCCTTCACCGTGGCGGAGCTGGACGAGGAGGCGCTGGCCGACTGCGATTGCCTGTCGCAGGACCTCGAACGGGCTATGGCCGTGCTTTGTGCGCAGGATGAATTATGGGGTCCCTTCGTCAACTAAGTGCCGTGCGGGACCCGAGGGCCTCTTCATCGAAGGCGAGGTAGATTAAATCCTGAATTTACTGGTTTGGGAGGTGGTCACGGCCAGAGTAAGGGGGGTCTGTCTAAGCAGGCCGCCTCGGCGGTCCGCCGCACTTGCTCCCTTCCGGGGGCACCACGCGGAGACCCAGGTCGCTCGGAACTTTCGCCAGTTGAACAAACTTCGCAGAGCTGACCAAGCCGGTTGAAGGTTTTTCCATCACCCTCATGAACCTCGGAATCAGATGGCCGATCGCCTACCTGAGTTATTTTTCGGGTTAGTCAGTCCCGTTGGGGCCGACTCAGAAGGTCTTGTACAACAGTTGACCAACGAGCTCGCAAAAGTAGGCTATACGCCCCGCGTCATTCGTCTCATCGAGGCACTCCCCGAGTCTCACCTATATCCCAGGTTCAATGACGAAGACATCAAAGTTCGCTACAACGCTCGTATGGACGCAGGCAACAAGTTTAGAAAAATCGCTAATGAGTGCCTGAGTTTTGCCAAAGATCTGCCTTCATATTTTAGTGGCAATGCTGCCTTCGGACTTCTGGCGACTCTAGAGATACAGAGGGCCAGAGCAAGTTGCCCGGTAGCAGGCCAAGGAAGCCGCGGCGTGGCGTATATTTTGCGTTCTCTCAAAAGAGAAGAAGAAGTCGAATTCCTGCGCAAGGTTTACGGCCGTTCCTTCTTCGTTATCGCGGCTTACTCCGGAAAAGACCGGCGGACAACCCGCTTGAAAGATCAAATACAACACACCAGCAGCGCAACCAAACCTCAATCGGCCATCGAGTCAGACGCTGACACCTTAGTGGCCAGAGATGAGCGTGAAACTCATGGCGACCACGGCCAGAGACTGGGAGATACTTTTGCGAAGGCGGATTTTTTTGTTAATGTCGACAGCCAGACAGCCACCAAAACTGCGCTAGACCGATTTGTCCGCTTGTTGTTTGCGGATCCGGCCATCACGCCGAGCGCCGATGAAGTCATGATGTTCCATGCCTTCGGCGCTGCAATGCGTTCGTCAGACTTGTCTCGCCAGGTAGGGGCAGTAATCGCTTCTGGACAGAGCATCCTGGCCACTGGGACAAATGAAGTTCCCAGATTCGGTGGTGGAGTCTACTCCGAAGACGATCACGATGACCACCGCGATACTGCGAAGCAGTATGATTCCAGCAATGAAATGAAGCGCCAGGGTCTAACGGAGTTGTTGGGTGCCTTACTTCGTGCGTTCAAGACGCCCAAATCAAAACTTGGCGACCTTGAGGCGTTGCTGGAAGACGACGAAGCGCTAGATAAAGCTGCGAAGACTGTTTTTGAGAAAACAGTTAAAACCCGCCTCATGAGCGTTTTGGAGTTCGGCCGAGCTGTACACGCCGAAATGTGTGCTATTACCGAAGCCGCACGGAATGGCGTAAAGGTAGACGGGTCGACTCTATACACAACGACGTTCCCCTGCCATTTGTGCGCTCGCCACATCATTTCTGCCGGGGTTAAACGAGTCGTCTACATCGAGCCCTATCCAAAGAGTCTTGCGGTCCAGCAGTTCGGCGAGTCCATCAGCTTCGACGGCGAGAGAGAAAACGCAGTTTCATTCGATTCGTACGTCGGCGTGGCCCCCTCCCAATATCTAAGCCTTTTCACTATGCTGGATAGACCCAGGAAGGACAAATCAGGCAAAGTCCTTCAGTGGAACGCCTCAGAGGCGACCTACTCAGACGGTGAGGCCGAGGAAAACTACCTTGATAAGGAACAGGAATACTCAGCATTGTTGCTCCTTCCCCTTGAAAATTGGGTAAAAGAGTTAAAGTCTAGGAAGCGTGAAAGGAAGTCCGACAATGAGTATGTGGCAAGAACAACAAAGACTGCTCGAAAGCAACCTCGCAGAAGTTAAGAAGTGGCCGACTGCATCCGTGAACCGTCACGTCAGGGGCGTCATTGAACACCGCGACGCACACCCAGTCGCAGCCCAAGAACGGAGTTCTACTTCTCGGAACGCTCGGGATCCGAAGCCGAAGTAGCATCCCGTAGCAACCCAAGCTTGTATCGGCTAATCCCCTAAGGTGAAGCCAAACGGTCCTGGCAATCCCTCGGCAATCAACTCACCGGAACTCAACCGAACTCCCCCGACCCAGCCACTCGCCCCCACCCCGCAAAACCCCACAACCACGCCAC
>JADMJV010000011.1:63350-89173 GCA_018780265.1 bacterium
GTAGGTCGTCAAGAACCCGGGGTTGTCGAGAGCCACTTAGCTCCCTCGGTCAGCGTCCCGTTACGGGCTACCAGGGCGCAAAAGCCGAACGGCAAAAAGCCCACCAATCCCACAAGGGGACCGATGGGCTCAGTCGACTACCGGGCGCCGAAACTAAACGAGGCGCGGTCCAAATCCGCCACCGAAGTTGCCTGCCGAAGCAAATGCGCCACCCGGTCCAGCCGACGCGAAGGCACCGCCGGGGCCATTGAAGCCGCCGCCAGGGCCGCCCATTCCCCCACCCATCTGAGCCATCAGGCGGTGCATTTTGCGCATCAACTTCTTCATTTTGGAGGCCATCTGACCCTGTTGAAAGCCAGCCTGAAAGGCGTTCTGGGGGCCACCTTGACCACATGGGCCACCGAAATTACCAGCCAGAGCGTTGCCGTTGGGGCAGCCGCCGCCGCAACCGGAGAAGGAGCCGAGGCCACCGGGGCCACCCGCCTGAGCGAAGGCGCCGTTGGGGCCGGCAAAGGCTTGGGCAGTATTGCCCAGATTACCCACGCCCAGACCGCTGCTCAGCGACATGGCGATGCTGATCGAGGCGCTCGCAGCTTGATTCGGATTGGTTTTATTGACTCCACCCATCGTATTGTTCCTCAACTTTCGCGTTCTATTAAATTCATCTTACTCTGACCTCCCGTCGTAGAAGCGGTCCACATGTCACAAGTCTGCTAACTTTGTTAACACTTAGCGCCAGACTGTTGCCAAACCGTAAACACGGCCACAAAGGGGAACCCGCTCGCCCTGGGAACTCGCCCCCCCATGAATGTAGTGGTAATCAACTGTGGTTCTTCCAGTCTCAAATTCCAACTGATCGAGACCAGCCTGGAGCACATCTCTAAAGACGCCGACGTCTGCAAAGCGCGGGGACTGGTCGACCGCATCGGCAGCCAGGCGCTGATCAGCTTCCAGGCAACGGGAGGCATATCCACCAAAGAGACCGCCCCCATTCGCGACCACAAACAGGCCATCGACCGGGCTGTCTCCTGGTTTCTCAACGAAAGTAAGCTACTCGGATCGGCTTCCGACCTGGGCGGTGTGGGCCACCGGGTGGTCCACGGGGGCGAGCACTTCCAGAAGTCAGTAAGGATCACGCCCGAGGTGATCGACGGCATCGAAGACTGCATGGTACTGGCCCCCTTGCACAACCCGGCCAACCTCAAAGGGATTCGCGCCACCCAGGCTTTGCTTGGCAGTGCCGTGCCCCAGGTGGCCGTATTTGATACCGCCTTTCACGCCACCATGCCGGCCTCCGCCTACCTTTACGGCATCCCCTACAACATGTATCGACGCCACAAGATCCGTCGCTACGGCTTTCACGGCACCTCTCACCGCTACGTGGCCTACCGCTACCGCCAGCTGCTCGGCCTGGAAAAGGACCAGGTCAACATCATCTCGCTGCATCTGGGCAGCGGCTGCAGTGCCTGCGCCGTCAAAGCCGGCCAATCGGTAGACACTTCCATGGGTATGACCCCCCTGGAAGGGCTGCTCATGGGCACTCGCTGCGGCGACCTGGACCCTTCGGTGGTGGAAGTGCTGATGCAAAACGAGGGATTGAGCGTCGCCGAGGTGGACAGCCTGCTCAACAAGCAGTCCGGTCTGCTGGGTATTTCTGGTCTGACCGGCGACATGCGCGACCTCTTGTTGGAAAGAAGCGAAAATCAGGACCGACGGGCCAGCCTGGCCATCGAAATCTTCTGCCAAAGGGTGCGCAAGTATATTGGGGCCTACCTGGCCGCCATGGGAGGAGCCGACGCGGTAGTGTTTACGGGCGGCATCGGACAGAACTCTCCCGAGATCCGGGCCGAAATCATGTCCTCCTTCGCTTGGGCCGGCGTCGATCTTGACCCACAGCTCAATACAAACACGGTGGGAGAAACCACCGCCAGCGTCAGTCGGCCAGGCAGTAAACTGCCCGTCTACGTCATACCTACCAACGAGGAACTGCTGATCGCCCGGGACACGGTGCGAGCCATTTGAGTGAGGCAGGGTTCGCTGGACGGGCAGGGAAAACGCGCCCAACTTGTCTGGAGGTCTGAAGCAAATGAAGATTACCCACTATCTCGCAGGATTTGCCTTTATGGCGCTGGTCGGCTGCAATGCCCCTCAGGGCTCCCCCTACTCTCAAAACAGCCCGGACATCCCCACCGAAAATGTAACGCTGCAACCAACTCCCAACGTGCCGGCAACCCCCATGCCGCACCCGCAGGTGGCCTTTGTTCCCGGCAAAGTGAATATGAAAGACAAGCTGGAGCCGTTGCCGGGCGTCAAAGCGCCCAAACTGAAGAAGGTCGTCAAAGCCAAGTTCCAAACCACGCAGGGCGATCTGCTCATGGAAATCTATCCAGAAGCGGCCCCTAATGCCTCCAAACGATTCATCGAACTGATCAAGGCCGGCTACTACGACAAGACGCCTATTTTCCGAGTGGAGCCCGCCTTTGTGGCCCAGTTCGGCATCAATTCGAAACCCAAAATGATCGAATGGAAAGACAATAATTTCAAAGACGACCCCAGCTTTTTCCACCTTGGACCGGGCACCCTGGCCTTTGCCAAGGCCGGCCCCGACACCAACAGCACTCAGGTTTTCATCAACTACAACGACAACAGCCCGTTGGTGCAGCAAGGCAACTTCACGGCCTTTGGCAAGGTGGTCAAGGGATTTGAGTCAACGGCCAAGTTTCGCCAGGTGCCCGCAGCCGGTGACCAGCAAAGGTTGTGGATGGATACCGAGGGCTTCATCAAGTCTCTGCCCGAAAAGCCCGACAGCATTATCAAGGCGGTGATTCTGCCATGAAGCCGGTCTGGCTGCTAACCCTCTGGCTTATGACCCTATCGGCGTGGGCCCAGCCCGCAACCCTCACGCCTCTGCCCGGAGCCAAGGCCCCCGCGCTGACCCTGGTCAAACGGGTGCGCTTTGTAACCACGGTGGGCAACTTCATGGTGGAGGTCTATCCCGAAGCGGCCCCCAATGCGGCCAGGCGTTTTCTGGAGCTGGTCCAGAAGGGCTTCTTTGACTTCACGCCGGTCTTTCGGGTGGTCCCCCAGTTTGTCTGTCAATTTGGCATCAACTGGCGTCCCCCCCATCCCGAATTCAAGGAAAACACCTTCAAGGATGACCCCAGCTACTTTCAGTTGTCGCAAGGGACGCTGGCCTTCGCCAAGAGCGGTCCCGACAGCAACAGCACCCAGGTATTCATCAACTACCGCGACAACAGCCGCCTGGTCCAGCAAGGCTTCACGGCCTTTGCCCGGGTGGTAGAAGGCTACGACATCGCCGAGCGTTTCGAAGCCGTAGGTGACGAGTCCATGGGACTGGACCAGGACCAACTGTGGGACAAGGGCGACGCTTATCTCAAGAAACTGCCCAAACAGCCCGCCTACATTCTCTTCGCCGAAGTCCTTTGAAGCATCGGCCCTCGCTGCTGGCCTGCGCCACCCAGCTCCCCCCCCACTACTATAGCCAGGAAGAGCTGCTGCAAGGGCTGGAGCAGTTGTGGTGCAGCCAGCACTTCAACGGCCAGCGGCTGCGCCAGTTGCACCAGGCCATGAAGATTGAAGGGCGGCATCTCAGCCTGCCCCGCCTCGAATACCTGCAGCCATCGGACTTCAGCCAGCGCAACCAGGCCTTTGCCAGAGTCTCTCTGGAGCTGGGCCAGGCTGCGGTAGAAAAATTGTTGGCCAAAAGCAGGCTTAGCGCCGAGCAGATCGACTTTTTGGTCTATACCAGCGTTACCGGCCTGACCGTCCCCTCGCTGGACGCCCGCTTGATGAACCGCCTGCCCTTCAAAACCTCGCTAAAACGCTTACCTCTATTCGGACTGGGTTGCCTGGGCGGAGCCGCCGGAGTGTCCCGCCTGTCCGATTTGTTGCAGGGACAGCCCGGCAGTCGCGGCATTCTGCTCAGCGTGGAACTGTGCTCGCTGACCCTGCAACCGCAGGACGTTTCGGTGGCCAATCTGGTGGCCAGCGGGCTGTTTGGCGATGGGGCCGCGGCCGTGCTGATGGGCCCGCCTCTGGAGGGGCGCCCTCAGGTGGTGGACACGCGCTCGGTCTTTTTCGCCAACAGCGAAGAGGTCATGGGCTGGGACATCGGTGCCAACGGTTTCTCCATCGTGCTCTCCCCGCAGGTGCCTCACTACGCCCAACATCATCTGGGCCCGGCCCTGCTGCAGTTTTTAGCCGACCATGGATTGGTGCCCGCCGACATTGCCGCCTGGGTGGCCCATCCCGGTGGACCCAAAGTGGTAGACGTGCTGCAAGAGGCCCTGGACCTACCGGCCGAAGCCCTGGCCATCACTCGCCGCTCGCTCACTGAGGTGGGCAATCTGTCCTCCGCCTCGGTGCTCTTTATTTTGGAGCAGTTTCTCGACCAGAGCTATTCGCCCGGCAGCTACGGCCTGCTCATGGCCATGGGACCGGCCTTCTGCGCCGAGATGGTGTTGCTCCAGTGGTAGCCTTCGCCTGTCTCTGGGGACTGCTGGTGGCCCAGAGATTGGCCGAAGTAGTCCGTGCCCGCCGCAACACGCGTCGCCTGCTCCAAAGGGGAGCGCGCGAATACGCGCCCGGCCACTACCCCATCATGGTGGCCTTGCATGGAGCCTGGTTTGCTGGCTGGCTGGCCGAAGTGCTGACTTGGGGAGCCCACTGGCAAACCGCCTGGCTGGCACCCGCCCTGGCCGGGCAAGGCCTGCGCTGGTGGGCTCAAAACACCTTGGGAGAGCGCTGGACCACGCGCATCCTGGTGCTGCCCCAGGAGCAACCCGTCAGCGGCGGCCCGTTTCGGTTTTTGCGTCACCCCAACTACCTCGGCGTCGTCTTGGAACTGGGAGCCTTCCCCATGCTGTTAGGAGCCTGGCGCAGCGCGCTCGTCTTCAGCCTGGCCAACGCACTGCTACTGCGCTGGCGGATTACCATGGAGGAACAGGCGTGGAAACAATCTGGCAACTGACCCAAGAAACCCTGCGCCGGCAGTGCAACGTAACCGGCCCCATCCACCCCGAAACTCAGTTTCGCCGCGATCTGGGCCTCGATTCTCTGGCCCTGCTGACGTTGGCCGTAGCCGCCGAAGATCACTTCCAAATCTGTCTCAATGAAGACCCCGAGCAGCCGCCCCTCAGCGTAGGCGACTTTGTGAACCTGGTGAAACAACGCATCGATGCAAAATCTTAGCCAACTGCTTCAGGCCCGCCGCCAGGAGCGCAGTTGTGGGCTTTACTTCAACGATGAATATTGCAGCTACGCCGATCTGATCGAAGAAGCAGCCCACCAGGCGGCCGCCCTTCGCGTGGGCACCACTGTGGTGCTGGTCAGCGACAACAGCCTCCAACTGGTGCAGGCTCTGTTGGCCTGCTGGTGGGCAGGCTGCACTCCCGTCTGCCTGCCGCCGCCCGCCCGCCTGCAACAGTTGGGACCCTACAGCCACTTTCTCCAGAAAGCCCTGAAGGACTGTCAGGTCCAGGCGGGCTGGTGCGATGGCAAGTTGCTGGACCGCTTCCCGCCGGGCTGGCAAAGCCTGCCCCTGCCTCGCGCCCACCAACCTCCCCCCCCACAACCCCCGGCACCTCAGGCCTATCTGCAGTTCTCCAGCGGCACCACCCTGGACCCCAAGCCCATTCCCCTCAGCCACGCCAACCTGATGCACAATTTGGAAGCCATCGTGAGTCAGTTGCCTGGCTCACGCACCCAACACAGTTGCGTGTCCTGGCTCCCTCTTTACCACGACATGGGACTGGTGGGGTGCCTACTCAGCGCTCTCTATGCGCCCGGCAGCCTGACCTTGTTGACTCCCACCCAATTCGCCTTACGTCCGGGCAGCTGGCTGGACACCATCAGCCGTCGGCGGGCCACCATCTCAGCGCTACCCAACTTTGGACTGGAACAGCTGCTGCTGCGCGACACCGGAACACGTGACCTGAGCTCCCTACAATGGCTGCTGTTAGGAGCCGAAACCGTCAAGGTCGACACCCTGCAGCGTTTTTATCAACGCTACGCCGATCAGGGCCTCTCGTGGCAGGCGCTGAGGCCGGTTTATGGCCTGGCCGAAGCCACTCTGGCGGTCACCTTCAGCGACCAGCCCACCCTTGGTCATTTTCAAATCCCGTCCCAAATGGGAGAGGCCGTGACGGTCGGGTCACGCCCCCTGGTGGCCGTAGGTCGGGCCTTGCCCGGAGTGGAGGTCAGCCTGCGCGACCTGGATGGCCAACCCCTCGACAGTGGCCACTTGGGTCTGATCCACGTGGCCGGCCCTAGCCTGGCCGGCCACCTGCCCTCGCCTTACAACACCGGCGACATCGGCTTTCTCTGGGAGGACCAACTCTACTTCGTATCGCGCTACAAGGACGTGCTGGTCTACCATGCCCGCAAGCACGACCCCGAGGTTGTGGAGGCCCTGGTCCAACCGCTGGAGAGCGCAGCTGTGGCCGCCAGCGAAGAGCTAACCGTGTGCCTGGTGGAGAGGCCGCGCCGCCAGGCGGATCAAGACAGCGCTCTTTTGCAGCAACTCGAGCAGCAGGTCAGTCAGGCGCCCTTGCCTGTGCGGGTAGTCATCGTAGATACGGGCTGGCTGCCCCGCACCAGCAGCGGCAAAATCTCCCGCTTTCGGGTCCGCCAAAAATACGCCGAAGGCGCTCTCTGATCCTCGGCTCAGCGCCGGCAAGCGCCATTCAGGGCTTCGGACCACTCGATTCTGGAAGCGACTCCGCCTGGTTCTCTAGAAACAGGTTATGCTCCCTGCGCAACTGGTCCAAGTTGCTGCGATAGTTCCGATTTTCGGGGCTCCTTGAAAAGGCACCCCGCTTCTGTTTGAATTCGCGCAGTTCAAAATCTCTCAGGGCCAAATTCTTACGACTGAGTTCTTGTTGGGCCGTGGTCAACTCCCCCTGGAGCCGGGCAATCTCGGCTTCGGCCGCCTGCAACTGGGATTGCTGATCGGCAATGATGGCCTGGTATTTTATTTCCCGCTGCAGCGCCTCTTTCAGTCGCTGAGAGGCCTCGTTCAAAGCCGACGTAGCCGCCTCCAGGCGTAGTTCGTAGGCCGTGTTCAAAAGTTGTTGAACAGCCAGGTGCTGGGCCAGCATCTCCACTTCTTTCTTGACAGCCAAAGGGAGGCTACGGGCTTCCAAAATGGGGCGGTAGCAACTTTGATAAACCGAGACTTTCTGAGCCAAAGCCTGGCGCACCGACAGGCAGAGTTGCAGCGACTTATGGAGGTCGCTAGCCGGGGCCAACTCCTGTTCCGCCTGGGTCTGAACGGATGACGCGTTTTGCCAGACTCTTTGCAGCATGGGCTGACTCTCCAAAGCCACCTCGCGCGAGACCAGACCTAGCTTGGCGGAATTCGACTCGAGCAGGCCCAAACGTTTCTTGAGGGCCTCATTCTCTTCCCGCAAGCGACTCACTTCGGACTGCAAGGCCCGGCTCCGTTCACCCTCCACGGGCCCCTCGCTGTAGGCCAGCGCAGAAGGCTGGGCCGCAGGACTAAGACCGGGTCCGCCTGGTCTGCCGGTCACCTGCTTCTCCAATAAAGCCAGGCTCTGCTCTAACTCCTGGCGCTGGCTCTCAGCCAGATTGGCCCGCTGCTCGGCGGCCACTCGCAGAGCCGTTTCCTGATCCAGCCGGGCTTGCAAAGCTTCCATTTGCGCAACATGTCGAGAGGTGTCGGCTTCCTTGTTGCCCGCCGGGGCACGGGCCACTGCGGAGACATTGGCCAGCACCCATTTATCCGGGGTAGGTCCGCCATAAAACATGGTGGGGTTCTGGGCAGAACCAAAGCGGCGGGCCGCGGCCGGCACCTGATCGCTGACATATTTGGCCAGGCCGTGCATAGTCACGGCGCCCTGGGAATCGGCAGCCTCTCGGCTCAGACCTTCTACCAAAAAGTAGGAGTAGCAGCCGTGCTTCTTTTCATCCCATTCCCAGGCTCGTTCGCCCACACTACAGGAGAACATGGTAGCGGTCTGGAGCAGACCCACGTTGGCCTGAGATAGGGAGAGATTAACGGTCCGGTCAAGCTTGGCCTCTTCCTTGTCACCCGGGCTGTTGCGACAGGCGTCGAGCATCACCCATACATTGCCGCTCTCGTTCTTTTGCAGGGTGGCGATTAAGTCGCCACTGTGCAGCGATGTGGCCTTGAGAGTCAAAGCACTGCGATTGTCTGCTTCTTCGGTGAGCAGAAAAGGTTCACCATCGAGGGTGATGCCGTGACCGGCAAAGTAAAAAATCACGGTGTCATCCTTTTTGACTTTGCCCTTAAGAAAGCTGAGGCGATAGGCCACATTGACGAAGCGAGGCTGGCTGCTTTCGTCGACTGCATCGGACGTCATCAGAAAGATGTGATCCTTGGGCACCTTGATGGTTTCCTGAAGGGCCTGCGAGAAAAGTTTGGCATCAGCCACCGCGTAGCGCAACTTGGGATTGCTGGGGCGAACGTACTCGTCGATGCCCACTACAATGGCCCACACCTGGGGCTGTGCCTGAGCCCTATGGGGACAAAGGAGCAAGGGAAGCATCGCCAGCCAGGAGAAACGTATGAGCACGAAGCTCATTTCGGTGCGTGTGGACCCCCCCCTGTTCCGGGGGGAATTATCACCGAATAAAGCAAGGAGATCAATCGGGCCAGTACAAGTTCCTCCGATGTCCTTCTCCGATCTGCTACGCCGCCGGCGCATGGTGCGGGACTATCAGGAGCAACCCGTCGAGGCCGACAAATTAGACCGTATCCTGAGCGCTGCTCTGCGCGGCCCCAGCGCCGGCCACTCGCAGGGGGTCAGTCTGGTGCTGCTACAGCAGGCCGCCAACCGCTTGCGCATGGCCCGGCTGGCCGGCGAGGACGAGTGGGTAGCCCGGGGCTACCCCGCCTGGCTCAGTCGGGCTCCGCTGCACGTGGTGCTGTGCGCCGAACCGCAGTGCTATTTACAGCGCTACGCTGAAGCCGACAAGGCCGCGGCCAATCACCAGTGGCCGGTGCCTTACTGGTATGTAGACGCGGGCTGCGCCCTGATGCTGCTCTTGCTGGCCGCCGCCGACGAAGGCCTGGCCGCTGGCTTCCAGGGCATTCACAACCTCCCCGGCCTGGGTGCGGCCCTGGAGATACCCGACCAGGTGGAACCCATCGGCCTGGTCACGCTGGGTTACGCCGCCAACCGCAAGGGGGGCCACTCCGTCGCCCGCGGACCTCGGCCCGGGCGCATTCACTTCGAACAATGGTGAACGCTTTATGCAAATCCGACCCAACAGGTCCGAAAACCATGTATTTCGAACCTGTCCCCTATGAAAATCACGCGACTGCTCTCTTTACCAGACACCGGGGGGCGCTCTTGCTTTTTGTGGGGGCCTCGCAAGACCGGTAAAACCACCTGGCTCAAGCAGGCATTGCCGCAGGCCATCTATATCGACTTACTGAGAACGCAGACGTTTGCTGAATATGCTTCTCGGCCCGCGCTTTTAGCAGAGCGCTACGACGAGTGGGAAGAGTCGGCCAGAAGCTGGGTGGTCATTGATGAGGTCCAAAAAGTTCCGCAACTGTTGGATGAAGTCCATTGGTTGATCGAAAACCGAGCAGCCCGTTTTCTGCTCACTGGATCCAGCGCTCGCAAGTTGCGGCGAGGACAGGGCAATCTGCTGGGCGGCAGAGCCTGGAGGCGAGAACTCAAACCCCTGACTCTACAAGAGATTCGCCAACCTGATTGGAACCTAGAATCCATCGTTCACAGTGGACTTCTGCCCTCCCACTTCTTGGCACCGCAGCCTTCCGAAGAGTTGCGAGCCTACGTGGCCGACTATCTCCACAACGAGGTTGCCGCCGAGGCTTTGACTCGCAATCTGCCCGCTTTCTCCGAATTCCTGAGGGTGGCGGCCTTAGGTTGTGGGGAGATTCTTAACTTGGAAAACGTGGCCCGCGAGGTGGGTGTGTCGGCTCGAGCCGTGGCCAACTATTACGATATTCTGGAGGACACGCTGCTAGGGGAGCGACTGCCGGCCTGGCGCCAGAAAAGTTCGCGCAGGATGGTTCGAGGTGACAAATTCTACTTTTTTGACCCCGGAGTATCCAACTTCCTGGCCCGCCGCCGTCCCAGGACAGGCACGCCAGAATTTGGCAAGAGCCTGGAACATTTGGTCTGGATGGAACTGCGGGCCTACCAGGCCTACCGTCAACAGGACCTGGAAATGCACTACTGGCGAACGTCCAATGGCCAGGAAGTCGACTTTCTGTTAAACGGAAGGGAGGTCGCTGTTGAGGTCAAGTCGGGCCGGGTTCATCTCACGGACTGCAAGGGACTGTCCGCTCTGGTGGATGATGGGGCGGTGGGCCAAAGGATCGTAGTTGACCTGGAAGAGCAGCCTCGCCGACTTCAGGACCGCCACGGCCCGATTCGAGTGGTGCCGCTGGGCCACTTTGTAGATGAACTGTGGGCGGGGCGGCTGCTCTAGGGCGCCAAGGGTGTCAAAGGGCCGCAGTCGCTCGCTGCAGATTTTCCCTGGCCGCACTCTCCAGACGCTCGCGGAAATATTCGCTGTGGTAAATCTGGGGCCGCTTGAGAAACTGGCCTAATATCTGGCGCCGCTTGCGCCGATACAGCCAGTTGGGCACCCAGGCATATTCGTGACGCACCCCGGCGTTGTATCGCTCAAACCGAGCCGGGTCGGCGCCCAACACGGCCAGATCGATGTCCACCATCCAGCCTCCCAACTCAGACGAGGGTTGGGCGCTATGGCGGGTGTCCAAAATCAAATCTACCAAAGGCCCGGCCGCCTCGCCCAGATCACTCGTGGCCCAATCGGCGCTGGCCTGCTCGTTGTCGCTGCGATGACTGTCGTAAATGGCATCGTGATAAAAGAGGGCCAACCGCAAGCGGTCCCGTTCGGCCTCGTTGACGGGAACCTCATCGGTCCAGTTCAAGACCTCTTCGAGATGCTCCAGATTGTGGTATCCCCGCGAAGGATGATCATAGGCATCCAAAACGGGCTGCGCCGACAAATGGGGCAACAATTTTTCCCAACGTTGCCGGAGCCTCTCCCGGCGCGCCGAAGCTTGTGCTGTCATGAAAAACATGTTCTCAGTTTCCGCCCTCCTCCTGCTGCTGGCCTATCCCTGTTTGGGTCAGGACCAGCAGACCATGAACCGGCAGGCCGCCGACGACTTTGCCCAGGCCGACAAAAAGCTCAACCAGGTCTATCGACAGTTGCTACCCCGTCTTAGCAAACCCGAAAAGGAACGCCTGATCGACGCCCAACTGCTCTGGATCAAATTTCGCGACGCCAATGCCAAAGCCCGAGCCGAATCCAACACGGGTGGCAGCATCTATCCTATGATTTACGCGGGCGCCCAGCGCCGTGCCACCGAGACGCGCACCCAAGAACTGCAGGAATGGTTGGACGAGTATAAGTCCCGGTGAGCAACTTTCCAGCCGGATTTCTCTGGGGCTGCGCCACCGCAGCCCTCCAGATCGAAGGTTCGACCCAGTGTGACGGACGTGTTGACTCAATCTGGGACGTCTTCTGTCGCCAAAATCCTGACAGGATTCACGCCCAGGCCACGCCCGAAAGGGCCTGCGACCACTACCAACGCTGGTCCGAAGACCTGGACTGGATCGCCAAACTGGGCCACAACGCCTATCGCTTTTCCATCGCCTGGCCCCGGATGCCCGGTGGGATCGACTTTTACGATCGACTGATCGATGGCCTGTGCGCTCGCGGCATCCAACCCATGGCCACCCTCTACCACTGGGACCTACCCCATCCTCTGGGCAACTGGGAAAATCCGGCCACTCTGGACGCCTTCCTGCAATACACCCAGCTGTGCGCCGACCGACTGGGCGACCGGGTCAGCCACTGGATGACCCTCAACGAACCCGCCTGGAGTGTGATGAACGGCTACGTAACCGGGCTCCACCCCCCGGCCGTGCACGACCTGAAAAGGGCCTTTACGGCCGCTCATGGCCAGCTCCAAGCCCATCATCTGGCCCTGGCCGAGCTGCGCCGACAGCGGGTGGTCGGCAAACTGGGGATCGCCCTCAACCTCAGCCCCGTTAAGTGCGCCGGAGACACTCGCCGCGACCGACGCGCCGCCCGCTGGGCCGACGACTACCTCAACCGCTGGTTTTTAGAAGGAGTGGTTCACGGAGCTTATCCCGAGCGGGCCTGGCGCCTGCTCCAACACACCCTGGATTTTGATAAGCAATTAACTCATCCCCAACCGCTCGATTTCCTGGGAGTCAACTATTACTACCCCAAATGGGTGGCTCATTCCCAGTTGCCCACCCGCTTTCACCTCAACACCAGTGGGAATGCCCACGACAAGTGTCAGTTTTCGCTGCAGGGGCGACTGCGCTTCTGCGACCCGCCCCAAACGCGCAAAACCGAGTGGGACTGGGAAATCGACCCCGAAGGGCTGGAAAACCTGTTAGTCCAGTTGCACCACAGCTACCCGGGGCTGCCATTGGTGGTCACCGAAAACGGCATCGGCCTGGGCGAATCCTGGTCCGACCAAAGCCTGCAAGACAGCCAGCGCATCGAATTCGTAGCCGCCCACCTGCGAGCCATCCAAAAAGCAATCGCGGCGGGCGCTCCCGTGCAAGGCTATCTGATGTGGTCTCTGATGGACAACTTCTCCTGGCTCAACGGCTATCACAAGCGCTACGGGCTGCTGGCCATCCATCCCGAAACCCTGGAGCGACGTCCTAAGGCCAGCGCCGAGTGGTTTCGCCAGGTATTTTGCGACCAACTGTCGCTATAGACAGGCCGGCTCCAACCATTGGGCGGAAGTCTTTAACATCCCCGCGAACAAGATGCTGGGAGGTGGCTGGGTAAAGCGCAAGCCCAATTCGGCTTCCATGGTGTGGCTGTCGATTTCACACTCGCCGCGCTGCAGCGGCCAACGTTCGTGAAAAATGCGCGCCCGAAAGACGCGACCGAGCCGATCGGCCGAGAACAGCCAGTAGCGTTCGGTCAAGAATTCCTCCAGACTGCCGGACTGAGAGTGAAACACCTCCCCCACCGGTCGATAGCGCCCCTCAAAGTGCACAGCCGGACAACCGCGATGGGTGCGGCGCACCTGGTAGTGGCACCAGCCGCGCTCCCAGTTGCGACTGAACGTGGCGTCGAAGTAGGGCAGGTGGAAAAAGGCCCGAGCCACTCGAACGGCCATTTTCTGGCCGGCATCCAGCGAGAAAAACCACACTCCCGACTTTTCCTTATCACGCACGTAAGTGCGCACATTGAACTCGGGGAAGGCCGAAACGCCCGGCACATCGGGAAAACCTATCGGCTTCACTCCCGTCATCGTAAACGGAACCAGGGCCAACCAGGCGAAGCCGTCAAAAGTATCCACCTCCAGGCCGGCCGGAATGAAAGGCCGCAAACTCTGCATAGCCACCGGCCAGTGCAGAAAACACAGGTCCAACCAGTTCATCTGCATCACACGCATAACTACAGGACGCCACCTTTCGGCCGCGAAGTTCTCGCTTATGATCGGAATTCCCACCACGCCCGAAACGGTACCTACCGTGCGCAGCATCTGGAATGACTGCCTGGGCTATTGGGAGCCCCGCCGAATTGGCTACAACCTCGTGCTGACGGTGGTGGTGGTGGCCCAGTTGACCAGCCTTCAGGCCTGGCCTCAAATGGCCACACTCAAAGCTGTCGTAGGCATGGTGGTCTGTTGCGCGCTGGCCAATTTCTGCTACTGCAGCGCCTATGTGATCGACCTGGGCCTGCAACACTCCGACTACCGCGAAGGTTGGCTGCAACGCCGTGGGGGGCTCTTTTTCGCCGGCTGCATCCTGGGCTGTGCCTTAACCGCCTTATGCGTGCCCCTCGTGCTGATTGGACTGCAATAATGCTGCAATGGTTGAGCGGCTTCCCTCTCAAGAAAAAAACCATCTTTTTTCGCCAACTCTCCACCATGATCAATTCGGCGTTGTCGATCGACCGGGCTGTGGCTACCGCCGGCATCGGTATTCTTCCCCAGTCCCAGCGAATGGCCCAACGCATCGTGGCCGGCAACTCGCTATCCCAGTGCCTGGCCGCCTATCCTCACCTGTTCAGCGAGTACGAGGTTGCCATTGTCCAAACCGGCGAAACCTCGGGAACTCTCGATACCCAGCTGAAAGTATTGGCGGGCGAATTGGAACAGACCTACCGCCTGATGCAAACCCTGTCGGCCAAGATGTTCTACCCCATCTTCGTGGCCCATTTCGCGGTTTTCATTCCCCCCATTGTGCTGCTGGTCAAAGACGGTCCTCAGGCCTATTTCCGAGTCACGCTGGGCACCATCCTGCCGATTTACCTGCTGATTGGCGTATTTACGGCCCTCTACCGAATGGGCAGCAACACCGGGACTTTTCGCTATTTGATCGACACCACGCTGGCCTGGGTGCCGGTGCTGGGCGGTGTGCTCAAGATACTGGCTCTAACTCGATTCGTGCGGGCGCTGGCGCATCTGGTCGAGGCCGGCACCCTGCCCTACCACGCCTACCAGGTGGCCGCTCGGGCCTGCGGTAACAGTTGGGTGCGCAGTCGCCTCTATACCAGCTACCGGCAGGTGGGTCAGGATGCTCGACTGTCCGAATGGATGCAACAGTCACATCTCTTCTCGCCCACCGTGCTCTCGCTGGTAGCCAGTGGTGAAGAAACCGGTCAGATGGGTCCCATGGTGGCCAAAGCCTCTGAACTGCTGGAGATGGACTATCAGAGCAAGGTCAATTTGATCATGACCCTGCTGCCCGTGCTCATGTTGATGGGCGTCGGCCTGCTGGTGGGCTTCCGGGTCTACCGCATGATGATGGACACCTACGCCCCTCTCTTCCAAATGTGAAGGCTCTATCCAGCCTGGGTGCGAACGCAGCCCCATGCATCATCACCTGCTTTCCTCCATGCGTTTGCTGGCCGTCACGGCCCTGCTCGGGTGCGGCCTGACCGCTCCTGCCCTGGCCCGACCCGGCTCTCCGGCCGCTCAGCGACCCGCCCAGGCCAGTAGCGTCAAAGCCAAGAAAATCACTTCCGTAGAGGGCATCACCGAATACTTACTGCCCAATGGCCTGCGGGTGCTGCTCTTTCCCGACCCGTCCTCGGCCGTGATCACCACCAACATCACCTATCTGGTAGGTTCTCGCCACGAGGGCTATGGCGAAACCGGCATGGCTCACCTGCTCGAACACCTGATGTTCAAAGGGTCCACCAAACACAAGAAAATCCCTGAAGAGCTGACCAATCACGGGGCTCGACCCAACGGCACCACCTGGCTGGACCGAACCAACTACTTCGAAACCTTCCAGTCCACCCCGGCCAATCTGGAATGGTCGCTGGCTCTGGAGAGCGACCGTATGGTCAATTCGTTCATCGCCAAAAAGGATCTCGATAGCGAGATGACGGTGGTGCGCAACGAGTTTGAAAGCGGCGAGAACGACCCCGGCAGCATCCTTAGCGAGCGGGTGATGTCGTCGGCTTTTCTGTGGCACAACTACGGCAACCCCACCATCGGCGCCCGCGCCGACATCGAAAAAGTCCCCATCGACCGGCTGCAAGCCTTCTACCGACGCTATTATCAGCCCGACAACGCTATTCTGGTCGTGGCCGGAAAAATCAACGAAGCCGAGACACTGGCCCTGGTAGAGAAAAATTTCGGGTCCATTCCTCGCCCCACCCGCAAACTGATCGCCACCTACACCGAAGAGCCTGTTCAGGATGGCGAACGCAGCGTCACTTTGAGGCGAGTAGGAGACGTGCAGGTGGCCGTGGCCGCCTACCACTGCCCACCCGGATCGCACCCCGACTTTGCAGCACTCGATATCATGGGCGAAATCCTGGGCGACACCCCTTCCGGGCGGCTTTACAAAGCGCTGGTAGCCACCAGCAAGGCTGTCGACGTGAGCGGTGGCTCTTACCAGTTGCGCGAACCTGGTCTCAGCCTTTTCTCGTGCAGCCTTCGCAAAGAGGGCAACCTGGATGAGGCCAGCGACATTCTCATCAAGACCGTGGAAGAGTTCCCAAGCCACCCGCCCACCCAGGTGGAAGTGGATCGCGCCCGCACCAATTTGCTCAAAACCATCGAGCAAACCCTCAACAAGAGTGAACGACTGGCCCTGCAACTGTCCGAGTGGGCGGCCATGGGCGATTGGCGTCACTTTTTCCTCTATCGAGACCGTCTCGAAAAAGTCACTCCCGAGGACGTTCAGCGCGTGGCCAAGGCCTATCTGCTCTCCTCCAATCGAACTCTGGGCAAGTTTATCCCCACCGAAAAACCGGAGCGGGCTCAGGTGCCGTGGGTGGCCGACCCGGCCGCCTCGGTACGCGCCTATAAAGGCAAGCCGCCGGTGGTGGCCGGTGAAGTCTTCCTGCCCACCCCGGCCAACTGCGATCTGCGAGACAAGCGTACGGTGCTGCCCAGCGGACTGAAACTGTCCACGTTTCAAAAGAAAACTCGCGGCAATACGGTCAATTTCACCATGGCCCTGCGCTTCAGCGATCTCCCTACCAGCCTGAGCACCGGTCTGGCCCCCGCTACGGTGGCCTCCATGCTAATGCGTGGCAGCAAGCATCACACCCGCGAGCAGATTGCCGATGAGTTCGATCGCCTGCATTCGCGGGTCAGCATCAGTAGTGACGCCTCCACCCTGTCGGTGGCAATCGAGACCACCCGACCCAACCTGGCGCCCACCTTAAAGCTGGTGGCCGAAATTTTGCGCCAACCGGCCTGGGACCCCAAGGAGTTTGAACTGGACAAGCAAGAGACCATCGCCGGGGCGGAACAGATGCAAAACGACCCGGAAACGCTGGCAGAAAATGTGCTGTCCAGGCATCTGGGGCCCTATCCGGCCAGCGACCCTCGCTACACCGACACTCCCGAGGAGTTGATGGCTCAGGCCAAGTCCCTCACCCTCGATCAGGTCAAGGCCTACTATGCCAAAGTCTACGGGGCCAACTGTGGCGAGGCCGCGGCCGTGGGCGACTTCGATCCGGCCGAGATCGAGAAAATACTCACCGAAACACTGGGGGACTGGAAAAGCCCGGTAGCCTATGAACGGATTCCGGGACAATACTTCGACGTCCCCGCCCTCAACAAAGAAGTGTCCGTGAAGGATAAGGCCAACGCCACCCTGGTGGGTGGCCTCAATCTGGTGATGCGTGACGACAACCCCGACTATTTACCCCTGGTGCTGGGCAACTTCATGCTGGGAGGCGGCTTCCTCAATTCGCGCCTGGCCACCCGGGTTCGCCAGAAAGAAGGCTTGAGCTACGGTATCGGAAGTAGCTTTTCAGCAGGGTCTCTGGACAACGTGGGCAGCTTTGGAGTCTACGCCATCGCGGCCCCCGAAAACGTGGCCAAAGTCGAGTCGGCCATCAAGGAAGAAGTTACCAGGGCGCTCAAAGACGGCTTTAGCGAGGCCGAACTGGCCAGCGCCAAAAGCGGATTCCTGCAGCGCCGTGAGGGATCTCGCTCCAGTGACGGGGGCCTGGCCGGCACACTCGTCCGCTATCAGCGCATCGGCCGTCGATTTACCTGGGACACCGAGTTTGAGAAGAAAGTGGCCGGCGTGACCAATCAGCAGATCGTAGAGGCGATGCGTCGCCACTTCGTCATCGACAAGATGTCGCTGGTCAAGGCCGGCGATTTCAAGAAACTCTAAAAATAAAACAACCATCTCCATCTTTCAGGAAGAAAAGCTGCACAAAATCACAATGTTACCCTCGCACCTTGGACAACCCGCTCGCTGCAACCAGTGCGGCCAACTGACTCCCAGTTCCGACTTGCTGTATGAAGGTCCCGAACTGGAGCCAATTTGTCTGGCTTGCCTGCGCCAACTCGATCCGGCCCGGGCTCAGCTCCTGGAGACCATCCAGCAGCAGCGACGGAAAACCTGACCGTGCCGCGCTGGGCCCTGGCGGTCTTCTGGTCAGGGCTGCTCTGGGCCAGCCTGGCGGCCTGCTACCAAAAGCTCCCCTCGCCCGACCTCTGGTGGCTGCTGGCGGATGGCCGTCTCATCCTGGAGACGGGTAGCATTCCTGGCCGCGACCCCTTTTCTTGGACTGCACCCGGGGCCCCCTGGCACAACGACCAGTGGCTGAGCGGCCTGCTGGCCTATGTTGTGTACACCTTGGGCGACCTGTCCGGCCTGCATCTGGCCAAAGCCGGGCTGCTCACGGTAACCCTCGGACTCTTGCTGGACACTGGCCGACGCCTGCAGTCAGGCTTCGCCCCCCTGGGACTGACCCTGGCCCTGGCCCTCACCATACTTTGCGCCGAAGGGCGCTACTTTTTTGACGTGCGCGCCTACCTCTTCACCTATCTGGGGCTGGCCTTGCTTTGGCGCTGGCTGCAACTAGAATCGCCGCTCAACCTGGTCAAGCTGGGGGCGCTCTTTGCCCTGTGGGCCAACCTCCACGCCGGGGTAAGCTCAGGCCTGCTGTTGTTGGGCCTGGAGGCCCTTTTCGCCAAACCCCAGGAACGCCAGCGGCTTATCCAGGCTTTGCTGGTAGCCGGCGCCGCCTGCTGCCTCAATCCTTCAGGGGTCTGGCTGCTGCTCCACCCCATCCTTTTGCTGAGCAGTCCATGGGGGCTCTACCTCAACGAGTGGGCCCCCTGCTGGCGAAAACCCGCCCTATTTAACTACCTCTTCCTCCAACTGGGTCTCGGGTGCCTCCTCTGGCTGATGCGACGGGTTGTCCCCCGCCATCCCGAAAACTGGGACCGTCACGACAAAGTGCTGGCTTGCTTTGGCTTGTTCAGCTTGACCGGCTGGCGGCACATCCCCCTTTTCGCCTTGCTCAGCCTACCCCGTTACTGTCGGCAACTCGACCAACCAGTCAAGCTCTGGATATCCAGCGCGGCCTGGCTGGCTTTGGTGGGCTGGGCCCGATTCACCCCACTGCAAGTGGGCGACCCGGGGCAAAGCCTGGAAGACGAGCTGTTTCCAAAGAGGGCCTGCCAGTTTTTGCTCACCCATCCGCTTTCCCCCAACCTGTTTCACCCCTACGGTCTGGGAGGCTACTTGCTGTGGACCTTCCCCGGCGGAAAATATCGTGTCTGCATCGACGGTCGAGCGGTCCAGGTCTATCCCTGGAAATGCAAAGAAAACTACCTGCGCGCCGCCATGGAAACACCTGTCGAATTTGAAGACTTCTGTCGCAGCCATCATGTCCGCACCGTGATGCTCTTCGCCGACCCACGCAGACGCGAAGCCAGTGTCCGCCTGCTGGCCAATCCCGCCTGGAAGATACTCTACCACGATCACCTGGTGGTGATCGCCAGTCAGTAGCTTGGCCCGATGCTTCCAGCCAGGGTGATAAAGTAGCGTATGTCGTTCTCGGCATGACGGGCTGTAATCTCGGTTTTGTAGCCAGTGGTATACATAAAATCGATCCTGCAGTGATCCATTTTCTCTTCTGACCAGATAATATCGACGTAGCGCTCGCGTACCGCAATATTGACCGTCTTCTTGATCACTTCTTCTTTGTCGGGCTCGCGGATAGCGATGGTCTCCGCAATATAGTCGCCGTTGTAGGTACCGGAGCGATTGTTCAACTCTCGACCCGCCACGGCGGGCAACACCAGCAAGGCCAGCAATAGTAAAATTCGTAACCAGGGCACGACGCACACTCCTCATCTCTGATGGGCTGGTAACAGGCTTCTCCTGTTACGATCCGAACAAGCCGGCATGGGCTTGAGAACTCTTCACGTGACCACCATTGACCTAACGGCCCACTGCTTCCTGCGCACCACCTTCGATCATTTGAGAAGGGCCGGCCACCAGGTTGCTCTGGCCTGCACCTTTCAACGCTTTCAAGCAGAACTCGACAACCACACAGACTACCTTTTTCCGGTCGCCATCCCGCGCCATATCCATCCTCTGAGCGATGCCATCGCCCTGGTCCAACTGCTAAAAATCATCCGCGACTATCGACCGGACGTCATTCACACGCACACATCCAAGGCTGGTTTCGTGGGTCGACTGGCCGCTTGCCTGGGGAGAGTACCTCTGATCATTCATTCCATCTACGAATTGCCCCAAAACTCCACCCGTTCCAACCTGAAGAAGCGCTTTTACTGGGGATTGGAGAAACTGGCAGCATCGTGGTGCCATCACCTGATCACCATATCGCGGGTCAATGAAAGGCAGATCCTCAGCGAAGGAATTTGCGCCCCCCCCAAACTTTCGTTCATCCCCGTCGGATTGACCCTGAAAGACTACCAGAGCAGTCTGCCTCGACAGACCGTGCGCAAAGCCTGGGGACTGCCCGAACAAGCCGTGGTGCTGGGAATGGCGGCACGCCTCGAACCGGTCAAAGGCCACAGCGACCTGCTCCAGGCCTTTTCCTTACTGGCCGCAGGCCAGCCCCATCTGCATCTAATGTTGATGGGCCTGGGTCCATTGCGCCCGAACCTGGAACGCCAGATCGAGCGACTGGGACTGGTCGGTCGCGTTCACCTGTTGGGCTGGGTTGACGATCTAATCACGGCCATAGCCGCCCTGGACGTTTTCGTCTTTTCCTCTCACTACGAGGGTCTGGGCGTGGTCTTACTGGAAGCGCTGGCGCTGGGTGTGCCCGTGGTATCCACCCGCGTGGGAGGCACCCAGGATATTATCGAAAACGAGATCACCGGCCTCTTTGCCCCCCCCCATCAGCCTCAGCAACTGGCCAGCGCCATCCAGCGCATGCTGGACGACCCCAGCCTTGCCCGGCGATTGGCTCTGGCCGGTCAAAGCAAAGTGCGGCTCGACTACCGGGCCGAAGATGCCGATCAAAAAATCCTGGACCTCTACCTGCGCCTCAGCCCAAAGTAGCTACCATGATGGCCTTGATGGTGTGCAGGCGATTTTCGGCCTCATCAAAGACCACGCTGTGCTTGGATTCAAAGACTTCCTCGGTGACTTCAAGACCGTCCGGCATGTCGAAGCGTTGGCAGATATCGGCGCCCACTTTAGTCTGCTGATTGTGAAAGGCAGGCAGGCAGTGCAGAAAACGAACCTCTGCATTACTCGTCAAATCCAGGGCTCGGCGATTGACCTGATAGGGTCTGAAAATACGCACTCTCTCTTCCCACGAACTGGCAGGCATGCCCATAGAAACCCAAACATCGGTGTACAGGAAGTCGGCTCCCGCAACCGCCTCGGCAACGTCCTCACTCAGGGTAATCTTGGCTCCGGTCTCCTGGGAGATGGCCTTGCACTGGTCCACCAGGTCCTTCTCGGGAAAGTAGTCGGCCGGGGCGGCAACCCGAAAATCCAGGCCCATCTTGGTCGAACCCACCAGCAGCGAGTTGCCCACATTGTTCTTGGCGTCTCCCAGGTAACATAGCTTCATCTGCTCGAGAGGCTTGTGGCAATGCTCCTGCATGGTGAGGAAATCAGCCAAAATCTGAGTAGGGTGAAAATCATCGGTCAGACCGTTCCAAACCGGCACACCGGCATAGCGGGCCAGCTCTTCCACAATCGCCTGGGCGTGGCCGCGGTACTGAATGCCATCGTAGTAGCGACCCAGTACGCGGGCGGTGTCCTTCATGGTCTCTTTGGCACCAATGTGACTGCCCGACGGTCCCAAATACGTAATTTGAGCGCCCTGGTCGAAGGCCCCTACTTCAAAGGCACAGCGAGTGCGAGTGGAGTCCTTCTCAAAAATAAGGGCGATGTTCTTGCCACGCAGGCGCTGCTGCTCAAGTCCGGCACGCTTGGCGGCCTTCAGGCTGCGGGACAGATCTAACAGGTAGTGAATTTCACTCGGACTGAAGTCCAGCAGCTTGAGAAAATGGCGATTGCGAAGATTGACGGGCACAGGCACTCCTCAGTTTGAGTTTCAGGGGGAAGCAGTTCCGACTGCGGGGAAGGGATCCCTTTTGGAGGATTCCCTATGATTACAGGCTGGAACTTGCACCAAACGAAAGTCCGCTGCAAGCGCCCTTTCGCCATCGCGACCGGCATTCAAGATGAGTGTTCAGGACTGCTACTCGAACTGAAGTGTCAGGACGGACTGAGTGGCTGGGGCGAAGCAGTGCCACTCCCTTACCTGACCGGCGAAACGCTATCAGGCTGCCAGGCGGCCCTGCAAGAGGTATTCCTGCCCGCCCTGATTGGCCAGCAACCGCTGGCCCTGGAGACACTTCGTCAACGACTGGACCGCTTGATGGTAGGCCAACCTGCGGCCCGCTGCGCTATAGACCTGGCATTGCATGACCTGTGCAGCAAAAAGGCCCAGATCCCTATTTGGGCCTATCTGGGGGGAGACAATCGCCCGGTAGCCACCAACTACAGCATTGGCCTGGCCACCCCACGAGAGGCGGCCGAACAGGCCCGCGCTCTGGTGGAGCAAGACTTTGCCTGCATCAAACTCAAGATAGGACAGGATCCCGACCTGGATCTGGAAAGGGTACGTGCGGTCCGGGGAGCCATCGGCCCCGAGGTTCCTTTGCGAGTAGACGCCAATGAAGGCTGGAGCTATGTTCAGGCCCGGCGCTTCCTGACCCGCGCCGATGCCTTCGATCTGCAACTTATCGAGCAGCCTTTACCGCGCTGGGACTTCGAAGGCCTGACTCGGCTACGCTCACTTAGCTCCACGCCGATCTGTGCCGACGAATCTTTGCGTGGAGTAGCGGAGGCTCGCCGACTGGCCGCCATGGGGGCGGTTGACGTCTTCAATATCAAACTCATGAAGTGCGGTGGCATTGTGGAAGCACGCGAGATCATCGCCATCGCCCGGGCCCACGGCATCCAACTAATGATCGGGGGAATGGTGGGCGAATCGAGCGTCGCCGTGGCCGCCGCCACCGCCGTAGCCTCGGTATGGCGCTTCGAGTATGCCGACTTAGACGCAGATCTTTTGCTCAAAGCCAACTACTCCGAGGGGGGCGCCCTCCACGAGCCGATTGGCTATCGCCATCTGCCCACCGTACCCGGCTGGCCTCTGGGGTCCCTGCGCGCCGCAAGCACGGAATTGCTGGCAAGTTGTTGACAAAACGTTACACAACTTCTAGATAGTCTCAACATATTTGTGGATCCTTACACATTCGAGGTGTTCGGACCACCCCTCAGTTGCTATATTGAGAACACCCCAGAGTTACTCCGACGGAGATTCGGAATTGAAAGGAGTTGGCTCAACCTCAACTGAAAACTGAATAGTTGTTACCGGAACCCACCGGCAGCGCCCACCTGCTTACCTGGAGAAACTGTGGATCAAGGCTTTGACAAGCAAAAGTTAGTTCAAGACTTTGCCAATTTGCTTTCTCAGATGGAACAAGCGATCCGTGGCACTTCCGGTCCAAGCCCAGAAGGTGGCGGAGGGCTCCTCGGGGGTAGGTCACCCGAGGAACATTTTTCCAAGGGAACGATTGACAGCTTCACGGATTACGAGGAGCTCAATCTACCCGACGGACGAATTCTTCGTCGCTACGACAGTGGTGCGGTCCGAGTGGAGAATCCCAAAAGTGGAATCATCCAGGAGGAACGAGCCGACGGAGGCCTGATCATCTCGCTGCCAAACGGTCGAGTGATTTTCCAGGAATACCGCGGCGAGCCACTTTTGGTCTACGACACCGATAGGGGCGGCGCTCCCTCTCTTGCGAGAGTGGGTTCGGCGACCCTACCGGAGGAATCACAAGCGAAGTTTGTGTTCCACTTCCAAGATCAGGACGGCAGTCATCTGGTGGACCTGGAGACCCTTCGATACTATCGGGTTCGTCGACCAGACTGACCCTTGGAGACACCGTGGACCAAGACAAAGGCAGCGAAAAGAAAGTCAGCATAGGAGACGCGCTTGACGCGATCCGCAGCGGCCGCAACTTGCCGGCCGAAGCCAAGTCCAATGCGCCCAAGCTGCCTGTTACGGGAAACTTTGAGTATCAGCGGGTGTCGCCCGCCTACTGGTTGGACAATCTTCAAGAGGGAGTACAGCGCAGTCGAGACCAACTCTTTGACTCGATCGCCAACAACCCGAAGAGTTCCAACGGGATGGCTCGCCGGGACTTGCACGCCAGCGAGGCTTTCTTCGTCCCCTCCGAATGGATGGACGAAGTCGACCTGACGGCAACCAAAGAGACCAGCCTGGAGCGCTCGGCCCCCCAGGAAATTACCATTGGGGGTTCCCCAGCGGGTTCCGAAACCGGTTCCGACATCACGACCGAGGGCGTCCGATTCAATTCCACTGAAAATCTTAATGTTCAGGGGTTGCACGTGGAGGAGCTGGAGAGCGAAGATGGTTCAGGGGAACCCAAGCTGCGTATCAACCCGATGATCCGCGAAATTTTCAAAAAAAAGGCCGAGAGTTAAGTCCAGAGGGTGGTCCAAGGTCAGGCAAGGCACGGAAGAACCACTTGGTCCCAGTAAATCTTAAACAGAGACTGAATTAAGACAGAGGAGATATTAGAATGGCGTTTGTAAACAATGGTGGCTTCAACGGCGGTGTAAGCATCAACCAGCTGTTCAACACCCAGGGAAGCTTTAACGTAAACGCAGGGCTAGGATTCCAACAGGTTTCGCAGCCCACCCTACCCAACAGCGGGCAGCTGATGCAGATGCTGCAGGGTATGATTCAAGCCCTCTCTGCGCTGTCCAGTCAGTGGGGCCAGATTGCATCGCCCAACTTCCAGGGCCAGCAGGTTCAACAACCCAATTTTGGAATTCAGCAGCCGGGCATCTACAGCCCGCAGGGCTTCGCTCCCAACCCCTACCAGCCTGGTCCAGTGGGCGGCTTTGGTGGCTTCGGCACCGGCTCTGCAATGCAGCAAGCTTTTCGTCCGACCGGTGGCGCCTACGGTGGCGGCGGTAATGCCGGTAATGCCGGTAATGCCGGTAATGCAGGCAACGCCGGTAATGCGGGCAACGCCGGTAATGCGGGCAACGCCGGTGGAGCCTACGGCGGCGGTGCTGCCGGTGGTGGTGCTGGCGCCTACGGTGGCGGCGGTCGCCCGGTTGGCGGTGGCGGCGGTGCCTACGGGGGCGGTGCAGTCGGCGGCGGTGGTGGTGCATACGGTGCTGGTGGTGCCGGTGGTGCCGGTGGTGCCGGTGGTGCTTATGGTGGCGGCGCTCCCCGCTTCCAGCCTCGCTTCACGAACAATTTCGGATTCCAAGCCTACATTGATGCAGTCGACCAGAATGGCACCGTCAACGCCGACAAGATCAAGAAAGGCCAAAACGGCGAGACCGTGCCCGTGGCAGCCCAGCGACGCCGAATTATCGAAGGCTACAGCGCGGAATTCTATGCCGGCAAACGCATTGAAAGCGCCCAGGAGATGGGCCAGATGGCCGACATCGTCAACCGGGACCTCAACAGCAACAATCCCAACGCGAGAGAAGCGGCTCAGTTCTCGCTGGTAGCCGCTTCCTTCAAAAACGCCGGTGGTAACTACAACAACGCGAACCTGAAGGCAGTGCTTGAAAAGACAGGCAATGCTGACCTGGCCAAGGGCGGGGGCGTGGGCGACAAAGACGTTCAGACCCTGGGCGCCATCTCCGCCGCCATCAAGCGCGGCACCCTTGACCTGGGCCAGATCTTTGGACCCGACGGCAAAGACCAGTTCGGCAAGAACTCCATCACGGCCGGCGACAAGGTGAAGTATGATGCGGCTATCCAGGCCGTGCTCAGCGGAAATCTCGGCGCCAACATCGCTGGGGTCAACAACAACACCAAGCCAGACAAGTTCAACCTGGGCACTTCGGGTCTGGGTGGCGGCGGTGGAGCTGGTGGAGCGGGCAACGCGGGTAATGCGGGTAATGCGGGTAACGCCGGTAATGCGGGCAATGCCGGTAATGCGGGCAACGCCGGTAATGCGGGCAACGCCGGTAATGCGGGCAACG
>JADMJV010000011.1:89273-97132 GCA_018780265.1 bacterium
GCAACGCCGGTAATGCGGGCAACGCCGGTAATGCGGGCAACGCCGGTAATGCGGGTAACGCCGGTAATGCGGGTGGCGCCTACGGTGGCGGCCAGACTGCGGGCGGCGCCTATGGTGGCCCTGTCGGTGGCGGCGGTGCCTACGGCGGCCCGGTCGGCGGTGGGGGCGCCTACGGGGGTGGAACCCCGCCCGCTCCTCCGCCACCTCCCAAGGGCGGCGGCGCTGGCGGCTACGCCGGCTAAGTCCAGTCCCTAACTCGAAAAAGCCCTGGAGCAAGCTTCAGGGCTTTTTTGTTTCTTGACCTCATGTGACTGGTCAATTAGACTGGTTACATGCAACAGATCAAGATTTCTGATTTCAAAGCACGCTGCCTGGCTCTGCTCGAAGAGGTTGAGCGCACCGGAGAATGTCTGACGATTCTGAAGCGGGGAAGGCCGGTGGCCCTGATTTCCCCCCCGCCCAAAGTAGACTTCCCACAAAGAGGACTCTTCGGAACCGTTAAGTCGATAGGGGACATTGTCGCACCGGTCATGCCTGAGGAAGAATGGGAATGCCTCCAATAAAGTACTTCCTGGACACCCACATTCTGGTATGGTGGCTCGAAAACAGTCCCCGACTCAGTGCTGAGCAGGGCCGAATCTTGGAGGAGGCGGAGAAAAATCTGCCCTTTGGGGTCAGCGATATCACACTGGCGGAAATCGGATGCCTTGTATCCACCGGCCGAGTCGAGTTGTCCAGAGACCTGAAGGACTGGCTCAGCCGGGCAACCGCTGAACCACTGGTACGGCTGTGTCGCATTACTCCAGCCGTGGTGGCCGAGATATCCAAACTTCCCCCACATTTTCAGAAGGACCCTGCCGATCGCGTCATTACGGCCACAGCTCGATTGGAAAAGTCCATACTTCTTACTCAGGATCGTCGAATTATTGATTCAGGCGCGGTTTCCACCTTATAGGTGCCAACCTGCTCTGTGCGCCAAAGGACATCTCATGGCGGCGAAGCAGAACATCACAGGGGTATCCCACAAACGTTCCGCTCGGAGGAAAATTTCGTGAATCATTTCGATGGACCCGGCATCGACCGGCGCCAATTTCTGGCGGGCTCACTGGCCGGCCTGGCCTACACTGCCCTGGGAACCGCCCAGGCGCAAGGCGTGTGGGAGAAATTCGAAAACCCCAGCACCGAAAAGGGTCTTGTGCTCAATCCCAGACTCATCACGCTGAAAGGCAAGGTGACTTTGTTTTGGGCGGGCACCAACAGTTCCGCTCGAGCCCCGGAAGTGATGTATTGCAACGCGGGAGACGGCGATAGCGTATGGGGGAAAACGTATGCCCCCTTCTTCGGCTCCGACCTGGGCCGGGTGCGACGCCTGGCAGTAGCTACCGCTCGCGACGTGATGGCGGTGGTTTTTCAACGGGAAACCACCCAGGGGAACGGAGCCGTAGAAGTCTTGATGACTCTATCCCACGATAGCGGTTACAGCTTTGGCGCTCCCTTCGTGCTGGACAGCTACGTACTCGGCCAGGAAGGCGGCAGCTATCTCTCCTGTGGCGCCCGCCAGGGCACCCAAAGAGGGGAATTGGCCGCCCTCTGGGTGGCTGAGGGAGGGGTAGTACGGGCGGCCAACATCGACCCTCGCAGCGGATTCCGCCCGCGCGCGGTGGTGATCGGTGAAGTCGAGTCCATCAAGGCCAGGGCCGAGGTGGTCGGAGCCGGACCCGACGGATTTTACTGCATTTGGCCTGAAGGCGGCGGACTCAAGTCGGTCCGCATCAAACCGCTCACGGGGACGATGGAGCCCGCCGAGAAACTCACCAGCGGCGACATTCAAAAGAACTTCAGTGTAGCCAGCTACTACCGTGGCCCGGCCTACATCCTCAGCTCGACTGAGGGCGGCGAGTTCAAGATTTTCCAGGCCAAAGATGGCAAGTTGTCCAATCCGTCCACGGGCAAATTCCCCCTACCCGGGAGAAAACTGGACAGTCGCTCCTGTCTGGAAGAGGAGAAACACCTGCACCTGGCCGTCGTTGAACAAGGAGCCCAACCCAAGCTACTATACATCACTAATCGGTCCGGCAGTTGGTCCACGGCTGAAGTCATCACCACCCTGCAGCCTGACGTGCCGGTCACGGGATTTGATATCACGGTCAGCGACAGTCACGTGTGGGCGATTGTCGGCCAGGAACAACTGGTTTCGGTATGGAGACGCAAGATCGGCTAAACTTGTCGGACATTTTTCAGTCACCCTGGTTAGACTCAAACCATGATCAACACCAGCCATCGCAGCCAGTCCACCTTTCAACCATCGGTCGCCAGGGGTGCGTCGCCCCAGGAGACCGTCACTAACAAGGTGGACCTTTTCGATCCCGCCCAGCCCCCCGACCCGCTCCGCCAGGCCTTCGACGGTATCACCAACGCCGGTGGCGTGGCCAAGGCCCAGTTGCTGCAAGAGAACCAATCGGCCTGGAATGCCCGCTGGAAACTGGTTGAAGGCGCCAAAGATTCGATCACGGCCCAATACTTTTGCTGGGATCACGATGCCTTGGGAATGGCCCTACTCGGCCACATGTTCAAGAAAGCTCGCAACGAAGAGGTCCAGATCCGATTGATGGTGGATTCGACCGGAGACACTTTCGGAACTCGGGGATTTAAGTCTCACATCGGTGGCAAAGACTATCTGCAAGAAGTAGTCATGACGGGTAACGCCGAGGCCAAAGTCTACCACCCCCACTGGAAAAAGGTCATCGACCAGGCCCTGGCCATTGGCTCCACGGCCATCTCGGCCAACAATCACGACAAAATTCTAGAGGTCGACGGCAACCGCGGTATCACGGGCGGGCGTAACATTGGCTACGAGTATTTCGTCCACCCCGACGACTTCAAGGGCGCCTGGCGCGACCAGGACATTTACTTCGAGGGCAAGGAAACGGCGCACGCTCTTCGCCGCGCTTTTGACGTGGAATACGGAGCCCCCTGGATCACCCAGAAAGTCCGCGGCGACCTGCTCGGCAACTGGGTCCAGCGCGATCTCGAATTACTGGGCGCGTATAAAATGATGGACCTGTGGCTGAAGGACAAACCTTTGAGCATGGAGGAAAAGCAGCATCTGCGCAGCTCTGAAGACGGTCGCAAGGGCGAAGCACGACATCTGATGGATCGCGCCCTGGCGGCTCTCCCCGACGAAGGTTTGGAGCGCGCGGCCAGTCGAAGAGAGCGCAAGAGCCTGCTCAAACTGGCCGAAGAACTGGTTGGCTACACCGAATTGCGGGGCAGTTACAACGCCACCGCCCCTGACATGCACGACGCCGAAGTGAAAATCATCGACAAAACCTCTTCGGTGGGGATCGGCACCGATGAACTCAACAGCACCCTCTGGAATCTGGCAGGTGCTGCCCAAAAAAGTATTTACATCGAGAACCCTTACGTGGTTCTATCGGAAGACATGATCCAGGGACTGCGCCAAGCCGGTGAGCGCGGAGTCCAGATCGTATTGGGGACCAACAGCCCCGCCTCTACCGACAGCGCGGTAACTCAGGCTTTTTTCTTGCGCGACTGGCCCCGTCTCTCAGCCACCATTCCCAACCTGACCATTTTATGTGCCTCTGGAAACCGAAAATTGCACGCCAAGACCGCCGTCATTGACGAACAAGCCACCCTGGTAACCACCTACAATCTGGATTTCATCAGTCAGCACACCAACTCCGAAGTGGGTAGCGTAACCTGGTCCAAAGAATTTGCCAAAGAGACTGTGGATGGTTTCAACCAGGACCAAGCCGACCCGCTCAATGGAGTGGTGGAGTACAAGATCCTGCGCGACGAGCAGGGCAAGCCCATTCGCCGCGATGGACTCCCGGTGCTAGACGAAAAAGGCGACCTGGTCAACGAGCCGGAGGTTCTGTTTGGGCCCGCCAACCACCTCACTCCTGACATGCTCAGCCAGTATCAAAAGAAAGTTCACCGCTGGGACTTTCTACGCAAGATACTCCCCCAACTCAATCCGGTGGACACCTTTCGCAAGCACTAGTGAACGCCAGCCGGCGACGAAATCCCCATGGCCATCATGGTGGCCGAAAGGGAAACCACGCGCCGCGGGATACCTTCTTTTTCCAGGCGCTCCAGGTTGTCACAAGCCTTGGCTGGCGTGTATCCAGGCGCGAACAGGCTGGACGCAAAAGTCAAAATCGCTTTGGCGTGGGCGTCGTCCACCCCAAGACGGCGCGACAGTCGATCATACTCTTCCGACTCTTTGTCAGTAAAGACGTCATCACGATAAGCCATCGCAGCCAGATCCAGCAGCAAACTGTAGCGCAGGTCCGTCTTCGAAAGGCGCTCCAAAATCTCGTCCATATTCTCAGGAGGGGTTGCCGTAGCGCCCATCACCCGGCCCCGGGCCTCCGGCCCCAGCACAAACTGGATACTGAGTTGGCGAACCGCGTAAATTTCTTCGGAAGTAACCGCACCGTCCTGACCGGCCATGGAGGCAACCACCATCATGTAGTCAGTTCGCTCGGATTCGTCAAAGTCGGTCAGGTGAAGATTCAAGGTACCCTCCAAATGAATGAGGCGACGGGCGCCCCGATATGCTGCGCTTCGTTTAGGTGAAGCAAGTTCCTTGTGCGCAGGCCAGACCGACTGAACCTTGGCAGGGAATGCTGTACAGCCTGAGAAAGGACGATTTCATTCGCTTTATGGAGGGTCGATGTTCAGTCGTTTAGGCAAGCTTATCAAAGGTTTTTTCAGCCTGTTTATCTCAAATCTGGAGACGGCCAACCCCAAAGCGCTGCTGGAGGCGGAGATATCCTCTTTCCAAGAGGCCGTTGGCACTTACAACAAGAGCCTTGCCCAACAAGCGGCCCTGGTTGAGAAGATGCGCAATCAAATCACCAAGCAAAAAAGCGAGTTCGAAAAGCTTAAAGCCAAGATTGGCGCGCTGGTCAAGGCCGGACAAAATGAAGAAGCGGCCCGACTGGCCTTGCAGGCCAAGAATCTTTCTCAATCCCTGGCCGACAACGAGGCGGCCTTTACGCAGACCGATGACATGTACAAGAACATGACCAAGCAGCGCGACGTATACATCCGCGACGCACAGCGCCGTATCGACACCATCAAGCAAAAACTGTCCCAGGCCGAAATCTCCGAGAGTCAGGCAAAACTGGCCGAAATCGCCACGGCTACGTCATTCAACATGGCGGGCACCGGTGCGACGCTCGAACGCCTGGAAGAAAAACTCGATGACCGCGTCGCCCAGGCTCAAGGCAAAGCTCGTGTTGCCGCCGATTCGATCGCCGGTGGCTCGTGGAATATGAAAGCTGAGGAAGAGAAGGCCATGGAAGCCGCCGCCCTCAGCGAATTCATGGGAATGATGGGCCTGGAGAGCAATGCCCCCAAAGTCGGCCACACGCAAATGTTGCCTGCCACCGAAATGCCTCGCGAATTAGGTCCCGGATAAGTTGTCTGCAAAAACCATTCTACTGGTAGACGACGAGGAGTCCATCCTGGACATCCTCGAAATGAACCTGGAGCGAGAAGGCTTCAAAGTTCTACGGGCCGATTCCGGCCAGGCGGCCATCAAGGAATTGCGGGCGGGCTGTCCCGACCTGGTGCTACTCGATGTGGGCCTGCCTGACATGGACGGCTTCGAAGTCTGCCGGAAGATGCGCCAACTTGCCGAGGTCTACATCTTGATGGTAACGGCCCGAGGGCAGGATGAAGACAAAATCGCCGGACTGGAAAAGGGTGCTGACGACTACATCGTGAAGCCTTTCAATCCCAAGGAGTTAGTTGCCCGCGTCAAGGCCATCCTGCGCCGCGCTGACCGTTCGCCACAAGGCCCGCTGAACCGCCTTCAATACGAAGGACTGGACATCGACCTGTTGCGGCGGCGCGTCACCTACGCCTCCCACCAGCTAGAGTTGACCCCCAAAGAATACGACTTACTGACCTTTCTTGTCAGTCGACCGGGCGAAGTGCTTCAGCGCGAAGAGATTCTGACCGAAGTGTGGGGCTCTGAGCACCTGGATGCCCGCAGTGTCGATGTCCATGTTCGCTACTTGCGAGAAAAACTCGGCAAGCAGGGAGCACAACTGATTCGCACCGTCTGGGGCAAAGGCTACCAACTGGGCGGAAAATAGTCTGACCCGTGAAACTGCGGCCCCTGGTCTATGCCTGTCTGCTCATACCCCCGTTGGCCGGCTGGCTAGGCGCCAGCGGTGCCCAGCAACTGATGCTCTTAGTGGCCCTGGCCGTGGTCTTAGAGAGCACCGTTTTGCGGCCCCTGAATCGCCTGTCCGAACGCGCCCGACGGCTGGATGTCCACACGGGCTCGGAGACGGTCTTCGAGGTATCTGCCCTGGACAGGGCCGTCGCTCGCCTGGAGACCCGTTTTGACCAACGCCTGCAGGCGTCCGAACGAGAAAAGAAACGTATCCGAGACCTGCTTTCAGCGCTACCCGACCCCGTACTTCATTACGACGGCGAAGACCGGCTGCTCTTTCTCAACCCGGCTGCCGAAGTGGCCCTGGAACTGCATCGTCAGGACTTGATCGGAAAATCTCTGGCGGCCAGTTGGACCGATCTGTTACGGCACCCCCAGAAACCTCAGCCTCTGCAACCCACAATGTCATTTGAGAAACCCGGAAAAGTGCTGATGGAAAAAGTCCAGGAAGCCAACCAGAGCTCGCAAGACACCTTTTCCATCGGCTCCACCCGAACCTATCGCAGCCTGATCATTCCCATGGAAGCAGGCGAACGGATGCTGGTCCTGCGAGACATTACCGATATCCGGCGCCTGGAAGAAGTCCGCCAACTCTTTCTCAGTTCGATCAGCCACGAGCTACGCACCCCGCTCACCATTATCAAGGGTTTCGCCATCACGCTGCTAGACCACCCCGATATCCCTGCAGACTTCTGCAAACCCCTCCAGAAGGTAGACCGCGAAGCCGACCGCCTTACCCGCCTGGTCAACGATCTGCTCGACCTGTCGCAAATTCAAAGCCGACGCCTGAGCATCGAGGTGGTTCCCTTTGATGCCCGCGAGTTGTTGGAAGAGACGGTCTCCTTAATGGCCCCCCTGGCCGAGCGCCGGGTTGTGGAATTAGAGGTGAACTATCAGGCTACCGGGCCCAACGATATCTATGCAGATCGAGATCGGGTCAAGCAGATTCTGATCAACTTACTCGACAACGCCATCAAATTCACGCCCAGCGGCGGCAAAGTGACCGTCCATAGCGCATCAACCGACGTGCTCTGGGAACTCAATGTGACTGACACGGGTCCGGGAGTTTCCTCGACCGACCTGCCCAATCTGTTCGAACACTTCTTCCGGGGCAAGCACAGCCGCAAATTCGCCGGCTCGGGTCTGGGCCTGGCGATTGTCAAAGAGATCGTCGAACTCCACCACGGCACGGTGGAAGCCTTCTCTGAAACCAACTCTGGGCTCCATGTCAGGGTGTGTCTACCGCGCCACCTCAATTGAAGTCCCCCCACTCAAAACTCCAGCCAGACGGATAGTCTTCCGAGCTGTATCTGCCCAGAGCATGACGGAGACACTCCAGCAAACCCGGGTAGCAAAATTGGTATCCCCATTGCAGCGCCCTTTCAGGATAGGCCCGGCAGCTACCCAGCAAAAGCTCCGCTCGGTTACCCATCCATCGACGCACCCCCAACGTGGTTCGATTCCGGCGAAACCGCGTTGACCGGCCCCTGCCAGCGGTCGTCGACAAGTGCCGCCCCTACCAGACCCAATACATCTTCCATGGCCACCCAACTGAAGGGCTGATCATCATAAAAGTTGGCCTCCTGCTTTGACTTCAAACAAGAATCATTTTCAAGCATGGAGGCCTTTTTGTACAGGCGGAATC
>JADMJV010000165.1:0-10597 GCA_018780265.1 bacterium
CTTCAACAACGGTCTGGACGACAAGCTTTTCCAGTCCAAAATGGTGCGCGTTGAACCCGCCGTGATTGGGTTGAAATGCCGCGTGTTCTACAAATCGGTGGAGCTGAGTGGCGCTTTCGAACCGCGGGGCCAGTATCGCATTCACGTCGAGGGCCTGACCGACACCCTGGGGCAGCAGCTGGAAAAGCCGATCGACCTCAGTCTGCAGGTGCCTCCCCGCCGGCCCTACCTGCACGCAGCCAGCGGAAATCGAATGGTCGTGCTGCCGTCCGGCCAGGCCCCCGTTGCGGAATTCCGCAGCCTCAACCACGCCCACCTGCGAGTCCGTCGCTACCGGGTCACACCCCAGGAATGGCCGGCGTATTTGAAGGATTCTATTCCCTTGGGAGAGCCTGCTGCCGAGAGCGAGTTTACCCTCCAGCCGGACCGGGTGGAGACGATTTCCATACCTTTGCCCGAGCAACCAGGCCAGTGGCTGGTCGAAGTCAGCGACGGCACGGCTCGTGCCCGAACCTGGGCGCAGGTCACCGGAATTGGTCTCGATGCCTTCAGCGACCCTACCCGACTGCGCGTGTTCACCACCGAGCTGCGGTCCGGAAAGCCCCAGCCGGCCCGCCTGCAACTGGGCGGGGCCGGGGCCGACAGCGGGGGCGATGGCTGGGCTCAGCTACCGCTGGGATCCTCAGAGGACGTATTGGTAGCCACGAGAGGCGACGACCTGGCCTTCCTCCCTGGCCCCTGGAAGTCGCAACTGGGACCCGAGGAAATGGCCTGGTATATGACCGACGCACGCCGCATCTACCGCCCCGGCGACACCGTCCACTTCAAGGGCTGGCTGCGTCGACTCCCGTTCGGTAAAGCTCTGGAGAGACTGCCTACGGGCCAGGAAGTCCATTACGTCTGCAAAGACCCGCGTGACCAGGTGATCCGGGAGGGTACCGCCGTGCTTACACCCCAAGGCGGATTTGACAGCCGCTTCGCCCTGCCCGCCAGCGTGCCTCTGGGCATTTGCACTCTGCGAGTGGAGCCAACCGCGGTCTCTCCCGACGCTATCGACCGGACCGGCGAGTTGACTTTCGAGGTGGCCGAATACCGGCGTCCCGAATTCGAAGTTTCGGCAGTCGCCCGGGATGCTTTTGCGGTCTTGGGGGAGAGCTCCCAGGTCGAAGTTACGGCCCGCTACTTCAGCGGCGGGCCGCTGCCTCGAGCTGGGGTGACCTGGAGTGTGCGACCGCAGCAGGCTTTCTACCGCCCACCCGGCTGGACGGATTACACCTTTGGCGATTGGGAATACGGCGAACTCCCCACCCAGACGCGCGCCAGTCATTGTGATGATCAAGGCACCGATCGACTGCGTATCGAGCACCTTAAGATGCGCCCCGGCTCCGCCGTCAAGCTAGAAATTCAGGCTCTGGTTCAGGATGCCAACCACCAGACCTGGACTGCCCAAACCGGCTTTTTGCTGCATCCCGCGCGGCTGTATGTGGGCCTCAAGAGACTCCGCAACTCGGTGACAACTATCGTCACCGACATCAATGGCCGCTCCGTCCAGGCCCCAGTAACCGTGACCTTGAACGACCGCCACGGCAGAAAGCTCCAGGAAATCAGCGGTATACAGCCCGACCTCAGTATCGATACCCCGGGTGACTATAAGGTGACGGCGCTGGTTCGAGACGAACAAGGCAGACTGGCGCGCAGTCAGCTCTCCCTCTACGATTGGCCATCGAAGTCGTTCTTGCGCCGCCGGCCCTCCCGCCGACCCAAGAGATTGGTGAGCCTGACTCTGGACCGCGAACTGTATGAACCTGGCCAAACCGCACAATTGCGAGTGTCCAGTCCCGTCCCGCAGGCCCGGGGCATCCTGACGCTGCGTCGACAGGGTGTGGTCTATCAGCAAGACTTCGAATTGAAGGAAGGAGCGGCGCGGCTTCACTTTCCGCTGAGCGGCGAGTGGATGCCCAACGTGAAAGTCCAGGTAGATTTGCTTGCCCCCGGTCTGTCGGGCGGCCACGCCGTGGCCCAACAAGAACTGGCCATCTCGCCCGCTTCTCAGCGTCTGCGCGTCACTCTCAGCAATCCCCCCAAGAAGAAGCCCGGAGAAAACGCCCAGGTCAAGGTCCGCGTTGTCGACAGTCAGCAGCGGCCGGTTTCCAATGCCGAGGTAATGTTGAGCGTCGTGGACGAAGCTCTGCTCGCCCTGGTGAAAGACGCCGACCTCCCCGACCCCATCGACATCTTCTACGGTCGGCGGGAAGCCGGGGCCGACCTCAGTCAGCACCTTCATTGGCGATCCAAAACGATTGGCGAGGCTCAAGGACCGTCGGCCCAAGGTGGTTCGATCACTCTGGACCTCGATTACGCGGACCTGGTCTACGCCATCAAAGAGATCGGCCGTCAAATGGGACGCAACGTCTACATCGGGCCCGGCGTCGAAGGAGTCGTCAGCGCGCATTTTCAAAATCTCCCTGGCACCGCGGCGCTGGAGCTTCTTTTGGCCCAGGCCGATGAGGAAATCGCTTTCAAACTAATCGGCTACAACACGCTGGTGGTAGCCGCGCCCGAAAAGGTCAATCAGATCGAAGCGGACATCCTGGGCAAGCAGTTCGCACCCAGGCCGTCCGGCGGACCTCGCGCCGACTTCAGTCCGCTGGCTGCTTTCCTGCCCGCCTTGCGGACGGACGCCCGAGGCTGGGCTCTGGGCAAATTCCGGCTCCCTGACAGTCTGACGCGTTATCGCATCCTGGCCATCGCGGCCCATGACCTGCGATTCGGTCGCGGCCAGGGTACGCTGCAGACCAGTCTGCCGCTCATGGTGCGCCCCTCGCTGCCGCGCTTCTTAGTCTCCGGTGACCGCTGTCAGCCAACCGTGCTGGTGCAGAACTTGTCCTCCCGGGCCATCACGGTGTCGCTGGTTGGCCGCGCTTCCAACGCCACTCTGACGGGCGGTGGCAGGCTGAGTCTGCCGCCTCACGGCAGGCGAGAAGTCCTCTTTGACCTGATGACCCAACAGCCGGGGACCGTCCGATGTCAGTTTCTGACGCAGGGGGAGGGCCACACCGATGCGGCTGAGGTGAGCCTGCCGGTGTGGACTCCGGCCAGCCGAGAAACCTACGCCACCTATGGTGTGGTGGACTCCCCCTCGGCCAGCCTGGAACAACCGCTTTCCATTCCGTCTGGAGAAGGTCGGCTCGAGGTATCCACGAGCAGCACGGCTGCCAGCCAGTTGCAGGATGCGTCCGTGTATCTCAACGATTATCCTTACCAGTGCAGCGAACAACTGGCCTCGCGCATCCTGGCCTGCCACGCTTTGAACATGGACAAGCAAACGGACGCCGACGTAGAAGAACTGGAGAAGCGCCTCCAACCCGACGGCGGTTTCGCTTTCTGGCCTGGCCTTCCGTCGCACCCGTTTGTGAGTCTGCACGCCATCCATGCCCTCATCCGCACGGGGCATGTGAAAGCGGAGTCGCTGGACTACCTCGAGCAGTACGCTGATCATCTGCAAGAAGTCACGCCAGGCGTGACTCACAGCTTGAGGGCCTATGCGGTCTACCTGCGCCGTCTGGCCGGGCATCCCGACCCGCAGCAGGCTGTGGAGCTGGTGCGCGAACGCGGGGCCGAAGGTATGGGTCACGATGCCATGGGGTGGCTGCTGCCCAGCCTTCCCGTCGGCTCACCGGAACGTCTGGCTGTGCGCACGGCGCTGGCCGACTCGCTCTCGGAGACGACGTCCGGCGTGCAGCTTTTGCAGCAGTCCAGCTTCTGGACGTTGGGCTCAGAACGCCGCAGTGAAGCGATCTTGCTCGAGGCGCTGGTGGGGGAAGACGCGCACGACGAGTTGCTGCCGAAACTGGTGCGCAGCCTGCTGGCCGGCCGTCGTCAGGGTCGCTGGAACAATACTCAGGAAAACTGTTTTGCGCTGCTGGCCCTCAAAGCTTACTTTGACGCGGCCGAGAGCGTCGAGCCGGACTTCCAGGCCGACTTCTGGACGGGCCAGGAGTGGCTGGGCCGCCACGCGTTCCACGGCCGCGCCACGCCCGAGCAGAACTTGCAGGTGCCGCTGAATCAGGTCCGTGACAGTGTCAGTTTGGTAAAGTCCGGGCCGGGCCGGCTCTACTATCGGCTGGGTCTCACCTACACGCCGGAGCAGCACGAACTGAAGGCCCTCCAGGCTGGCTTCACAGTGACGCGGCGCTACCAGGCGGTGGACCAGCCGGGCGACGTGACGGTGGACAAGGACGGGATCTGTCACATCCGCGTCGGTTCCTTGGTGCGCGTGGTGGTGAAGTTGCAGTCGCCCGGACGGCGCGAACACGTGGCTCTGGTCGATCCCATGCCGGCCGGTCTGGAAGCCGTGCCCAATCAGCGGCCCGGTGGCTGGCTGCATACCAACCTGCGCGATGATCGCGTGGAAGCGTTCACGGACGTCTGTGAAGGGGGCGAACTGAGCTACCTGGCCCGCGCTACCACACGCGGGCATTTCACCGCGCCCCCTGCCCGGGCCGAGGAGATGTATTCGCCGGAGACTTTTGGGCGTTGCGCCACTCAGAAGGTCGTGGTGGAATGATCTGGCTGGTGAAGTTACTCTTGCTCTGCGCCCTACCCTGGAAGCCGGCTGGGGACACGGCGGGGCGGCTGTCGACTTGCCGGGACGATCAGTGGGCTTTGCATATTCGTCTGGAAGGTGGTTGGTCAGCTTCTTTTCCGGACACGCAGATGAGCGACACTCCCTATGTCCTGCCCGACGGTCGGGTGGTGACGCGGTTGACCAAATATAACGCGACCTATATGCGTTTTTTTCCGACGGACGACCGACTGGTGATGCTGAAAGAGGGGAAAGTTTGGTGGAGTCGGTCTCCAGGGCTTTCCGGACCCCGTCTGGCCGCGGCGGGTGAGGGGGACGGCGGGCTGTGGCTGGATAGCGACGGTCGTCATCTCTGGATACGGGTTCACACAAGAGTGGGCCTGTTGGACTTGGCCACGGGGGACCAGGTAGAGATCACGAGGGACCGGGTGGAGCGAGAGTTGGGCAATCCCGAGGCGGATGTTCCCACCTTGTTGCGGCTGGCCCATCACCATCAACTCGTCCCTCCCACCCCATTGATGGAGCATCCGAAGGCCGGCTTTCTGGGGCTGGGCTGGAAGGGTCGGACAGGGGATTCGGAGGCTCGCGAGGCCCTGGTCAGGGCCGTAGAGCGGAAGCGCGAGGGGGCGCTGGAGGGTCTGGCGTTGTTGGGGGCGGACGCGGTGGGGCCGGCCATGTTGAAGACGATGCTGAACGAACCCTATGCGTGGGCCTGGGAGGCGGCCTGGGACCGGTTGGGGCCGGACGGGAAACCGATTCTTCTGGAGGCTTTGACTCAGGTATCCGCGACTGGCGAGGACCCGGCTCGGGGGCTGATCGCGCACGTCGAAGCGGACGGCAACTGCTGGGACCCACTGCTGAGGCTGGCTCGCCTGAAGTGCAAAGGGGCCGCTTACAGCCTTACCACGCTCGCGGTGCCTGATAGAGACAAGAGGCTGTTGGATCTGCTGGAGCACGAGGAGGCCGCCACGCCGGCCAGCGATGCGGTTCACGAATTCTACGATTTTACTCGTGCCAGCGGTGACCAGTCGCTGAAGGAAACCATCGTCGATTACTTTTGCTACCAACGCTTCCCGGCCGTTTGCCCGCAGGCGGTCGCCGCGTTGAAGAAGCACCCGCGCGACTGGCGATGGGTGCAGGTGCTGCGGAATCAGACCGGGGTTGACTTCGGACTGGACCGGGCGGCGTGGGTGCGCTGGCTGGCGCAGGGCGTTGGCCGGCCACCCGAAGTGCAGGTGCCCCTGCTGACCGAGCTGAGGGAGCCTACCGCCTTGCTGTTGCAGGCTCAGCAGGGGCGGTGGGACCTGACGCGAGTGCCTCGTCTTCAGGCGGTTTGGCCAGTGGCTTCCCGACTCAGTTCGGACGGGCGGGTTCTTGTGCATCCGGTATGGTCTGGGAGAGAGTCGTTGGCGCATGGCCAACCTCAGGCCTGGGAAGCTCGCAGCGGCAAGGTTCTGACCGACGAGTATCCTTTGACGGAAGACTTGCGTTTCGGTTGGGATGCTCCGGCAGGTTGCGTGCGCGACCATCGATTGGGGCGAAAGGCTGACTGGCCGGGGAATGTTCTGACAGGTTTCCCCTCTCTGGGGCATTACGATTTTCTCAAAGGGAACGACTTGTTTCACTTCGACCCCTCCTCCTTTCGCTTCTACCCTTTCGTCGGGGACTGGCTGGCGGGCAGCCCCACCCGCACCGAAATGGTTCTATCGAGTCCTGAGGGCATGGAGCTTTATGATTGGAAAGCCGGACGCAGGCTATTCCGCTCCAAGTCTTCTGCTCTGGTATTGAACTGGCTGAGTCTTCGGGCGGATTTTAGTCGCGACGGCGATTGGATTTTGATCGACCGGGGAGACTCCTGGACGGTTCTTAATCGTCAGGGCCGGCAACTCTTTGGGGGTCAGGGTCAGCATCCCGTGCTTTCGCCGGACCGTACTCGGGTGGTGAGTTTTGGCAAGGACACGTTACGGGTGACGCGGCTGCAGGATGGCGCCCGGAGGGAAGTCGCCTGGTCGCCGGCGGACCCCATGGCGAAGTTGCTTGACAAGCGACTGGTGTCCTTTGTGAACGGTTCTCGCGAGCTGGTGGTGGACCACGGTGCTTACGCCTGCGTGCTGGACGCATCCGACTTGAAGGAGCGCGCGCGCTTCTGGCGCTTTGGGGATCTGCAGAGCGTTACCGCGGATGGGCAACGATGGTCTCGCAGTGATTATCGGGACACGACCTGGATCTGGCGCCGCGAGTCGGCAGTTCCGAAGGTTTACGCCGAGCAGCAGCCGCTACTGTGCGAGCTCTGGACCGGCATGCAACTGCGGGCCGGCCGGGCCTGCCCTCTGACGCCCGCCGAGTATCAGGAACGAGTGGAACGCTGGCGTGCCGATTGTGGCGTTTCTTGGTACGATGGTGCCAAGTAATCCGCCGGGAAAATATCCCGATTAAAAGCCGAAACTCAATCTGAGGGCGGGCTTGTTTTAGACGGAGAGCAATTCCACGCGGCCGGTATCGTCAGCCAGGACCATCGTGGGTGGCCAGTCGCAAAAGGGATAGCGGAGTGACTCGGCCCTGACCCTGCCCATGACTGAGTAGCTAATTTTGGGGCCACATCCAGAGCGGCTTCGTGTAGGGGCCCGAGCGGATGATGGCGGCCAGTTCCTGCAGGCGTTCCGAAGTCATGCCTTTCACCAAGATTTGGCCGCGCTGATAGCCTTCAGGGATGGTCTCGTGGGTCAGGTAGCGGTCGGCGTCCACCTTGAGTTCCAGAGAGGCCAGCGCACATTGCCTTTCGTCGAGCCCGAATGCGAAAAGGGTGTCACCACCGTGGCTAATATCAATTTTGCTATTCCCTGCCAGTATATCTAACTCTATGACCAATTTCTGCTCTCGAACCTCCGCCGCGCGCACAAAGTGGCCCGGCTGTGGGTAATGGGAGCGGGGATACTGATTGTTCATCAGGTAGCCCAGCGACGGCACAATATCCTGAACGGTAAATTCGCCCGCGCGCGGGTCGAAGTAATAGATCCAAAGTTGCCAATTGCCCGGGGCCAAGAGGGGAAAGAGTAGTCGCTCTTGCTCGTCATCGTCACGAAAGGTGACAGAAATGGCGCCGTCCCTTAATTCGACTTGGCCATGCCCGCCCAGCGCTCTGTAGCGGCTCTCGACCTGAGGCACTAGCACGGCTACGTCCGCAGTGCGAGCAGTGCTCAATCTCAGCGGTTCAGACCACCCGCTGACAGTAAGGACGCAGATTATCAGCAATCGTCTCATCTTCAGGTCTCCACTTGTCTTGCAGGCCCGTTGGCCCCCGTAAGACCAAAGATTCAGCGACCGCCGGAACGGCCCTTTGGGAAGGGGGTGGTGGGTCCCAGATATGGAAGCCAACCTCAATGATCGACGTCGCGCAGGGCGATACACCGGCGATGCAGACGTTCTCCGTCCCTGCTACCTTGCCTCACTGCAACTAGCTCCAGAGCACGAGATGAACCACATCGCCTTCCCCTGTGTTGCGGCTGGCGTATACGAATTTCCCGTCGACTTGGCCGCACGGATTGTAGTAGAAGAAGTCAAGGCGTTCAGGGCCCTCAACCCCAATCCCCAACACCGTGACGTGCTGCTGCAGCTACCCCTGTATTCTGACTACGGCTTCGCGGTGTTTCAGCTACCCAGGCACAACGCCAGAGAGCACGCTATGGCCTTTGAATTTCCGCGCCGGGAAAAGGAACAGCTGTTCTTTCCCACCGTGCACATTCATGACGGAAAGGTCGGGCAGGCAGCCCACTTCGATCACGCTCTCTATTGCCAGGTATCGCCCCGCCCCAGAGGCTGGAAGGCCAGTTTCTGGCATCCCTATGATCACTCAAGGCTTTAAGAGATGGACGAGGAGGAGCGCGAATTTCCGGACCTGGACGCAACGGTCTACCGATTGCGCTTGAAGGGAATGCTCGCCAACCGCGACACGGTTGTGCCCAGCCGTGCGCTCTGAGCACTGCCACTACAAAGCCCCGTGGTGGCGACCGATGGGAGACAACACCTCTGAGTGCGGGGAGCGCAACGATGAGCCCGGTTGGAAGACTGACGTTGGTCAGTCTGCGGACTGGACGTGTGAGTGCGCCCCATGGTGGCAACAACTTGTTCGATTGGTCTACTTGGGAAACCAGTGACCTTTCGGACTTCGCGCATCACTTAAAACATCGTCATCACATTGGTTTGGCCTCGATGCCGCGAATTCGGCGGTCAGGACTATACCCCCCTTTCTCTCGTGAGGCTGTCCTCCAAAAGGTCGATGTGCTGGTGGGCGGCGACTAAAGTCATGACGCGGCGGCCACGACTCACTCCGACCACGACCTCTTGCGCGTCGACCCTACGGTGTAGAGTCCGAGCATTATTACCACCAAGGCGGTTGGATAGGCCAGTGGCCACAGGTCGGGGGTGCTCCAGGCGCCGAGTTTTTGTTCGCGTTGGACTCGTTGGCGGCGTTGCCAGTGCTCGTGGGCGTCAAGGGGAAGGGCACCGCCCGTGGACAGGCGCCAGCCCGTCCAGGTTTCGGCGTAAAGTAGCGCGTCGACCGGTCCGGGGTCGGGCGGACCGGCCTGGAGGTCGTAGATAAGAACCCGGCTGCTATTCACCACGGCCAGGTATCGGCTGGTGTCGTCAAAGGTTACCTGGTGGACGTCATCTCTGGGGATGCGGAATTTCTCTTGGAGAGACTCTGCTTGGTAAATGGTGACAATTTGCGGACTGACGTAAGCCAGCCATTTCCCGTCTGGGCTGTAGGCGATTTTGTCTGCTCCGCGATCCCAAAAGTTGGCAGCGGCTGGTTCGGGCGAAGGGTTCGCCTGGGCCAAGGTGTTACCTTGCATATCCCGCACTTGCAGGGGGTGTCCGCCGGCCACCTGTTTTCCATCCGGTCGAAAAGCCCAGGCCGCACCTGTTCCAAGGGCCTGACGCGTGCCCTGTCCGCGGTCCGCCAAGGAGATGCCTTGTCCTTCCGAGACAAGCAGGTGGCTGCCATCTTGACTGGCTGCTATCATCTCCTCACCGTTGGCCAGAGCGAAGCGAAGCGGGGGGTCGGAAGGTCGACGGAGATCGATCCTGACCCATTTTTCGTCGAGTGTTCCTTGCAAAGCGTCGCCGTCGGAAGTAAAACGCGCACCGTCCAGGCCAGAAGGCCACCAAGGGAAGGGCGATGTCCGTTCCGAGGCATCAAGGTCCGCAGCCATCTGCCAACCGGAAATGTTGCTCTCAATCCAAACCTTGCGGCCCGCTTGCCACAGGGAATGTTGCCGTTCTCCTTGAGCGTAGAGGAGTTGATGAGAAGAACTCCACCAGAAATGGGATGATGGCAGGTGCTCCGGCAATAGCATTAGAGGCTTTCCCGACAATAAATCCCACTCCAAAACAGCCTGGTTCGAGGCCCTTGGCGCGAATTAGTCGACCGTGGCACAGTGCCACCCGCTCCCCATCGTAACTGGAAGAATTCAGGTCGAAAATGGAGTGAAGCGCCGGGTGTTTGGCTAGCCGGGCCTGCAACTGCCTGGTGCCTTCGCCACGAGCAGCGAATAGTAGAGCGGAAGGAGCGTCACGTTGGCCCTTATGATTCTGGCCCCACCGTCTCCAAGCCCCAACGTCATCCCCGAAATCGAGTCGGGTTTGCGCCACCAAGGCCCAACGCCAACCTTTCGGGTCGGTTAGAAGCCCCGGAATGGCCTGGGGGCAGATTACTCGACGGAAAAAGTGGCTGGCCCAGGAGTTTCGGTCCGGTTGCTCCTCCAGGCAGGCAACCAGATCCAAAGCCGCCTGGTCACCTTCTAGTAGGAGCAGTGCACGCTGGGCATCGTCATTCTGAAGACTGGCTTTCCGGATTTCGGGGAGTGCCGGCTCATAGCCGATCAATGCCAGCCCCAATGCCCCCCGGCCGTTCCCTTTGGCTAGCGCCGCTTGAAAAACCGGTACCAGATCAGGATGGGCCTGGTTCAATACCGGCAAATTCCAGCATATCCTTAAATACCATCCAGCGCC
>JADMJV010000165.1:10607-11220 GCA_018780265.1 bacterium
TCGGTCCATCTGTTCTCAAGCCAACCCTTGGTTTTTTCGGCCGTCCATTCCTTCAGTTGCGGGCGGGAAGGAGTCTCTTGACCTGATACAGGGCGCCATTTGCCGTTCTCTAAACGAAAGATTTTACTTCGAGAAAACTCAAGATAAGGAACGCCGTGCTCGGTCCAACAACTGCGCGGCTGGTCGTAGTCGAATTCGCCCGGCACGCACACTCGCTCGCGTAGCGGGTTTGGGTCGCAGTGATGAGAACTCAGCAGCTTGCCGTTGCCGTCGTAGACCGTCCACCCGAGCCCATCCAGTCCAATCACCAATTTCCCATCGTTGGAAACAGCGGCCTGGCCGCAATATTCTTCTGTATGGGCCCAAAGATACGGGCCGCTCGGGCCCATCAAATGGATCCCATCGACACCGGAAACTAAGGTAAAGCGTCCATTGGGCGAGTGAAAGTAGCGATCCGGGGGACGGCAGGGCGAGCCCACGGCATTCAGGCCGCACGCTATCATCAAAGCCAGCCAGTTCTTCCAGCCCACCTTGGGAGCCGGTAGGCAATTTAAGCCCCCCCCTTCCGTTTTGAGCGGTTTGGTCACTTGGGCCCTAAGATCCTTAGCTGATG
>JADMJV010000118.1 GCA_018780265.1 bacterium
GATGCGTGCATCATGCCTGTCGCTTCGCGCCATGCCTGGCGCACCAAAGAAAAAAGCACCCCTTTCGAGGTGCCTTCGAACATGGAGGAACCAGAGTACCCACTACGGGTTGGGGCTTCCCTGGGGAAGCCCCGCAAGACTCTTCGACCTCCAGTATAGTACCCCGACATGGGGTCGTCAATCCAAACACTGTTCGATTTGCCACAAAAAATGTGCAAGTTAGAATCTTTTTCGTGGAAAGAGGCACAGACTGAGTGGCGAAAGTGTGTTTGTGCCTCGACGCATCCCCCAGGATACTCAGCTAGAGTTTTTCCAAAAAACCCTGCTGTACCTTTCCCAAAACGACGCCGCCAAAGCCCTGGGGGTTACCGTGCGCGTGATTCAATACTGGGAAAGTCAGGGCTTGATTCATCCTGAGCTGCCTCTGGAGGGGCGCAATCGACGCTACACCCCCCGCGATCTGGTGGAGTTGCGCTTTATTCGCAGCCTGGTGGTAGACCAGGGCTTCCAAGTGCTGGCCCTGGCTGAAAAACTCAAGGCCCTGGAGGCACCCTACGATTACGACCCGTTTGAGGTGTTTTGGGACCCGCGTGACCAATGTTGGAAAAGTCGCAGTCAGTTGGCTGGGGAGCACCTACAAAAGCTGCGCCCCCAACTCGACCAGAAAGCAGGCGCTGCTCTGCGCAAATTGCACCCGCTGGAACCGGCCGCGGCATCTCGCTTTTTGCTGGACTTTGTGCGCGACCAGTTACTCGACAGGCCGCACCGTCGTCCCCGCCCTAAGAAGGAATAACGCGTAGTTGCAGCCCCGACCTGGCTTCCCCTAACTCGGATTTCTCCTTGTGAACCAATCCCAGGTTCATGCGGGGCTTGGTGAGATACGAGTCTTGTTTTTCCTGGATTGCCATCTCAAAATTGGAGGTGAAGACCAGCGAGTCGGTGGGACAGGCCTCCGTGCACAGTCCGCAATAGCAGCAGCGGGCCAGATCGATCGAGTAGGTTTCGGGGAAGTCGTAGCCTTTTTCGTTATTGGGCGACTCCAACTGAATGCAGCTATCCGGGCAGGCATCTACGCATACACCACAACCGACGCAGACTTCGGCGGCACAGCCGTAGCAGCGCATTCCCTCGCGCTGGGCCATCTCCAGGGAGAAACCCATATCGTGCTCGTCGAAGGTCTGAATTCGCACCGGTCCGGGAATTTTTGGCATGGGGACCTGCAGGTTCATTTTGCGGAACGGTTTTTCTTTGCGCTCCCGGTTCCACGGCTTGGTATCCTCAAAGTGCTGGACGGGAGGATGGGGCACCATGCCCAGTCCCTGGGTGCGCACCTGAATGGGGGCCACTTTGCCCGGGTCGCTGCCGTCGGCGTAAGGGGTGACATGATCGTAGTTGTAGAGAAAGGGAAGTTTTTCGGGCAGACAGTTGTACTTGGTAGCGATGCCGATGCAGCAGCGGTCGGCCTGGCCGATGGCATTGATAATGGTGGATACCTGGCACACGTCGCCGCACCCCCACACTTTCTCGCGAGTGGTTTTGCCAGAGGCGTCCACTTTGACGGTGCCATTGCGGTTGCGAGTGACGTCTTTGGGGATCCAGGGCAGGTCGACTTCGCGGCCCAAAGCGGTGATGATCATGCCGCAGTCGAGCAGATACTCGGAGCCTTTAATGGGAACCGGCTTGCGTCGACCCGATCGGTCTTTATCGCCCAGGCGGTTCTTAATCACCTGCATTCCCTTCAGTTTTCCGTCCTCAATCACCACGGCATCAGGGGAGGTGAGCCAACGGATCTCGATGCCTTCCTCTTCTCCGTCTTCGATCTCTTCGGGCTCCGAGGGCATCTCGGCCACCGTGCGCCGGTAGATCATAATCACTTCGGCGCCCAGACGGCGGCAGGTGCGGGCGCAGTCAAAGCCGGTGTTGCCGCCCCCTACCACCACCACTTTGGAGGGCACTTCGGTGAGGCGACCGGTGATTTGCTCTTCCAGGAAGTCTTCGCCATACCAAACCCAGGGCTTTTCTTCGTTGGGCAATTCCAGGCGATAGGGTTTCCAGGCGCCGGCTGCAATGATCACTTCGGAGTGGCGAGATTCCAATTCTTCAAAGGTCAGGTCGCTGCCAATTTCGATGTTGACGTGTAGCTTGATTCCGTCCAGGGCGTGAATGCGCTCCATTTCACTGTTCACGATATGACGGGGCAGGCGGTAGAGGGGGATGCCAAGCGTCAGGAAGCCGCCTGGGACATCTTTCATTTCGTAAATGTGACACTCAAAGCCCCACGAACGCAGGAGCATGGCACATTGGTAGCCGGCCGGGCCGCCCCCGATAATGCCTACCGACTTGCCGTTGAGGGGTTGACTGCAGCAGTATTCCTGGTAGCTGAAGCGCTCTGCCTCAGGCAGGGTGTCTTCCCAGTCCGAGAACGTTCGCTTGAGTTTACGAATGGAAATCGGTTCCGGGCCGGTGAACCCTCGGCTGCACGATTTTTCGCAGGGGGCCGGGCAGACCCGTCCCAAGGTGGCCACAAAAGGGTAAGTGCGGCGCAGCGTATCCAGGCCGGCCCGCCAGTTGCCCTCGCCGGCCAGGGTCACATACCCGCGCGCGTCGGTGTGTGCCGGACAGCCAGTAGTACAGGGAGCCCAACGAGTGCCGTGATACCAGTCGCTCTTGTGGCTGATCGACTTGTCATCGTGAAAATCGACCATGCGCAGCATGCCGCGCGAGTTCTTGGGGATGTCGTCATAGGCCCAGGGGTAGGTAATGGTGACCGGTTCCTTGCGGAAATTGCTGATGGTCACTTTCATTCCGGTCAGCAGGGCCTTGACGTTGTCGAGCAGGGTAGGCATGGGAGCACCTCTTCGTTGGACTGTTCCTGGCTGCCGTTCGATCCTCAGGCCGTGGGCCCTTTTGAAAGGTTTGGCTGAGCCGGAAGGGAATCGGGGCGCCATGAAGATCGAGACTTTTCCGGTGGGACCCTTTCAAATGAACTGCTACCTGGCCTACGATGAGGCCAGCAAGAAGGGGGTTATTTTTGACCCCGGTGACGAAGTGCCTACTCTGCTGGCCCGCATCAAACAGCTCAAATTGGAACTGAGCCACATTTTGTTGACCCACGGTCATATCGACCATGTGGCTTTTGCCGAAGATATGCACCGGGTCCTGGGTGTGCCCATGCTGCTGCATCGCGATGATTGGAGCATGGCCAAGAACGCTCCCAAACAGGCCATGATGTTCGGTCTTCCTCCCGGACCGGTGCCTGAGATTGATGGTGAACTCAAGGTCCAAAAAGAATTTTCGGCCGACCCCTTCGTGCTCGAGATCCGGCACACACCGGGACATTCTCCGGGCTCAGTCACCCTGATCAGCCATCCCCACAAGTTGGCCTTTGTGGGAGACGTGGTCTTTCAGGGGTCGATCGGGCGCACCGATCTACCCGGAAGCAACCATCGTCAACTGATTGATAGTATCGGTCGGGAAATCCTCAGTCTGCCCGATGACTATAAGCTCTTTCCTGGCCACGGCCCCGCCACCACGGTGGGGGCGGAGCGCCGCGCCAACCCCTTTTTGCAGGAGTTTCGTTAGGGTTGGTGGCCGCTGACCTCGATATCACCTGTGTGAATGTGGGGGTCTGCACGCCACCCTTGGACCGAAGCGGGGATAGGACCCGGCAGCGATTCCGAGGGTTTTAGTCAAAAGGCTTTGATCACTACCACCAGGGAGAGCACCAGGGTGAGCAGCGCCGCCACCGCCGTCCAGTGCTTTACCCAGGTGGGGCTGACTGGCAGAGACGTTGGGGTGGCCGATTCACTCTCGCCCGAGGGTAGTGCCAGGGCCATGGGTTGGCGTTGAAACCACTCCAGCACGCGGGCCTGGGTGGAGGCTGTGCCACGCTGCTCACCACACTCCCGCTCCAGGTTGAGGGCCCGATCCTGTAAACTACGCAACTGGCGCTCGCGATCGCGCAGACCCTCTTTTAATTCACGGTTCTCCTCTAATAGATAGAGCACAAAGTCGTTGCGGGCTGGCGAGACGGGTTCGTCCTCGATCTCCTCCAGGGCCACCTCCGGCTGGACCTCGCTATCGGGGCTGGCTGGGGGGGGGGTCGGCCGGGGCGGCCAGGGAGGGGTTTTGCTGCAAGGTATTTTCCAGGTATTGCACATAGTCGCGCACAGCCGCCGAGTCGGGATAGAGGTCGGCCAGCGAGCGGGCATCGATCATCCACATAAATCCGCCGTAGTCCAGCGTCTCGCGCTGGCCGCTGAGCAGGCCGGCTTCCAGCTTGCGACGTAGCGTCTTCTCGGACATCCCCGAAAGCCTTACCGCATCCCTGAGTGTAAGCCTTTCACGAGCTTCGATAGCCGGTGCATCTTGAGTGTCTTGCATAGAAATAACCTCCATAATTGAATTTATTTCATCACAAAAGACTGGACTCCTGCTGTACAGATCCACAGACGGGGGTGTCCAGGGGGGCGGCCAATCTGGAGGTTTTCCCACCGGGTCAGCGTGGGCAAGTATGGGAGTCTAATCATGCGACAGATCCCCCTGCTGATAGGTCTGATGTTTTTTGGCTGCGCCGCCCCTCCACCGGCCCCCGAACCTACGGCCACACCCACTCCGAAAGCGGTCTTGAAAACGCCCCACAAGGAAGATTTGGTGACCCAGGCCGGCAAGGCTATCTTTCGCACCAAAAAAGGCAAACTGTGGCTGATGGAAGCCTTCAATGTGCGTTACAACGACGGCAAGCAGCAGGCCCACCTGGACAACGTTGACTGGACCCTGTCCGACGCCAAGGGACGCAAGAAAATTCGCATTCAGGCCCCCCGCGCCGTCTACCGCATGGAGACGGAGACCGTGGAGTTTGAGGGGCAGGTTCAGGCCCGCCGCTATGATACCCGCGAACTTCTGAAAGCCAACAAGGTGGTGTGGGACGGCAAAACCGGAGTATTGCGGGGCAGTCAGGGCGTCAGTTGGGTAAAAGGAGTGACTAAAGTCCAGGGCGACAGCGCCGTCACCAATGATAAACTGGATCACATTGTCGTGGATGGTCACGTCAAGGTGACCACGGTTCTAGAAGGAGACCCTTTTGATTCGGGCGTCTGATCTGGTCAAGACCTATAGCGGACGTCGCGTTGTCGATGGGGTTGCCTTGGAAGTAAGCCCGGGCGAGGTGGTCGGCTTGTTGGGGTCCAATGGGGCCGGCAAGACCACCACCTTTACGATGATTGTGGGTCTGGTCAAGCCCACCACCGGCAAGATTTTTTTGGACAATAAGAGTATCGGTCATCTGCCGTTGCATCGCCGCGCCCGACTGGGCATCAGCTACCTGGCTCAGGAAGCCTCAGCCTTCAGGACGTTGACAGTCGATGAAAACTTGCGCTTAGTCTTACAGGAACGTAGCATCACCGGTCGGGTGCAGCAGCAGCGTATCGATGAACTTCTTGAGGAGTTTGGCCTACACGAGCGGCGGCACAGTCAGGCCATCTCTTTGTCGGGAGGTGAGCGACGTAGATTGGAGATCGCTCGTGCCCTGGCCTATCACCCACGATTTTTGTTGCTCGATGAACCGTTTACCGGCATCGACCCCATTCAGGTGGGGGAAATTCAGGAAATCGTGCGCCGCTTGCGGGGACGGGGCCTGGGTGTGTTGATCACCGATCATAACGTGCGTGAGACTCTGGCTATCACCGACCGCGCTTACATTATTCGGGAAGGCAAGATTTTGGTGTCGGGCGATGCCGCCAGCATTACCAGCAGCGCCATCGCCCGCAAATATTATTTAGGAGACAAGTATCAAACCGGATTCGAGGAGCCCGTCGCGTGAGTTTGCTCTTTCGCCTGGTGGCTCGCGAGATGTTGGGGCCGTTCCTGTTTGGACTGGGCGCCTTCACCATTTTGTTCTTTGCTGTGGAAACTTTGACGGGCGTGGCCCGTATGGTGTTGGAGAGCAAACTGGGCCTGGGTCTGATCGCCGAGTATCTGGCCAATCGACTGCCCCAGGTGATCATCTTTACCTGTCCTATGGCGGTGCTTCTCTCAGGATTGATGTCTTTTGGGCGCCTCTCCAGCGACTCCGAGTTGACGGCCCTGAAGGCGGCCGGCATCAGCTTCATGCGGATCGCCACCCCGGCCTTGTTGCTATGCGCATTGGTCAGTTGCATCAATCTGTGGCTCAATGACTCGCTGGTGCCAGGTTCGATGAAGCGAGCCTACGACATTGTCTTCGAAGCCCAGAAACGCGACCCGTTTCGTTACGCGCTGGGGACTCCGCCACGCACTCTTAAGAATGGCGAAACGCAAATTCTTTGCGTTTACGGCTTTGACGTCGACCGCAAGATACTTTACGGCGTCTACCTTCACTATTTCTATAACGAGGCCCGACGTCGTGACATCTTCGCCGAACAGGCCGTTTGGAATGGCCGGGTCTGGGTGCTCAAGAATATGCGTGTCACCACTTTTGACAACCAGATGGATGCCACCCAGGAGTTGACGGCCAGCGAAACCTGGACCGAGATGCAGCCGGGAGACTCGCCTAGCGACCCCAACGCTTTGATTCGTCGGGAGTATCTACCCGAAGAGTTGTCGCGGGCCGAGCTGGCTGAGAAGTTGGCCGAGTTGCCCGCCGGCAAGGTGGTGGGCGGCGATGCCAACCGCAAACGCAATCGCTACGAAGTGATGTTTCATCAAAAGCTGGCGCTACCGTGGACTTCGCTGATTTTCGGAGCTTTTGCCATTCCGCTGGGGGTTCGTCCTCAGCGCTCCAGTCGCTCTATCGGTCTGGGTCTGTCACTGCTCTTCATTCTCATTTACTACGTGCTGATGACGGTAGGCATGGTCTTGGGCGAAGCGGGAAAAATGCCGGCAATGCACGCCGCCTGGTTCCCTAACATCGTCTTTGGAGTGATGGGCCTGCTGCTCTTGCTCGAGGCCACCCGCAAGTAAGCTCAGAGGGGCAAGGCGGCGGAAAGGGGAACGATATCCCCGTATGGACCGCGCCACCCTCATGGATCCCTGGGTTTGGGCCCGAATCGGGTCCATTTATCTGTTTGTGGGTCTGATCGCCGGCGGAATCGCCTATCTGGGCAACACCTGGGGCAGCAAAATCGGGAAGAAGCGCCTCTCTATCTTCGGCATGCGACCGCGCCATACGTCCAACTTCATTACGGCCATCACCGGCTCCTTGATCGCGGTCACCACTCTGACGCTGTTCGCCTTTTTTTCGGAAGAGGTGCGCGGCCTGCTCAAGGGTGTGGATCAATTGAAGACCGAGTTGCGCCGGCTCAACGATGAAATTAAGGCCGTTAAACAGACACTGGCGCTGAGCCGGCTGGTATGGAATGTGGGCGAGGCCATCACTCAGGGAACCCTGCTTCCCGGGGTGCCGGCGGAAACCCAACGGCTCAGGATTTTGACCCAGTTGGACTACGCCAACACTTGCTCAGTTCAGCAAAACAACCGGATTTCCAAAGACAAAGGCGAAGAACCCCTTGAGCCAGATGCGCAACTATTGGTGTGGGACGAGGCTCAGGTGAGCCGACTGGCCGATCAGATGGCCACCGAAGATAAGGTGGTGGGCGTGCGCATCGTGGCCGAACGCAACTGCCTCTACAAGGACAAGGTTCCCGTCAAACTGGAGTTGATGCCCGTCTCGCGCATTTTTCAAGAAGGCGAAGTGGTGGCGTCGCAAACGCTGCAGCCGGATAGCCCCGAGCTGCTCAGGGAATGGTACGCCTTTCTCGACGCCGTCCGGGAAACCGCCTTGCGCCGAGGTATGATCGAGGTCAACGACAGCCTGGGCGGGGGTCTCACCCAGGAAGACTTCAATCGGCTGATTTTGGAACTCAAGCGCCTGTCGGGACCGGGCAAGGTAAGTGCGGTGGCCAAGGGCGATCTGTATCAAACCAGCCGGTTGGATGTGCGTATTGTGGTGGAACCGGTCCGCACTTCTCAGCGGCAGCGCCCCCTGGCGGCGCGCCGGAGCCGATAGGCAATGATGGATCGGTTTTTTCAGGACATCAAACGTTTACAGAATACTGGTAAAATAGGGGTTAGGGTCCGGTGGTGATGGTGTTGGCGGTCGATCCCGGCCGGCGCAAATGCGGCCTGGCCCTGGTCACCGGTCAACTCGAGTGCGTGCAACGCTCGGTGGTGGCTCGGGAAGATCTGCTCCACGAGGTGCGTCAATGGTTACAGCGCTGGGGGGTGCAGCGTGTGCTGGTAGGGGGGGCCACAGGTTCCAAGCCGGTGGTGCAAGAACTTAAAGAGGGATTGACCGTCGAGGTCGAGGTGGTCAGCGAGTACAAAACCTCCGAGCGGGCTCGCGGCCGTTATTTTCGAGACCATCCCCCGCGGGGCGTGTGGCGGTGGGTGCCTCTGGGGCTACAGGTCCCTCCGGTGCCCATCGACGACTACGCCGCCCTGGTGATGGCCGAAGATTATCTGAATAAAATCCAGTCTTAGGCGAGAGGAGATGGCATGAAAAAGGCAGTTCTATGTGCGCTGTTGGTGGCTTTGTGTAGCTGGCTTACGTTGGCGGCAGGCAAGGTCATCACCCTTTCTGGCATGGTGGTTACCGGCATCAATCCCAAGACCGGTAATGTCGTTGGCCAGGGTGAACCTCTGGGAGGAGTCGAGATCGAAGTGGAGGGGACCGAGTTTAAAGCAGTATCCTCGGCCAACGGCTATTTCTCTTTCGAAGAACTGCCGGACGGCGAGTACCGCCTGATCTGCCGCAAGGCGGGCTTTCCCACCGTGCAACAGCGGGTGAAGGTGGCCTATGCCGGAATGTCCTCGCGCTGCCAGGTGTTGATGAATGCCGAATCGGCCGGCTTTGTGGGCGACATGGCCGTCAAATCGGGCGACCTGTATGTGGCCTTCAGTGAAAAGCTGGCCAACGTCACCGGGGTGGAATCCAGCCCTTACAAAATGGTGCACCAACAGGCGATGGCGGCGGGCGCCGACTTGAGTCAACTCTGGAACCGTGATGAAAATCTGCCCAAGACGCCGCGCGGGCCGGGCGAAGCCTACCTGATGAACCAGATAACGGGCATGACCAACTGTCTGATGGTCTACCCTCCCAACAATCCCTCCAAGAACAGTTTTGTGCAGATGCCCATCCGTCCCTATTGGTTGTGCTTCAATCGCACCGGCTCGCTCCTCTATGTGGCCAGTTCCGCGCCCATGGTTCAGATTTTCGATGCTCAGCGCGACAACGCTCTGCTGCGCAACCTGCCGGTCGACGGCATGGTCACCGACCTGAAATGCAGCCCGGACGGGCGCTACGTACTGGCCTGCATTATGGGCGCCAAGCCTGGTGTCATGTTGATCGACACCACCACCAACGTTCCGGCGGGGTTTTTGCCGACCCCCAGTTCACCCTGGTCGGCCACCATCGCCGGCCCTCGCATCTTTGCCTGCATTGGAGATGCGCGCAGCGGTGAGGTGGTGGCCCTCGATGCGGCTACCGGCACCCTGGTCGGCCGTTGCAAGGTGGGCAATCGTCCCACCTCGGTGGCGGCCACCCCGGACTTCACTCAAGTGCTGGTGGCCTGCTCGGGACACGCCTGCGTGTCGGTGGTGGACACCGTCAGCCTGACCGAAATCACCCGCGTTCCTGTGCAGGTGGAGCCCCAAAAACTGGCCATCAGTCCCGATGGGACGCGCTGCATGGTGACCAACAAAGTGAGCAACAGCGTCTCGCTGATCGACATGAAAACGGGTGCGGTCATGGAGAACATCGCGGTGGGTAAGTCTCCCATCGGGATCGCCTATGGCCGCGATGGTCGCAAGGCTTACGTTGCCTGCAAAGACTCACGCTGCATTATGACCCTGGACGGGAAAAGTGGAATGCTGCTGCATACGACTTTGCCTATGCCCAATGCGGTACCCATCGGCCTGGCTGTCAGGCCCTAGAGAGAGGGACCAGGGCGGGGATGAGATCAAAGGAGTTACTGCCGCTCAAGCCTCTCAACTTTTCGAAAATATAGGGAAGAGACGAGTGAAAGTGATTCCGCAAGGGTTTACTAGCATACTTCGCTTTGTGGTCCGCGATTTTGCGCTTCATTTGGTGAGCAACTCCTTCCAATGCTTCGGTCAGATTCCTAAAACCCTGACGTTTAAAGTCGAAGGAGAGCAAGTCCAACGCCGCCTCGGGGTTGGCAATGCCCTGGCAAAAGAGCAAGCATTTTCTCCCTGCAGGGGTCAGGGAGCGATCCCTATTGTTTCAGGCCTCGGGGTTGTTCTTAGCCAAAGCTGCGACATAGACCAACGAGAGCAGGTCGCCTTCGGCAGAGTTCATTACCTCGAGGAGTTAATTCAGGACTATAGAGATGCCTTAGAGCTCGATGAACCCGAGGTCTGTAAGGCCCTGCTCATCGACCTTTGTAGGCACAAAGGCTACAACTACATTGCTTACATGGGCAAAATCGAAGTTGATGGCCAACGGCGCCACATCGGAGCGCATCTGCTCGCCGTGCAGGTGCTTCCGAAGGCCTGGCAGGACGCATTGATCGCACAGCGGCTTTTTTCACTTTCTGACGATGGTTTAAGGTGTTTCCAGGCCAAACCTAGCAATCTTACTGGCCGCTATGCACTTGAGGACGACTTATTTTGGTCTCCGCCGGAGGACTTGCCCAGCTACAAGCAGCTAAGGAATGCGACCGATGCATTTGATCGGCTGAAGCAGAAGAAGCAGCAGGCCAAGGCACAGGGTGCGGCCCTTGTGTCACCTCCCTCCACCCTTCCTAATCCAGGTTAGTCGGCAGGTAAGCCTGACCCGCCGTCTGAGCGTTCAGTAGCAAGGCTTTTAGGGGATCTCGCTCAGATGCGGACCAACAAGCAAAAGCTAGAGAGCCAGACCGACCATCGTGTATCGTGTCCAGTTAGAACGTCCTGGGCATAGGCCATAACACCAATGAATAGTGTTTTCGCCGCGCGCTTGAGTGGAACCACGATCCAGGGCTTCGTTGGAGAGGTAAAGTCCGGCGAGACTGCATTCTCATGGATAGCGAGTCGACCATTGTGGATATCTGGGCTTATACGCATGATTGCGTCCAGCCGACGCTGGCTTCGCACCGGTGACCCTTCGAATTTTGGTAACGAGGCGAACGGTCATGACGGTTTCGAGGTCGCCGGAAATGGCGTCGCAGCCATCCTGAGAGTCGGG
>JADMJV010000055.1 GCA_018780265.1 bacterium
TCTCCAGCCAGCGTAATGCGCCACAAATACGCCAATTGCGCCACAAATATGCCAACCGTGCCGCAGGGGTGCCAATTAGGACACTTATGAGGACACTTATGAGACATATAGGACAACAGGTATAAGCATGGCCAAAAACCCCACCACCAAATCCACCAAAACCGTCGAAACCCTCAAGCACGACGAGGCCACGAGGAAAAACATTCCCACGGCCGAATTCCAGTCCGTGCTCGACGACGCGCAAAAGAACCCCAGGCAGGTTCGCTACCCGCGCCCCGACGCATCCGAGCTTGCCGAGGAGAAGTCGGCCAGAAACCGCGACCTTGACCCGCAGCTCGTCTGGCGCGGCAAGGACGAGCAGGACTGGAGCGACCTCGTCGTGCACGCCCCGCCGCTCTACATCCAGGAAAAGGTGCACCCCAAGGCGCTCATCGACGACCTGCTGCGCCAGACCAAAGAAAGCCAGTTCGATGCCGGGCAAACCACCGCCGACCTCTTTGCCGACTTCAACGGTATCCCCAAGGGTGCGGACAAGACTGAGTTCTACGCCCACGACCAGAACTGGTCGAACCGCATGATCCTCGGCGACAGCCTGCAGGTGATGGCCAGCCTCGCCGAACGCGAAGGGCTGCGCGGCAAGGTGCAATGCATCTACTTCGATCCGCCCTACGGCATCAAATTCAACAGCAACTTTCAGTGGAGCACCACCAGCCGCGACGTGAAGGACGGCAACGCCGGCCACATCACCCGCGAGCCGGAGCAGGTCAAGGCGTTCCGGGATACCTGGCGCGATGGTATCCACAGCTACCTCACCTACCTGCGCGACCGGCTGACGGTGGCGCGCGATCTGCTAACTGATTCTGGGTCGATATTCGTGCAGATAAGTGACGAGAACGAGCACCGTGTTCGCGCTCTCCTGGATGAAGTATTTGGCGACGACAACTTTGTTGCTCTGGTCACATTCAAGAAGACTGGCGGACAAACTTCAACGCTTCTCGCCCCAGTCAGTGACTACATCCTTTGGTTCGCCAAGGACCGACGCCAAGCGAAGTTTCGACAGCAGTTTCGGGAGGTTCGCGCAGGAGAGGGCCACAGCACAGGTGAGCGCTACGACCAAGTTCTCATGGTGAACGGTGCTGTTGTAACAGCTGCGAGCGTTGCTGATAACCTGCCAGAAGGTTCACGGCACTTTCGATACATCACGTTATCCTCGAATCGACCTGCGAAGGAACACGAAAAGACTGAGTTCTCATTTCGCGGCAGATCCTTTCTTCCCCCGGCAAACCGAACGTGGACTACGACACACGAAGGCTTGTCGCGCATTGCCTTTGCCGGGCGAATGCACGGAGGTGATCGGAGCCTCAATTACGCCAAGTTCATTGATGACTTTCCAGCCTACCCAATAGGCAACCTTTGGGACGATGTGAGCGGAAGTGGTGAACGATGGTACGTGGTTCAGACGAGCCAGCGCGTGGTTCAACGCTGTATGCTACTGTCCACCGACCCCGGCGACCTCGTCCTCGACCCCACTTGCGGTTCCGGCACTACCGCCACCGTCGCCGAGCAATGGGGCCGCCGCTGGATCACCATCGACACCTCGCGCGTCGCGCTTGCGCTGGCCCGTGCCCGCGTCATGGGTGCTCGCTACCCGTACTACGTGCTCGCCGACTCGCGAGAGGGCCAGCTCAAGGAGGCGGAGGTCACCCGCACCGCGCCCTC
>JADMJV010000019.1 GCA_018780265.1 bacterium
GGCGTAGCGGCCGTTACGCACCGGCAAAATGGTGGCCTGCAGACGAGCCAGGGCTGGCGGGCGTTGCGAACGGGAGTCCATCTTCATCAGCAGCCGGGGCTCCCAACCCGTCAGTTGCTTAATGGCGCCAGCCTCCACCTCAACCAGCCTATCCTGTGCCAACCGGGTAGGCAGTTGCAGCTGCTCAGAAAGTGCCTCCCAGGCTTGGGCGGAAGTGATGGACATATGGCTTCGGGTTCGTGCCCTAGACAGAGCCAAACCTGCTGAGTCCGGCCTCGGGGATGCGCGCCTCGGGAAAAGAAGGCCACGACCCTGGCACACAGGGGCCACCAAACTCACTCGGACGCCAGGACTTGCGACGAGTGTCCGCAAAGTTTCGCCGTACCGACTCATTACTCTCCAAGGGTGCCGAGCCGGGTTGAGGAGACGCAAGTGGCGGTCATCGAAGGATTTCGCGTGCAAAATTACCGTGCATTGCGCGATATAACTCTAGGCAAACTGTCCACTCAGCAAAGGGGGGAGCCGCTGACTCCCTTCACAGTTGTTATAGGCAAGAACGGTGTAGGCAAAAGCACACTATTTGATGCCTTTGGGTTTGTAGCCGACTGCCTGTCCACAGATGTGGAAAGCGCCTGCGATGTGAAGCAGCGCGGAGGTTTTGAACGTTTGCGCTCGATGGGCGTGGACGACTCAATCCGTTTTGAAATTTACTACCGTGAAACCCCTAATGAACGGCCCATCACCTACGAATTGGCCATAGGCCTGGATCCTTCCGGGCGACCCTTTGTTGAATCGGAGGTATTAAGGCAGCGTCGCAAGGGACAAAAACATGGTCGACCTTATCCGTTTCTGCGACTACAACACGGCAAAGGGGCGGTATGGGCAGGAGAAGAGGCACTGGAAGTTGAGGGGGAAGAGGAACGCTCCCAGGTATTGGTAGAGTTGACTGATACCCGTCAGTTGGGTATTGCGACTCTGGGCACTCTGAAAGAACATCCTCGCATTAAGCGTTTCCGAGACTTTCTTAAAGGCTGGTATTTGTCCTATTTTTACCCCGACGCTGCTCGGAGTTTGCCCGGTGCGGGACCGCAGCGGCACCTGAACATTCACGGAGATAATATCGGTAACGTAGTTCAATTCATGGAGCGTGAGCACAAGTCTCGATTCAACAGCATCCTGCAACGAATAGCCAACAAAATTCCAGGAATTACCTCCATCCAGACTCAAGTTACAGAGGACAAGCGAGTCTTGCTCCGTTTCAATGACGGTCCCTTTGCAGACCCGTTTTTTGCTCAACAGATGTCAGACGGGACTCTGAAGGTGTTTGCCTACCTGCTCCTGATGGAAGATCCAGAACCTCCAGCGTTTGTCTGTATAGAAGAGCCCGAGAACGGCCTCTATCATAAGCTTTTGGAGACTCTGGCCCAGGAGTTCCGCTCGCACGCCACTGGCAAAAGGAATGCGCCCCAGATTTTTGTGACTACGCATCAGCCGTATTTCGTGGATGCTCTTTCACCGTCCGAAGTGTGGATTTTGGAGAAAGAAGCCACCGGCTATTCTTCGGTGCGTCGGGTGTCGGAACTCGTTGACGTCAACAACCTTGTGGCTGAGGGCTTACCCTTGGGAGGTCTGTGGTATAGCGACTATCTCGATGCGAGACAATAATGCACATTGAGATTCTCGTGGAGGACAGCTCCGGCAAGAAACTGCTGGACTCCATCATCCCTAAAATCCTGGGCCCCCTACACAACGAACATACCTGGAGATTGCACGCCTACCGGGGAATAGGCCGGCTCCCGCGGGGACTGAAACCCGGAGGCGACCCACGCAAACGAATCCTTCTAGACCAAGTGCCAAGAATTATCCAAGGCTATGGGAAAACTCCAGGTATCGACGCGGTGGTGGTCGTACTGGACAGTGACCGAAAGGATTGTGCCAGTTTTTTGGCCGAACTGAAAGCGATGGCGGCCTCTTGTCAGTCGCCTCCCAACACAATCTTCAGGTTGGCAATTGAAGAAATGGAGGCTTGGTATTTTGGGGACCCAGAAGCCCTATTGGTGGGGTATCCACGGGCCAGGCAAGAGGTCCTCGCAAGATACATTCAGGACAGTGTCTGTGCCACCTGGGAAATGCTAGCCGATGCCGTATATCCGGGTGGCGTTGCGGCCGTTAAGAAAGTCGGTTGGCCCTTGCCTGGACAATTAAAGCACGAGTGGGCTGAAAAGATCGGCCCCTGGATGGACCCAGAACGAAATCAGTCTCCGAGCTTTGCCAAACTGAGGGACGGATTGCGCAGTCTCCTCGGCGCAGCCGGGTCAGAGCTATAATTTCGCTGCGGCCGTGGCGGAGTTTGCGGAGCTGCGCAATCCAGGCCCCCCTGGCAAAGCAATTTCTTGCTCACCAACTCAGACCTGGGTCTTTACCCGACCCGAGCGCAGCATCAGCAGCTCGGCCATGGCCTCGGCGATGGGCAGGCAGCGCTGCAACCAGAACCACTCTCCGCCAGCGTTGATCTCGAGAAAGTAGTGCGTCCCATCGGGAGCTACCACAAAATCGGCGCCGGCGTAATTGAGTCCAAAAAACTCGGTGAGTCGCAGCAACCCGGCCTCGACCTCGGCGGGCAAGGTCTGGGGCTCCCACTCTTCTATCAAGCCCACTCCGTCGCGACGCCAGTCCACAGCCGTGACCTCGCTCTTTTGAGAGAGCACGCGGGCCGTAAAGACCTTCTTGCCAACGACCGTAGAACGCAATTCGCAGGCCTTGGGGATCCACTCCTGAAAAGTCATGGGGGCGTAGCGAAGTCCGCTCAAGTCCTCCAGATCCTGAGCCTTGACGGGGGTGGTGAAGACGACCAGTTCATCTTGTCCCCGATAGATGGCGAAGGAAGACTGCATCTTGGTTACCATTTGGCCGTCGAGTTCGCGAAAGAAACGGCGCACTTCAATCGGATCGTTCGAAAAGAGTGTTTTGGGAATGGTCAGGCCAAACTCACGGGCCTTCATCAACTGCAATTCTTTGTGATCGGTGCGACGCACGCTGCTTAAGGGATCGACCTGCAAGACGTCGAGCCCGGCGATGGTCCCGTAGAGTGTGCGACGGGCTTCGTTGACACAGGGTTCGCGGGTGTCGCCTAACTCCTCGGGGATACGCGCCCCGGCAAAAAAGCGTCGGTACCACAACGAAGCGACCTCGTCGAGGTCGAGCCAACCTGCGGGTAAATTGAGTTGGCGCAGGGTGCGCTGACGAGTGAGTTGGGTGGTTAATCGTACCGAGGTGGGATAATGATCGGTGTCGAGTCGGTAGGGCGTCCCGCCCAGGTCGTGAATGGCCTGAGAGACCATGGCGACCGAGTCGTTGTCGTCGCTGCGGGTGACCAGCAGCACCTTCACCGATGTTCGACCAGAGCTTTGGCCAGGCGCTCGGCGATGGGCAGACCCAGATCGCGCTCCAGCCAGCCCCACTCACCGGCCTGATTGACCTCCAAAAAGTATGGCTCTTGATCGGCTTCCACTTCAAGAAAGTCGAAAGCCCCGTAAACCAGCCCCAGTTTGGACATCATGGTGTGGACCTTGGCCTGCAGGCCGGAGCTAAGTTGCGCCACCTCCCAATGAAGTCCGTCCTCTTCCTGGGCCGCCCTCCAGTCGATCAAATGGGGATTGTCCAGCCGCAAAGCGCCAACATAAAGGTCCTGTCCCACCACGATCACACGAAACTCGCGCCGACGCCGCAAGCAGGGTTGAAAAATCTGCGGCATCCAGCGGATCACTTCAAGTTGGTCCCAATGTTCGGGTTCAATCTTGGTGGTATAGGCAAAGTCGGGATGACCCTCCATGGACTGAACGGTGGGCAAAAGCAGCTTGGTAATGACACCCTCGGAAAAATTCTCGGCGAAAGCGCGCGCCTCACTCGGAGAACTGGTCACCAGCGTGGGCGGCACGCGCAGGCCGAGGCGCTCGGCCAAAGCCAACTGTCGCAGCTTCGACTCGGCCGCATCAGCGGCGCCCAGTGGATTGATCCAGAAGGCTTCCTCGAGTTGACCCATGGCCTCCAGAAAGAAGGCCCGCGACTGTTGGGCGCAGGCCAGCGGTGCCTCGGGAGGCACCACGCCCGGCCACAATCGCCGGGCCCAACAGGCCCGGGCCGCCGTGAGATCCAGTTGCTGATCGCCGGCCTCCAGCCAGACCACCCCACCTGGACCCACGGAGAGGCGAAACTCGGCAGGAAAATGATCGGTATTGAGACGCCGGTATTCGGCGCCCATCCGATGCAAATGGTGTTCTACACCGTCGATCGTGTAAAAATCACGGCTGTGGGTTAGCAATAAAATCATCGAAGTGGAGAGAAGCGGCTAAGCTCGACCCTCTTCGTTGTCACTGGGGAACTTCTGGGTGGTGAAAATGGGGCCGCCACCTCCGATGGGTCCGCCACCGCCGCCATCCTCGTTGTCGCTGGGGAACTTGAGAGTGGTGAAGATCGGACCGCCGCCACCATCTTCATTGTCGCTGGGAGCTTTCTTGGTGACGATGGGGCCACCGCCACCATCCTCGTTGTCGCTGGGCGCTTTCTGGGTGACGGCACCGCCTCCGCCTCCGATGGGGCCGCCACCGCCGCCGTCCTCATTGTCACTGGGGAACTTGAGGGTGGTGACAATGGGGCCGCCGCCACCGTCTTCGTTATCGCTGGGCGCCTTGCGGGTCACGATGGGGCCACCGCCGCCATCCTCGTTGTCGCTGGGCGCCTTCTGGGTTACAGCCCCGCCCCCGCCTCCGATCGGCCCACCGCCGCCCTCTTCATTGTCACTGGGGAACTTGAGGGTGGTAACCGGGCCCCCTCCCCCTCCGATGGGACCGCCACCGCCGCCATCCTCATTGTCGCTGGGGTATTTGAGGGTGGTAACCGGGCCCCCTCCCCCACCGATGGGACCGCCACCGCCATCCTCTTGATCGGACGGGAACTTTTGAGTCTGAGCGCCGCCTCCGGGAGGCTGCTGACCTTCTAAGTAACGAGCAAAGAACGGGTTGTTCTGGTTGGGTCCGGCTGCCAGTCCGCGCCATGAACTGTTGAGTTGCTCGATGGCCTGCAGGACGCTGGCAAAAAACTGCCGCATGTCCGCGTTGCTGGCAAAGGCGCTCTGTCCCGGACCTACGGGGCCAGTTCCACCAGCGTTTTGAAAGGGACCAGGACCCTGTGCCGGGTAAAATCCGCCGCTGCCGCCCACGCCCGATGTGTATGCCATGAAAACCTCTCCAGTCGCTTGATTGCCTTTTTAATAGTATACCCGTCAGCTTCTTCCAGTTAAGGTCCCAAATTTTAAGGATTCGGCATATTAGCCATCCGCTTCGACCAGGGAGCCTGCTCGGTAGTACTTTGGTAGTACACCCTCGGCTAGGGTGTCTTCAAGAAAGCGAGGGACTTGAAGATGAAGCTCACTCACCAGCAAAAGATCGCCCTGGTCCTGATGAACTTGCCCCCGGCCGAAACCGCCGAAGTATGGAGCCAACTCACCCCTGGCGAACGAACACTATACAGCCGGATCTATGCCGACCTACCAACCCTGGAAGGAGACTACTGCGAGCAAGTTATGCTGGAGATGCTGGCCGCCTAAGAGGCAATGGCCGACCAACTTTGAAACACCTTTCAGCTTACCCTGGAGGTGAAAGATGTCCGTTTACAAGTTGACCGAAGTGGTTGGAAGTTCCAAAGAAAGCTTTGCCGACGCCACCCGCAAGGCGGTGCGCCGAGCTTCCAAGAACATTCGCGGTACCAGCTGGTTTGAAGTCAAAGAAATGCGCGGCACGATTAAGGACGGCGAAGTTGACGAATTTCAAGTGAAGGTCGCCATCGGTTTCAAACTCGAAGACGGTTAGGGATCGGGAGGATGGATTGAACGGGTCGTCGCATTCTTCAACGGCTAAGAACTTCCTCAAGGAGTCTCAAGTCATGGAACTCTCAGCCAGTCTCCGCAAGAAAGCGCAACCATGGCGCGGCGGTCCCATTCCATTCGCCCCCGTCGACTTGAAAAAGGTCGGCTCCCGCCTTCGCGAGGTTCGCGGACTGGACGCTCTGCAGCATGCCATCCTGACTCTGCAAGTCACAATCGATCCTCCCTTTCGAGCCTCCCTTCAAAAGAGAGTCGATGGGCCCGTCGATCAACCCGAGGAGATCATGCCTGAGGTTGAAGCCGCCATGCTGTGCTTGTTGGGCGCTAACGACCACGCCTGGGATCGGGCTCACGAAATCGGTGCGGATATGGTTCACCTCTGGTGTTCCAAGGGCTCGGTGGCCACGGCCATCCGGGCTCTATTGTTGAATGCAGAGTATGATGGTTCCGGCAAACGCTCGCGCAACCAGAAATTTCAGGCATTCTTTCCCTATGTCGGACCCTGGCGGGCCCTGCGCGCCTACCTGGCCCACGCACCCGAGGCTGACTACCTGGAGGCCCTGGCTGTGGCCCGCGAACGGGCCTGGGATCAGGTAGCCTGGTTGGCAGCCCACGCTTTCCCCACCGAGACCGACTTTGTCCACAAGGCCGTCGAGGAAGTGTTGACCCGTCCGCCTGCTTTGCGGGGCATCGGTTTACTCGCGGCCGTTGACAACCCCGTCATGTTTTCTCGCCTGGCCGACCATCTGAAGAACTACCTGGGTAACGACTATATTGGCATCAAAATTGGAGACTTTTTGCCGGCCACCGTGGCCCGTCTTGGCAACGACAGCTTTGAAGGTTTGCGTGTGCTGGCCGAAGCCGCCAGCAAGGCCGGGGAGAAGAAGATGCTGGCCGAACTGATGAGCGAGTTAACCCACCCGGCCGTGGGCCCCTGGTTGACGGCCCGTATCAAAGACAAGGCTTTTGGCCCGGCCGCTCACGCCTATCAAGCCAAGTCCGAGCCTGTGGCCACTCCATCCGCTCCCGCCAGCGCCGACGAGCCCGACATTTTGCGTCGCCCCCCCTGGCTACATCGGGTGGCTAAAGCCACTCCTCTGCAATTGTCCCTTGAGGTAGCGCCCTTTGCAGAGGTAGTGCACTTTGGACCTGGTAGAAAAGAGTATATCCTCGAGAACACCAAGGGCAGAAACGGAGCCGAAAGCCAGCGGTGGATGGAATACTATCGGAACCAACCCCGCAAGCAGTTCTTTCCCGAGGAGCTTTGCGAATTGCAAGACCGGGACTGGGCCTTGCGACAGTGGAATGAAAGCCCGGCCGAGCGCTGGAATCCCTGCACGCTGCGCAGTACCTACTGGATGACGGTGCCTGAGCGCATGTTGGCCGTGTTTGGCCCAGACTCGATGACAGGACTGCTTGCCACTCTGAGTGTTGCCCCCGACGTGAACTACGCCGGACTGAGTCTGGTCGAGTCGCCACGACTGGCCGCCGCGTGGGCCGAAGCCTGGGCCACCAAGAAGAAATTTCGCAAACTGGCCAGCAACTGGTTCTTGCGCTTTCCCCGAGCGGGCGCACTTGGGCTATTGCCTGCAGCGCTGGGAACCACGGGCAAAGTGCGCAACCACTGTCAATCCGTTATACGCTGGATGGACAGCAAAGGCCAGGGCCAAAGCCTGCGCCAGGCGGCTGCAGAATATGGGGCCAGCCGCGGCCTGGAGCACATCCTGGCCTACGACGCCCTGCAGGAATTGCCCACAAAAATGCCCCCACTGCCGGCCTGGTTTCGGCCTGAAAAATGCCAGGCCCCACGCACACAAACAGGCGTGAGTCTGTCTCCGGGCGCGCTGGCCAATCTGGCTCTCATGGTGGCCATCTCCACTCTGGATGCCCCCTACGCCGGCCTGGCTCAACTTCAGTGCGAGTCAACCAGTTTGCAGCGATTTGCGCTTTCGACCTATGAGCAATGGCTGAAAACTGGCGGCCCTCCCAAGGAAGACTGGGGGTTTCGAATTCTGGCCTATTTTGGAGGGGACGAAGCGGCCCGTCGGATCGCTCCCGACCTGCGCCGCTGGCCGGGTGAAGGCCTGTCGGGCCGAGCTTCGGTGGGGCTGGACATCTTGCGCTTCTTGGGTTCTGATGTGGCCCTGACTCATCTCCACGGCATCGCCCTGAAGGTCCGCTTCAAAGCCTTGCAAGAGAAAGCCCAACAGCACATTCAAGAGATTGCCGACGAGCGCGGCCTGAGCGTAGACGAACTGGCCGATCGTCTCGTTCCGGATCTCGACCTGGAGGCCGACGGAAGCCGTCCGTTGGGCAGTTATCGGGTCACCTTTGACGAGCTTCTGCGCCCAAGACTTCGCGACGAGGCCGGCCGGGAACTGGCTGACCTCCCCAAAACCTCGCCAGCCGAAGTTGCCGAGGTGTGGAAATCCTTGAAAAAGGATGCCAAAGCGGTGGCATCGGTGCAATTGGAACGCCTGGAGCAGGCGCTCACCTGCCGGCGCCGCTGGAGCGCCGAGGTCTTCCGCAGGCTGCTGGTCGAGCACCCACTGCTGATTCACCTGGTGCAGCGCCTGGTCTGGGGCGTCTATAGGGATGACACATTGCTGCAAACTTTTCGGGTGGCCGAAGATCGTAGCTTTGCCAACCTCGACGAGGTCCAGATTCAAGTGGACGACGGCAGTGTGGGAATCTTTCACCCCCTGGATGACCCCGAGCAGGTCAAGGCCTGGAAAGCCCTCTTGAGCGACTATCAAATATTGCAGCCGTTTCCGCAGTTAGATCGATCCATTCACGCACGGTCGGCCGGACTGGTCGGACACGAACTGGCTGGCTTTCGAGGGGTTCAAGTGACCGGAGGCCATCTGCTTTCGCTGGAAAACCGTGGCTGGCGTCGGGGGCAGGTTGAATCGGGCTGTTTGCTCGACATGACTCGTGGCTCGTTTCGTCTGGAACTGGACGACGGACTGCCGGTAGAAGCCATTGCCGGCTCCACGGTCACACTGGGCAAACTCTACAGCGAGGTCCCTCTGGAAGAACTGCATCCGGTGACGATCTGCGAAATGCTCCGCGACCTGGAAAGCCTTCGCCAAAAGGCCGTAGCCAAAGGCTGAAAGTCGTATCCGCTTCACTGCGTTCAGTTGGCGATTGGCCACGCTGGCGTCGGTAGCCTGGCAGGCCACGAAGCACATGACCGGTTGTTGTCGTGAAACCAGGAAGCTGTCCCCCCGGCGCTACCAGCAACACCGTAGCCAAATCATTCCATCCGCCCCATGGTCTTAATTCTTACGAACCGCAACGGTAACTCCTACAGCGTCTTCCAACTCTTCCAGGAAGGACCGTAGAGACTGAGACTGCTGCAGTGGAAGCTGGGTCGATTTAAACTGAATCAGCAGGGAGCCCCGCAGTAGCTGTTTCTCTTGACCTATGGAAAGCAAATAGGTCGCCGCAGGAATCTCTTTGCGTCGCAGAACAGGCCGCACCAGACGGTAGCCTGGGGGCAATTCCAGGGCGACTTCGTAGAGCTGTTCGCCACGGATCTCCGTCAGGTCAAGAGGCTGATCTCGAGGGGACTTCAGGGCATTTTTGAGCGCTAGATAGGAGTCTTCGGCTCCAAATAGATTCTCCAACAACAGTGAACTGTCTACTCTCCTGGCGAATCGGTTGGCGCGAAAGCTCATCAGCATTTCCACCGGCTGGCGAGGATCCTTCATTCCCTTCAGTTCTACTCGCAGAGTATCCGTCTGGCGACGCAAAATGCCGCTCATCATTTCGCTACAGGTTACTTGCAATCTCTCTTCTCCTACCTGAGTGAGCGCGTCCCTAAGGGCACTGGCCCAGGAGCCCTCGGCGCGGAGTCGATAGTCCCCTTTTAAGCCACCATTGGCGTCAAGTTTGGCCGCGTTGCTGTGCCGGCTTCGACTGCTCAAGAGGGGAGCTTTGGGGGTCAAGGTCAGTCCGGTGGTGGCTCCGTCAATCACCAATGCCGGGGCTTCCTGATCATCGACGGGGAGAACGGCGAGATCAGGCTGTACGGCGGTTCCGTCTACCCAGAGCGGTCCAGTAGAACGGTTAATCCTGACAATGGCGTGGTTGAAAAAGGGACTGGGAAGGGGGATCTGCAGGCCGTTGCTACGCGTCGAGAGCAAAACCATATTGGCCTCGATGCCAAGACTATTTAACATCGAGCAGATGAGGGCCGCCTTGTCTTTGCAGTCCCCATACGCATCCAGTAGCACTTTGCGGCCGGGAGTGGGCACAAAGGCCGAGTTGCGAAACGGGGTCGTCTGATAGCGTAGCGACTCGGAAACAAAAAGTTGAATGGCGGCGATCTTCTCCTGCTCGCCGGTGAGATGATCGGTGAGTTCGTGAGCTTTGCGGCTGACCACGGGGTCGGACTTGCAAAGTGGGGCGGAAAGATCCTGATACCAATCCACCACGGCCCCCCAATTCGGGATGGTTGAAAGGTTCAGGCGCAGACCCCGGTCGCGGCTAGGGCCGGCGAATTTGTAGCTAATCTTAGGAGCGATATGCTGGAGTCGCCATTCGCGGACTTTCCATTCAGCCTGCGCGGTTTCCGAAGGGGGCGGGACCTTGGGGGCCGCCTGGATGCGCAACGGCATATTTTCGGGACAGGCTACCACCAGGCGATTGAGCTCCACGGGTGCACTCGTATCAAAATGCCAGGAGGTCCAGTAGTGTTGTGCCAGGCCACCCCGTCGAGCCGACTCACTGCGCCACTGGACATCGGTTCGGTCGCCAGGCTGCAGTGAAGGGAACAAAGCCTCCTCGTCGCTGGATTCGTCGCTCATATCCAAGACTCGTCCATCCGGTTTGATCAGGCGTGCGTGCTCCAGGCTGGTGCTGGCAAAGGGCCCGCCCCCAGGGGCTGGCTGCCTGGCCATCTTTTTCACCCCGGCCTCGTCATTGACCTGACAAACGAGTCGAAAAACGGATAGAGACGCATGATCTGGATAGACTACGTAACGCCCCTCATCCAGCAGAACCACCACTGGCTGTTTGAGTTTGGTCTTGGCCTTGCTGGCATCAAAAGGCTCGGCCGGAACCAACCAATCCAACACGGGTTTCTCTCCAGATACTCTGCGCAGTTGCTCTCGCAACGCCACCTGGCCAGGGTCCAGGGAGATGGCTTCCCGATAACATCGAGCGGCCTCCGCAGTCTCTCCTTGTTGCTGCAGTTGATCGGCTAACTTGGCGCAGAAAGTTCCGTCCTGGGGACGAGCCTCGAAAGCCTTGCGCAGGCTCGCCAACGCCTTCTCCGGAAGGTTGGCTTGCTTCTGTAATTCTGCCAGGACAACCCAAAAGTTTCCGTCGCCTACCTGAGGCGCCAGGGCCTCTGCCAACTGCAATGCCTCCTGACTTTGGCCGGCCCGCGAGAGTTCGGCTATTTTGAGTCGCAGCAAACTCGACTCCTGGGGAAAGCGCTGCAGACCCTGACGCAAAAGGGACTGGGCGGGCGCGTGTAACCCCTCTCGTTGGAGGGCCAGGTAAGTGGATTGAACCTGGTCAGGTCCCAACTCAAGACGAGCCAGGTCGTTGAGAGTTCGCCTGGCCTCCGCCTCCATTTCGTGCGCACTCAAAGAACGATAGAGCGTGAATTGAGTGAGAAAATCACGGGGCCGCTGCTGCGCCAGCTTCTGCAAAGGCGGAAGCTGGTCGCTTTGTTCCGCAGCCACCAGCAGGGCGGCGTGCGAAATCTGAGGGACGGTCTGAAGCGCTTTGCCACGCATGTCGCGGGCGGCGTCGCTTTGCCCTTCGCTATCTAGCTTTTGACTGAGTTGCCATTGAACCAGAGCCGAATCGGGATGGGCTTGCAAAAACTTCTGCAGGGCTTCGACGGCTTCGTGCCCACGACCATCGCCTTCTAAACAGCGAGCCAGGAAAAGTGGGGCATCCGGCCAATCTTGCTGACCTATTAGTTGCTGAGTTCGCGGTAGCACGTCGGTGGCATTACCCGACAAAGCCTGTCCCACTTGTATCTTTCCGGGGTCGACTTGAAGGGCTGCAGGCGCACCTTGAGGGTCTTGCAGCGCCAGCGAAAACATGCAAACATTTTCCTGACTGGCCAGTTTTACGACCAGGGTGTTCCAGCCCTGACGCAAAGTTACCGATTGCATGTAGGGGAAGTCGAAATCGCTGTTGTCCGCGTACTGGGAATGCTGCAATACTAACTGACCGTTGAGCCAGACTTTACCGGCTCCCATCGCTTCGAAAAGCAAATTTGCCGGGCCAGCTTGCTTGGCTTCGATCGCTGTGGCACCGTAGAAAACCTCAGCCTCTTCTTGAGACAGTCGATGCAATTCAACCAGGCCCGTTCGGTCAAGCGAGGGCAGGTCGCGCCAGTGAAGCTCTTGCCCGCTCTTGCCGACCAGTTTGGGGCCAGCTTCTCCCCGTTCGATAGGGAATGATTTGTCCAGACCGGACCCGGATACATTGTCGAAAGGTCCTATGGCCTGCCAATGGGAAACTCTTCCGGCGACCGCGCTGGGCACCTCAGGATGCAGCAAGTTGAGGCGATCCAGGGTGGCTTCAGCGTTGTTTCGCAGGGCGGGCAGGCAGTCGGGTCGACTCATTATCGTGCTGATCAAATTCCGTTGCCAACTGTCGCGCCCCAAGCGACGTGCGGCAGCCGAAACGTCGGGCCACACCGCCAGGCTGGCCGGCAACTCGGGATGGGTCAGAACCATTTCTCCCCAGCTCTTCAGGAGGGCCTCATCGTCACTTTTCATGAGTGCCATCCAGCCCAGACCACGAAAGGCTTCGGCATCCCCGGGGTGGGCTGTTAGACTCCCACTAAACTTGGACTGGGCAGCATCCAGACGATTGGCCCACAGATCTTTCCATCCCTCATTTTCGCCCCAGGCCCACTGCCCCAGGGCTAAAACCAACCCAAAAGAAAACAGGTGTTTGCGCAAATTCCCCCCTCGATATTGTTCGCAACAGTTCGGAATTCAAAGACCCCCTTCCTCCTGATGACACACTTTGGCAAAGTGACGGTTCAACGCCCTTTGCGGGCCCGGGGCGTGCGATAGCCGGGCTCGCCCGGCTTGGGCGTCCCCCCCCGGGCCGGCCGACCCGAGCGGGGGGCCTGGTAGGTTCCGCTGCCCTCGGCGGCCAGGCCGACGGCAAAATCACCCATTTTCTCTTTGAGGGCGCGTTCCATCTCAAAGATTTCGTCGCGCAGAGCGGCCGCGGTCTCAAACTCCAGGTTGCGAGCCGCCTGTTGCATGGCCGCACGCAGTTGCTGCAGGTTGCGCTGCAGGTCTTCCAGATTCATCTGCTTGGTGCGCTGGCTGCGTTCGTTGGCGGTCACGCTGCCGCCCAGGTCGCCCAGGGTGTCGAGAATGTCGTTGATGGCCTTGCGAATGCTCTCGGGCTGAATGCCGTGCTTCTCGTTATAGGCCTTTTGAATGGCCCGGCGGCGGTCGGTCTCCCCCACGGCCTCTTGAATGGCCTTGGTCTGGCGGTCGGCGTAGAGGATGACTTTGCCACTGACGTTGCGGGCGGCCCGTCCGATGGTTTGAATCAGCGAGGTGGAGGAGCGCAAGAAGCCTTCCTGGTCGGCGTCCAAAATGGCCACCAGCGAGACTTCGGGCAGGTCCAGGCCTTCGCGCAGCAAGTTGATGCCCACCAGCACGTCGTACTCGCCCAGGCGGAGGTCGCGCAAAATCTGGATGCGGCCCAGCGTGTCGACCTCCGAATGCAGGTAGCGCACGCGCACACCCAGGCCGGTGAGGTAATCGGTGAGGTCTTCTGACATCTTTTTGGTCAGAGTGGTCACCAGCACACGCTCTTTGCGCTGTTCGCGCAGGCGAATTTCGGCCAACAGGTCGTCGATCTGGCCAGCCACCGGTCGTTGCTCGATCTCGGGGTCGAGCAGTCCGGTAGGGCGGATGATCTGCTCGACGATGGCCTGAGAGTTTTGGCGCTCGTATTCACCGGGGGTGGCCGATACGAAGACCACCTGTCCCACGGCTTCCAAGAATTCGTCAAAGGCCAGCGGCCGGTTGTCGTAGGCCGAGGGTAAGCGAAAACCGTGCTCGACCAGGCTGTCTTTGCGGGCGCGGTCGCCGTGCAGCATGGCCCGCACCTGGGGCAGGGCCACGTGCGACTCGTCCATAAAGACGATGTAGTCCTTGGGAAAATAACTCATGAGGGTATAGGGGGTTTCGCCAGCGCGACGCCCGGTCAGATGGCGCGAGTAGTTCTCCACCCCGTTGCAATAGCCGATCTCCTCGAGCATCTCCAGGTCGTAGCGGGTGCGCATTTCCAGGCGCTGGGCTTCGAGCAGGCGCCCTTGACCGCGAAAAAACTCCAGTTGCTGGGCCAGTTCGGCCTCGATGCTCTCGATGGCCACCTTGCGCTTTTCATAGGGAGTGACGTAGTGGCTGGCGGGATAGATGACCATGCGCTTGGGGCTGGAGCGAAATTCGCCGGTGAGTGGATCGTAAAAGGCCATCTTCTCGACCTCGTCACCAAAAAACTCGATGCGGGCGATGATCTCCTGGTCAACGGGATGGATCTCCAGCACATCGCCCTGCATGCGAAAGGTAGAGCGGGTCAGGTTGGCGGTGGTTCGCTGATACTGCAGGTCAACCAGGCGGCGCAGCAACTGTTGGCGAGGCATCTCTTCCCCGGGGCGAAAAACGATCATGCCGCTTTGATAGTCCTCGGGAGAACCCAGACCATAAATGCACGAGACCGAGGCCACCACCAGCGCATCGCGTCGCTCGAGCACGGCCTGGGTGGCCGAGTGGCGCAGTCGGTCGATATCGTCGTTGATCGAGGAGTCTTTTTCGATGTAGGTATCCGAGGAAGCCACATAGGCCTCGGGCTGGTAGTAGTCGTAGTAGGAGACGAAATACTCGACGGCGGCTTCGGGGAAAAATTCGCGAAACTCAGAGCAGAGTTGGGCGCACAGGGTCTTGTTGGGGCTCATGACCAGCACGGGTCTCTGCATGCGGGCCATGACCGAGGCCATGGTGAAGGTTTTTCCGGTGCCGGTGGCCCCCAGCAAGGTGGTGAAGCGGTTGCCGGCCTGCAGGCTGGCCACCAGTTCCTCGATAGCGCGGGGCTGATCTCCGCTGGGCGGAAAGGGAGATACCAGTTTCATTGCAAAAGCCACTCTCTCATGAAGATTGATTTGGGCCTGGCCCGCCTTTCCCTTGCCGCCATGTGCGCCTGTTTGCTGAGCGGGCCTCTGGGGGCCTACATCCCGCCCGACCTCAACCTTCGGCGCACTCAACTGGTTCAGTTGCTACCCTATAAGGATGTGGCTGACCTGCATGCCTGGGTGCCACAACAGTCGCTGTTGCTCAGTCCCCAGGCCTATATGCAACGGGTTCACCAGCGCTTTGCGGCCAACAGTGTGGCCTGGACGTATTACGCCGGTTGGTGCTACCTGGACTTGCTGGAGCAGACCCGGCAGCGCTATGTGCAGCGAGAAGATGACCTGCAGCACGCTCAGGAGTTGCTGGAAGGCTATGAAGTCCGGGCCAATGACGCCCTGCGCGTGGACCTGGACCCCTCGTCCGCCAAGACATTGACGCTGAGCGAAGCCAGGAGTCAACCCAACCTGGAACAAAACGAGGATTTTCTGTGCGTTTTTCGCCCTCTGCCCTGGCCCGAGTTGGGCTACAATCGGCAACAGGTGCTGCAACTGCTGGAGGCCTGCCACCAGGATATGGAACGGGTGGAGCAACAGAGGTTGAAGCTGGAGACGGCCCGGGTCGACTTTGCCAATCAGCAGAACTGCTGGACCGATTGGTTGAGCGATATGGTCCAGGCCAGTCAAAAATTTACCCAGGCCCAATACCAGCAGCCCTACGGCGACCCACTGCCGTTGCCGCCAGAGTCGCCCTGAGGGCCAAAGGATTCCCTTTGGGCTTGCTTGAACTTTGCCGTCCCAAATTGAGAAAGAGGGTGTTCCTTGTCCGCTCCAGACCCGCAACACATCCGTAAGAAGCTCGAGGAACTGACGGTGATCAGTAAAGACCTCGACGCCAACATGAAGATGCTCTCCAAGGCTGCCAACATTGTGGCCGCCGAGCAGTTGAAAAAGCGCTACACCGAACTGACCGAAAGCCTCAACCGGATGATGCACGAACTGGTCTCGTTGCACCAGAGCAAGGAACGGCGCGAGGAATATTTCAAGCTCTCGCGCGAGGTCGAAGAGCTGCCAGCTCAGATCAAGGCTTGCCGAGAGATCGAGTTATTGCGCGAACTGGAGAAGGCCATCGAAGAGAAGACCGAGGCGCAAATTCACTGCTTTCAAACCATCGTGGCCGAGTTGATGGGCGGGAAGCCTCCCGCTGAGCCCGTTTTCGACTGATTCGGAAAATAAAAAAGGCGCCTTGCTTTCGGGGGGGGTCATCGGCAAGGCGCCTAGGTGCCTAGAGTAGCGGATCTTCACCACGAGACACAGGGACTAAAGTCCTAGTTTTGAATAAGCTACAGATCTTCAATGGACAGCAGTCCGCGGCGAATGGCATAGCGAATAAGTTCGGCTCGATTGGACACGCCCAGTTTGCTCATGATGTTGGCCCGGTGGCGCTCAACCGTATTAGAACTGATGGAAAGCTTTTTGCCAACCTCGCGAGCCGTCAGGCCCTGAGCGGTGAGTTGCAGCACCTCCAGTTCACGGGCCGACAGCACTGTGTCAGGCTCTTTGGCCAGCAAGCGGGCCAGACTGGGATACAGGTAGGCCTGGCCCGCTGCCACGGCCCGCACGGCGGAAACCAGGTCGTTGGGGGCGGCCCCTTTGACAATATAGCCGGTGGCGCCGGCGCGCAGCAATTGAAAAAAGTAGCGCTCATCCTCGTGCATCGTGAGGATCAGGATGGGCATGGTGGGATATTTTTCGCGGACCACCTGAGTGACTTCCAGGCCGTTGACTTCAGGCATGCTGATGTCCAACAACAACAAATCAGGAGTGTTAGACTCCAGATACGTCAGCGCCTCACGACCATTGCTGGCCTCTGCCATCACGTTGATGTCGCCTTCTTCGGTCAACAACATTCGGATCCCGGATCTTACAACCGGATGATCTTCGACTATGAGCACTGATATGGACATCAGACCCCCCGTTCAATTCTAGCTGATTCCTTCAGAGTCCGCAGCTAGCACACGTCCCCCTGGTGCTTTTAACAATTGGACTGCTCCGGCCGCAATTTGCACTACGGCTTTTCGTTGTTCGCTCGATAAGTGGACAAGTAGTTCCATGAGTTCTCCCACATCCTGATCCTGAAGCAAACGTGCTTGAGACAATCGAAGCGGATATAAAATCTTACCACCTTTCTGGTCATAAAAGAAATCCGAAAGGGGAACCCCCAAAGCTTCAGCCAGCTTGCGAACAATCTCCACCGACGGATTGCCAGTATCGTTTTCTATCCGACTGATAAAGGAAGCCGAAACGCCAGACCTGTTCTCCAATTGTTTAATGGTCATCCCGCGAGACTTCCTGGCATAGTGAAGAATCTGGCCGAATGACCGGTTGGTCTCTGCGCTAATGGTCGTGACTCCCATCTTAACCCCGAACGCCCTGATGTTCACTATAAAAGGTGGAATTCCCTGGTAAACATGTCTTATGTGGACAATCTCCTCGAGGACCTTTTACCCTGGGCGCAGAACCGCGGGGCATGGCCAAAACCTCTCTAGATTCGCCCTTGTTTGAAAGATACCAAATTCAACAGTTTTTCGATGAAATGTTCGACGAGAACGGTCAGGTGCGCGGTCCCTATCTGGGATTGGCCCAGCGCCTCAGCCTGCTCTCTCCAGAAGAGTTTGCTCGCCGTCAGTCGGCCGCCGACCTGAGTTTCTTGCGCCAGGGCATCACCTTTACCGTCTATGGCCACGACGACGCCACCGAGAAGATCTTTCCGTACGATCTGTTGCCGCGAGTGCTGGCCGCCCACGAGTGGTCCGACGTAGAGCGCGGTCTCAAGCAGAGAATCACAGCCCTCAACTTATTTTTGCGAGACATTTACGACAAGGGCAAGATCCTGGCCGACAAGCAGGTGCCCCGCGAGCTGGTGTATAGTTGCAAGCACTTTCGCCGAGAGATGCGGGGGCTGCGCGTTCCGCGGGGGATCTACGTATCGGTGATCGGCAGTGATCTGGTGCGCACCGAAGGGGGACGCTTCGCCGTTCTCGAGGACAATCTGCGGGTCCCCAGCGGCGTGTCTTACATGCTGACCAATCGTCAAATTATGAAGCGGGTTTTCCCCCGACTGTTCCGTGACTACAACGTGCGCCCTATCGATCATTACGGCCAGGCGCTGTTGTCTACGCTACGCTCGCTGGCCCCCCATGACCGTCCTGACGCCACTGTCGTGCTGTTGACACCGGGGGTGTACAACTCGGCCTATTTCGAACACGCCTTCCTGGCCCGCATGATGGGGATTCAGTTGGTGGAGGGCCGAGATCTGGTCATTCACGACAATCTGGTCTACATGAAGACTACTTCAGGACTCAAAAGGGTCGACGTGATCTATCGCCGCATCGATGACGACTTTGTCGATTCGCTGGCATTCCGACCGGACTCGATGCTGGGAGTGGCCGGTCTGTTTAACGCCTATCGTCACGGTAACGTGACGCTGGCCAACGCCATCGGCACCGGGGTGGCCGACGACAAAGCCATCTACGCTTACGTCCCGACCATGATCAAGTATTACCTGGGCGAGGAGGCCATTCTGGACAATGTGGAGACCTACTTAGGCTGGGAACCCAAGCAGTGCGCCTACATCCTGGACAACATCGAGAAACTGGTGGTCAAAGCCGTGGGCGAAAGCGGCGGCTACGGCATGCTGATCGGGCCCCACAGCACGGCCGCTCAGCGCGAAGACTTCAAGGAAAAAGTGCGCGCCAATCCTCGTAACTACGTGGGTCAACCCACCTTGAAGCTGTCCTGTGCCCCCTGCTTCACCGAAGGACGGGTAGAGCCGCGTCACGTGGATCTCCGCCCCTACATTCTCTACGGACGCGAGATGACCATCGTCCCGGGTGGTCTGTCGCGAGTGGCATTACAACGAGGCTCCCTGGTTGTCAACTCGTCGCAAGGCGGCGGTAGCAAAGACACCTGGGTGCTTAACGATTAGGACCGACGAATATGCTATCACGAGTGGCCGAGAGCCTCTATTGGATGAGTCGATATCTGGAACGAGCCGAAAACACGGCCCGTTTGCTGGACGTTCACCTCAATCTCAATCTCGAACTGACGCCTGCCCTGGGACAACGACGCTACCAGGATGTCCTGGCGGCCCTGCAAGTGAGCTATTTTGACAGCCAGCTACCCTCGCCGGCCGACCTGACCCTGGAATCCAGCGTTCAGGAATCGATCAGCAGTTGCATCGGTGGTGCGCGCGAGAACGCGCGCCAGATACGCGAACAGATCAGTTCGGAAATGTTCGAGCAGCTCAACAAACTGTTTCTCTATATTCGCTCGCGGCCTACTCAGGACCGTTTTGCCATTGAGCCCCACTCGGTCTTTCAAAAGGTCAAGGATGGTGTGCACCTGTTCCAAGGCATCACCGATTCGACCATGACGCACGGACAGGGATGGCAGTGGATCCGGGCCGGACGTTATCTAGAGAGGGCCGACCTGGTCTCGGGGCTTTTGCTCAACCACTTGCGTCACTTCAGCGAAGAGTCGGAGGCCGATCCTCAACATTATACCGAGTTGCTGGGGTTGCTCAAAAGTTGCACCGCCTGGGAGGCCTACTGCAAAGTGCACGGGGCCGAACTGACCAATCGCAAGGTGGCCGAATTCTTGCTGCTCGACGCCGAATTCCCCCACTCCCTTCATTTCGCCATCAGTGAGATGGCCAGGGCCCTGGAGGCTCTAGCTCAGACCACCGGCATGACGGCTCAGGCTCAACTGAAGTCAAAAGTCGGCAAGTTGCTGGCTCAACTTCGCTATGCCGCAATCGAGGAGTTACTGGAACAAAACGACTTCTTCCAGCAAGTTCGCTCCGATTTGAGCCAGGTCAATGACCGACTTTATCGAGTTTATCTCAGCCAATCCTTTGCTCGGAGCACCGACTGAAGCCATGCTATACGCGATACGCCATATTACCCGATATCAGTATTCACGCCCCATTCAAGAGAACATGATGGAGGTGCGCAAGCACCCCCTATCCAACAATCACCAACGCTGTCTCAACTTTACCCTGACCCTCGAGCCCGAGGTTCGGGTCTTTCGCTATCAAGATCATCTGGGCAATGTAGTGCACCACTTCGACGTGCCCTGGCTGCACCAAGAGCTCTCCATTTTGGGGGAATCCGTGGTCGAAGTGCGCACTCCCGATCCCAACGAGGCGGCTCTGAACTGGGACTCTCTGAGCGCTCACATCGATCAGCGAGACCTCTATGACATGTTGCAGAGCAGCTTTTTGGTATCCCCATGCATTGAAGTCGAGGAACTGAGTCGGCAACTGAACCTTACTCCCGAACGCTTCGAAGGACCCCAGATGCTGGCAGAGCACGTCAATGCCCAACTTTTTTCAACCTTCTCCTACGAACGCCACATTACCGGGGTGAACTGGCCGATATCGCAGGTGATTCAACAAAAGCGTGGGGTTTGCCAGGACTATGCTCACGTCATGTTGGGCCTGTTGCGTCAGGCCCGGATTCCTTGTCGCTATATCAGCGGCTATCGCTTTGATAAGGAGAATCCCCACCAGGATACTTCCCACGCCTGGGTGGAGGCCTACATCAAGGAGACTGGATGGCGTGGCTTTGATCCCAGCCGCGGCTGCCTCACCGACCTCAACTACGTAACGAACTGTGTGGGCCGAGATTACGCCGACTGCCCTCCCACACGCGGGGTGTATCGCGGCAATGCCCAGGGCACCTTGCATCATGCCGTGCAGGTGCGACCAGCCGAAGAACCGGCGCACGAGGACCGCTTCGTACTTCGCTGAAGGTTAATTCTTTCGCTTTAAAGCAGGACAGGAATGGGCCAAAAGGAACCTTTTCACACTATGGTTTCCAGCCAACCCAGCGCTCCCAGGGGTATCCGTGCCTAAGGCGCTAACGTTAGGGCTGTCGCTGCATTGCGCCGTCAGCTTTTTTCTGGTTTTCCTGGGGGTCGTCCGTCTGCTTTTAACCAGTCCGGCCCTGGGCCTGCTGGCTGGTGCGATCGGACTGGGCCTGGGCCTGGGCCTGTTTCGTTTGGCCTTGCCCTATTGGGCCAAAACGGGTCAGCGACGCGACTTTGTGGTGGCCGAATCGTTAGCCAGCGCTTGCGTAGCGAACTACGTGAGCTTTCTGGTGGTGGTGGGCTTCGGGCGCAAATTTGACCTGCCCACCGATTGGCTGCCAATGGCATTGGGCTTTGGCTCCTGTTTTGGGCTGATGCCCTGGGCTGTGTGGCAACTCATTTTGTTTTGGCAAGACAAGGAAGTTAGCAACCATGGGGCGGCTGTCACCGAGTCCAGGCGTCTGCTGGAACTTGACGCCCCGAAGGACGCCGAAGACAAACTGAAGGAGTCGCTGCTCCAGGCCGAGGTGATCTTTGGAAGCCAACATCTGCATGCGGCTCAGGCCGCCATCGACCTGGCTCGTTTTTACGCGGAGACCGAACAGCGTAAACAGGCCGCCGCCATGTTTCAACGCGCCTTGAAAATTCGCGAGAAGTTGCTGGGCGACGAGGATGTACGGGTGAGCAGCGCTCTCATGGAGTGGGTCAGCGCCGACGACAGTCTGGACCCCAATGAAGCCATCGCCCAAATGCGTAAGGCTTTGCTCATCCTCGAGAAACAACTGGGCGCCTACGCTCCACCGGTGGCTCTGGCCTACGAACGCGTGGGCGAACTGCAGCAGATCCAAGGCCAGTTTGGTGAAGCCGAGAACGCCCTGCGCCGCAGCTTTAGTATTCTCAAGAAGTCAGAATCTCAGACTCACCGCGACCAATTTCGAGTGGGTCTAAAATTGTCGCGCTGCTACTTGGAAATGGGCAAACCCAACGAGGCACTCGAGGTGATCCAATCGCTCGAGCCTTTGACGAGCACCCAGAGGCCGTTGCTGCAACTGGAAAGCCTGATGGTCCAAATGACGCTCTACACGGACCTGGTGGACCAGCAAACGTCTTCGGATAAAGCCTGGGCGGCCTTGAAGTTACTTCAGCGTGAGTTGGGTCCCCAGGCCAGCGAATTTAAATCCATCTGGGAAGGCTGTCTGGATCGTCTCACCGAGCCCTACGCAAACCCTGAAGTCAAGGCCCTTTTCAGCGCTATTTTAGGGGGAGAGACTTTCACCATCAAGAAGATTTTGGGTGAACACAACGAGTGGGTCACTCAACAAGACGCCACCGGCTGGACCCTGATTCAATGGGCCTGTTTCTTTGGCCACGAGCGTCTCATCGAGACCCTTTCCAGCCTGGGCGCTTCGGTGGATGACGCCAGTGACGAATGGCCCCCCCTGCAGATCGCCTGCCGCTGGGGTCATCGCCGTCTGATTTCCTTGTTGGCGACCAAAATCGCCTCCCAAAACCAGGTGGCCGCCCACGGCTGGCACGCCGTTCATCGCTGCGCGCAAAACGGCGATATTCGCCTGATGGAGTTGCTCACCGCCAAGGACTTGGAAGTGGACTGCATCAATGAGAGGGGAGACACCCCGTTACTGATCGCTGTGCGCAACGGCCACTACTTGTTCACGGTAGGCATGGTATCCCGGGGCGCCGACATCAACAAAGTCAACTCCCAATCCGGCCGCACCCCTTTACACGAGGCCGCCTACATTGGCCACCGCGCCATAGCAGAGTGCCTGATGCTCAATGGTTCCAAGCTGGACGCCCGAGATCGAGCTGGATTGACCCCGGCAGAACTGGCGCTGCAGGCAGACAAAGAGTCCATGGTCAAGCAGATTCAGGTTTTTGCGAAAGGGCATAAAGCCTGATGGATGTAAGCGAACGTCAGGCCCAACTGAATACTCAAATCCGTTTTCACAACTACAAAGCCGCCCTGCCTCTGGCCTACGCACTTCGCCTGGAATTGCAACTGATGCCCAATCGAAATGCACGCCAGGAAGAGCAGATGGAGAAAGTAGAACTGACCATCAAACAGTTAGAACGACTCACCGAACCCCCCTACACTAAACTTACGCGGTGGCTGTGGCACCGATTTGTGGAACCCTCTACTGAAACCCCGCTGCCTCCCATCTACGAGGAAGAAAGCGAAGCACTTAGAGAAGAATCAAAGCCCGAGGAGGGTGGTAGGAATGAGTGACCGTCTAGAGGAACTCGGCGTTCCGCCTAAATTGCTGGCGGCCATTCGCAACGAGGTTCGGAGCAATACTGAGCAGCAACTCAACGATCTGTGGATGGTTGTTCATTCGCTCAAGGATGCAACCGCCAAGGAGAGTCCTGCGACCGAAACCCCAACTCTGGACCCGGCTGCGCTCGACGAAGTCAAGGCTCAACTCGAGAGCCTCAATCAAGAGTTGCAAAAAAAGGTGCGCGGCCTGCGCAAGCGGTTTGATGATCAGCCGCCGTTTTTAGAACAGATCCAACAGCTCCAGCAGCAGATTCAACTGCTACAGCAAGACTTACCTCCGGTGCAGCAGCAACTCCAGCAACTGCCTGCCTTGCAGCAACAAATGCCGCAACTGCAGCAACAGGTAGAACAGTTGCAGCAGCAGGTCCATGAAGAGCGCAAAGAGCAGCCTGCTCCGCCGGTGCCACCCCTGATTTTGCCATCCGACATCCTGGCTTTGCCAAACCAGATGGAATCGCTGCTCGAGCGCCTCGACAAAATTGAGCGAGAAACGGGCCAACTGGGGGGAGCTGCGGCTCTCTTTGAGAGTCGCCTGGTGGACCAGGAAACCCGCATGATCCGGCGCCTGGACGAGGCCGAAGCCCGTGTGCGCAACCTGGTGGGGACGGCCCGCGCCGCATCGAGCGGCGATACAGCCGACGAACTGTCCACCGAGAACCTGATGGCGCTGGCCGGCACGGTTGAGTTCAGTCTGTCTGACCTGGCCAAGGTAGCCATCAAATACAATGCCAGCGACCTGATCGTTCGGCCCAACAGCCTGCCTTACACCTACCTTGAGGGTGACCTCATTCCCATTGGTCAGCAACCGTTGACTCCGACCGATTCGTTCCGCGTGACCATGCTCGCGTTGCACCCCAACGAGCGCAAGCAGTTGATGAAAGAGCGGACTTTCAGCAAACTGGTCGAGTATCACACCGCTCGCTTCTTGCTCAACGCCTATTTTGAAAGGGGCGAGTTGGCCGTCTATGCGCGTCGTCTAACTCCCCCTCCCGTCAATCTTGATCAGTTGGATCTGCCCCGTGCCCTGGAAGTGTCTTTGCTCGAAGAGCGAGGTTTGATTTTGTTGTGCGGTGGCGGTCTGGGTCAACTAAAGAGTCTGGCCTACGCCTTATTACAGCCCATCAATCAGCAGAGACGTGCGCGTATCTTTACCCTGGAGGATGCGGTCAGCTACGAGCTTCCCGAGGAGCAGAGCCTGCTCAGCCAGTTGCAGCGGGGCATCGACATCTCCCAAACCACCGATCTATTGCGCCTAAAACCTGATGTGCTCTACTTGCAGCGCGTAGCTACCGGCGAGGAACTTCAGCTTGCCTTGAGTTTCGCCTCGGACCGAACCCTGGTAATCGCCAGTTGCCCCGGCACAGGTGTGGTCAACTGCGTGCAGCACCTGCTGGAGTTGACCTCGCCCGAGCATCGGGGGGGTATTCTGGGCCAACTGGGCCTTTCGCTGAGATCGATACTCTGTTACCGTCATCCTCATCCCAATGAATACCTGATCAATTCGGCCAAAGTAAGACCGTGGCTGGAGCGGGGCGATCTGTCCGCGCTCCAAACCGCCGTGGAGACCAGTCAACCCTCGCGAGGCCGGCAGGCCAATCCGACGGCGGCTAGCGCTGCCAAGGCGCCCGACTCCAACCCCCTGCCGCCGCCCTCGAGCGAGTCGCTGGCGGCCATCAAATCTCCCCCTCCCCCGCCTCAACCCCAGCAGACGGCGCCCACGGCCCCTTCGGGTATGCTGACGCCACCGCCCAACATGCCCACCAAGACGCCACCCGCCGGCGGGACGAAACCGGTGGTCAGCCGTCCTCCCCTGGAACCGCCCCCTGAGGAGCCACCCGACGATAAGGCCAGCGGAGGAGACGAAGAAACTCTGCTCGGTTGGCTGTAAGTCTGATAACACAAAACTAACAGTTGCATGACGGTTTTCTACCTCTTGGGGGTGCACGATGGTTTCAACATAGTGCCAGGAGGTAGACAACCTGTGGTTTCCGATAAACTCACCCAAAAAGCCCAAGAAGCAATCCAGGGAGCAGCCCAATTGGCCCAACGCCAGGGCCACTCCCAACTTCAACCTATCCATCTCTTTTGTACTCTGCTCAGTGAGGCAGGGGGATTGGTGTCCAGCCTGTTGTCTCAACAGGGTATGGACCTCAAAGCTCTGAGCCGTCAGGCCGAGGAGCACCTGCGTCAGCAGCCCCGACTCTCCCAACCCAGTGCCGTCTATGCCGGTAACGACTTCAACCGATTGCTGGAGAGGGCGGAAGAGGAACGGACCCAACTCAAGGACGATTTTGTAAGCCTGGAGCACCTCCTGCTGGCCTTCTTGAAAGCCAAACCCGAAGGGGATTGGCTCAGTCAGCGCGGACTGCGCCGTGAGGGCCTGCTGACGGCCATCCAGGAACTACGGGGAGGCCAGCGCGCCAACGACGCCAATGCCGAAGAGAAGTACCAGGCACTGCAGAAATACGGCCGCGACCTGACCGAGCTGGCTCGCACGGGCAAGTTGGATCCGGTGGTGGGCCGCGACGAAGAGATCCGTCGCTGCGTGCAGATCTTGTCGCGCCGACGCAAGAACAATCCGGTCCTGATCGGCGATCCGGGCGTGGGCAAGACGGCCATTGTGGAGGGTCTGGCCCAAAGAATTGTGGCGAGAGACGTGCCGGAAAGCCTGAAAAACCGCGTCATCTATGCTCTGGATATGGGTCAACTGCTGGCTGGCGCCAAGTATCGAGGGGAATTTGAGGAACGCCTGCAGGCCGTGTTGCAGCAAATACAACAGGCGCAGGGCAAAATTCTCTGCTTTATCGATGAGTTGCACACCCTGGTTGGGGCGGGCAAGGGCGACGGGGCGATGGACGCGGCCAACCTGCTCAAACCGGCACTGGCTCGCGGCGAGCTGCGCTGCATCGGGGCCACCACGCTGGACGAGTATCGCCAACACATTGAGAAAGACGCCGCTCTGGAGCGCCGCTTTCAACCGGTGTTGGTGGGCGAGCCCAGTGTAGAGGCCACCTTGAGCATTCTGCGCGGACTGCGCGAGAAGTACGAAGTCCATCACGGGGTGCGCATCACCGATGCGGCCCTGGTGGCGGCCGCGCGTCTTTCGGACCGCTATATCAGCGACCGCTTTCTGCCCGACAAGGCCATCGACTTGATGGACGAGTCGGCCGCCTCGTTGCGGATGGAAATCGACTCGCTGCCAAGTGGTCTGGACCGTCTGGAAAGACAGTGTCGTCAGCTCAAAGTAGAGCAGCAGGCGCTGGAGATGGAAAGCGACGCGCTCTCCAAGCAGCGTCTGGCCGACCTGGCCCAGGAGTTGGCCCAACTGGAAGAGCAGTTGGGTCGGGACACTCTGCAATGGAAGCAAGAGAAAGAGCGGATTCAGGTGATTCGCTCGCTCAAGCGCCAGTTTGACCGATTGGGCGCCGACGAACTGGAGGCCGAACGCCGGGGTGACCTGGCTCAGTTGGCGGAAATTCGCTACGGCAAGAAGCACCAACTGCAAAAGCAGTTGGAGGCGGCCGAGCAGCAGTTGGAAGAGGATCCGCCCAAGTTCCTGCGCGAGCAGGTGGAGGAAGAGGACATCGCTCAGGTCATCTCGCGCTGGACGGGCATTCCGGCGGCCAAGTTGCTCAAGGGTGAGCGCAAACGCCTGCTCGATCTTGAGCAACAGTTGGAGACTCGGGTGGTGGCCCAGTCCGCGGCAGTGATGGCCGTGGCCGAGGCGGTCCGGCGCAGCCGGGCCGGTCTGGCCGACCCCAATCGACCGCTGGGCAGCTTTCTCTTCCTGGGTCCCACCGGTGTGGGCAAGACGGAACTGGCCAAGGCCCTGGCCGAACTGCTCTTCGACGATGAGAAAGCGCTGGTGCGCATCGACATGAGCGAATACACCGAGAAGCACACGGTGAGTCGACTGGTGGGCGCCCCTCCGGGATACATCGGTTACGAGCAGGGGGGCCAGCTGACCGAAGCCGTGCGACGCCGTCCCTACTCGGTGATTCTGCTGGATGAGTTGGAAAAGGCCCATCAGGAAGTCTATCAGGTGTTACTGCAACTGCTAGATGATGGCCGTCTGACGGATGGTCAGGGGCGCACGGTGGACTTTCGCAACACCATTGTGATTATGACCAGCAATCTGGGAGGCCAGGCCCTGTTACGGGGCGGTAGCGAACTTCCGGCCGAGGTGGAACACGCGCTGCGTACTCACTTCAAGCCCGAGTTTCTCAACCGCATCGACGAAATCGTCACCTTCCAGCCGTTGCGACCCGAGGCACTCGAGCAGATTGTGCAGATTCAACTGCAGCGGCTGCACGCCCGCCTCAAGCCGATTCGTATCCAGTTGGTGGTCACGCCCGAGGCTCGCCTGTGGCTGGCCAAGGAAGGCTACGACCCCGACTACGGAGCCCGCCCCCTCAAGCGGACCTTGCAGCGCCAACTGGAGAACCCGTTCTCCAAACTGCTGCTGGAGGGCAACGTATTGCCGGGTTCTACGGTGGAAGCCAGCCTGGCTGGCGACCGCCTGGCCTTGCGGGTTATCCAGACCCCCTAAAAACTGGGGGCAAGCCCGTAGGCTTGCCCCCAGTTTTTATTAGCGGACCAGCAGGTGGAGCAGGCTGTGGGTCAGCCATAGGAAGGCGGCCCCGGCCGTGAGCCACTGGGCCCAACCGTAGATCGAAAATTTGCGACTGGCGATGAGGGCCAGCACGTAGGTGCGCCGCAGCGAGTCTTCCAGATGGGTCTGGCCGGATGAAGCCGTAAAGTCACGCACGAAATGGTTCATGTTGCGGCGCTGGGCGATGTCTCCAAAGAAGATGCAGTCTTTTCGGGGCATTCGCGGTAGGTAGGCGCGGCTCATGATGACGCCCAGGCAGAGTAACAAGGCGCCACCGGCCGTAAGCACCAGCATTATTTGCAGCAGTTTGAGGGCCAGCCCACCAGAGGCCACGCCGCTTTGGGCGGCGGCGATAAAAAGGCTGTTGATCACGATCAGGTTGCCGGCTTTAGAATCGGCGAACTGTATCAACTGCTGATTGTAGTTGAGGATTTCGAAAGCGGAGTCGACCAGGGAGGGATCAGAAACGGACAGGTCCGACGGAGGCTCAAGCTGGGTCAAGAAGGACTCCTAAAAGAAGATGCCTGATGATAGCGCGAGCTTGCGGGCCTGTCCGTAACTCAGGTCACACCAGATGCCTCAGTGGTTCATGGAGGCCAGACCGTGATAGAGGCGAGCCCGCTTTTTCAAACGAGAGAGCACGGCGGCTTCAGGTCCGCGGTGACGCTGAGAAACCACCCCATGAATGCAAATCTCCAGGCACAGGCCACGCGGGCCAACCGGAGGTAGAGAGGCGAGACTAGGCTTGGTTCGCTCGGCCACTGGCATAGGCATCGATTTCATCGGCACGAACTCCACTGCGTAAGATTATCGGAAGGGGAAGCCTGAACGGTTTCCCATTTGGGATTGGCGCGGGTTCAGTTTGTGGTCTGTGGATTCCTTGTGGAAAACCCCAGATTTTGCGCCTTTCGATGGATTGTCCGTTTGGCAACACCTTGTTCTATAAGAACTTGCAAACTTTCGAAAAGCGAATTAGCGTTCCACTTTGGTGGGCAGACTCACGCTTGAACGTTGCCCGTGGCGAACGGCCCGAACCCGAAACAGGTAGGGACCGGCACCGCCGTGGCCTTTGACAATCAGGGAGGGGCGATTTTCCTGAATGATTCCATCTTCCAGGCTGACCCACTGTCCCTCACGCTCTTCCTCCACCAGATAACCGGTGGCTTCGGCGACCATACGCCAACTCAACCGAATATCACCTTTGCCGGTAAACAGGCCCATCAGCCCCTCGGGGGCGGGCGGTGGAGGCCCTTTGGGGCGCTCTTCCTTGGGAGTGGCGGGGGTCGCCTTTGGCTTGGGGGGAGGGGGAACCAGGTCGGTAATCGACCCGCTAACCGGGACCGGATCCGGGTCGGCATTGGTGTTACGCACGGGCGGGGGTTGAGCAGGGCGGGCCGGCGGTTCATCGTCTACCACGGGCAAAGGCTGAGTTGGGCCCTCTTTGCGGGCAATGGGGGCCGTGCCCAAAGGCTGGGTGCGGGCCGTGGCCGGCGCGCTGTTGGCCGAGAGGCCTTTGGGCAAGACGGCTCTCACACAAAACTCCACGGCGGTGTCTGGAGACAGGCCGGTGATCGAGGTGGAGTTGGTGATAGGGGTGCAGTTGGGATCCTCCTCATTGAGCCACCACGAGCCGTTACGCTTGCGCAGGACTTCGTAGCCCAGCGCCCCAGGAATGGGATCCCAGCGCAAATTGACCTGGGTCTCGGCGGCGCCACCGGCCGGTTGCACGATGACCAGGTTGCGCGGAACGCCCTCCTGAGCCAGGCCGGGCACACCCAACAGGCATACCCATATCCACCCGCAAGCCAGGCGTCGGTGTAACATCTCAGGCCCCAGTCTTACGCATCGTGATCGATTTCGGAGAGAGTCTCATTTTTCAACTGTTCCAAGTCACTGTCACTCAAATCCAGTTGGCGGGCCATCTTGTTGAGAAAGCGAAGCTCGGAAATATCGACTTTGCCGTCAGCCATGGCCATGGCCAACAATACTTTCATAATCTCGCGGCGCGACTCAACATCTTTGACCGACTCTTTCAAATTGGTAAGGTCGGGAGGCTTGGCCATCATCGAGGCAACTTCGCTGAGAGCAGTATCGTCCAGATCTAACTGACTGAGCACGCCCCCGAGCAAGCGACGCTCGTCCTCCTTGACCTCGCCATCGGCCCAAATGACGTGAACCAAACCTTTAATCAATGCTTTCTCGGCTTCTTGCACGGGCAACCTCCAAAAAAATTTTCGCGGGCAACTTCGCCTAGCATTGTCTCTGCCCTCTTCATGGTCTTTTCAGGGCGGCAAGATAGACTGATAAAAAGCCGGATAAGGAGGTCACCATGAGCACCGTCAGCGCCAGTCCAACCCAGCACAACTGCTCTTGCGGTCGCACCTTCTTGAATGCCATCAGCCTGGAGCGCCATCAGTGGGTGACCAATCACCGCTCGGCTGCGCCCGCAGCCAAGCAAGGCAAAGACGCGGTGGCCCAGGCCCTGAAAATCTTGCGCGAGAAGCAGGCCGTGCAACTGGAGTTTGACGTGAAGCGACGCCAGAAACGCCGCATGCGCCGGGAGATTTTAAAGGTTGAACAGCAGGTTTACGCCGCAGCCGAGCAGGCTTATCAGAGCGCCAAGTCGGTGGGTCACTCCACCCTGATGGGCGCCCGACTGGCCCTGATGCTTTTGGTGCTGAGCGGCCTGGTGGTCACCGGTATGAAAATCGGCACTCTGCTGCCCGGATAACTTTCCCCCCTATCACAAGGGAGAGTTGAATTTGCCTCAAATTTGCAGGGGTGTCAAAATCCAGCGAGAGTGCCCGCGACTACTACCTGCCAGACTATCTCACCTACCTCAGCGTGGAGCGAACCCTGGCCCGACGCACCATTCACGAATACGAACAGGACCTGCGCCTCTTTCTTGAGTATCTGGCCCCATTTCTGGCGGAAGATCTGACCCTGGAGGGCATCGACGCACGGACTATTCGCGAATACCTGGCCTTTTTGCGCAACCGTAAGAAATACACGCCTTCCGCTCTCAACCGAAAGATCGCTTCCCTCAAGGGCTACTTTAAGTTTTTGGAGGCGGAGGGGCATCTCCAGAGTTCCCCGATGCAGCGCATCAGTTCGGCCAAAGAAGGGCGACTGCTGCCCAAAGTGATGAGTGAACAAGAAGTGGAGGTCTTGCTGGAAAACCCCGCCGAAGAAAAGCTGTCTCCCGAACTGGCCGCGCGTGATCAGGCCATTCTTGAGCTATTTTACAGTTCGGGAGTGCGCCTCTCCGAACTGGTGGGCCTGAATCTGCACGACATTGACTGGGAAAAACTACACCTGCGGGTGACCGGCAAAGGCAACAAGCAGCGCTTTGTATTTTTGACCGAGCACGCGGCCACGGCCATTCAAAGTTATCTGAAGATGCGCAGCCATAAGTCGGACGCCCTTTTCCTCAATCGCTTTGGGGAACGAATCTCCACTCGGGCCGTGCAAATTTTATTTCGCAAACGAATGGGCAGCGCCCAACTGCAGCGCAAAGCCTCGCCTCACACCTTGCGACATTCCTTCGCCACCCATCTGCTGGAAGGCGGCTCGGACCTGGTCACCATCAAGGAGTTGTTGGGTCATGAGAGTCTTTCCACCACTCAGATCTACACCAATATCTCGCGGCGCAAGATGCGCGAGGTCTACGACCAGAGCCACCCTCGACAATAGGGGGTCAGGCGCCAGCGAGTCGGCGTTGCAGGCGCTGGCGTCGGTAGTCCAGGCGCTGACGTCGGCCTTTAGCCAACGGCTTGAGGCGCAAGGCGCGCTCCACCCAGTCCAGGGCAGCCGACCAGTCACCACAAAGGTGCTCTTGTTGCTTGGCCACCTGTTCGAGCAGTTCCGGGTCGGTGGGAAAGCACTCGGCCAGTTTTTCCCAGATGAGCTGAGCCTGCTGGGGTTGCCCCAGGCGACGCCGCAGGCGCGCCAGTAGAGTGCCGCTCTGGCGCAAGGCGGGCTGAATGGGGTGATCGAGAGATTCCCAGTAGCTCCAGACGCGGGATAGCAGAATTTCGGCTTCTTCAAAGCGGCGCTGGCGAAACATCTGCTGACCCAGTGCCAGGTCTTCCAAATGGAGCAGCGCGGGATCTTGGCGAAACCTGCGTTGCCACTGCAGCGGTTCTTCGGCATAGCCCCAAAGACCGGCCACCAGGCCAACCATGGTCAGCACGTCGCGCCGATTGTGCTCGGCCACCTGGGCCAGGCCCCGCGCGTCGCCCGTTTGCAGGTAGCGAAAAAACAGTTGAGGCACCATCCAGCCCGGCACATCGCCATGGCGGGGCAGACCCAGTAGCTGATGTTCGAGAGTCTCTAGTTTGCAGTTCTCCAGGGCATTGGACCAGAGGCGTCGCGATATAGGCAGCAGGTCGAGATGGGGAATCTCTTCCAGGTCATAGCGAATGCGATTCATCATCAGGCGAGTCTGGAGCAGGGGAACATCAAAGGATTTGCCGTTGAAAGTGACCAGACAGTCAGTCTGGTCGAGGCGTTCGATCAGGTAGCCCAACATAGCTTTTTCTTCACTGTGGGTGCGCATCAACAACTGCTCGACCTGCAGTTGCTCCCCGCTAAAGTAGGCCAGGCCGATGAGAAAAGCGTAGGTGCCCGACCCTCCCGCCAGACCGGTGGTTTCGGTGTCTAGATAAAGGACTCTGCGTCCGCTGACTTCGGGTAGCCAGGGAGTGAGAGGCCTGGCGTTGGCCAGGGCCAGAGCAAAGGGTCCGTGGCTGAGGTGACCGCCCAACTGTTGAGCGCGACGATGAAAAACGCCGCCGCTGTGAGACACTTGCTGACCGCCCAGCGCCTGCTCCACCGGAACCGCCTGCTCGCGCCGTTGATTCTCGCGCATCTTCTCCAGGCGGTCCCATGGAATCTGGCTCATCAGGGCAGCTTGCCTATACCTTCAGTAATTCTCTTTTGAAATTCTATCAATTCCTGGTGAAGCTGTCGATAGGAAGTGAGGCCAGCTTTGAGGGCCACCATCTGGCGACCCTCAGCGGCTTCGGCCAGGGTGGCCAGGGCCTGCGATAACTGACCCATACGGACCACGAAAAAATGACAGTAGGCATCCAGAGAGTCCTCTTTACCCATCATTTTGATGCCATCGCGCTCAAAGCGGTGCCGGGTCTTTTCCAGAACCTCCAGTTGGCGCACGATCTCCAGGCAAACCTGATCCCAGGTCGAGCCGCCAAAAGTGAGACCTTCCGCCAGATCGATCAGCACGTCGGCCACATTCGTTGAGGCCGCTTCAGCACCGGCCAGGTCTTCGTAGTGGACGTCGTCGATCTGCAGTTGGGGCAGGTTGGAGCCGCACGAACTGCAGATTTTTTGGGGTATCTGAATCTGACCACAGCGAACGCAGGTAACCTGCTGGCCCGACTTGCCGGTCTTGGACAGTTCCTGACGCACCTGGGCCTCGTAGGCGATCAACGGCGGCATGGTGAGTGAGAGCATTTTCCAACCTTCGATCGGATGGCTGATCTGGTCGTCCTCGCAGTAAAGTAGCATTCTCTCATAGGCCTGCTCATGGGAAGCCAGCAGCGCGGGGATATTCTCAGGCACCTGAGGGGCTTCCCCAATAGCCTGCAACGAGGCTTGCTGTTGTTCAAGTCGCTGCTGGACCTCATCGCGCAGCACCCATTTAGGCAACACGCCTGCTTCGCACTGGCCCAGGATCTCGACTAATTCCAACATTCGAGGAGCGGCCTGAAACTGAGCTTGCAGGTCGGCTACGGCCTGGCGCACCGCGCCTCGAAAATTATCCATTTGAGTCCACGGGATGTTGAGGAGTTGCGCGACTTCGGCCGGGGGCAACGGGTTGGCGGCCAGGAAGGTCAACTGATCAAAGGCCTGCTGATGAACCACGCAGGCGGCGGCCACCAGCTCGGGATGGGCGATGGACAGCCCCCCACGCCTGCTCATTTGGATGGTGTTGAGGTAGGCGTCGACCTCTTGAAAGAGGCGGTCCCAGGCCTGCCTGGTAACGGCCTCGCCCAGGTCGTAGGGGTGTTCGAGCAAGCGCGCCCAGCACTCGATGGCATCGTGAGTGCCAAATCGAAACTTTTCTCTGGCCTGGGCCTCGCTCTCCAAAATCTGCTGCGCATAGTCGCTAGAACCCTTGCCCAGCAGTTGAATCGCCTCCTCGAGTAGCCGAGATTCACCCTTTTCCAGATAGAGGGCCAGCGCCCCCAGGCCGCCCTCGATCTGACGGAGGTGCTCGTCGATGGACTCCGGCCAGGCCACCTCGGGAAACAGAGTTTTGCGCACCGTCCACTGAGCTCGCAGCTGGAGAATGTCGGCGTGGGCCAACGGAAATCGGGTTTGCAGTTCAAAGATGTCGCAGCGGTCCTGGATGACGTTGAAGGCCACCTTGATCAGTTGGTCCAGCGAGAGGATGGGACTGAAAGCAGGGCGCCGACTTTCCTCGCTCTGCAGCTGGAAGAGCTGTCCGTAGTAGCGAATGACGGCCTGAGCCAGGGCCTCGGCCTTGTCATTGCCGGCCAGATGGCGGTCGGCGATCACTTTGAGAGCCTCTTTCAGGTCCAGTTCAGCCTGATGAAACAACTCCTGGTTGGATTCGCTCCAAAGGAGCAGGGGTCGCAGTAGCCGGAGACTGTCCAGACAGCCGGTGAGCCACAATACGGCGGCCTCCGTGCCAGGTTGCACGCCTTCGGGGTAGGTTTTTAGGGCGCACACCAGTTGGCGAATCGGGGGCGAGATAAAGCTGCTCAAGGGACCTCCCGGGTTAGGTTTCCCTTGCTGATACGTGGGTGACCCTAACGAGACCTCTCATTTGCCGGGGCGTCGACCGGGCTAGCGCTCCAGGTAGTCGGTGAGCATTTTGCGGTAACCGGTGAACTGGATGTCCAGCATCACGTCGTTGTCCACGGTGGTCATCTGCAGGTCACCGGTTCGACCACGTTCGGCCAGGGTCTTGCGGACTGTACTGAGTACCTCTTCCATGACTTCGGCCTGATCGGGCGAGTCGGTGCGAAAGCGCACCTGCATGTCCATGCGATCATCCGAAATAAGGTCGCCTTGCCAGGTGACCAGTTCGACATGCTTAAAGAGATTGGTCAACTTTTCGGCCCCCACCGAGGTCTTGGCCGCCTCGAAGTCGCGCTTGTTGACCCACTCCAGAAAACGCATCAGGCTGTCTTGCTTATTGAGCAACACACCGTAGGTATCCATCTCCTGGTTAAGAGCCGACAGGATGGCGCTCAAATCAGGATTGTTGCCCTGCTTCTTCTCCAAAATTCGCCGAGCGATTTCGATGTCGGCAAAGGAGTAGAAGGTACCCCCCAGACGTGCCACCACACCGGCATCCTCCTTGGGCTGCCCGGGCCTGGCGCGAATCACCACGGTTTCGTTGCCCACCCTTTCGGTGGGGTAAGGTTGTCCATCGGGGCCGTTGAGCAGAGTGGCGAAAAACAGCCCTTGCAAGCCCGGCCAGCCAGACAGGGTGACCATAAAGGAAGCCCGGTCCCGCCCCTTCTCGTCAAAGTGATCGATACGCACCATCTGAAAAGGCAAAAAGCCCAGCAGCATATTTTCCTGGGCAGTCCGGCTCAGAAAGCCCCCGATCATGTCGATCACGCCGCCCGTGCCGCCAGGCCGTTTTTGGACGGCCCCCCAGGCGGTCTTGAACAACTCCTTAAAGCCGGTATCGTCGGGGCGGGCGTGAACCACGCCCAACGAGACCGCCTTGGAGTCGAGCAGACTGCTGGGAGGCGGCAACTTGGGACCGTCTGCCCACACCAGATTTGTCAAACAGGCCAGAGCGAAAAGTGTCTTCTTCACTGCAGGTGCAAGCTCAACTAAGCGTTGTAGGTTCCCGCCGTGACCTGGCCGCCCTGACCTGTCCAGTTGGTGTGGAAAACCTCACCCCGAGGCTTGTCCACTCTTTCGTAGGTATGGGCCCCAAAGAAGTCGCGTTGTGCCTGCAGCAGGTTGGCTGGCAGGCGTTCGCGCCGAAATCCGTCAAAAAAGGCCAGCGCCGACGAGGTGGCGGGCACGGGGATGCCCATCTCCACCGCCTTCGCAACCACCCGGCGCCAACTGGCCTGGGCCTGCTGCAATTCGCCGGTGAAGTAGGGAGCCAGCAAAAGGTTGGCCAGTTCGGGATTCCGGTCGTAGGCCTCTTTAATCTTGCCCAAGAAGGCCGAGCGAATGATGCAGCCTTCGCGCCACATCAAAGCAATGCCGCCATAGTTGAGCGTCCAGTTCAGCTCTTTCTCGGTGGCTCGGAACATCATGTAGCCCTGAGCGTAGGAGATCACTTTCGAGGCAAAGAGAGCCTGCTCCAGGTCGCTGATGAAAGTCTTGGCGTCACCTTGAAACGGATGCAGGGCACCGCCCAAAATTTTGCTAGCCTGGACGCGCTCATCCTTGCGGGCCGACAAAGAGCGGGCGAAGACTGCCTCGCTGATCAGAGTCAGGGGAGTGCCCAGATCCATGGCCGCCAGCACTGTCCATTTGCCGGTGCCCTTCTGGCCGGCCGCATCGAGAATTTTATCCACCAACGGCACGTCATCATCATCGCGGTAGCCCATAATGCTGGCCGTGATCTCGATGAGAAACGATTTGAGTTTGCCCTGATTCCAACCGTGGAATACGTCGGCAATCTGGTCGGCCGTGAGGTTGAGGCCGTGGCGCATCAGGTCGTAGCATTCACAGATCAACTGCATGTCGCCGTATTCGATGCCGTTGTGGACCATCTTCACAAAATGGCCCGCCCCGCCCGGTCCAACCCAGTCACAGCAGGGAGTGCCGTCGGGCACTTTAGCGGCCACCGCCTGAAAGATGTCTTTGACGTGAGGCCAGGCTTCTTCGTTGCCGCCCGGCATGATAGACGGGCCGTAACGGGCTCCTTCTTCGCCTCCAGAAACTCCCGCCCCCACAAACAGGATGCCCTTGTCCTTGAGATCTTTGACGCGTCGCTCGGTATCTGGATAGTGAGAATTGCCGCCGTCGATAATAATGTCGCCTGGCTCCAGCAACGGCAACAACTGTTCGATGACAGCGTCGACCGGGCGCCCGGCCTGCACCATCAACATCAGTCGCCGGGGGCGCTTGAGCAGCCTGACCAGTTCTTCCAGGGAGTGTGCCCCCACCACTTTGCTGCCCTGGGCCTCACGACCCAAGAATTCGTCCACTTTGGAGGTGGTGCGGTTGTAGACGGCCACGGTGAATCCGTGATCATTCATGTTGAGAACCAGGTTTTGTCCCATCACGGCTAAGCCAATGACGGCGATATCTGCCACTGCGGCCATCTTTCCAACCTCCACGCTAATCAATTTCGTTCAAGAAATCCTGCATTTCCCCAAGGGCGTGGTGATCGCCTACTTTTTCGGCAACCTCCATCCCTTTCTCCAGCCAGTTGCGTGCCGACTCGATTTTGTCCTGGTCGGCGGCCAGTTTGCCCAGCTGAAAATAGGCGGCCACATAGTCCGCATCCAACTGCAGCACCCGCAAAAACTGCTGCTCGGCACGCTCCGGCTGGGCCTCCAGACACTCCAGGGCCAGCGCATAGTTGCTGAAAACATCACCCGGATCCATTTGTAGTAGTTTTTCCAGGGTGGCGACTCGTTCTTGGTTCATGGGCTCCTCTGCAAGGTAACGGCTTCGACCCGACCAGAATCGTGGGTCGTCTTTAACTCAAGCGCCTTCCCGTTCCACTCCAAAAGTCGGGGAACCTTGGACTCGGGCTCATTCTCCGCCCAGCGGGACTGGCCTGAGGCAGAAAAGAGCAAAGTTCCCTGCTGATTCATACCAAAAACCTTGAGATGGTCGCCCTCTGCCTCGATCCGCAGTTGCAGCCCTTCGGCCCGCCACTGGCCCACCATTTGAGCCGCCTTCACCGGCACTATCGGAGTCAATCCCCGTTTGGACAGCAGTCGGTGCAGGCCGGCTCCGGCCAGACCAAACACGACCAACAAAAGCAAAGCCAGCACAGCACTTCTCATCGGGCTGGCTCACGCAGGCGAAATTCCAAGATGTGTCCATCCGGTTGGACCAACTGAAGACGCTTCCAACTGTGGCGCAACTGGCGGGTCCCGCCCCGCTGTTGTTGATAGGCAGATTCCGGGTTGGCCCGCTCAAAAACCACCGGCTCGGTCTCCAATCCCGAAACCTGGAGCTGCTCGCCCTGGCTCTCGACATGAAGGTCCAGGCTGACGGTGGCGCACTGCCAGTCGCCCACGTAGTCAGCAACCTGTCCGCCCACGGCGGGTGCCTGCAAAGCCGGCAGACGCTGACGCAAATAGGCCCCACCGGCCAAAAACAGGCTCAACAAAGTGACCACATAGGCCAGCCTGCGCAGATTCTGCTTCACGGCTGACCTCGAAAAAAGAGCGGAAGCCTGGCTGCCACTGGCCGACTATCCCAGGCGAACACCTGGAGCCAACTCCCCTTCCGGGGTGATCAGACGCAGCACCTGACCGTCGCCGGCGGCCAAAATCATGCCCTCGCTGAGGATGCCGAAAATCTTGCGGGGCTTAAGATTATCCACGATGCAAATGGTCTTGCCAACCATGTCCTCCGGGGTAAAATGAGCTCGAATGCCGCTCACAATGGTGCGGTCGGGCCGCTTGCCATCGTCTACGGTCAGCCTGATCAGCTTATCGCTGCCGTCCACGGCCGTGGCACCCACTACTTTGACCGTGATCAGTTTCACCTTGGTGAAGTCTTCGTAGCCGATCTCCGCATCGGGGGCAGGCGCCTTTTCGGTGGCCTTGGGGGCCTCCACAACGGGGGCCGCCTCGCCGACTCGTTCCACTTTTTCACCGGTCATGGTCTCTTTGCGCACAATAAACTCCTCTTCCAAATTGGTCAGGTCTAGTTTGGGAAATACGATCTCGGGTTTGGCCAGGGTGGCCTCGGCTGGAAAGGGAGTCGCCAGCACGTCAAAACCCTGCTCGGTGGCTTTGCCTTCCAACCCCAGTTGGGTCCAGTAGCGGTCGCAGGCCCCCGGCAAGACCGGGGCCAGCAGCACCAGCAAGGTGCGCATGCAGCGGAAGAGCACACTGAACACCGACTGCAAACGCGGTCCGTTGTCGGCGCTTTTGGCCAACTCCCACGGTTTGGTTTCGTCGATGAATCGGTTCAGGGCCCGCACCAACTCCCAACTGCTCTCGAGAGCCTCCCGAAACTCCAGTTTCTCGAGTTGGACTACGGTCCGCCCGGCCACATCGGCACGCAGGTCCTCCAACTCTTGAAAGGCTCCGCCCGCCTCAAAGGCAGCCACTTTGCCAGCCACAAAGCGGCCCGCCATGGTGAGCGCTCGATGAAAGAGATTGCCAAAGTCATTGGCCAGGTCATAGTTGTAGCGCTCGGCCAGGCCACGCACGGTGAAGTTGCCATCCTGGCCCAGCGGCACCTCGCGCAGCAGGAAGTAACGAACCGCGTCGGCGCCCACCAGAGCCACGGCGTCCTGAGGGTGAAAGACATTGCCCTTGGATTTGCTCATTTTGGTTCCGGCAAAATTCCAATAGCCGTGAACCAACACCTGACGGGGCGGCTCCACTCCCGCCGACTGAAGCATGGCGGGCCAGACGATGGTGTGGAACCAGGGGATGTCTTTGGCCATGATATGGAGGTTGCAGGGCCAAAAAGACTCCTTATCGGGTTGCTCCAACTGGTAGCCACTGCCGGTCAGGTAGGTCAGCAACGCGTCCACCCAAACATAAAAGACGTGCTCGGTGTCCCAGGGCAGTGGGATGCCCCAACTGGTGGAGGAACGGCTGATGCACAGGTCGCGCAGTCCCTCGCGAATGCGCTGGAGCATTTCGTTGCGACGAAAACCGGGCACGATGGCTTCCGGATGGCTCTCATGCCACCCCAGCAACCAATCCTGATAGCGACTGAGGCGGAACCAGTAGGCTTCCTCGGTCAAAAACTTGAGGAAGGGATGGTTCTCCGGGTTCTCGGGCACCTCCGCCTCATCGACAAAGCGGTTGTCGGTGGTGTGATACCAGCCAGAGTATTCCGCTTTATAGATGTCGCCACGCTCGTGGATACGACCAAAGAAGGCCTGCACGGTAGCCCGATGCTCGGGGCTGGAGGTCCGGTAAAACTGGTAAGGACCGATATTGAGCAGCTTCCAGGCGTCGTGAAAGTGAGGGATGAAGCGTCTGCAAAATTCTTCTGGGTGGAGACCCTCGGCGGCCGCCTTGTCGGCGATGTTCTGGCTATGCTCGTCGCTACCCGTCACCAGCAGCGCGTCGTACCCCAACATCCTTTTGGTGCGGGCCAGCGTGTCGGCCAGAATCGTGGTGTAAGCGGTACCCATGTGGGGAGGCGCGTTGACATAATAGATGGGGGTGGTGACGTAAAATTTCGGCTTAGAACTCATAACGCGGGGGCCTTTCGTCCCTCGACCTGCCGGCTCCTCGAAAGCCCGTAGCGAGCGTTTGTTCGAAAGGTAGGCCCAAGCGGTCTGCGAAGACCCTGAAATATTTTCACACAAGGAATGAGGAAAGGGCGCCATGCTGCGAGTCGGAGTGATTTTTGGGGGCCGTTCGGGCGAACACGAAGTGTCGGTGATGTCGGCCAAGTCCGTCATTCAGGGGCTGGACCCCAAAAAATACGAGGTCTACCCTATCGGAATCAGCCGAAGCGGTCAGTGGGTAACCCCCGAGGGCGCTCGCACTGCCTTGCAGGCCGGCCACGTGACCGGCAACGACCTGCACAGCCTGGCGGTGCTGCCCGGCCAGGCCGAAAAGAGCCTGCAACCGATGTCTGCCTCAGGCCCTCCCCTGCCCTCTCTGGACGTCATTTTTCCCGTCATTCACGGCACCTACGGAGAGGACGGCACCCTGCAAGGGTTGCTGGAGATGGCCGGCATACCTTACGTAGGCGCGGGGGTGGCCGGCTCGGCCGTGGGCATGGACAAAGCCTTGATGAAAGCGGTCTGGGCTGCCAGCAACATTCCTCAGGTTCCCTTTTTGGTATTTCTGCGCAAGCAGTTCGAGAGTCAGCCCAACGAAGTTGCAGCCCGCATCGAAAAGGAACTGGGCCTGCCCGTCTTCGTCAAGCCGGCCAATCTGGGCTCCAGCGTGGGCATCAGCAAGGCCAAAACCAGCCAGGAACTGCATGAGGCCCTGCGGGTGGCGGCCAGTTATGACCGCAAAATCGTGGTGGAGCAGTCGGTGGAGTCTCCGCGCGAGATCGAACTGGCCGTGCTCGGCAACGATGAGCCGCAGGTATCCCTACCTGGCGAGATCCTGCACGGGCGTGAGTGGTACGACTACCGGGGAAAATACTTCGAAACCGAAGGACAGAAGACCGTCATTCCGGCCGATCTCAGCCCGGAGCAGATCAAAGAACTGCAACGCCTGGCCATCGAAGCCTACCAGGCGCTCGACATGAATGGCCTCTCCCGAGTGGACTTCCTGATGGATCAGCAGGGTCGATTCTTTCTCAATGAAGTCAATACCATGCCTGGCTTTACACCCATCTCGATGTATGGTCGCCTCTGGGAGGCCTCCGGCTTGAGCTACTCGGCTCTGCTCGACAAAATGATCGAACTGGCCCAGGAGCGCTTCCACGATCGCCAGCGCAATGCGGTGGAAGCCGAACTAGCCCCTTCACCCTGATGCTGCTCGAATTGCTCAAGGAAGCCGCCAGCCTGGAGGCCCATTTGCAGCTTTGTGTGGGCCAGGCCCCTGCCTTTTGGCGTTGGGGCCAGCTACAGGTGAAAGAAGCTGCCAAGCTGACCCGCGAAGATCTGAACCGCCTGTTGGAGCAGGGCCGCGACTGGGGGTTACCCGGTGAAGGCGAAAAGGCCGTCGGCATTCCCGGCTTTGGACGCTGCCAGGTCAATCTGCAGTTTCCCTGGGTTCTCTTTCGCCCGCTCCCGTCCGACGGGCCGCCCCCCATGGAGAAGCTAAATCTGCCACCCGGGCTGGCCGAGTTGGTCCAACTCAACCAGGGTCTGGTGCTGCTGGGCGGCCAGCGCGGTTCGGGACTGCGCACAACCCTGGCCAGCCTGCTCGAGTTGCTGCGCCAGGGCCCTCCCCGGCGCATCCTCACGGTGGGCCGTTGCCACGACTTCGTTCAGGGCCACGGACGCGGGCTGCTAGGTTCCTGTGTGCGCCTGAGTGAGGCCTTGCTGGACAGTTGCGACGTGGTGGTACTGTGGCTCACAGACAGCGCGTCGGCTCAAGCCGCTCTGGAAGCCGCCGAAGAGGGGCGACTGGTATTGGCCTTGTTGCGGGGCCTGCACGCTCCCAATTTGCTGGACCGCTTGCAAACCTGGTTGCCGGCCGCAGCCTGGTCTCAGCGTCTCGGAGACGCCTTGCGGGCCGTCTACTATCAGCGCCTGCTGGCCAGTTCCCAGGGCCCCCTCCCCGTCTGCGAATTTGTCAACAGCGAAACCAGTCGTCAACTGCTGCAACAACCCCGTAAAATCTACCCCGATTGCCTGGAGGGGCAGAGCGGCTGCTGGTCGTTGCTCCATTCGCTGCAAGATTGGCTGGACCAGCAGCGCGTGAGCCCCGAAGAAGCCGATTTGCTGGTGCAAAGCTGGACGTAGAGGGACCCCCGACCACCCTGAAAAAGTTTAGCGGTTTTTGATCTGGGCATGGATCAGGCTGGCCATGTCTACCAGGTTCTGCGGATTCCCCAGGCGCTGATCGAGCAAAATCTCGGCAGTCACGGCCTTGTCGGGATAGTAAGCCAGAAAAACCCAGTAGTTGCGCGGTGCCCGCGGCGTACTGGAGGTGACCGGCGGCGGCAACCTGGACATATCAAGCCGGCCTCCACTCAAAGTGTGCGTGGAAATCTCTTTGAAAGCTGGAGCTTTGCGGGCCTGATTTAGACCGGGATCCACAAGGTCGGGACGGGCTTTGCCAGCCACCTCGATGGAGTCGAAGCGACGCTCTGCCAGGGTGGGCTTCTTGGGAATCGCTTCGCGGAAAACCCCCAACACGGCTACTTTTCCAAATCCCTTCAACTCTTCGCGACTGTCCAGGGCCGCGTTGAGGGAAAAATAGGCATCCTCAGCCGCAAAACTGTTGGTCCCACCGTAGAGCGAAAACTGGCAAATTCCGTCGCTGTTCGATCCGTAGCAGACCCGGCTGATCGGCTCCGGAATGGCATAGTCCTTAAAGCGAGCCTGAAGCTTGCGAGGTCCTGCCTTGGGGCGCAACTGCGAGGACGGAGATTCGGAGCCCAGTTCAACCTCGGAAAATGCCGGAGGCACTTCCCGAGGGGGCTCTACTTCCGGTTCTGGTCCCACCTGTGGGGGGCCAATGGTGGCGAAGGGAGGCAGGTCCCAGGTTTTGGGACGAACCGGGGTCACCTTTTGAGGGGCCAGACCGACCGCTTGAAACGGCACAGACCGCGCCTTGATAACATTGACGGGCGTGACCAACTCCAGAGCCGAGCCGTCCTTGGTGTGACTGCTGGCTTCCGTCACCGGCAGGTAACGGGCGGCGATATCTTTGGGATAGGGATTCTCCGGTTGGGCCGCCAGGGAGGCACTCAGCAACAGCCAGCAAAAACTGCGCCTCACTGCTTCCCCCAACGTTGGCGCACCGCTTCGTACAGCACAGCGGCGGCGCTGGCGGCCACGTTCAGCGATTCAATCTGGCCCAACATCGGGAGTTTCACGCGTTGATTGCAGCGTCGCAAAACGGCCTCGCTGATACCGTCGCCCTCGGCCCCCAGCACAAGCACGCTGGGACGGGTCCAGTCCAGGCTCCAATAAGGGTTTTCGGCATCGGGAGTGGTGGCCACAACCTGGACCCCCTCCTCGGCCAGACTACCCAACAGCCGTTCCAACCGGTCGGCGCGGGCGACTTTGAGGTAGGCATCCGCACCCGCGCTGGTCTTGCTGACGGTAGCCGAAAGCGGGCAACTCCCGGCCGCTGACATCACTACCCCCTGGACTCCAGCCCCTTCGGCGGTGCGCAACAGCGCCCCAAAATTTCCCGGGTCCTGCACGCCATCCAGAGCCAGCAAAAGCATCTTGTTGGGAGAAACGGCGCTGGCCTCGAGAATCTCTTGCCAACTGGCAAAGCTACGCTCGCCCAGACTGGCCACCACCCCCTGATGGTTGGCCCTGCGCGTCAAAGAGTCCAGGCGCTCGCGCTGACTGCGCACCACCGGAATAGCCTGCTCCTTGGCCAGGGCAAAGAATTCCTTGCTTAGACCGGCCCCGTCGGCCAGCACGTAAATGCGTTGCAGAGGCGCTTCTTTGCGCAAAAACTCCAGCACGGTACGCTTGCCCCAGATCAGGGACTGCTGCGTTTCCATCGCACCCCCTGTGGTGTATCTTCGAGCACAATTCCCTGGTCGGCCAGCAGTTTGCGAATTTCGTCAGAGCGTGCAAAATTCTTGGTCTTGCGGGCCTGCTGGCGCTCCTCGATGAGGAGTTCAATCTCGCTGTCCAGCGGTCCAGTTTGAATCCTTTTGGCCAGGTCCAATCCGAGCACCTGATCCAACTCCAGCCACAGGTCGACGCAGGCTTGACCGGCCTGACCACTGACGGGGCCCTCATCCATGAGTTTGTTGACGCCTGTGATGAACTCAAAAAGCCGGGCCAGACCTTCGGCGATGTGCAGGTCGTTGTCCATGGCCTCAACAAATCCGCTGCGAGCCTGATTCACCAACTCGCCCACCCGGTCGTCATGGGCCCCCGCCCCGCCCTGACACTCCCCGCAGCGCCGTAAAAAGTCGCTGATGCGCTCGAGCGCCTTTTCGTCCTGGTGCAGGCCGTCATACTTAAAGTTGAGACGGCTGCGGTAATGCACGCTCAGCAGCGCGTAGCGCACCACCGATGGTTCGTAGGCGCGCCCACTCGGATTTTGGTCAGCACGGAGCAGATCGCGGAGGGTGATAAAGTTCCCCTTCGATTTGCTCATCTTGGCACTCTCCACCTGAAGATGCTCGGAGTGCAGCCAGTAGGTGACAAACTTCGTGCCGCTAAAAGCCTCAGACTGAGCGATCTCGTTCTGATGGTGAGGAAAGATATTGTCCACTCCACCGCAGTGAATGTCAAACGAGTCCCCCAGATAGGCGCGGCTCATGGCGGAGCACTCGATATGCCAGCCGGGCCGCCCTTTGCCCAGGTCAGGATATTGATCCCAAAAGACGTGACCGTCTCCTTCGTCCCAGGCTTTCCACAAGGCAAAATCGCAAGCCCGGTCTTTTTCATACTCATCCTGGGCCACGCGAGCGCCGCACACTAATTCATCCACCTGGATATTGGCCAGCTTCCCGTAACCTGGGAACTTGGCGATATTGAAGTAGATAGAGCCGTCTTCTGAGCGATAAGCGATTCCCTTGCTCAACAGGTCCCGGATCATTTCCACCATACCGTCCACGAAGTCAGTAGCCCGGGGATAATGTTCGGCGGCCTCGATGTTGAGCGTTTTCAGGTCCTCGAAGAAGGCCTGGCAATAGGGTGCGGTGTACTCTTTAAAGTGAACGCCTGCCGCCTCGGCCTTCTTGATAATCTTGTCTTCCACGTCGGTCAGGTTCATCACCTGAGTCACCTGAAATCCACGGTATTTGAGGTAGCGCCGCAGCAAGTCTTCGAAGACATAAGTGCGGAAATTACCAATGTGGGCATAGTCGTGAACGGTGGGTCCACACGTGTAAAGACTCACCTTTCCGGGCTGCCGAGGAGTAAATTCCTCGAGGCTGCGCGTGAGAGTATTAAAAAACTTGACAGCCATCGTTAAACGACCAGATTGACCATGCGTTTGGGAATCACCACGACCTTCTTGGTCTCCTTGCCCTCCAGCCACTCGGCCACGGCCTGACGGGCCAGCTGCTCCAGGTCGGCACTCGAGATATTTAGCGGAACCATCAGTTTGGCACGCAGCTTTCCGTTGACTTGAACAGGCATTTCAATGGTGTCGTCAATCAGCAGACTTTCTTCATACGTTGGCCAGGCATGGTAGGCCAGCGTTTGGGAGTGGCCCAGTCGCTGCCAGAGCTCTTCGGCCATATGGGGGGCAAAGGGGGCCAGAATCAGCACCAGGCGCTCCCTTTGCGAATGCGAAAGTGGCTCGGCGCCTGCCGTGGAAGCCTCATTGAGGAAGATCATCATGGCCGAGATGGCCGTGTTGAAGGCCATGCGCTCCATGTCGTCGCCGACTTTCTTGATACAGCGGTGCAGGGCCCGTTCCAGACCGGGGGCGTCCTGAGCGGCAGGAGGCCGCACTTCACCGGTCTCCTCATCGATGATCAGGCGCCAGACTCGCTGCAAAAAGCGCGACACGCCGCCCACATCTTTGGAGTTCCAGGGCTTGGCGATGTCCAGCGGACCCATGAACATCTCATACATGCGAAAAGCGTCGGCCCCGTGCTCGCCCAGGATATCGTCAGGGTTGACCACATTCTTGAGCGATTTGCTCATTTTGGCAACCACCTGACGCACCGGTCGGCCGTTGGCCTGGAAGGCGCCGTCGACTTCGGTGACCAGATCGGAGGCGATCAATTTCTTCTCCACTTCGTCTTCGTAGGCGAAAGCCAGGATCAGACCCTGGTGGAACAATTTGCGAAAGGGTTCGGCCGTGCTCACATAGCCTCGATCAAAGAGAACCTTATGCCAGAAGCGTGCGTAGAGCAGATGCAGAACAGCGTGCTCGCGTCCCCCCACATACAGATCGACGGGCATCCAGTATTTTTCTCGCTCTGCATTCCAGGGCTGATCCGGGTTGCGAGGGTCGATAAAGCGCAGGTAGTACCAGCAAGAACCGGCCCAGTTGGGCATGGTATTGGTCTCCCGCAAAGCATCACGACCATCGCTATCCTTGCAATTGAGCCACTCGCGGGCCTTGGCCAGCAAGGGCTCTGGATTGCCGCTCGGACGGAAATCTTCAAGTTCGGGCAATTCTACCGGCAACAGGGAATCGGCCACCAGTTCGCTGGTTCCGTCCTGGCGGTGAATGATAGGAAAAGGCTCGCCCCAATAGCGCTGGCGCGAGAAGATCCAATCCCTCAGGCGGTACTGGGTTTTGCCCCTGCCCAGACCGCGCTGCTCAAGTTCGGCAATCATTTTGCGCTTGGCCTCCAGGGTGGGCAATCCGTCGATCCAGGGACTGTTGACAGCCACTCCCTCACCCGCAAAACAGCCGTCGTGGCTGGTGGGAGGTTGGACGACCTCCACAATGGGCAGGCCAAACAGAGTGGCAAATTCATGGTCACGCTCGTCGTGGGCGGGTACGGCCATCAAGGCGCCGGTTCCGTAAGTGGCCAGCACATAATCCGAAATCCAAATCGGAATGCGCTCTCCGTTGACCGGGTTAAGCGCATAACTGCCCAGAGCCACGCCGGTTTTCTCTTTGTTGGCCGAGCGTTCTAATTCGCTTTTCGAGGCCGTGCGCAATACATACTCGTGAACCGCGTCGCTGTTTTCCCTGGTGGTAAGCTTGGTCACCAGATTGTGTTCGGGGGCCAAGACCATAAAGGTGGCTCCATAGAGGGTGTCGGGGCGGGTGGTGAAGACGCGAATGGTATCGCTTCCGTCAGCCACCTGAAAATCAACCTCTGCGCCCTGACTCTCCCCGATCCACTCACGCTGCTGCTTTTTGGTCTCATCGGGCCATTCTACCTGGTCCAAGTCTCGCAACAAACGTCCGGCATAGGCCGTGATGCGCAACATCCATTGCCTCAACGGCAGACGCATGCAGGGATGACTGCCTCGTTCGGAACGACCGTCGATGACTTCCTCGTTCGCCAGTACGGTGCCCAGGGCCGAGCACCACCACACAGCCATTTCATCGATGTAGGCGAGGCGACGCCCGTCCACGTAAGCCCGTTTCTGAGCCGCCGTCAGTCCATCGGGGATGGGCAGCTCGGAGATGGGTCTGCCCTTGACCAACTCGTTGTCATACCAGGTTTCATAGAGCAGCGAGAAAATCCACTGGGTCCAGCGCACGTACTGAGGATGGGTGGTGGCCAGCTCGCGATCCCAATCGTAGGAAAATCCGAGGGCCTGGATTTGACGGCGGAAGTTGTCGATGTTCTGGCGGGTGGTAATCGAAGGGTGGGTGCCCGTCTGCACGGCATACTGTTCGGCCGGCAGTCCAAATGCGTCCCAGCCCATCGGATGAAGAACATTAAACCCCTTCATCCGCTTGTAACGAGCCAGGATGTCGGTGGCCGTATAGCCCTCGGGATGACCCACGTGCAGACCAGCCCCACTGGGATAGGGGAACATGTCGAGTACATAGTACTTGGGGCGGGTGGCGTCAAAGTCCGGATCGCCCGGATTGGGGGTGCGAAAAGTGCTGTTGCGCAGCCAATAATCCTGCCATTTGGGTTCCAGAGTGGCAGGTTGATAACGATGGCTGGACATAGCTTGACTCCTAGCTGGATCTTGAAAATAGACTCTACGCCTTATCCAGCCGACCTGGCTTCCCTGCTTATTCAGGCTTCCAGCCAGGCGCCCAAAGCCTCCGCCGAGACGCCCGCCATGGCCAATCGATGGGCGGGCAGGTCAACCCAACGGCGGAGGCATTCGGCCAGGGCCATCTCCAGGTCAGGATTGCGGCCAACCTCCGCGCGAGGCAGGGAAAGGAAGTAATCCAGGGTCTTGCCTTCCCAGGTGAGTCGCGTCAGGCTTTCATCGGCGGCCCGCCGGTCCATGATGTCCATTAACGAAATCCAGGTGGAACTGTCAAAATCATCAATGCGCAGACACACAGCGCAGTGGGGCACCAATTCAAAGAGCATCTCGGGGACCCGGCTATGCTCGGCCAACAAGGCCAGCCAGATCTGAGCGAAGCGCTCCTGATCGGCCTTGGCTGACACCTCAAACCAGGCCAGCACGGGTTTGAGATCAATACCTTCACCCAACTCGGGGTGCCGGTCCAACTGATCCCCCAGCCACATGGCCCAATCCAGCAGCAAGTTTAGCTCGTGGTCCACTTGAAAGCGTTGCATCAAAAGTTGCAGCACTTCGCGGGCCTGATTCAGTTGCTGTTCGCCGCTGCTGGCCGAACAGGCGCGCTGCAGGTCGTGGATAGCCTCGGCAGCCACGCTGCGGGCCCGCTGCGGCCAGCCCAGTTGATCCAGCCATTCGGATTGGAATCGCCTCAGACGGGCCCGCTCATAGACGAGCGGCGACGATTCCAGCAACTCTTCGAGACGGAGCAGGTCCAGCCAGGCGCCAGCGTCATCGGCTTCTGCCTCGACGCGCAGCCACAGCAAGGACCTCAGCAACTCCGGATCCGGCTTGGCCAGAGACTGCAGACATTCCAGAGCCCGGGAAGCGTCCGCGAATACTGCGGCCGTGAAGCCCAGCGTCAGGCACAGCCGAGCCCTCGATTCCAGCAGTCCTGCCATCAAGGCGTGACCTTCCGCGCCCAACTCTACCGCACAGGTAGCCACCGCTCTGGCCAGATCTTGCAAGGCCGGGTTGGGCTCGTCCGGGTCCCAACGGGCCAGGGCACGTTCCTGGTAGGCGCGGATCAACATTTGCACTGCCTGCCCGGACGGGTCACTCTGGCGCAGCATCTCGGCCACCTGAATCACACGATCGTAGGCCGCCACCACTCCTGGCTGGTTGTCTTTCTGCAACTGAGCCCGCGCCTGGGTCAACATGGCTTCCAGCAAATTGCCGATCTGCTCCAGTCGACCCTCGTTGTCCATGCTGCCGGGCTGGCCCAGCAGTTCTTCCACCGCTTCGGCGGTATCGCCCAGGCGCAACAGGACCTCGGCCCGGTGACGGCGGATCTCGGCCTCAAGAAAGTGGGTCTCCGCCCCCTCCGCGTTGGCGTTGCCGATCAGCAAGAGCGCCTCGCTAAAGCTCTGAGAAGCCTGTTCATCGCCGACCAGACTGCCCTGCAGAGCCAGGGCTCGAGCCCGCTCCAGGAAATACTCGGCTCGACCAAAGTCTGGCTCCATCAACTCAAGGTCGACCAGGCCGCCCTGCAAATGCTCCAGGGCCCGTTCCTTCTGACCCAATGACCCCAAAATCTCGGCCGCCTCAAAGCGGGCAGGCGGTAGCAGGCGAAGCACTTCCGGGTCGCCACCCTTCTCGCTCAAAAAGGTGAGCAGATCAACGGCCTGATTGGCATCAGCCAGGGCCGCTTCTTCCTCTCCCAGCAGACGGAAAGTGCGAGCTCTGCCCAAATGAGCCTCGGCCAGTCGTGGAAGCAACTGGTAGTGGCCCTGGTCATCGACCAACTGATTGTATAGCTCCAGGGCCCGACCGTGAGCGGCCAGGGCCAGATCGCCGGCCGGTTGAACCCGACCGAGCAACGATTCCAATAGCGCCCGATTCTCTAATTGGGTGTGTTCGATTCCCAGGTTGACAAAAGCCAGGCAGGATTCAATCTGCTCCACCGCCTGATCGGCCTGGCCCATGTGCAAATTGAGTTGCGAGAGCAACACCACCGTATCGACCATCACATTCACTGCCGGATTGTTGGGCTGCTGCCCCCATTGGCCGGACTGATTGGTGACGTAGTGATAGGCCAGCGACAGGTCTCGCTTGGCGGACTCGGCCCTACCGCGTCGCTGCCAGATGCGCCCGCGCAACAGCAAGGTCTGACTGAGCCAGGTGGCCAGATCACCGCGTCCTTCTGCTTCGACCAGTTGCAGCATCAGGTCTACGCCGCTCTGAGCAGCCTCAAAGGCAGCTTCGAGTTGGCCCACATCATAATGCAATTGCCCGCGTCGGCACAATTCTTGGGCGTAGACCCCGCGCAGATCGAGACGTCCCTCGTCGATCAGCTCTTTCCACAGGGCCGTGGCCTGGTCGGAGGCTTCCAAAGCTTTGCCTTCATCCTCCAAGAGACGATGGGCTTCGGCCAGTTGCGTCTGGGCCTGGGCTTCCAGCACACGTAACTCGGTCCAACCCTCGTGAAAGCGTTGAAGCAGTTCAAGACAGCGCAAACCGTCATCGCGGGCCAGCAAACCGTCACCGCGGCGGGCCGCCAAACGGGCACGACTCAGATAAGCCTGGACCAGATCCATGCGCATCCTCGAGCGCAACTGGTCGCGATGGGGTTGATAATGCTGCAGGGCTCGCTTCAGGTCGGCCTCGGCCTCCTCCAGGCGTCCCATCTCCTGATGCAGCATACTGCGATGATGAAGTGCCAGGGCCCACAAGGGCTCCCAACGAGCTGCGTCGAGAGCAGCGATGTCGGCATACATGCGGATAGCTTCATCGGAATCTTGCAGGGCCGGCGCGTGTCGACCCAGTTCGCGCAGAATTTCGCTGCGGCGATTGAAGGCCGCGGCCAGACCATTGGTCAGCTCCGGGCGCTGGTCGACCAGAGGCCGAAACCCTGCGATAGCCTGCTCCACATCGAGCAAGGCTTCGTGAAGACGACCCAGTCCGCGATAGGTGAGACCTCGGCTGCTGTAGCTCCACAACTGCTCTTCCAGCACTTGATGCAACTGCAAGGGATTGTGTTCCCGGCCCCATTGAAGGGCGATCTCCAGCACACTCAACCAACTGGATACCAATTGAATCTTGCGATACCCCTGGCCGGTCCCATCGTAGTGATGGATCTGCTCTTCCTTCCAACGCCGGAAGTCCTCGCTTTGGAGAGCCGTCCAGGCAGCTTCTCCCGCTCCCGAGCGGGCAATCCAGCCGAGCAGTTCCTCGAGGTTGATATTCAACTCGCCGGTGGTGTTGAGCTTGACCACCAGGTACTGGCAAAACTGGGAGATGGTCTCGTTTCTATCCGGCAAATTCAGATCGATGACGGCTTGCCAGAGACGCGGGTGACGCAGACAGATGCGCGATTCTCCGCGTTCCACGACCAACCAGGCATAGTGTTGCAGAAGTCCCCGCAACGACTGCACCCACATGCCTTCGGTGAGTTCTTCCAGGGGCAGGCCGTCCTCACCGACGCTCAGCAAGAAGACCACCGGGCGGGCCACTCGGTCTTCCAAAACCTTGTTCAAGACCCATGCGAAGGTGTCGGCAGGAGCCGGAAGGTCCTTGGAGTGGGAGGCCAGACCCGTCTCCAGCGCCCCCACCCACAGGCGTTGCACCAAAAGATCATCCCCACTTCGCTGAACAAAATCCAACAATTGAGGGCGCTGCCATTCCAGGTTCTGCTGTAAAAAATCCAGCTCCAGCTTTTGGTAGGCCAGGTCGTCTCGGGCAATGGGCAATCGCGCAGGGGGACATGGAGCCGTCCATGACGTGGGCAGTTCTTCTTCGCAAGCACCTACCCACACAAAAGGGCAGGGCAGGGTGAGGTGACACCAGAGCAATTCGTCCGGTCGGCTAACCTGGTCCTCCAACAATACCAGGCGAACCGCCTCGGTCTGTCCCTGATTGCGTTCGTGAAGTGCGGCGAAGTAGTGGGAAAACAGGTGTTCGCGCGCGCTGTGGCGTTGCAAGTCGGCCAGCGCCGCCGGGCCCAATGCATGCCAGGGGAAGCCATTTTGATGAAGCTCGTTGATTCGCCAGTTGAGTTGCTCCAGAGCAAAGTGATCCGAACTGCATACAGGCAGCCAGCCATAGCGATATGTGCCCACCTGAGGTTGACGCATCACCAGGTCGCGCAGCAAGAAACTCTTGCCCACCGCAGGCGGACCCTGAACCATCAGCCCGCTCCCCGGGGCCACCGACTCGACAAATTCCAGAACCTCGTCAAGCACAAAGAAAGGCGGACGATGAGCCGAGCAAGCCTGACGCCAACGCGCCAACAGGACTTCCAAAGCCTCTTCTTGCTGAGTGTCAGGGTCGAGCATGAAGCGCTCGCTGCCCAGCGTGATGTAGCCAGACCAGTGACCATCCGGGCGAATGTACAGGTCTGGATCGCAAGCCGTCCATAGCGGCGAACCGGCCACCAGCCATAACTGCAGTGCATCCAACAACTCGCGTAGCTGAATTTGAAATTCTGACTGACCGCACTGAATCTGGCCAGAACTCAAGCGAACCCAGAAAGTAATATGCTGCAATCCGATCATGGGAGCGTCCGGTAAGCCCAGCCAGCGTGCGTGCAACCGCGGCACATCGGGCGCACTGAGCTCGAAAAACAACTGTTGCAACAGGGAGGCCGCCACCTGCTTGGGATACTCCAGCAGAGCGGTCCAGGCAAAATGCAGCAACTTGACCGACTGACTGGGCGGCACCGGCTGCTGCAGAGCCACTCGCAGCGGCTCGGGCAAAGGCGCCACTTGAGCCAATCCGGCGCAGGCTACTCGAGCCGTCAACTCCAGCAAGCAGGACAGACCCTGCAGCAGACCCGCGGCCAGATTGCGCCTGGCAGCATCGTTCTCAAGTTGCAGATTGGAGTAGTCCAGCACTGCTCGACGGGCCAATTCCATCTGACGCCGAACCCCCGTGGGCAAAGTGGCCGGAAACTCCAGCGGCCGAGGTCGCCAGCGTGGAGTGGCGGTCACTCTGGGCGAATCAAGACCAAGCAGGGCATCTAAACTCTCATCGAGCGCACCATCGTCCTCGAGCGGTTCAGGCTCGTTTGATCCTCGCGGCGGCGCGGGCTCATTTCTGGGGGCCTCAATCTTGGGCAACGGTGGCAACGGGGCGGGTGGGAGCACGCGAAACGGCTCCGGTTCTGACGACTTCACAGGCTCTTCCGGCGTTGGGTAATTCAGCCAGGGCTCGGCCACCTTTTCCACAGCCGGATCCGACGGAGTGGTTCCCAAAATGTCAGCCAGGCTCTCTTCATACCATTCCGAAGAGGGTAGTTCGGACCCGGCCTGCTTGGGCAAGTCCGACAGGGTGGCCGCCGACTCGGCCAGCACGACTTGCTCCAGTTCCCAGTTGGGCGCGTAACGACGCCAGGGAGGCGAAGGTAGCAGGGGAAGTTGCTTGCCCCGACCGTCCTCCAAAGTGACCACCAGCAATCCCTGATTCTGCTGATAGCGCCGGATGAGTTTGACAAACAGGGGCCGACTGGCCCGCAACCACTCTGAGACCACTTCCAGGTAGCGGGATGTGGACCCGGGCAGCGCCAGAAAATCCTGCTCCCAAATTTCACTTTGCTCGGCCGTGGCGCAATCGTTACCCCATTCACCGGCTATCCCCAGCCATCGGCATTGCAGGCGGGGGCGCGGCGGGTCCCCGGCTTCAAAAAAACCAAGCCGAAGAAGGGTTCGGAAGCTGGATTGAGGATGCCCCTCCCAAGCCATGACAGCGTAGCGGAGTAACTTCAAGGTCTCTGACCAGTTGGGTTCGGGGGGAATGGGCACGCTGCTGCCGTGGAGGCGATCCAGGGCTCCCAGGGCGGCGCCCGCCCAATAACGCATCAAAAAATCCAGAATCAGCCGCACATTTTGATGAAACTGCTCCGTCTGTCCCTGCTGAAGGGACTCGCTAAGTTGTCTCAACAAATACTTCAAGTGAGCGGGAAAGCAAACATCAAAGGGCAACTTGGACATTTTGGAGGGTGAGTCTCCGGGAATCGAGCCCGAGGATATACTCATGGTCTGCCTATCCTCCGCGCTCGCGGACTCGTTTTCCTCCATGACCCCCATGGCATGCATGCGGGAACCTGGACAACCTTTGAGGAAGCCAGGGCGACCTCAAACATCCCAAGGAGTTTGCCGTGTTCTCTGCCTTTCGCTCGAAAACCTCGAAAGCCCCCACCCCTAGCGCTGAAGTTGTCGGCTATGATGGCGAAACGCTCGAACTGCATAGCGAGTCTGCGCTTCCCACGGGAACCGTCAGAGTGATCTTGCTGCACGCCGAACTGGAGCTGGAAAAAGAGTGCACAGTGGTGGTAGATCAGGCTTTCCCTGAGAAAAAGCTGTACTGGGCCAGTTTACCCGGCGACAGCGAGATACCGGCCCTGCTCCAAAAGCTGATCTCCAAGGAAGCAGAAATCGCGGCCGCTGGCGGCGATTTACCGCCCACCTGGGAGGAAAAGCGTTCTCGGGTGCGCCTCAATCGCATTCTGGGAGCCATGTCTCCCCAGGTGGCCGGATTTAAGTGCGTCACTCACGATATTCACCGCGAAGGCCTGCGCCTGCAACTAGACAAACCCCTCGAGGCGAACTCGATCATCAAAGTTCGCTTTGAACTGGAAGACCATCGACTCCCCCCTTTCGACGTCCAGGGCCTGGTCAAATGGTCCCACGAAAACCCCCTCAAAGGCTTCTGGGCCGGCATCTACTTCACCCAAATTCAGGACGACCAAAGGGAAAAAATCGACAAATTCGTGGCCGAAGCCCTGGCCTACGAAGGTGGAGTGCTCACCCGAGACTATATCAGTTGAGGCGTCGTCCTCTTCAGGCCGCCGGGTTTTCTTTGCGCTCGAGGGCCTGGATCCGCCTTTCGTGGTCGGCGACAACTATCGGATCCACTCTGTTCTTCATCTCCCGTTGAATCGCGTCCAGCATCAGTTCGAATCGCTCTTCCTGACGCGCCATTTTCGCCTTGACAGTGCCCATCTCGTGGGTAACGACGCCGATCAATTTATTCATCTCAACCATCGCCTTCGTGGAATTGTCAAAGGCGATCATGATAAATTTAAAGTCCTCTTTAGACTGGTTTCGAATTTCGTCTAGCTTTTCATCGATATCCACGCCGACCTCCAAATTGCACTGGCGATACTTTCCTCATCGACAGGGGTGACTTCCTACGAGACGTACGGCTACCACCTTTAACATTGATTCGCACGCCACGGGAGTCAGTGGAGAAATGACTGAAGGCAAAAAGCATACCGCCGTGGTCGCGGTGAGGGCCTATTTGTTGTAACCCGGCAGCACATCACTCCCGCGCTTACGCCAACTGGGCGTGGTGTCTTTCTTGGGTGGAACATAGGTTTGGGCAGGCCGAGGTCGGGGAGGGGGGCCCACAGGTTGGGCCGCCGGTGCCGGATTGGACGGCCTGGCCACGTAGTGACCGGGACGACCCGATGGATATTCTAGCGGTCCCCCTACAGACAGGGGCACGGGGGGAGCGTCAGGGACCGCAGGCTGAACCGTCTGGACAGGAGGCGGGGTGCTGGTCTGGCGGACCTGGTCAGCAATGTCTCCGTAGTTGCCGCCTGGATTCAAGCTGGCGGCCTTGCGATAGGCCGAAACGGCCCCCGCCGAGTCTCCGACACTTTCGTAAATGCGGCCTTCAAGCCCCAGGGATTGTGCCTGTTGCCTCTCTGTTCCCGGAATTTTGCAGTACATGCCCACCGACTGCTGACAAAGGGCGATCGCCTGGTTGGTTTCTTTGGCGCGATAAGCCTGTTGAGCCCGATCAAAGAGAGTCTGTGCGAAAGCGACTGTCGCTTGTTTGTGAAACTGTTTGACGGCCTGCCGCTCTGCCGGAGAGGCCACTTTGAGGTCAGCGATCAAAGTGTGAGCCAGTTCTCCGTTGGATTGAGCCTCCTCAAACTTACGATTCTTAAAGGCCGACCGTCCCTTTTTCAGGTAAATCTTGCCGACCTCCAAAGATCCAGTCTTATTCTCGGGGGCAACCGGACGGGAGGGCTCCTTGAGCTTTTTGTTCTGCCACCATACGTAGCCAGAAAAGCCCGTCAAACTCAGGACAAGACAGGCCAGCACGAAATAGATCATCTTGTTGGACGAAACCGCCGGGCCGTCTTCTTCCCAGGGAGTGCCCAGATCAACGGCCACCGTATGGTCGGGCAAGGCCAGAGCAGGGGAATCGTGCAGAGAGGCCAGTTCGGGCGGCGACATCGAGGGCATCGAAATGGCGCCAAGGCCGGACGCCGGACTGGCCGCATCATCCCCCAGCCAGCCCCCACTGCGACCTGCCGGGGCCGCGTAGGCGCCGCTACCACCATCTCCCAGCCAGCCACCAGCCCCGGCCGGGGCTGCCCCCATCTGTCCCTTAGGCGCACCCAAACTGCCCGAAGGCGGCCCGGCTCCCAAGCCAGGCGATGGAGAAGTCGGGCCGCCAAAACCGCCCGGCCCAGCACCCAGCCCGTTAGAGGCTCCTCCCAGTCCCACCGGTGGAGCCGGAGCACCACCACCCCAACCCCCGGACTTAGGAGGCTCAGCCTGAGGGGCCTGCCAGCTGACCCCAAGACCGGCGGACGGAGTACCCCAACCGGCTGAAGCTGGTGCCGGGCTGGTCGCCGGCACTCCCCAACCTCCACCCGCAGCAATGGTGCTCGATGACTCCCAACCCGTTCCCAGAGCTCCTCGACCGGCCGAGGGCTCGACCATCTCGGTAGAAGTCTGCAAGGTCGGGCCAGACCTTTCAGGCGCCGCCCCCCATTCGCCGGCAGCCCCTGCGGAGAAGGCGGGAGCCGTGACCGCTGGAGCGACAGGCTTAGGGCGGCTGGGCAGGGGCACATTTGCCCCTATCAGGGGTTGAACTTTCTGAGTGGTGGCTGTATCCATATTGACGGCGGAAGGAGCGGCAGTGCGAATGGCCGGAGCGGCGACTGCTTTGGCCCCCACAGTTGGACCACTTACACGAAGCCACCCTTTGCATTCGGGACACCGGCTGTGCACCGGGCTGAACTCTTTATCGCAGGCTGGACAATACATCGCGGCTCCCACTCTTTTTAACCATATCTCTGGCGTCGCCTTCCGGGGATATTTCTTTCTATCTTAGCCCTTCAAAAGTAAACGCCCCCATACCACCTGATAATTCAGGTATTTGACGAGTAAGGCCGGATTCCTATACAGTGCAGGGCAAGATTCGTTGGGGGTCCGGGTCGAGTCGCATGGCGGCGGACTGGCAAGACAAACCTCCGCGGCGTAAGGAACCAGGCGTGAGCGTAGATGCCAACCCCAATCAATTTCTAGAAAAACTGCAGCAAGCAGAGACCCGTCGCGAAGTGTTTGAGCACGCCCTGGCCGCCCTGCTCGCCTACCTAAGCCCGGAGCGAGCCCTGCTGGCCTATCGCGATAAAGAGACGGATGAACTCGGCGCCCAGGCCACCCACGGCCTCGACCCCCAAACCGTCTTTGTGGCCGGTGAGATCAGTACCGAACTGGTCAAAACGGTAATGCGAGAACGCCAGGGCATGTGCATGGTCGATGCCATTATGGACCCCTCTTTGGGCGAACGGACCAGTGTCATCCTGTCGGGTCTCCGATCGATTGTATGTGTCCCCATCATCCACGCCTCGCGTCTGGTCATTGGCCTGATTTACGCCGACAATCGCATCCGCGCCGGTGCATTTGACGCATCTCATCAAGAATGGATGGAAGAACTGGCCCGTCGTATCGCCACCAAACTGCCCGAAGTGGAGCGAAGCCTGTCCGAATCCTCCGGGCGTCACAAACCGGTGGCGGCCGACAGTATCAACGAAACGACCTGGAACAGTCAACGACAGCAGGCCTTCACTCTCTTTCGCGAGGGCAAAGCCGTTCAGGCCATTGAGTCCTTGCAAGAATTGGCCCGTCAGGCCGAGGCTTTCGGCCCGAAAGACCCGCGCTGGGGTCGCACCCTGGGCGAACTGGCCGAAATGCAGAGGCAGAGCAAGATCCTGGCGGAGGCTGAGCGCAACTTTATTCAAGCCATTGACCACCTGGAAAAATTGGGACCCAACCACCGAAACGAGATGGCGCCGGTGATCACCAACCTGGCCACTCTCTATTTCGCCCAGGGCAACGAAAGACGGGCCGAAGGCCTCTATCGCCGGGCCTTAGAAATCTGGCAAAGCCACATCAGCGCCGATGACAAGCGCCTGGCCCCCTTGCTTTTCAATTTGGCCACCCTGCGCCGATCGGCCGGTGCCAACGAAGAAGCCAAAACCCTCTTTGCCCGAGCCTTGACCATTGCCGAAAAGGCCTGGGGTCCCGAGCACGCCCACGTCCAGCGCTGCCGAAGCGCCCTCAGCGAGATACCGTAGTAGCCGGCCGGCCTCACCGACGGCGTGGTGGTTCCTTCGTGAGTGAGCCTGATGCCCGCCCCTGGTCAGGCTTTTGGGTTGTAAATCTCCACTTCGACGCCCAAGTCCTTGGCCATCACCTCGCGCAGGTGCTCTCCCGAAGTCTTAAGCACTTTCAGCCAACCGTGCTCCCAGTCGCGAACACCGGCCAACCAGGCGGAGCAATTGCGACAGGGCCAGGCCTCAGCGCCACGTCCCTCGAGGTGCATTTTGCGGTACCAATCAAACATCTCGCCCCGCCACACCTCTTGCACGGTGTGGTCCCAAAGTGTGGGAAACTTGTCGGCGGTGCGAAAACTCACATCCTGCCCACACAGGGCCACTCGACCCAGAGTGTCCACGTTCAGGCGCTCAAAGGGCCATACGCACGGCTCCTTGCGATCGGTCGGCAGAGTGGCGTAGAGGTGATGGTCCAGGGCCTTGTTGTGAGAAATGCTGGTATTGTCGTCCCAGGTCAGAAACTTGCGCGTGATCACTTCGTCCACGCCAACATCCTTCAAGTAAAACTGCACGGCTTCGTCCAGTTTCCCTTCGATCAGTTCCTGACGGATGATGGAAACCACCACTCGCGACGGCTTCACATGCTGCTTGCGCAATTCGAGGGCAGCCCGAATGTTGCCCACATGGTTCTCAAACCAGGCTTGCGGGTCACGCGGCGCTCCGCCCCGGGGGGGGCGCACTTTGGCATAGGTCTCGGCATCGGCTGCATCCATCGAAAACTCGATCAAATCGATGCCGGCCTCGATCAGCCTCTCCAACTTGCGTCGGTGTTTGGGATGAGGACCCATCATCGAACCGTTGGTATTCATCCAAACGCGACAGCCCTGGGCCTTGGCAAACTCAATCATGTCGACCATGTGGGGGTGCAACATCGGTTCCCCGCCGCCGGTGCAGCGCATCCAGGCCCCGTAGGGCCCCGCCTCCTGGGCAATTTTGTTCCACAGTTCCACCGGGAACAAGTCGCCTTTACGCTCCCGATAAAACTGACGAATCTCCGAGTTACCGTCCGTGTAAGGGCACATCGGACATCCGAAGTTGCACGGATAGATGATTGACAGGACGAGCATCATCGGGAACTCCTGAGCCCCCTGACGCAGGCCAAACGGCTTTTCTGCTTGCTGTGTTTGTGACATACGAACGTCCATTCCAACTCTAATGCAGGCCACTTTACCAAGAATCTCCTTCAAGTAAACCTGCGCAGGTGGACCCTGTCGCCTGGAGTATGTAAAGAAAATGCCCGATCATAGTTACAAAAAATTGTTCTTCTGCCTGGCTCTGATCTGCGGAGCCAGCGGCCTGATGCAGGTGCTGGTCTTCGGCAAGCGCAAGGACCTGCACTTTCGTCATCATCCCGACACTCGCTTCAGTACGCCCCAAGAAAAAGCTCTGCCCTCCGGTCCTGCCCTGGACGGTACGGTTTCGGCCATCGGCATGGACAGGATTCACATGAACAACGGGGCCGGCTCTCTGGCCACTTTCCGCTGCGACAATCCGAGTCAGTATAAAATCGGTCAAAAGCTACGTATCACCTACGCCCAGGGCACCCCGCCCACCGCCTTGGAAATCGAAACGCTGAGCAACTAGGCCAAGAAATAGGGGTGGGCAGCGGGCGCCACCAGGCCGGCGGCCTGAGCTCGCAAGGCCAGCTCCTCAACTGCCCGAACACCTTCCTCCCCCACATCCGCGCTGAATTCATTCACGTAGGTGCGAATGTGATGTTCGACGATCTCGTCAGAGAGTTCAAGGGCATGCTGGCGAATATAGGCTCGACTGGCGGCCGGTTGCTGCCAGGCCATTTGCAGACTGAGACGGACAGCCGCCTCCAGTTGCTTTACCCGAGCCAAGCCCAGGTCGCGGCGGGCCAGAATGACGCCCAATGGCAGCGGCAGTCCACTCTGCTCTTCCCACCATTGACCCAGGTCAAGGCGCGCCTCCAGGCCATGTTGGGCATAGGTAAAGCGCGACTCGTGGATGAGCACCCCACCGTCTACCTGGCCGCTGTGGATGGCCGGAATGATCTGATCGTAGCGCAGACACTCGAGAACACTCAAATCCGGGCGAGCCAACTGCAACAACAACTGGGCCGTAGTCCAGGCGCCCGGCGTAGCCACCCGGCGCAACTCACGCCCTGGCGGAGCCACCAGCAAGGGGCCAACCCCTCGACCCAAAGCCCCGCCGCTGCGCAAAGCCACATATTTGTCCATCACGTGGAAATAGGCGTGATAGCTGACTTTCGTCAGTTCCAAGCGGGCCTCACCAGCCCACACATTCAGGGTCTCAACATCCGCCAGACACTCTTGCGCCTGCACCCCTGGCACCAATCCGTGGGTGATAGCATGAAAAATGAAGGTGTCGTTGGGGCAAAAAGAATAACCGAGGGTCACAACTGTAAAGAGTCCTCGCTTGCAGACGCATCAAATCCTATGTGCGCAGGAGCCACGTGCAAGGAAGGAGCCCAGCCGGCCGGACGGTGCCCCTCATAAAACACATGATCGTAACCGGGCTTAAAGACCCCCTCCCAACGAGCAACTACGCACGAGGCCAGACAGTTACCCGTCACGTTCACGGCCGTGCGGGCCATGTCCATGATGCCGTCAATTCCGAGGATCGCCAGCACCGGCCACTCGGGCAAGTCAAAAGCCGCCACCGTGCCCAGCAAAATCACCAGCGAGGCTCGCGGCACTCCGGCCACGCCTTTACTGGACAGCATCAAAGAGGCGACCATGGCAATCTGGGTACCCAAGGAGAGTTCGTGGCCGGCAGCCTGGGCCACAAACACGGAGGCCAGCGCCAAATACAGCGTGGTCCCATCCAAATTAAAGCTATAACCCAAAGGCATCACAAAGGAGACGACATGGCGGGGCACGCCAAGTTGCTCCAGCCTCTCCATCGCTCGGGGCAGAGCCGCCTCGCTGGTGCTGGTTGCGAAGGCGATAGAGGCCGGTTCGCTGACCGCTCTCAGAAACGGAACCAGCGGTATGCGGGCGAGCAAGATGATGGGGAGTAAGATCAGCACCAGGAAAACAAACAGCGAAAGGTATAGAGTCAAGACCAATTTGCCCAGGTTCTGCAGAGCCTCCAGCCCCATATGAGCTACGGTGTAAGAAACCGCTGAGCCAACCGCCAGCGGAGCCAGTCGCATAATGATACCGGTAAACTTGAACATGGTCTCCGCCAGCGAATCGACCACTTCCAGCAGAGGTCGCCGTTTCTGTTCCGAAAGCATGGCCATGGCCACCCCGAAGAGCATGCTGAAAACCACCACCTGGAGAACGTCGCCGTCGGCTACCGACTTGGCGATGTTCTCGGGAAAGGTGTGCAAGAGAATCTCCAGCACACCCTTATGGGCCACGGTCAACTTTTCGCCGGCCTCGGCGGCCCCCTGAGCCATGCCTACTCCGGCCTGACTCCAATTGATGGCAGCCAGACCCACAAAAAGAGCGATAGTGGTAACCAGTTCGAAATAGACAATCGATTTGAAGCCCAGTCTGCCAACGGTTTTGATATCTGCGTGGCTACTGATTCCAATCACCAACGTGGAGAACAAAAGGGGGGCCACGATGGTCTTCACCAGCTTGATGAAAATCTTGCTGGGCAACTGCAAGAGGTCGTCGGAAAGATGGTGCTCCGGACCAAAAGTGCGAAAATCGTAACCCACGAAGATACCGATCGCCATCATGATCACAATCCAGTTGGACATCGAGCGGCGATGCCAGCCCAGAACCAATAGTTCTGCGGTGAACAAATAGCGCACGACGGCGTAATCCTTTAGGACAAAGGCCCCAACTGCTGTGGCTAAGAGCATGACCCATGCCCACACGGGAACGGAGGGTCGATGGGAGGGGGGCTCAGCAACGGGCGGTTGGCTATGCATGGTCGGCAGTTCTCGTGGCCAGCAGTGAAGCCCTTCCCCGTGAAGGTGACGATCAGGAGGGGGGCTCTACCTGCACACAGAAGGCTGCGCTCCAGTCTAGAAGGAAAGTTGGGCGGATGGCAGAGGCACCCGAAGCACTGATTCAGCAAGCACAAAGTAGCCTGGCTGTGGGCGATACCGCCAGTGCACAGTCAGCCCTGAATCAATTGCTGCAGCAGTACCCAGGCCATCCCCAAGGCCTGCTACGGCGCGGTTTTGTGCGTGTGCGCGCCGGCGACGTGGATGGAGCCATTGACGACTGGGAGCAGGCGGTCGAAGCAGATCCTGGCCTGTTGCGACAGTTAGACTCCGCAGAGTTTCGCCCCATCGTCGAAACCTCACTCCAGTCGATTAAGTACAACATCAGCGCCGAGCCCACCAACATCCGCTACCAGGTTCAATTGGGCAAGGCCTACGCCGCTTTTGGGCGCTACGCTCAAGCGCTGCAAGCTTTCACCTCGGCCCTGAGGTTGGCTCCCGAAGAAATGGAAGCCGGCCTGGGCAGCGCTCAGGTCTACATGCGTCTCGGCCAGGGCGAGCAAGCCCTGCAAGTGTTGCAAAAGGTCTACGAACTTCATCCCGACAATGTGGACCTGTGCTGGCGCCTGGGCAAACTTTACAACAGCCTCAACTCGGTGGTCCAGGCTACCCGTTTTTTTGAGCGAGCCAGTACCTTGGACCCCAACGACTGGAAAAGTCACCTGGAACTAGGCCAGATTTTCATGCGTCAAGGGCGCCACGAGCAAGCCACTGCACGCTTTCAGACAACCCAGCAGATCAAGCCCGACTGTGCGGCTGCCCTGGTGGGCATGGCCGAATGCTGCAAAGAGCTCTATCGATTTGAACAGGCGATCTCCTACTATCGTCAGGCGGTGGCCCTGGACCCCCGCGATTATAAAGCACTTTGCCAGATGGGAAGCCTCTGTATCCAACTGGGCGGTCTCGACATGGGCATAGAAACCCTGCTGCAAGCTCTCGACTTAAATGAAAATGACGTGGAGATCCACTCTAGCCTGGCCAAGGCATACCAACAGAAAGGCGATTTACCCACGGCTGCCCGTTACTTTGCGAAAACGGTTGAATTCAATTCGAAGGACTATTTTGCCGCCTACAACCTGGGCCTGATTTACCGCAGCCAGGGCCAGATCAAGGAGGCTGCCGAGGCCTTTGGGACGGCGGCTCAACTGCGCCCCAACGATTCGCAGTACCAATATCAATCTTCGCGAGCCTTGCTGGAGTTAGGCCAGGTCGAACAGGCCCTGGAAGCGGCCCGAAAAGCGGTCAATATCAATCCCCACAGCAAAGAAAGCCAGTTATTGTACGGGCGCTGCTGCCTGGAGGCCGAGCGTTACGATATGGCCGCGGAAGCTTTTCGGCAGGCCGTCCAAATCGATGCCCAAAACGTTGAGGCACATTATCAACTGGCTGTAGCCCTTCTCAATCTGGGCCAAACGGAGGAGGCCCGCAATAGTTTTCATACCGTATTGCGGCTTTCTCCGCAGCATGCGCCCTCACAACTCGGCCTGGGCCATGTGGCCCGACGCACCGGCCAATGGCAAACCGCCGCCGACCATTATCGTCAGGCGATTCAACTCGATCTGACATTGAAGCCGGCCATTATCGAATTGACCAAGCTCTATTTGGAGCGCAACCAGAAAGACTCGATCAACGAATTTGTCCGCCAGGTATGTCTGAGCCGCAAGGGGGACCACCGCATTCCGGCCGACTTCCTGAAGGATTGGCTGGAAGCGCTGGAGAGCAATAAACAGCACGCCCTGGCAGAGGAAGCGCTGGAGTTCGTCCTCAATATCTACCCAACCAGCCCGCAAGCCAAAGAAAATCATCGAACCTTTCACCTTCGATCGGCTCGCTATTTTCTGGACAAGAATCAACCAGACACCGCGCGGATTCATATCGACCAGTTACGAAAGCTCCATCCCCGCGAACCGGCCCTTGCCGAGTTACAACAAGCACTTAACAGCGGTCAACCCGCAGGCAGTCCCGGTCCCGCCAAAAACTTTGAAAGCCTGGACGATCCCCTCTGGGCTCCGCTCGACATGGAGCCCAAAAAGCGCGGCCAGATCCCTTCTGGCGGAGAGAAAAAGCCCACCAGCAGCCTGCTCCCACCTCCTCCCATTGATGATTTCGGTGACCAGGACCTACTCTTCAGCGAGCCCACCAGTTCGCTCACTTGCATGGGCGGACTGGCGCCACCACCTGCTCTGGCCGCTGATGGATTGGGTCCGCAGGCACAAGATTTGCCCCCGATAGCCTCAGAACCCGTGCCCACCAGTATGCTCTTGCCCCCGCCTTTGGAAGACTTCGCCGACACCGAGACAACCCTCGACGATCCCTGGGAAAGCACTCATATATCGCGCCTCGCCTTAGAGGACGTAAGCGCTGGACTCAACCCCAGTGAGAACCTGACTGCCTTGGCCCAGCACTACTTGGATTTCGCATTGCATCTAGAAGAGCGTGGCTGGCTAAAACAGGCCAGCCTCTTTCTCACCGACGCACGCAACTTTCGACCCAATGATCCGTCGCTGGTGGAACATCAAGTGCGCGTTTTAGAGAGTTGGGCCGACCGCCTGGAACGAGACAATGATGGCGATGGAGCGGGACAACTAAGATCCTGGCTTGAGCCGCTGCAACGCAGCGCCCCTCCCCGGCCCGACATCCACCCGCCCCAGACGCTACCAGAACCCGCAACAGTGGACGTAGCGCCCGTCCCCCCCATCGAGGAAAGCGGGCCAGGACCTTCCTTCGATTTCGATGAACCGGTAGCGGTAAGTGAGGAAGCCATCTCCGAGGATCTAACCGGCATGGCGGAGGCCGAAGCCGTGACCGTCGAGACAGAGAATACCCCGCCCGCCCCCACCCAAGAAGTCGAAATCGATGGGAGCAGTTTTCAAAAGCCGCCGGTCGCTCCTCCTCCCCCAGTGACGGAGCCGGAGCCCGAGGATTCTCGAACTCAGATCACCGACTGGATGATGAGTTTTCAAGAACCTCCGGCCCCCGAGCCTGAGCCTGAGCCTGTCCCTCCTCCGGTGGAAGAAGCCCAGCCTTACCGGAGCGCTGAATTTGAAATCAGCCTCAGTGGCGAAGAGAGCGTCGAAGAGTTAGTCCAAATGATCGCCCGCTACCCGGATGACGAGAAAATCCGGGCCGCGATTTTGCGCGCTTTCGCAGACGATGTGCCGGGCTTGTTGAAAGTATTTCGAGAGCTATCGCTGGAGGCTCCCGAGGAGCCATACCACGTGCTCAATCTGGCTCGCGCCTATGCCCACAGCGGTTCCGACAGCCTGGCCGTGTTGCAGTATCGCAAGTATGTGAAGATGGAAGCCACCTCGGAAGGCTATCGCGAACTTGGGCAAATTTACGAACGCATGGGCAAAGTCGACCTGGCCGCCCAGGCTTTGAGCCGTTCCGAGCAGTTGAGCAAACGAGAAGCCGAGTAGGACACTTCTCACAGAACCCCGACATAGTTCTAACAATAATCTAACAGTCCATGCGGTTGTTTTGTATGTCTGGAAAATTCCGATACGGAGACTTTAATACATGACGGCAGTGGAAACTCACGAATTTCAAGCGGAAACCCGCCAACTGTTGGACCTTATGGTTCACTCGGTCTATTCCGAAAAGGAGATCTTCCTGCGCGAATTGATCTCCAACGCGTCTGACGCCCTCGACAAGGTGCGTCTCCAGGCGGCCCAGTTTCACGACAAGCCCCTGGACGTAAGCGACCTGCACATTCGTTTAGAAACCGATAGCGGCACTCGCACCCTGACCATCACCGACAATGGTGTAGGTATGAACAAAGAAGAGGCCGTTCAACTGCTGGGCACCATCGCCCGCTCCGGCACCAAAGACTTCCTCAACCGACTCAAAGAGAAAGAGAAGTCTGGCGAGTCCGCCGACCTGATCGGTCAATTTGGCATCGGATTCTACTCCAGCTTTATTGTGGCCGAAGAGGTCATCGTCGACAGCCTTCGCTACGACTCAGACGAAGCCGTGCTGTGGACCTCGAAGGGCGACGGCACCTTTGCCGTGGCCGAGGGCAGTCGCAAAGAGCGAGGAACCACTCTGACTCTCAAGCTTCGCCCCGTAGACGAAGAAAATGGCCTGCGAGACTTCACCACCTTCTGGACTCTGAAAGAAATCGTCAAGCGCCATTCCGATTTCATTCGATACCCCATCCGCATGAGCCGGGCCGTCACCGCAGGCGATCCGCCAGTGACTTCCATGCAAGAGGAAGTGCTCAACTCCATGAAGGCCCTCTGGTCGCGACCCAAAGAAGAGGTGACCGAGGAAGAATACCGCGAGTTCTACCAGCACATCAGCAAAGATTGGAACGAACCCCTCGAGACTCTGGCTATCAAGGCCGAGGGCACCTTTGAATACGAGTCGTTGCTGTTCATTCCCAGCAAAGCCCCCATGGATATGATGATGCAGGACCACCGCGGCGGTCTGCAACTCTTTGTTCGGCGCGTGTTGATCAGTGACCGCTGCGAGGAATTGCTGCCCACTTACCTGCGCTTCATCCGGGGCGTAGTCGACGCCAACGACCTGCCTCTCAATCTGTCCCGTGAGTTGCTCCAGAAAGAACGCCAGATCGAGCAGATCCGCAAGCATCTAACCCGCAAAGTGGGCGATGCCTTGAAGGCGATGAAGCGAGACGAGCCCGAGAAATTCCAGACATTCTGGGAACAGTTTGGCCGTTTGCTGAAAGAAGGCATTTACCAGGACGCAGCACGCCGCGACGCCCTGCTGGAAGTCTCTCTGTTCCATTCGACCCACGGCGAAGGATGGGTCAGTCTGGAAGACTACAAGTCCCGCATGGCCGAAGGTCAGGACTCCATCTACTTCCTGACCGGGGAAAATCTTCAGCAACTGCGCGAATCTCCGCATCTGGAAGCCTTCACCAAGCAAGGGGTCGAGGTGCTCCTCTTCAACGAACCCGTCGACGAGGTTTGGCTCAGCGTGGTTCACGAGTTCCAGGAGAAGAAGTTCCTCTCTGCTGCTCAGGGCCAACTGGAACTGGGTAGCGAGGAAGAGAAGAAAAAGGCTCAAGAAACCCGCGAGCAACAGAACAAGGAAATGGCCACTTTCTTGTCCTGGATGGGTTCCAAACTAGACGACGTCAAGGAAGTACGCGTATCCAGTCGCCTCCACGAATCCCCTGCCTGTCTGGTGACCGAAGAGAACGGCGTCAGTCCTCATTTTGAGAAACTGATGAAAGCCATGGGTCAGGAAATGCCGGCCCAGCCGCGCATCCTGGAGATCAACCCGGACCATCCCTTTGTGCAAAAGCTGCAGAGCCGCTATGACGAGAAACAAGATCAGGACGAACTCAACACCTGGGCTCACCTGCTCTACTCACTGGCACTGCTGGCCGAGGGTGGCGAATTGACCAAACCGGCCGAGTTCACTCGCCAGGTGGCCCAGGCTCTGTCCAAGTCCCTCTAAAAGTCCCTCACCGATGCGAGCGAGCAGGCTGTGGAGCAATCCACAGCCTGCTTTGTTTTACTCCTCGCCGTCGCCGTCGCCGTCGTCTTCCTCGTCCTCGATACGGCCCTCCGCCAGATCGATGAGGTCAGCGCCGATGGCGGCCACTTCCTGAATTAACAGTTCGAGAAACTCGAAGCGGACCAGTTGGAAAGGACAGGCGCCCTCCACCACCAACAAAGGCTCCTCTTCGTCCTCGCTGCGCAGACTGAGGCGACTCAGCACCATTTCCGAGCCGGCGAAGCGCAGAAACTTCTGCACATCGGTATTTTCACTGACGGCTCCGATCTGGCACTCCACAAAGACGGCGGCGTGTTCTTGGTAGAAGTCGCTGTCGATATCGCTCAGGTAGACCAGCACCGTGGGCAACTCGGAGCCCAAGGTGATCTCCCAGGCCTCTTCTTCGTCCACAAACTTGATGGAAAAGTTGCCCAGCCCCTTGGCCAGGCGCCACTCTTGAAAGTCCTTCAGCAGGTCGTTGAGGCGAGACTGCTCGGGACCCGAGCGGTCCACCGCGGCTAGTTCAGTCATATATTCTCCTAAAAACAGCGTTGCGTTGAAAGTTTGTCAAAGAAGGCCCAAGTCCTGTCACCCCAGAAGCGCCCTCATACCATGCAAACGGTAGCAGAACTCATTCACAGCAAATTGCAGCAAGCTTTCCAGCCTCTCTATCTAGAGGTTCGCAATGTTTCGCATCACCACTCCGGCCACGCCAGCAGTCCCGGCACAGGCCAATCCCACTTCGAGGTAGACCTCACCAGTGCCGAGTTTTCGGGCATGAACAAGGTCGCTCGCCATCGTCGCGTCTACCAGGTACTCCAGGCCGAAATGGCCGGCCCTGTGCACGCATTGGCCCTCAATACGCGCAGTCCCGAAGAGGGCGATGCTTGAATCACTGGGTCCAGGAAGCCATCTATCATTGGCTGGTATTTCTTCGAAAAATTCGTTACAGTCGCTGGCTGGCCGGTCCTCAGCATCGCCACCTGGCGCGCGCCGAATTGCGTCGATTTTATGTGGGTCTCAACGGTTTTTTACAAAGCCTCGAAGTAGACTACTGGTTGGCCTATGGCACCTTGCTGGGATTCCATCGCGATAGCGATCTGATTCTGGGCGATGCCGATATCGACTTCGGGTTGCGCGTCGAAGACTACCAAAAAGTCCTCGACTATCAACACCGCCTTCCGCCGGGCTATCAACTCATCGATACCAGTCACAAACACGGGGGCCCCAAACTCTACGTACGCTGCGGCCTGTTTGCCGCCGATCTCTACTTCTATTGCAGCCAGGGCGAGCATCTGCACATCTACCTCAACAGCCACTACGTAAGTGACCGCACCCCGGTAGCCCGCCACCTGATCCAGCCCACTCAGCCCGCTCACTTTCTCGGTCAACCCACCCGCATCCCCAATTGCAGTGAAGAACTGCTGCTCTGGACCTATGGCTATCTCGGGTCAGACGGCCGACTGGACCCTGAGACAGGCTTCTGGCACCCTCCCCAGAAACAGAGCCCACCATGAAAGCAGTGATCCTGGCTGCCGGCGCTGGCCGGCGCATGTACCCTTTGACCGAGGACACTCACAAGTGCCTGCTGCCGGTGGGAGACGCCACCCTCATCGACCGTATGCTCGAGGGGTTGATTCAGGTGGGAGTGAGCGAAGTGCTGCTTTTAACGGGCTATCGCGCCCAGCAACTGCGGGCCCACCTGGAAAATCGCAGCGGCTCTTTGCGCTTGACCTATGTTCACAATGAGCGCTTTGACGACACCAACAATGTGGTCAGCCTGCTGCGAGCCCTGCAGGGCTATGATCTACAGGACGAGTTTTTGCTGCTCGAAGCCGACCTGATCTTCGATTTCAGCGTACTGCGGCGGGCGGTGGACTGTCCCTACCCCGAAGTGGCCATCCTGGCCCCCTTCAAAAGTGGGATGGATGGCACCGTTGCCGAAGTGCGCGAGGGCTGGATTCACGACATCATCCCCCCGGAACGCCAGAACGGCGAAGCCGGCCAACGCTACAAGACCGTCAATATCTACAAATTCTCCCACGCCTTTGCCTATGGGCCTCTGTTGCAAATGCTGGACTACTATTGCCAGCATTTTGAAGAGAACTGCTACTACGAAAAAATCCTGGGCATGCTGATCTACGCCGGCCAACTGCGCATGCGAGGCGAGGTTCTCGACGAGGAAGCCTGGGCCGAACTCGACGACCCCCACGATGTGGTGCGGGCTCAGGCCATTTTTGACGGCAAACGCCTGCTCAACCAGTTGGAATATAACTTTGGGGGCCTCTGGAATTTCCCGGTGGTCGACTTCAACTTCATTCGCAATGTCTATTTCCCCAATGAGGCGCTGGTCGAAGAAATTCGCAAAAAACTGCCCGAACTCATGCACAACTACGGCAGCCGTCAGGCCATTTTGGACCAGAAGATGGCCACCTTTCTGCGCTGCCCGGCCGAACCGTTGATCATCCTCAATGGGGCCTCCCAGGCCTATCCCATCCTGGCCGACGTCTACCGGGGACGTAAAGTGCTTATCCCCTCCCCCACCTTCGGCGAATACCCGCGGGTATTTGCCTGCGCCGACGAGTTTCGCGATCGCCCCGACCTGGACCCCGCCCAACTCAGGGCTCGCCTGGGTGACTATGATCTGGTGGTGCTGGTCAATCCCAACAACCCTACCGGCAGCCTGCTTCCTTCAGCCACCCTGTGGGAGTGGATCGTGCAACACCCGCAGGTTCATTTTCTCGTCGACGAGTCATTTATCGACTTTAGCGACCAGCCATCCCTGACTCGATCGCTGGAAGAAAATCCGGTCCACAACCTGATCGTGCTCAAGAGCCTGGGAAAAAGCTTAGGGGTGCCCGGCCTGCGCATGGGTTACCTCTACACCCACAACCGCGAACTCCACGAGGTATTTCGAGCCCGACTGCCCATCTGGAATCACAACAGCCTGGTCGAATTCTTTCTGGAATCCGGCCTCAAGCACCGCACCGCTTTGCAAAAGTCATTCCTGGACACACGCCAGGAACGAGAGCGACTACAACCTCTGCTCACGGCCCTGCCGGGCGTAACCCGCGTGTGGCCCAGTGCCGCCAACTTCTTCCTGACCGAAATCGGCGAAGAACTCGATCTTGAGGCTCATTTGCGCCACATGCTGCGCCTGGCCGGAATTTACGTCAAAGACATCAGCTCCAAAATGGAAACCCGCTGCCTGCGCATCGCCGTGCGCAGCCAGCCCGAAAACGACCGTTTCGTGGAGTGCTGGCGAAAATGCTACAGCCTGGCGGCCCGGCCTATTTCGAGTCGAGTTTGATCAGGGTGATTCCCTGGACGCCATTGTACATCCCCACCACCTGACCGTTGTGGGACACGCGCAAAGTGCATCGGGGCATGTCCTCGGCCAGTTTACGCACCTTGAAGCCATCGCTATCCTGGGCCACCCAGTAGGTCACTTTGCGAGGCGTGGGTTCGCTGGCCATCACCACAGTATTTCCGTCTTTGGCCAGACACGGATTGACCATATTGTCCGGACTGTTGTGAATGACCGTCTTTTCCCCGCTCTGGCCGTTGGCCATAACCACTTCGCTGCCACTGGTCTTGCGAATACAGTAGACAGCCAGCGGACCCTCGCCCCAGGTTCCGGTCACCATCTGACCTTCGTCAATCTTCTGCAGTCCACCGGCCACATTCCAGCGCTGCACGGTCCAACCGGTGGCCTTGTCCGCACAATAGAAGAACATGCCCTGAGGGTGGAGCGTACTGGCGATGCGCAGTCCGGTTAGCTGCTTCTGGATAGGGGCCATGTCCAAAACCGGGGTGAAGGCGTCCTTGCCCGTTTTCGACACGTCGATCTCGACCATCTGCTCATCTCCGGCCACATCGTCACCGGCATAGAAATAGCCTACCGTGTAGAGCTTCCCCAGGTAGAGCGAGAAGATATCGGAGTGAATGCGAAAGCCCGGTTCACCCGCGGTATGCGTCTCCAGCACGCTGAGCGCGCCGTCCTCCAGATTGAGTTTGTGGACGTCCGAACCCCGCTTGGAGCTGATCACCACCGACTTCATATCGGGCGTAAAGTTGGCCTGTTCGATCTTGTAGATGGGCAGCGCATACGGCTTGGCGCTCTCGATTTTGAGATCGGAGTTGAGCTTGAAAAGCCAGAGGCGATTGAAAACGCCCTTCTTCTTGACGGTGAAGTCTGGCTCATCGGCTGCCAGAATCGTGCGCCCATCGTCGGCAATGTGGTACACCGAGAAGTTACGCGGGTAGACGCCCCGTTTCTCCAGTTCCTTCATGGGGATCTTGACGGTGGTATCCGCACCCGCCAGTGTGGTGGCCAGAGCCAGTCCACAGAGTAAAGTCCCTAAACGGCGCCAGGAAATCATGGGGCCTCCTCAGCTTACAATTTCGACCAAAGCTTTGCGAAGGGCCAGGCGAAAGCCTTCTCCCTCCTTGCCCAGGGTCACAGTCTGGCCTTCCTCATCCCAGCTCGGCCTTTCCAGACAGAAGCTGTGGGCCAACACCTCCTGCTGGATGCGCTCGCGATGAGCGCCCACCGCCTGTTGCACGCTTACGCCCAATTCCCAGAGGTGCACCTCGATGCGGTCGGTCACTTCCAACTGAAGGGTCTTGCGCCGCTCCTGAATGTGACGAATGGTGTCGCGAGCCACTCCCTCCAGGATCAACTCAGGGGTAAGCTTGGTGGATAGAGCCACGATCAGTCCCTGATCTTCCTGGGCCGAGTAACCGGCTGGCGAAAGCGCCTCGATCAGCAATTCCTCGGCCGTAAGTTGCAGCTCGCTGCCATCGGCCAGCGTCAGCTTGACGAAGCCGTCGCGATGAGCCTGCTCGGCCAATTCGCGCGGGTTGGCCTGCTGCAGAGCCTGTCGCAAAGCGGGCAACTGCTTGCCCATCTTTTTGCCCAACAGGGGCAAATTGGGACGGATCTGGTAATCGAGGAACGACTCCGATACCCCCAGCAAGCGGATCTCTTTGACATTCAACTCGTCCTGGATCTCGGCGGAAAAGCGCTGCAAGGCCTGCCGATCGCGCGCCGTGCGGCCACCCACCAGGGCGTAAGCCAGCGGCTGGCGGGTACGCAAACCCGAGGCTGTGCGTGCCGATCGACCGGCCGACACGGCCCGCAAGGCCAGACCCATTTCGTAGAGCAAGTCCAGGTCCATCTCGCCCACCTGAGGCCAGTCGCACAGATGCACACTCTCGGGTAATTGGGGGCGCAACTTACGCAGGTTCTGAAACAGCTCCTCGGCCATAAAGGGCGTGAAGGGCGCCGTCAGTTGAGTGACCGTCAGCAGGCACTGATACAGCGTCTGAAAGGCGGCTGTCTCTCCCTGCCAGAAACGGCGACGATTGCGGCGCACGTACCAGTTGGAAAGCTGCTCCACAAAGTCTTGCAAAAGTCGGGCAGCGCCGGTGGGGTCGTAGTCGTCAAGAAAAGCCCCCACACCCTGCACCGTCTGGTGCAGGGACGACAACACCCAGCGATCCATTTCGGTGAGGTCCCCGGCCTCGTCCCACTTGACCGGGTTGGCGTTGGCGTTGAGCACAAAGAAGTGATAGGTGTTCCAGAGCGTACCCAGGTAGCGTCGGCCCCACTCCCCCACCAGGTCGACCGAAAAGCGGCGACTGACGTCGGGAGGGGCGCTGGCAAAGAGGTACCAGCGCAGAGCGTCGGCCCCCTGGGCGTTGATCACATCCCACGGATTGACCACATTGCCCCGACTCTTAGACATTTTCTCGCCATTGTTGTCCAGCACCAGGCCATGGCAGATGACGGTTTTATAGGCGATCGAATCAAAGAGCATGACGCCCAGTTGATGCAAACTATTAAACCAGCCCCGAGTCTGGTCCAACCCTTCACAAATGAAATCACCCGGGAAGCTCTTCTCAAACAATTCCTTGTTTTCAAAGGGGTAGTGAAGCTGGGCAAAGGGCATCGAGCCCGAGTCATACCAGCAGTCGATCACGTCGGGAACGCGCTTCATGGCGGCACTGCACTTTTGGCACTTCAACTCCACCTGATCGATAAAGGGGCGATGGGGGTCAAAGTCAGCCGCACTGATGTCCACCGGGGTCAGCGAGCGGGCCGCCAGCTCTGCGTAGCTGCCGATGCAGCTGCGATCTCCACAGCCCTGACAGATCCAGATGGGCAGGGGCGTGCCCCAGTAGCGGGTGCGCGACAGGGCCCAGTCCACCAGATTATTGAGCCAGTCGCCGTAGCGACCCGCCTTGATGTGGGCCGGATGCCAGTCGATCTCCTGGTTTTTCTCAATCAGCCGCTCTTTCAGTTTGGTATTGCCGATAAACCAGCTGTCGGTAGCATAGTACATCAGCGGATTGCGGCAACGCCAACAGTGTGGATAGCTGTGCACATAGTCCTGGCGCTTGAAGAGCAGCTTGCGATTCTTGAGCTCGCGGATCACTTCAGCATCTGCGTCTTTGAACCACTTGCCGGCCAAAAAGACGACTTCGGCCACAAAATGTCCGCTGCTGTCCACGGCATGGAGCACAGGCAGATCGTTGACTCGACCGGCCGCCAGGTCGTCGGCGCCAAAAGCAGGCGCGATGTGCACGATACCGGTGCCGTCTTCAGCGGTCACGAAGTCGGCGGCGATGATGCGATGAGCCTTGTCGGCCACCTGGAAAAAGTCGTAAGGGGACACATAGCGCTGACCGGCCAGTTGTTGCCCGCTCAAGCGCTTGAGCACCTGACCTGGCTGCTCCAGCACCTTGTTCAGCAAGGATTCGGCCAGCACCAAAACCTCATCGCCATTTTCCACGGCCACGTAGTCCAGGCCCGGCTGCACGGCGGCGGCCACGTTGCCCGGCAAAGTCCAGGGAGTGGTCGTCCAGACCAGCAGGGCGGCTCCGGCCGGCAGACCCAGGTCTTGGGGAGAGCGCAACGGAAAGCGCACGAAGATCGAAGGGTCGCGCACCTCCTTATAGCCCAGCCCCACTTCGTGAGAAGACAGCGGAGTACCGTCTTTGGCGCAGTAGGGCACCACCTTGTAGCCCAAATACAGCAACTCTTTATCCCACAACTGTTTGAGCGACCACCACACGCTCTCCACAAAGTGGTTGGACATGGTCATGTAGGCGTGATCCAGGTCGACCCAGTAGCCGATGCGCTCGGTCATCTGGCGCCAGACGCCTTCGTACTCCATCACCGATTCACGGCATTGACGATTGAAAGGCCCTACACCGTAGTCCTCGATGGCCTTTTTGCCTGAGAAACCCAGCTTCTTCTCCACTTCAATTTCTACCGGAAGCCCGTGGCAGTCCCAACCCGCCTTGCGGGGCACCTGAAAGCCGCGCATCGTTTTGTAGCGGGGAAACAGGTCCTTGTAGGCCCGCGCCTGCACGTGGTGAACGCCGGGCTTGCCGTTAGCGGTGGGTGGACCCTCGTAAAAAACGTAAGTGGGCTGCCCCTGACGATGAGCCAGCGACTTTTGGAAGGTGCCCCGCCGGCGCCAAAATTCCAAAACTTTCTCTTCTAAGGCCGGAAACGTCACGCCCGGCTGCACGGCATCAAACATAATGAAAATCCTTCAGTGGTCAGAAAAGGTGATATGCCTCTTTTGCAACGCCCTACCGGGGAATTCCTGCGCGCCCACTCCTCGGACAGAGCGTTGGTGTCCGCCCTCGGCGACACAATCGGGTAGCCAGGGTCTCTCCACCGTGCGTCCGCTTCCGTATAGCTGCGGTTCACACAGTGTGGAGAAGTTTTTGAAATGCGGGGCACTGACTGGTGGAGTAGCTGATGCTCACGGCTACTTCACGGAAGGTCGACTGGCAGGTCGAGGCTAGCGGGTATTTGGGCCAAATTCGATCCGGGACCTGAGGAGTTTTACCGTCCACTGCAAGCCCGCCACACCCCGCCACTTGCCTTTCGAAGACTAGAGATCCCGGTGAGTCTCGACACTTGACCTACGACCTACAACACCGCGAGGACTATTGTCGTCGCTGGCAAGTCCGGCAGTTGTCCCTGATCGTGTCGGCCCTGCGGAACGGAACGATTTAAAGCCGGAGAGCGATCAGCTACCCGTTTGCAACAAGATCAGATCCAGGTTGCTGTATTGCTGAAAAGCAAGGTCGATAGTGATCTGCAACACCAGAGAGTCGGGCAATTCGATGCTGTCTTCATTGGCCCAGTTGACTGGCTTCCTGGTTTTCCGTCGATCTTGAGAGTTCACCCGGCGGTTGCTCGTCTATGCGCAACTTCAAACTTACCTTTCGGCCAACCCGGAAGCCGGGTCGGATATTTCTGGCACGACAGTTTTTCTCGATACGGTGAGCGATGCGCGACCTCATAGCCCAACTGGACGCCGGACTTGCGCACGGCCTGGGATGGGAAGGTTCTTACGCCGCGCAGCAGCGAGTTTCTAGCCAGGGGGAGTCTTGACGACTGGGGACTAATGCTTATTGGCATTTTAATCCATGGAGGGCATGTGAAAAGGAAGGACCGAAAATCGAAAGCCTGGTTTCCCATCCGGGCCGAGTCGCCGGAAGAATTGTTCGAGGAGTTGTTGCGTCGACATCCTCAGTATCGCCGAGCCTACGAGCGAGGTGAACTCGTGATAGACAATGGTCAGGAGGTGAATCCCGCTCTACACCTGCAGCTGCACCTGATTGTCGAACAACAGATTCGCGACGGCGATCCCGATTTTGTTGGTCAGGCCGCCCTAAGACTGGAGCGTGCTGGCATTCATCCTCATGATGTGCGCCACTTACTGGCTACTCCCATGGTGTATCAGACTTATTCTGTCGTAAAAGGAGGTGGTGCCTACAACCGGGATGAGCACCGTTTGGCCGTGGAAGAAATCCTGCGGAAAAACCTTCCCCTATAAGTGCCGTCATCCAGTAGGTCAGGTCGCCTTGGCGATGGCCTGTGCGTTGGGCCTCCGCCTGTTGCGTGGGTGTCGTGGATGGCGTCCTGGAGCCAGGTAGGTCTTTTCATGGTTGAAAGGATTGAAGTTCTCGTGCAGCCAGCAGCGCAGGCCGGTGGCCAGGGCTCCCGGGCCGCAGGCAGCGCCCACCACCAGGTGCCCGACGGTGGCTGCGGTCCAGGGCGTGTTGGCTGCGGGTCCGCCCAATAAAATTTCAACCTCGGCCAGGTGGGCGCGTGCCTCGCCTTCGGGTAGCCCAAAGCTGCTGGCCAGAACCGGGGCCATCTGGTCGATTTGGACCGGGGTCAGTCGCTGTCCGTCGTCTCGCTCGGCCTTGCCCTTGATCCTTTCGCCAGGATGTTGGATTGCTGACTCGTCCGCCTCAGGAGGACAACGAGGAGACCGGCCTGTCTCGGTCCTCTCTACCAGCGATAGGGATATCCACTCCCCCAACCATATCTCCAGCCTCCACCCGGGTAGTAGCCGGGGAAGTTGAGGGCATCGGTCCAGATGGGGGAATACCAGACTTGGGGGATATCCATCTTTTGCATCAGGGCCGCCGATTCCACCTCGCTGGCCTGCTGCTTGCGCGCCTGAGCCGCAAACTTGCTCAAGTCGTCGGCCAGGCTGGTGGCCTGCAGGTCCGGGCGACGCAAGCGACGGGCGGCGAATTCAAGACGGTCACAGGCGATCTCCAGAGTCTGGGGAGTGGGGTTCTTGCTCATGGTGTCCTGCAGGTCTTGCAGGCAGGCCGAAGCCAGTCGGATGTAGTCGTTCCTTTGAAAGGCGTTGGCCAGATTGTTCTGCCAACCGATCAGAGTGGCGTTTTTGGTCGCCATTGACATCGATGACCAGTCTTTGCGCATGTTGGCCCAATAGGCGGGAAAACCCGTCAAAACTTCGCGGTAGTGATCCGACATGTCAGGCCAGAGTCCCGTTAAGGTGGCCTGTACCGCTTTGCGGAAGTAGGGGCCCGGCAGCACCTGGGTGGTATCTTCGCCATCAATGAGCGCAATGCCAAAGAGCAACCATTCGGCAAATGCTTCGCAACTCTGAAATTGCAAACCCGGGGAGATCTCCCGACGGGCCGTCTTGTCCAGTTGACAGGCCGTTTTCGCAAAGGGTTGAGAATCGGACTGGAAGCGTCTCAGCAGCGACGCCCGCTGGGCCTCTGAAGGTTGGTCGAGGCTCTGAGACACCTCGGCCCAGCTCTCCCAACCCTTCTGTTCACTGAGAATCTCAATCTCTACGCAGGTGAGGGGTCGTTGAAACAGCCACTCTACGATGTCGATGGGGGGGGTCTTGGCTTGGGAGGCCGTCTCTGCCCAGACGGGGGCTCCGCCCATAACTACCAGGTAGAGAATTGACAGGAACAGGCACACACGGTTGCGGGCAAATAGGAATCGAGTCAAAGCTTCCTCCTTCGGGGTGGGGTTCGTTACCCCATCCGGTGGAGAAAACCTTTGAAATCTTCAGCGAATACGGCCCAATGGCAACTCTGGCAGCCAGTCGGCAAAGCGGCCGATGCTGTCCAGAGTGCGACTCCACCAACCGGGACGTGGCAGAGTTTCAGGCTGGGCGGTTCGCACGCGCTCCAGTTCATAGACGGCTTGCTCGGCGCGCTTTTCAGCCATGACCGACAGGGCCCACTCGACCGCCCTCAGGGCGGCGGCAGCTTCTTCGGCAGCTTCCGCCGAGAGCTTTTCATGCTCACAAGAATCTTGAACCAGGCTCATGCTGACACCCTGCCTTTCTCGCCCACATAGTCTATTAGTCCCATACGATTCGCTGCCGGACGCCCCGGATGTAAACAGATTGTTGCCTGGATGCAACAGTTTTGGGATGGATTCAGGGCGTCGCCCGGACGTGCAGGTAATCTGGAGGGGTTTCCTGGATGGGCGTGGCGGCCGGGTCGGCAAAAGTGAAGCCAGCTTGCCACAGTTGCCTGGCCGGGACCTCCCTGGTCAGACGGGGTTCTTTAGGGACCACGGCGCCGACTGGGTGGTGATAGAAATAGGCCAGCGCCTGCACGGCCTGCATATACTTCTTCTTCAGCTTGCCCGTGTTCTTTTCGTTCTCCTCAAGCTTATCCCAGTAATTCCTTCGGGCATCTACATCGGGCGGCAGAGCGTCGGGCAGAAACGCCCCCATCTGGCCGTACTTGTAAGCGGTAGCCAGGTCGTATCCAAAGCTCTGGCCATAGGCGCTGAGGACGTAAGCTGTCGTCACCATGCCGGTGCGGTCGTGTCCGTTGACGCAGTGGACGTAGAAAACGTGGGGAACGTCCTGGCTGTGGTCTGGCTGCATGACCTGGTGGACGTAGCGAGCCGCTACCGAGACATTGGATAGCGGATTGGTGAGCTTGCGCTGTGGATTTGCGAGGTCGGGAGCGATGGACACAATGGGGAAAGTGCTCTTGAGAATGGTCTCGTAGCCGCTGGGGCCCCCCTCCAGGGTGGTGGGCGCTTCGCCCGTGGAGTTGGCGGAGACCGGTAGCCAGCTGACGCCGGGTTGAATTGTGTAGGTCTTGCCGGCGACGCTCTCGGTGAAGGTTGCTCCGGCGATCACCTCGTTGTCGAGCGGCTTGGTGTAGAGGCTGGTGGGGTCCTGGTTATCGTCGGCTGGCCAGGGCGGCTCGCTACCCAGGATACTCTTGTAGATGTGATGGAGGGCGAAACCTTCGTCCCCGTGGCTGGCGCTTTGGGTGGCCCGGTTGGTGATGAGCGCGATTTCAATAAACTTGAATTGGCTGGGCAGCGTGCTCAGCGGGGCTTGCTCCTGCAGCAGACGCTGGTTCATGACTTGAATCAAGGCCTGGAAGTCGACCCTGCCGGTTTCCTCCAGACTGGTCAGCGGCAGTGGCCCGCGGAAGAGGTAGTTGTTGGCGTGAACATCGAGCAGCCAGATCCGGTTTCTCTTGTCGGCGTCCATCCGGCTGGGGGGCTCGGAGGGCTGGGCAACGCGCGACACCAGCGTGGAGCCCTCGACACGCTGGCCGAAGCCGTCGCTGGCCACGGCCTGGAAAGCGTTGTCCCCCTGGGCCAGGGGCGTCTGGAAGACAAATTCCCCGGAGGGATCCACGGTCACAGGGATGGATAACGCTTTGGGTTGGATACCCGTGTCTGCCTCGATGAGAACTGATGCTCCGGGGGAGGCCTGACCAAGAAAGGTGGCCGTGGCCCCGAGGGTCTCATGCAGAGCGGCGTGGGGCTCCGTGCTCGGATGGAGACCGAGGTGGACGTCAAGGGGACGCAGGCGCGTCGACACCCCCTGGTTGTCGCTGGCGATCCTCTGATCAACCTCGTCTAGCTGACCATCGCCATTCAGGTCGGCGACCTGAAAGGCCAGGCTAGCGGGGGACAGATTGGCGACCTGCAGCCGGGCCAGATCGGAGTCGTCCACGTCTCCGTCGCCATCCATATCGCCGGCCATGCTGATGAGGATGCGGTAGGCTCCGCTGCCCGCAACGTCAAATTGGTAAGAGTTGCCCGCTCCTACCTTGACAAGCAGGCCTTGGCCCGCCTTGGTGAATCCCGACCGGGCGCTCAGTGCCACCGACAGGCCGCGCTCGTGCTCCAGGGTCAGCTTCAAGAGCCCCTGTCCTGCGGGTAACCGAAACTGGCCGGGCTCAATTCTTAGTCCATGGGTTCGGGTTGGCTGGGACTGGCTCAGTACGCCCTCGATCACGGCGAAATGCAGTTCGTTGTTGCTGGACAGAAGCTGGCCCACCGGTGGGGATTCAACCCCGCCATGGGTGCCCATGAACTGGTTTGCGACCGAGCCGCAGCCGGTGATGAAGAAAAGGGTCCAGGCGCCCAGACATAGCATGGGTTTCCAGTCGTTGCTCAAGTCATTTCAGTCCTGTTCGCAAGTTGTGGCCTTCTTCTCGCGGTCCCCTGACCTGGCCTCTGAACCAGTGCCAGGGAGAGTTCAACATGAAAAGAATGCTGCGAGGCTTAATGGGGCGGCCAGACAGGGGCGGCCCAGACCACCACTTAAATTAGCGAAGCTCCGCCTCGAATGCCCTGTGATAAGCAATTTCTCCCAACGGAATAGGCTCAGCAAGACTCAACGCAAAAAAATACTCGCGGGGGGCATCCGCGTATGTCAGGCCAGAATGTGCCCGAAAACCGAAGCGGGAATAGTATTCGGGCTCTCCCACGAGCACAATACCGCCCGCCCCGGCCCGCCTGAGCAGCCAAATTCCGTAGCGAACCAGGCTGCTGCCGATCGCAAAACACCACCCTTTGGCTGAGTGGCTGAGGGTCATCCCAGCGCTCATAGGTTAGCAGCCCGGCCCAGGCCCCCCCTGGCGATAGTCGACGTCTACACAGGCCAGCATGGCAGGTCTGGTTCTTGAATAGACTGCGGGGTCCTGGCAGGCCCCCAACAACTTGCGCCAAATTGGATGAAATGCGTACTGAGACTGCCGGGGTGGTGGCCCCTCCTCCCCTCATTTTCTTGACCTTTCTGGCCTGCTCGTTGGCAATTCACCGCTACTATCCGTGGAGTAGCGGGCTACCCGGCCCGTTGCGCCAGACCGTGGCGGTCGCAATGATAGCAGGAGGGTTGACGCTGGTGATTCTAGCCGCCCGCCTTTTTCGGGGGGTCGGTACCGCCATCAGACCCTGGAATCCCAGCACCGCCCTGGTGTTGACCGGTCCCTATCGTTGGACGCGCAATCCGATGTACGTGGCGATGACCCTGATCTATGCAGCCATCTCCTTGCTGGTGGACAGTCTCTGGCCCATCCTTTTTCTGCCGGCCCTGCTCCAGACCATGAACTGGGGCGTAATTCAACGCGAAGAACGCTACCTCGAAGGGTTATTCGGCGAAGAGTATCGGGCTTACCGAGAGCAGGTCAGGCGCTGGATCTAGTTCAAGCTTTGGCCGCAATCTGGCAACATTTGGGCGCCCCGGTAGAAATCAAGGAGTACGGCCGGGACTATGCTGGTCCCCATCAAGCGATAGCAAGGGAGACCGCAAAATGTTGATTCAACCCAACCGTTGCCAATACTCGATAGGCCTGTTCCAAAAGAGGTCCGAAACCGTGTCGGCCCAACAACCTGCAGCCCAAGAGGATGGGGTCAGCAACCCAATCTGTCCGGCCCCCAGCCCGGTGATACTGCCTCAGCTACAGATGGCCGAGCAGGGGAGCCTACCGGTAGCGCGTTTCTGCGGCGCCGCACCCCATCCCCGGCGTCTCGACGTAGACAATGTGAGAGCCGGCCAAGCCGCCGCCCGCGAGGCTCGGCGCTATACGGGAACGAGGGCCGACCAACTGACAGGACTGCTGCCAGGCTACGCCAATACCACCTCGATACCGGCAACCTTGGACGGAAAAACCAACCAGTGCGCCAACTTTGTTTCCACCTTTGGCCAGCGCGAGGGGCTCAAGGGGCACTACATCAGCGTTCCCCGACTGCGAGAGGCCATTGTGCAGCAGCAGTGGCGCAAGGTGACCGCCCAACAGGCCATGCCGGGAGACATTTGGATGAGCGATACTCACACCGAACTGGTCACGAGAATGGCCCGCAACCGGCACGACCTTCCCCAGACGACAGGCTCCAACAACAACGGCCACTGGTATCAGACGGTCTCTACCCGAAGCAAGAGCGGCGGGGCCTACTATGCCCGACCGGTATGGAAGCCAGAAGCAAAAGAATCAAGACTGACTGGAAAAGTGCCCGCCCGCTTTTCCGCCCAACCAGGCGCCCAAACCGATACCGGTAGCTGCGCCCAGACCGCCGCCGATGCCGGCGCAAACGACTCCACGGGCAATTCCTATGCTGAGCAGAGCGAGAATCTGCAGGCCGGGGTTGCTGCCCAGAGCCTTCATTCCGCTCTCCATTCCCAGGCGCAGTCCCAGGTCCATACCGACGTAACCGAGACCCAGTCCAGCCCCCAGTCCACCCAAGATCTGGCCAGTCAGGACGGCCTTGTCTAACTTCTCGGGCGAGGGGTCCTGCGGGTCTCGAGGTGGCCCGCTGAGGGGGCGCACAAAGGGAGTAAAGGGACGGGTATTGACCTGCATTTCGCTATCCTCCGGTGGCGGCCCCTCTGGCGGAGGCCTGCTCGCTACTATTGTAGCCGGCCATTTCGCAAGACATGTCAACGATTTGCAACAAGTCGGCCGGCAGGGTCGACTTAGAGAGGTCCAGAAGGGGCTGCGCCGGAGGTGGTGATCCTATGTTGAAACGATATTTACTCTGGCTGCTGGCGGTGGGCGTCCTGACCCCGGGCGGCTTTGCCGAGCCTGGCCAGACCTGGACCTACCCCACCACCCGTCAATCCGACCAAAAGGACGACTATCATGGCACGGTGGTCAAAGACCCCTATCGCTGGTTGGAAGACGACAACTCCGCGGAGACGGCGGCCTGGGTCACCGAACAGAACAAGCTGACCTTTAGTTACCTGGAGTCGATCCCGTTCCGAGCCGCCGTCAAGGAGCGCCTGCTCAAACTCACCAACTACCCCCGCTACAGCCTGCCCTTCCACTATGGCCCCACCTACTTCTTCAGCAAAAATGACGGCTTACAAAAGCAGGCAGTGTGGTACGTGCAAACGGGCCTGAACGGAACCCCCGAGGTCCTGATCGATCCCAATACGCTTTCGGCCGATGGCACCACCTCGCTCTCCTTCATCACTTTCAACAAGTCGGGAACACTGGCGGCCTACGGTCAGAGCCAGGGTGGCTCGGACTGGAAAGAGATCCACGTGTTGGATGTCAAGACTCGCAAAGTGCTGAGCGACAAAGTGGAGTGGGCCAAAGTAACGGGGGCCGCCTGGGGAGGCGACGGGTTCTACTATTCGCGCTATGACGCTCCCGCCGATGGCCACCTGCTCTCGGCCAAAAACGAAAACCACAAGGTCTATTTCCACAAGGTCGGCACGCCTCAGAGTCAAGATGTGCTGATTTATGAAGACAAAGACAATCTGCAGCGCTTTCATACCGCCGACACCAGTGAGGACGAGCGCTACCTGTTTATCGACATCTCCGACCGAGGCAAGGGCAAGGAAGGCAACGCCTTATACTTCAAGGACCTCAGCCAGAAGAACAGCCCCCTGCGCCCGCTCATCGCCGAGGTCAGCGACGACACCTACAGTGCCGTGGAAGAAATCAACGGGAAATTTCTGGTCGAGACCAATCATGGTGCACCTCGTGGCCGAGTGGTCCTGATCGATCCCGACAAGCCCGCCGAGTCCGACTGGAAAGAAATCATCCCGGAGGGCCCGGATGTCCTCAGTCACGTTTCCGCGGCGGGCGGCAAGCTCTTTGCCAACTACATGAAAGACGTGACCACGCGAGTGCGCGTCTACTCGATGGCGGGCCAGTTAGAACACGAAGTTCAATTGCCTGGACTGGGCACGGCTTCGGGCTTTGGCGGCTGGAGAGATGACACTTCGGTCTTCTATAGTTTCAGCTCCTACAACTATCCACCCACGATTTTCAACTATGACCTCAAGACCCAAAAGAGCACGCTGTTTCGCAAGCCGGAACTGGCCTTTGAGCCTACTGACTACGAAGTTCAGCAGGTGTTTTACAAGTCCAAAGACGGTACCAAAGTGCCCATGTTTGTGGTCCATCGCAAGGGGCTGCAAAAGACCGGCGCCAACCCTACCCTACTCTACGGCTACGGCGGCTTTAACATCAGCCTCACGCCGGGATTCAACTCTTCGGTCATCGCCCTGCTCGATGAAGGCTTCGTCTATGTAGTGGCCAATCTGCGCGGCGGAGGCGAGTACGGCGAAGACTGGCACCGCGGCGGAATGCTGCTGGACAAGCACAAGGTCTACGAAGACTTCATCGCCTCCGCCCAGTATCTGATCGACAACAAATACACCAATCCCAACAAACTGGCCATTCAAGGCGGTTCCAACGGCGGTCTGCTGGTGGGCGCCGTCATGAATCTGCGTCCCGACCTCTTTAAAGTAGGCCTGCCCGCCGTGGGCGTAATGGACATGCTGCGCTTCCACACCTTCACCATCGGCTGGAACTGGAAGCCCGAATACGGCTCGAGTGAAGATGAAGTCAACTTCAAGAACCTGTATGGCTATTCGCCCATGCACAACGTCAAAACCGGGGCCCGCTATCCCGCCACCCTGATCACTACCGCCGACCACGACGACCGGGTAGTACCGGCCCACTCCTTCAAATACGCCGCCACCATGCAGGAGAAGGTGGGCAAGGACAACCCCGTGCTCATTCGCATCGACACCAAATCAGGGCACGGAGCCAGCAACTTAATCAAGGGAATCGAACTTACAGCCGACATATACTCGTTCGTGATGTATAACCTGGGAGTCACCCCCAAACACCTATAACTGGGTCTTGACAACGGGCCCAGAAGGCCTATTCTGAGGGTGCCTGGGTGTGGAACGGGTCGACTGGAGACAGCGGCCACGAGCAACTTTGCACTCCGGCATGATTATAGCCAAAGTGAGGACTTGATCCGATGGGACAAGTACCCGTTGAGGGCGCGCCCCTCTATTGTTTAATTGGAAATGGCCGACTTTCTCGGCATCTGCAACACTATTTCGACCAGTTGCAACTGGCCTACCGGGTCTGGACCCGAAGCGGCCCGCCCCTCTCGCAAGCGCTTGAAAACTGCACCCACGTTTTGTTGCTGATCTCCGACGACGCCTTGCTCGACTTTCTGCACACCCATCCTGAGTTGCAGAAATACACGGTGGTTCACTTCTCAGGTAGCCTGGCAACTCCGTTGGCCTGGGGCGCCCATCCGTTGATGACCTTCTCGCACCAACTCTACACTTGCGAAGAATACCGCGAGATCCACTTTGTCATCGACCATCGGGCCCCGGCCTTCGAAACACTGTTGCCCGGTCTGCCCAATCCCCACCACCGTTTGGACTCCGACCTGAAAGCCCGTTACCACGCCGAGTGCGTGCTGTCGGGCAACTTCACGGCCATGCTCTGGTCGCACTTCTTTCAGGTGATGGAAAATCAACTGGGTCTACCGCGCCAGGCGGCCCTCCCCTACTTGAAACGGGTGGCCGCCAACCTGCAAAGCGAGGGCAATCCGCTGACCGGACCGCTGGTGCGTGGTGACTCGGCTACGGTGCAGCGCAACCTGCAGGCTCTCGAAGGCGACCCCTATCAAAACGTCTACACCAGCTTTGTGCAGGCCTATCAGGCATGAAAAACATCCAGGACTTCGCACGCGCCCGTAGCGACGGGCGCAAAATCGTGATGCTCACCGCGTATGACTACTGGAGCGCCCGTCTGCTCAACGACACCCCGGTGGACTGTCTGCTGGTGGGTGACAGTTGCGCCATGGTGATGCACGGCTATCCGGACACCCTGGCCGCCACCACCGAACTGATGAGCCTGCACACCCGGGCCGTGCGACTGGGAGCGCCCGACCTCTTTGTGGTGGGCGACATGCCGTTTCTTTCCTTCCGCGGCAGCCGCGACCGGGCCATGGACTGCGTTCAGGCTTTGATGCAGGCCGGCGCCCAGGCGGTCAAACTGGAGGGGGCGGCCGGTCACCTCGATCTGGTGCAGCATCTAAGTGAATCGGGCGTCCCGGTAATGGGCCACCTGGGACTCACGCCCCAATCGGTGCATGCCCTGGGAGGCTACCGGGTCCAGGCCCGCAGCCAAGAAGCCGCGCAACGCCTGGTGCAGGACGCGCTGGCCCTGCAGCAAGCCGGCTGCTTCGCCCTGGTGCTGGAATGCGTACCCGACACTGTGGCGGCCCAGGTCACCCAACAACTCGACATTCCCACCATCGGCATCGGAGCCGGCCCTCAAGTGGACGGACAGGTACTGGTGTTGCACGATATGCTGGGGGCTCAACCCAAATTCCAACCCCGTTTCGTGCGTCGCTATGGCGACCTGGCCGGGCTTCTCCAAGGGGCGGTTGGCCGCTTTGTGGAGGATGTGCGCAGCGGGGCCTTCCCCGCCCCGGAGGAGAGCTACCCATGAAGCTTTTTCAAGACCTGGACGAGTGGCGCCGGTGGCGCAGCCAACTCTCCGAACCCCTGGGCTTCGTGCCCACCATGGGGGCGCTCCACGCTGGCCACCTCAGCCTGGTAGATCGATCTCTTCGAGAAAACGAACGGACGGCCGTATCCATTTTCGTCAACCCTACCCAATTTGACGATCCCAGCGATCTGGCCGCCTATCCTCAACCTCTGCAACAAGATCTGGAAATGCTCCAGGGCGTGGACTTCGTGATCGCCCCACCGGCCGCCCAAATGTACCCTCACGGCTACCGCTATCGGGTGAGCGAAAGCCAGCTCAGCAAAATCTTGTGCGGGGCTCACCGACCGGGCCACTTTGACGGAATGCTCACGGTGGTCCTCAAGTTGCTTCAGTTGGTGGCGCCCACCCGGGCCTACTTTGGAGAAAAGGACTTCCAGCAACTTGAGTTGATCCGGGGGATGGTCGAGGAATTCTTCCTGCCCCTGGAAGTGGTGGGCTGCCCCATCGTGCGCGAAAGCGACGGACTGGCCCTCAGCTCACGCAATACCCGTCTCAGTCCCGAGGAGCGCGCCCTGGCCCCACAGTTGGCCCGGCTGCTGCAAACCTCGCGCCCCCCCGAGGCCATCGCCGACGGCCTGATGCGGGCCGGCTTTGAAGTCGACTATGTTCAACACTGGCGGGGCCGACTGCTGGCCGCGGTGCGTCTGGGGCCGGTCCGCCTGATCGATAACGTAGCCCTGGAGACGCTATGATCTTAGCGTTGGACGTGGGCAACAGCCACATTTTCGGGGGCCTCTTTGTAGAGGACGAACTGCAGGTTCGCTTTCGTCGCAATTCCAAGGGAGAAATGACTTCGGATGAACTGGGGGTGTTTTTGCGGGCGGTCATCCGCGAGTGGGGTTTTGACCCCGTAGAAGTCAGAGATGTGGCCGTTTGCTCGGTAGTGCCCGAACATCACCACGCCATATTCAATTGTGCCCTCAAGTATTTTCAAAAGGAGCCCTTCTTCCTCAAGGCGGGCGTCAAGACGGGCCTGAAAATCCTCTGTCGCAACCCCTCCGAAGTAGGCGCCGACCGCATCGCCGCGGCCGTGGGCGCCTCGGTACTGCACCCTGGCAGCCATCTGATCGTAACCGATTTTGGCACGGCCACCACCCTGGACGTGATTCGAGCCGGCAGCGAATACCTGGGCGGGCTGATTATGCCCGGCCTGCGCACCGCCATGGAGTCGCTGGTAGAACGCACCGCCAAACTGCCTCCGGTGGAAATCGTCGTCCCCGATAACCTGGTGGGCCGCAGTACCGGCGAGAGCATCCAGTCAGGCCTCTACTTTGGCCACTATTACGCCATCCGCGAAATGATGCAGCACATCCGCCGCCAGGAGTTTCCTCAAGAGCCCGTAGTGTGCATCGGCACCGGCGGATTTTCGCGACTTTTCGAACGAGCCGGGCTCTTTGACGACATTCAAGCCGACCTGGTGTTGCAGGGCCTGCACCACACCTGGACACTCAACCGCAGCCAGCGCCGCAAGGTATGAGGTAGGCCCCGTAGAATTTTTAGGGATGAAGAAAAGCACGCTCATCGCCGGCCTGTTGGTGGCCAGCCTGTCGGGTTGCGCCCACAAGGCTCCCGAACTGGACGGTGCTATCAACAAAGACAAAATCCCGGTCTACAGCAACTCCGAAATCGACCCGGGCCAGGCACTGGCTGGAGCCGAAACCAGCGGAGACTACGGCACTTTTTATGCCAAATATTGGGACCTGAAGACCAGCGATCCGCCGGAGAAGGTGGTCGAATTCTACAAAAAGGCCCTGCCCACCGCTAAAGTTGAGACCAACGAGGGCAACACCACTTTCAATTGGGAATTCCCCGGCGCCGAGAAGGGTGAGAGCATCGAGATTACGGTCAAGCCGGGCCTGATCCACATTTCCGAAGACCTCCGAATCGGCAAGCACAAGCGCAACTAAATTCGCCAGGGCCGGGCCCGCTGCCCAAATGGACTCGGGATTTACCTATTCCAGAGTAGAGAATGGAATGGGTCTCTCGATTTACCTGCCCGCCGCCAGTCTGCAGGAGATGGCAAACTGGGGACACAGCCTCCTGGGTTAAGCTTGACACAGGCCCGTTCGCCTCTGATAGTCGAGAATAAACTGCGCGTTGCGCCGTTCCATGTCGCGCAGGCGTGCATCGGTAGACTTCGGGTCGGACCGATACCACCTTGCAACCAGCCCACCCTCACCAATAGGTCAGCCCATCACAAAGCGAGCGGTTTGATTGGCCGGAGTGAAGACCGTTGGTTTAGCTTCGACGTCAGGTCAAGTTGAGCACTCTTAGCAACGCAATGCGGACTCGTTGCATCGAGACTTCATCCAGCGTGCCGATACGCTGGGTCAGACGGGCCTTGCTGATCGTCTGCAGTTGTTCGCACTTAACGTAGGACGTCGCCGCAAGGCCGTTTGCAGGTGACGGTTCAATCGCGACATGCGAAGCGAAGTTTCGGCCCTGGGTGGTTACTGCCGCGACGATGGTCAGCGGGTAATTAGGATTCGCGCTGGCTGCATTTTCTTGGACCACCAGCGCGGGTCGCCGGCCAGTTTGCTCCGAACCTCGGCCAGGGCTCCAGTCCACCCAATATAAGTCACCCCGGGCAACTGCAGATTTAGGCGTCGTCGCCAAGCATCACCTCGGCCTGAGCAGCAGCCGCGAAATCGAGGTCACAACTCTCCAGGTCTTTGCCCAACAGCGTATAGCCTTCATAGCGGGCCTGCTCCTCGGCGACCCGGATCGCCTGTGCCAGACTTTCTTGCATCAGCGCATTCAGACTCATTCGCTTGTGGCGGGCAACCTCTTGAGCCGCAGAGTACATTTGTGGGCTCAGACGCAAGGTAAGTGTTTTGGAGTTCTTTGGTCCTGACACGAGTTGTGGAATCATCCTTTCTCAGTGTGACAGCAGGTTATGATAGCAAATCTTGAGTGCACAGACAACTGGCAGGCAAATCAAGCACAAACGCAACTAAATGCGGAGCTGTCCCGCGTAAGGACCGTGCCCGCAGCGACAGGCAGCTCCGCAGCGAGCGGCCAGTTGCACGGCCTCTTCCGACTGCAGGCCCATCCCGACCGCGTAGGCCAGGGCCCCGGCAAAGCTATCGCCACATCCGTAAGCGTCCACCGGCGGCGCTGGCAAGGGCGAGGCAGGGTAGCCTTGCTCACGACCGTCTCTATACCAATAGCTGCCGCCTTCTTCTCCACGAGTCAGCACACACAGATCAGCGGGTGGCACCCATTGGCGGGCATCCACCATTTCGCGGGGGTCTTTGGAACTGCCGACCCAGACGTTGGGAACCACTTCCCCCAGCAGTTCGCGCACCCGGGTGGTGGCCACCAATCGATGGGCGCGCCGGGCCTGGCGGGCGGACCCACCGGTGAAGTAGCATCCACGGCAATCATCCAGCAACTCCCAGGGAAGCCTGTCCTGCTCAGCGGGCGTCAAACGGGGACCGATGACGGTAATGGTGCGCTCACCTGCAGGGTCGAGAAAGGTGATGCCGCGTCGTTGGGGCTGAGGGCGCCAGGCAACGTGAACTTCAACGCCCAGGCTTTGTAGCTGCTCCAAGGAGCGGTGACCGAACTCGTCATCACCCAGAGCGGTGAAAAAATGGCAATGACCGGCCAGTCTGGCGATCTGAACGGCGGCTACGGCACCGCCACCGCCTACTTCTTCCCAGGATTCCTCGGCCTGGACAATCTGGCCCGCCTGGGGTAACTGAGGGACCCGCACAAAGCCAATCCACTCCACATGCCCGACTACGGCAAAGGGCAAAAAAGACTATTTCTTGACAGCGACCTGCTGGAGGCGCTGGGAAAGGTTGAGAGAGGTCTTGGGGGAGGCCCCCAGGAGGATACCCAGGGCGGCCCGCTGTGTCGGCTTGGTCAAGGTCTTCATCGTGTAGGACTCCTCTGAACGGCTTTTCTCTATATCTTTGTTGCTAAGAGATTACCAGGGCAGTGTTAAAAGCCCCAAGAAAAATTGTTAACTTTATCCGCCATTTATCCGGGCTGTTTTGGAGATGCCTTACCTGGCCTCGAGCGCCGGCCACGTTTACCCGATCCGTTCATCATAACCGCCCTCTTTCTGGAGACAGCCGAGCAACCTCAGGGCGCGCTGCTCTGGCAGTGGACCGACATGATGAGCGCCTCAGCTCTCTTGCTTCGCGGGCTTAGGGGTGACTCTGACCGACCAGGATCTAGAGAAAAGCCTGCTTATGAGCCAGATGTTCGGCTTTGATTAGACGCATTCTCGAGCGGCTTTCGCACACTGGCCCGATCCAACCCGACGCCGGCCTGGATGGGTGCCAAGCAAGTTTGTGACGGCATCAAGGAAAAGATGATTCCGGTCGCGCTTTGTCCCGTTCCTCGCGACGATTAAGATGGCAGCCGAACCGTTTGGCACCCGTGGCTCCTGACGGAGTCCGCTTCTCACTGTCTTTAGCAAAACCCCGGCCATGGCCGGGGTTTTGGTGTGTCGGGGAGATGACCATGGAATGATTTACCGAAGGCCGCTGGTGGGGGCCGGCGGCTCATCTTCACTGGTCGTTACGTCTCCGGACTGGGCGGAAGGTGCCCCATGGGGCCTCCCTGCGATCCTTTGCCTGGCGAAAAACGCCCAACAAGTAGGGCTCTATTGATGGAATAGCGCCGCCAAGGGCAGCCCGACTGGCCCCGCCTAAGTCAACATACCAGCACCCGGCCGGGATCAACGAAACTGTGAGGTGGCACCAAGCAAAGTGGACAAGAACGAAGCATATGCCTATCTTCGCACCGTCGAGTTTCGATGCACCGTGGACGAACTTACCCGGCGCATTGGCCTTGAGCCCACCGAGGCATGGCACGCAGGCGACGCGCCACCGCCGCCTCGTCAACCCCGGAAATTTAATGCTTGGCACTTACGAAGTCGGTTACCGACCTCCGAAAATGTCGAGCGACACGTGGTGGACGTGCTTGACCAGATTCGCGGTCGGGAGGCAGTTCTCCGCGACGTGGCCCAAGACTTCGGCCTCACGATGGAGTGCGTCGGCGCCAAAATGGATCAACGACTACAGCGAGCCCGCAACAGATCTCCCAGGCGCACCAGCATGGGTTCGGTAGAGGCGTCCCAGTAGGGCGCGCACAGGCGCAGACAGTTACGAAAGCGCCCCCGTGCCGAAAAGATAGGGCCGGGCCCAAAGGTCAAACCCAGTTCGATGGCCTTGGGGTAGAGGGTGCGTGTATCGCAGCCCACCGGCAACTCCACCCAGATCACAAAGCCCCCCTTGGGGCGCGTCACCAAGGTTCCGGCTGGAAAGTTGCGAGCCACCGCCTCGGCCATTTGACAGACCTGCCTGGCGTAGTGGCGCTTGCACTGACGCAGATGATGCTCGAAAGCCCCATTGCTGAGGAACTCCGAAATGGCGAGGGCCGGTAAAATGGGCGAACCCAGGTTGGAAAACAGCTTCAACTGGTGCAGCCGGGGCATATATCGAGGCCCCGCCAAAACCCAACCCACTCGATAGCCAGGAGCCAACGTTTTAGAGAAAGACGAACAGAGCAACACCCGGTCGTGGCGGTCAAAGGCGCGCGCCGCGTGGGGGCGGTGGGGGGCATGACTGAGGTCGCCAAAGATATCGTCTTCGATCAACGGAAGTTCGTGGCGTCCCAAAATCTCCAGCAACTCCTGCTTGTCGTCATCGCTCAGGCTGGCCCCAGTGGGGTTGGAAAAATTGGTGCACAGCAACACGGCCCGCACCGGAACATCTTCGAGCGACTGGCGCAAGGCGGCCAGACTGAGACCGTGGACCGGATCCGAGGGGATTTCGACGGCCTTGAGACCCAGCATCTCAATGGCTTGAAGGTGACCGTAAAAGGTGGGTGACTCTACCACCACCGCGTCCCCCGCCTTGCAAGTGGCCAACAAGCACAGAGTCAAAGCCTCCTGACAGCCCAAGGTCAGCATCACTTCCTCGGGAGCCACCACGCAGCCACTCTGCAAAGCACGTCGGGCAATCTGAACGCGCAGAGTTTCGCAGCCAGGGGGGATGTCGTACTGGTTGCCCTGCAAACCGATCTCCTTGGCCACCTTGCCCATGCCTCGGGCCAACCTGGCCGTGGGCAAAAAAGCCGGGTTGGGGCAGGCACTGCCAAACTGAACCAGGTCGCGACGCTGAAAGTCTCGCAAAAAGCGCATCAAGAACTCTCCCATGCCTACGTCAACCGGGTCTTCCACCAAAGTCTGGCCAGCCAGACGAGGCGGCAGCGGGGTCCGATCGTTCACGTAATAGCCCGACTGCGGCCTGGCCTCAACCAGCCCCTGATCCTCCAGCATTCGGTAGGCCTCAAGCACGGTGGTAATGCTCACCTGCAACTGTGTGCTGAGATTGCGCACCGAGGGCAGCTTCTCTTGAGAAGAGTAAGTCCCACTTTCGATCAGGTGGCGCACATGGGTGGCCACCTGCTCATAGCGATGGAGTACACTTTCACTGGCAACCATACAGATCAGTTTCTCCAATTCATAACTGTTATCACCACAGATTGATTTTTCTGAATCTGTTCCATATCACCTCCATCCCCTACCATGGGACTCCAGGAGGTGAATCGTGAAAAAAGTTCTGCTGGCTCTCTCCAGTATCTATATCATTTGGGGCTCGACATTCCTGGCCGTACGCTACGTTCTGGAGTCCTTTCCTCCCTTAGCCATGAGTGGCGCCCGCTTTGCTGTGGCCGGAATCATGCTCTATCTGTACTGCTGGAGGCGCTGTCCGCGTCCAAGCGGGAAACAGTGGCGCTCGGCTGCCCTGGTTGGCGTTCTGATGCTGGGAACCGGCACCGGTCTGGTGGCCTGGGCCGAACAAACGGTCACCTCTGGCCAGGCCGCCCTGCTCAATGCAACCACGCCCCTGTGGATCGCCCTGTGGGCCTTTTACCGGCGAGGTTACCCGGGTCACGCCACGGTGGCCGGGGTGGCGCTGGCTACTCTTGGGGTAGTCACCCTGGCTGGCGGCGCGGGCACTTGGTCCGTAGGGGCACTGGCCATCTTTCTGGCCTCCCTCAGTTGGACGGCGGCCGCCATCCTCTCTCCAAACCTGGACAAACCGGCCAGCAGCGTGCAGTTTTCCGGGATGACCATGCTCTGTGCGGGCATATTCCTGGGGGGCTGGAGCACCCTGGTGGGGGAGCAGATGTTGGGACCGATCACAGCCAGCGCGCTTTTCTCCTGGCTCTACCTGGTGGTGGCCGGCTCACTTATCGGACTGACCGCCTACACCTGGCTGCTACAAAATGTGTCGGCCACGCTGGTAGCCACCCACACCTACGTCAATCCAGTCATCGCGGTGGGTCTGTCAGCCCTGGTCGGTGAAGCCCTGCCAAGATCCATGCCGTTGGCCATGGCCCTGGTGGTCACCGGCGTAGCCTGTATCAGCTTCAAAGACGTAGTCTTTCCGGCTCGCGTATTTCGCACCTGGATCCCTATGATCGGCCACGGCCACTAAGGGCCCGTCCTGGAATAAGCTGGTCAAACCATGACTTGAAGCCCTATTTGA
>JADMJV010000039.1:0-58064 GCA_018780265.1 bacterium
GGAACAATGAAATTGATGGGCGGGCCACCACCACCTGAATTTAGATTGCCACTAAAGTCGCTGTTTCGGCTAAAGCCGGCTGAGAGTCACCCGCAAAACGCGGGCTTAAGATGGAGGGGGACCGTCCCGCCCGCTGGACCCCTCCTGCACCTTGAAATCGGTCTTCCTCGACGCACCGGTCCCGCGAGATGTGCCCCTTGATGATCTGCACGTCGCGGCCATTGCAAATTCAGCGCACCATCTCGCCAGCCCGATGCTGCCCCACTGCATGCATGCGAAATTTCCAGCGAACTGGCCAGGCCGCGGTACTTAGAAATCCACACAACGTGCAGGTGAATCGCGAACACGGAGTGCGCGCCTTTCCAGTATTCAGCCACGAAGCAACTCTGTGCGGGCGCTGAAAATAACTTCCCGATTTCAGGTCAGGCGGGAAGGGCTCGGTTGTTCCATCGATTCAAAAGTTCATCGAACACGATTGGCGAATTTTTGATGAATTCCTCAGCGCACTTTTTCCCTGTTGCGTAGACCTAGGTCAGAGCATCCACGGCTACCCTCAAACCAGTCTGGGTGCTCGCCTTTTCCATGAACCGCTTGACGATCTCGACGGAGTGAAAAATTACTGCCCTGGCAGGCGCGAGTGATGTGTGGAAACAGTCGATGCTCGATGGGATTGTGCTTGGAACAGTATGGCGGATAGTGGGCGATTCGAATTTCGAGAGCGCTGGCTGCTAACATTCAGGGCCCTGTTGCCAGGCCAGGTCGGTCAGTCCGGCCAGGACGTGTTGCATTTGCTGGATGGCCTGGACCGCCTTGTCCAGTCGCTGAAAAGCCTGCTCTGGATTGTTTCGGAGGGAACCGATGGCTAGCTCCACCGCGATCATCATGGCCCCCAGCGGGGTGTTGAGTTCGTGGACAACCTCCGCCGCCAATTGACCCGCCGTGCTGCAGGTGTATCGCATTCTTTCGCCCTCCAGGGTTTCTTACTGGATCGGAGTTTAGCGGGGGAGAATCATTGTTCGGTCAACCGTGCGTGAAGAAGTCTCCTGGGCGGGAGATGGGCTAGCTTGGGGGCGCTTCCATCCGTGGATTGGACCCGACACCGGTTGCAAGTCCTGGGGAGGCGCGCTGCGTTCAGTTTTCACCTTCAGTAGCCAGACGCCAGTTGTCGCTGGAGATGACGTCGATGCCGGCGTCGCGAAAGCGAGTGGTGGCGATGCCGTCCCCGGGCTTGAGACCGCCAGCGAATCCACCGTCATAAATACTGCCGACTCCGCAGGAAGGGCTCTTGGACTTGAGTACGGCGAACAGGATTTGACCCCCCGCAGCGGCTTGCAGAGCGGTTTTCAGTGCGATGTCAGCACCGCGCGTAAAGTTGTCGGTGATGTCTTGACCCAGCTTCGTTTCCACCCTGGCCTTGCCTTGCAAAACTTGCAAACCGTCTCCGCCCTGAATCTCCGAAGGAGTGCGCGGGGTGGACAGGCCGCCCAGCACTTCGGCGCAGACGGGGATGGCCTTGCCCGACTCCACCAGCGTGCGTAGATTGTCGGTGTTGCAATTGCCGCCGTCGTAGCGAACGTTGAAGCCCGCCAGGCAGGCGCTGACCACGATGTGAGCATCCGGCTGACTCTCCAACTGCTGCTTGAGTTGGCGGATTCGATCCAGATCGGTGATCACTTCGCCCCTACCGGGCGCGAAGGCCTCGGACGGCTCTGTCCGGGGGACTGGCGCGGCAGGATTGGGAGCCTGGTGGGCTGGTGGAGTGTTGACGCGACCGGGCTGGATGGTGCTCATAACAGATCTCCTTTTCTGGGGATGACCCCAAAACCATTTTACAGCAGCAGGTCGGTTACATAAAGGTTAATCTTGAGGTATACTTTGGGCCTATGAGGCTTGTTTGCAGGGGGGTGTCCCTGGCCGAGGTGATGTTGGCCGTGGGACTGTTGGGCATGATATTGATCTCGGTGATCGGTCTGTTTCAAAATCTGCTGACGTCCACCACCAAGAGTACCGACCTGACGGCCGCCACGGTGATGGCCCAGGAACGCCTGAACGAACTGGTGGCGGCTCAGCCGGTCCATCTGGCCACCTATGGAACGGACTTCCCAACCCATGTGATTGGGCAGGGCATCTACGCCCACGACAGTCAAAGTCAGACCACTTTTTTCCACCAGGCCACTCCCGAACTACTCAAGGATGAACCCGATTTCGGTCGGACTTACTATCTGGAAGTGCAGGTGTTTTGGAATACGGCCGACCCCAACGTGGTGGCCAAGAACCGCATGGGGCAGGGTCAGCAATCGGTCAAAATAGGTCGCGTCGTCTATGTGCCTACCTCATGAATAGACGTGCCTTCAGCGTTTTGGAACTGGTCTTTTCGATGGCCATTCTGAGCATCGTGATGATAGGGATTTTCTGGGTCTTCGAGATGGGTCAACACAGCTTTCACTTCGCCTCCCTGCGACAGGGATTGCAGGCCGAGGCCCGCATCGTTTATCTGCAAATGCATACCGACCTGCGCCACAGTTCCTATGTGTCGGTCACGACCATTGCGCGTCAGGCTAATGTGGTGCTGCCCATGCAGGAGGCCAAGGGGCCGCAAACCTTGGACCGCTATGGTTTGTGCCTGGCCGGCGTGGAACAATGGTCGGCCCCCGGGGCCACCGACCCGGTGACCGGTTTTCCCAATTTTGATTCTTACGTCGTCTATTATGGCACCAGCGAACCCGAGGGGCGACTGATTCGCCAGATCGTCAAGCCAGCCATCGTGGGCCCTTACCTCAACTCGCAATTTAGCCTGGCCGGTTCGATGAATGAGAATCCGATTCTCAACGTCAACAGGGTGGGCACGGCTCGTAATCTCTCCAAGCGAGTTTTGTCTTTCAATGCCCGCCGCGATGATGGCAAGCGTTTGGTCTACGTCAGTCTCAAGTTTCGGGCCATGGGTGGCAAAAAGCCAGGAGGGGCGGCCCGCGCTGACGAAACCTTCGAATTGACCTTGCGGAGCTTTCCAGAGAATACCTATCCAAAGGTGTAGGGGGCAAAGATGAAACGAAGACCGGTGATTCGCGGTCGTCGAGGGATAGCACTGTTTATGGTGCTGCTGATCCTGCTCGTGTTGACGGTGCTGACCGGCGCTTTTGTGCGTGTCAATGGGATCAATCTCAACTTGCTGTCGAACAGTATCCAACGTACTCAGGCCGAGGAAGCCTGCACCAGTGCCTTGCAGTATGCCTGGATGCGACTGGATCGAGACGCCTCCTGGGCTTCTCCCGGCTACTTCACCAATAATCCGGCCGATGAAACTTGGGGCACTCGACTCCATGCCCACGGTGCGGGAACGGAGATTGAGGGCGAGGTCAACGGCACCGACATGCGATTCACCCTTCGCGTTTTCAACAACCTTCAAAACGATAACCCCGATACCGTCAACAATGTGCCCAAGCGGGGCGTACGCCTGAGCATCGACGGGGTGGCCTGTAACGCCCGGCGCCATGTGGATGTGGTTATGCGCAAAAAGGCTTTTGTCGATTCTTCGGCCGTATCACAAATGGATATGTCCATTTTGAATATCAACAACATGAAGTGGAATGTGGAGTCGACCGACCCTTTGCTCAATTTGGTGCGCAGCAACGCCAAAATCGTTGGGCCGAAGGTAGGCATCGGCGGCGGCAGCTCTGAAATCGAGTTTGTCAAGCCGCCTACGGCTCCCGCCGGAGCCACGGGGCCTTTTGGAACGGCCTGGGCCAAAGATGACATCCTGGTAGAGGGCGGCTTAAGTCTTGGCAATACGCCCGGTTATCTATCCACGGCCAGCACCAAGTCCAGGGGTCAGTACCTGCCTGAGACGGGGGGGGAATATAAAATTCCAGACCTGAATCCCGACGATCTGGCCGGTCCCAGCGACAAGCGGGTATTGCCCGGCGGTCGTTACTACTTCGGCATTGCTGGCGCGGCCGTGCCTCCCGTCGCCGAGGTATTGCCCGTGGCCGAGGTTCTGGCTGTGCCAGAGATTCCAGCCGTGGGCATTCCGGGGGATCTCGGCTATGTGCCGGCGGTGCCGGCGATTCCAGGGGTGTCGGCGGTGCCGGGTCACGCTGGCGTGGCCGGCTTTACCCAGTGGACCCAGACGCTGCAATATACCGATCCGAGTGGCAAAACGACGATTTTGGCCGACATCCCGTCGGGCAAGGGCAAGGACGATGACTACACGCCGGTGCCGCTACAGCAGGATGTCTGGATTCCTCTGGCCCTCGATCCGTCTACAGGCCAACGTACTGATCGCTCGGTATTGGCCAATTTGAAAACTTGCCAGATTGTGGTGGCCCCCGGCATTCGTGCAGTGGTGCCTGAAGGCGACCTGGTTGTTGATGGTCAGCTAGGGTCCGGCAACGTGGCTTTGGGCACGGTTGTGGGAGGCTCGGGTCAGGACGACCACAAGGGCGACGACGATGACAAGGACCACAAGGGGCACCACCGTCACGGTAAGCACGACGGCAAAGACAAGCCCGCGGAGATAGCTGTTCCCTCTACGCTGGAGGTCGACGATGGGGATATACAGATCTACGGAGCGGCTACCGGATGGGGAGCGATGGTCTCCAAGAAAGGCAACGTAAACTTGCGCCTAAAAAATGCATTGGCCACCGACCCTGACCTGGGTGTGGCCTTGTACGCGGAGGGCAAAGTTACCATGCAATCCGCCTGGCTCTCTTACGGAGTTCAGTGCGCAGGGGCCAGCTTTACCGGTTTGATCTATTCCAAGGGGGACTTTGATGTGACCGCCGACCAGCAGACGCTTTCGATTGAGGGTGCGGTGGTCACCCAAGGAAAATTGGGCGTAAACAATGCCTCTCAGGTCAACTTTAAGTATAACCCGGATTACCTGCGCGATATCATCCTGGCCAAAAACAATACGCCTACTCGCTTGGAACAGGTCTCTTTCGTCAGTCGCTAAAGAGCCGCCTCTGCTTCCTTTAGAAAAGTCTGGAAGTCGCGCGTCGATTCCAGGTGAAATTTGGGCAGGCATTCCAGGACGTCGGGTTTCAGTCGGTACTGCTCGCACACCAGGGACACTCGAGGGGCTCCAGCGGCTCCTGTCCAGCCGGTCTGTTGCCAGGGTTTTACCTCGTGGTAGAGCCAACCGGGGAACTCTACCAACCAGTTCACGCGCGGAACAAATCGCGCCTTGACCAGAGCGTTGCGGTGAAAGATCAACTCTCCGCCCCGCAAATTGGGCGGCAGCGAAAGGTAGAGCACCGACACCCTGTAGGGGAAAGGCGTCTTTTGGCGCGGCGGCAGAAATGACATCAAGGTCTTGTCGGCGTGGGGAGCCACTCCGTGGCCTTCGTGAATCACCAGCGGGTTGACCAAAAATACCTGAGTTTTCTTGTCCATAATCTTCTCGAGATAGGGTCTGGCACTGGGTAGTAGCGCGTAAAAACGCTCCTTTTGAGAGCGCTGAAAAAGCATGGAAAAGCCATAGGTCTGCTCAAATCCATGGTCGAGGTCGGTGGCAGCCAGGTAGGGGGAGTTGAGGACCGCCTGACCGAGGGATTCGACCTCAGTCGGGTCAAGCAAGTTGCGACGCACCCGGTAGGGAACCAGCCAAGACAGCACTGGAAGGTGTTTCAGTGTTGCCAGCAGGTTACCCCCCTGGCGGCAACAAACCCCGGGGCCATGAAGCGCACGTTCCTCTGGTTGCTCGCAACTGTGTCTTTGGCGGCCGCCCCTGACGCCTTTGTGGTGGCTCCCTATCTGCAAAATCCGGCAAAGGATTCGATGACCGTTTTGTGGGTTGCGCGCGGGCCGGGTTCGGGCACAGTGCGCTGCTGGGAAGGTGAGCGACTGGTGTGGCAGCACGAGGCCGGGGGTCACGTGCCGGCCCGAACTTTGAGCTACAGTCCCTGGGAAAGCGAAATTTTTGGGGTTCGACATCCAGGCTACCAACGCGAAGTGCGCGTCGCCGGGCTGAAGGCGGGACACGTCTATCGCTATGAGGTGGAGCAGGACGGCCAGCGTTGGCAAGGCGAGTTTCGCACCGCGCCGGGGCCCACCCAGTCGGTGCGGTTTATTGCCTACGCTGACAGTGAAACGGAGCCGGAGAGCACGGGCAAGGCGGTTGATTGGGAAAACCCTGAGGATCCGGCCAGCAAGCGTCTCTACCTGGTGGATCAGACCACCGGCTATGCCGCCAACCTGGAGGTGATTCAGCAGCGTAGACCTGATTTTGTGGTGATCGCGGGCGATATCGTGGAGACGGGCGGCGAGCAGCGGGATTGGGACGAGTTCTGGATGCACAATCGTCAACTGGCCGGGAATATCCCGATTGTCGGTGTGATAGGCAACCACGAGTACTACGGCGGACCTAACGACGGCCACTACGACGAAGATTCTAGCGAAAGGGCGGTTGACAAATATTTGACCTATTTTCGGGCTCCGTCCAATGGTCGAGTGGAGGCCCGCGAGCGGGGGCGGTATTTTCGCATGGACTACGGTCCGGTCTGTCTGATTGCGATTGACGGCTGCAACGGATTGCCCCACAAGTCGGCCTCCGACACCAATCTTTACCTGGGCAGTCAGCGCAGGCCCCTGGGTGACTTCAATCCGGGGTCGTTGCAATATCGTTGGCTCGAGCAACAGTTGCGGGACGCCCAGCGACGATGCCAGTTCACTTTCGTGGTTTTTCACCACTGCCCCTATTCCAGTGGAGTGCACGCATTGGAGCCGGGGTTTGATGTTCCGCGCCAGGATCTGCAGTCGGGTCGGCCTATGCAGGTATTAACTCCGTTGTTTGGGCGCTATGGTGTGGATGTGTTACTCAACGGTCACGACGAAATGATGGAGCGTTCGGAGGTGGACACTCAGGAGGTTCTCCCCGATGGGCAACTGCGCCCGTATAAATTGCAGGTCTACGATGTGGGTATCGGAGGTGACGGACTGCGGGGGCCCGAGTTGAAGAATCCACTGTGCAAGTTTTTGGCCCACCTGGACAGTCCTGAAATGTGGCAAGGCGGCATTCTCCAGGACGGCGGCAAGCACTACGGCCACCTGGAGGTGGAGGTGTCCCCCGTGGGGGGAAAGTGGCAAGCCACACTGACTCCGGTCTATGTCTTTCCTGTCCTGGATTCGTCGGGCCGAGTTCTGCGCTTTGAGCGTCGCGTCTATGCCGACACGGTCGTGTTGGAGGGGAAGTCGCCAGGGAGGTAGGAGGCGCTTCGCGTAGACCCCGCCATGAATTTGCGGCGGCTCTTTTTTTTGCTGGCCTTTTGTCTGGTCGGGCAGGCCTGGGCTCAGCGGTTGCCTTTACCGGCCACCTCTATAGGTCTGGACAGTCCGGCTGGACAAAAATTGCTGCTCGAAAGCGACACCAAGGCGGACTACTGGCCCCTTTCCATCCAATATCAAACGCAGCAGGACCCCAGTTCGTGCGGACCGGCATCGTCGGTCATGATCCTCAATGCGCTGGCCTTGCCCTCGCCGGTGAGTAAGATTCACCAACCATTTCACCAGTTTGACCAGGACAACTTCTTTTCTCCAGCCGCCGAGAAAGTGCTCAGTCGCACTACACTCCGCCGACAGGGCGCGACTCTGAACGAGTTGGCCGGGATGCTCAGCAGTTGGGGGGCCGAGGTGCAAGTTTGCCACGCTCGCCAAGGAGGCCTGGAAGAGTTCCGCGATCAGGCCAGGCAGGCCTTGGGGTCGGGCCAGCGATTTGTGATCATCAACTTTCATCGCGATCCTTTGGGGCAGTCCGGGGGAAGCCACTTTTCTCCGCTGGCTGCCTATCACCAGGGGAGCGATCGTTTTTTGGTGATGGACGTGGCTCGCTTTCGCTATCCCCCTTTTTGGGTGAAAGCAGACCCTCTTTTCAGGGCTATGAACACCGTGGATGGGGTATCTGAGCAAACGCGTGGGTATCTGCTCATAACGGCTCCCCACCAGAGCTAGGGATTGAGGCTGAGTGCGTCGTTGGTTTCGCGACTTCTGGGAAATTGCGCCACTGGGCTTCAGTTTTGGCTGCGCGCTGGGCTGCTACTGGATGCTGCGCACCATGAAGAATGCACTGTTTATGGAGTTCGTGGGCCCCGAATACCTGCCCGTTGCCAAACTGGCTTCCATGGCTTTTTTGCTGATCATGCTGGTCCTCTACGGGAAACTGGTCGACTGGCTCGGCAAGCGGCGACTGCTGGGCATTCTTTACGTGGTCTACGCGGCACTCTTTGCCGGCTTAACCTGGGTCTTCACGCTTGAAGGCCGCCATCCCACGCTGGGCTGGGGTTTTTACCTGAGCATCGAGTCTTTTGGTTCGCTGGGGATCAGCCACCTCTGGTCACTGGCCGTGAATGCCACCCACGATCCGGCCGTAGCCGCTCGCCGCTTTCCTCTGTTGGCCGTCGGGGGTCAGGTGGGGGCAATCTTGTGCACCTTTTTGCTGGCTACCATGGCCCCAAGGTATGGTCTGGTGCCGCTACTTCTGCTGGCCTCGGTGTTGCTGTGCGTGGCCCCGGTGATGGCCCTCCGTTGGTTGCAGTCCAACCAGGTGCCCGACCGAATCGACGACACCCCCCGGGCCACTGGAATGATGGAAGGACTGCGACTGGTGGTGACCCGCCCTTACCTGTTCTCGATTCTGTGGATCGTGCTCAGTTACGAGTTAGTGGGGACGTTTCTCGATTATCAGATGAACAGCATGGCCAAGCATCAGTTGGGGTCTTTGGAACAGGTGACTCGCTTTCTGGGCATCTACGGCCTGGCTGCTAACACCATCTCTTTCGTTTTTGCCCTGACCGGTACCACTTTTTTGGTGCGGCGTTTGGGCCTGTCGGTCTGTCTGGTGATTTATCCAATCTTGTTGGGGCTGTTGGTGGTGATGGCTGCCTCTTTTCCCACTTTGTGGGTATTCTTTGCCGCCCAGATCGCACTGAAAGGCGCAGCCTACGGTTTCAATAAGCCCTGTCTGGAGTTGCTCTACGTTCCCACCACCGACACTATCCAATTTAAAGCCAAGAGTTGGATCGATACGGCCGGAAGCCGTGGCGGAAAGTCGTTGGGCTCGCTGATGAATGCCAACTACCCAACGGCCTGGTTGGTGTGGGCGGGGGCGGCCACTTGCCTGGCTTTCCTGGTGGTGTGGGCACCCATAGCGCGGCGCCTTGGCAAAAGCCATGCCGCCTTGCTGGAGTCAGGAGAAAGGTTGAGCTGAGCCGGTCAATTCTGTAGAAATCGGACAGGACGGGAATGATTTACCAAACTTTGACAGAAAGATAAGAGTCTGGAACGCGACATCGAACAGAACCTGGTCCAGAAAGGGAACCGATATGCATTGTCCAGCCTGCGATAAAGAATTTAGTCCGGTGCATAGCCGCTGCCCTGACTGCAATGGGTGGCTGCGCACCAAACCCACCGTGGGGGCAAAAGCTGCCCGGCCCGGTACCGATCTGGAGAACGCCCCTACAAACAAGCTAAACGCTGCGGTGATGGGTGGCAACGTCAATCTGCCTAGCCGTCCCACCAAGCCTGTGGCTGCTCCGCCTCCGCCTCAGCCTCCGCCCTCTATGCCGGGCCGGAGTGGGGGATTGAACGGTGGTTTGGGTGCCACCCCGTCCCCTGGGCCCAGTCCCAGCCTGGATGCTCCGGTCGGTCGCGGTGCTTTGGGGTCCGGATGGGAATCTTCGGGCAGCTTTGCTGTGCCGGCCGGTCAGTGGGGAATGCCCACCGAAACCGGCAAATTGCCGGCCTTTGGGGGAGCACAGGCTGGATCCGCAGGGCTGGGCGGGGCCCCCGGCGGTCTCGGCGGGCCAACTGGTCTGGGAGCTGGTTCTAACGGCGGCTTAGGCGCGCCTGGCAGTTTGGGGGGCGCTCCCTCCAGTCTTGGTGGACCGGCCGGCTTTGGGGCATCGCCCGGTCCGATGGGGGCGGCCTCCAATGGCCTGGGCGGATTTGGGGCCGCTCCGGCCGGCCCACAGGCCAGTATGCACGGTCCTCCTGCCACGCAATCCGGTCCTCCAGGTGGGGGGTGGTTGGGTGGCGATAACGGCGGTACAGCTCCTGCTCGTAATGGGTGGGCTGTCGATGCCTCCGCGGATGCCACAGGTCCGGTTGCGCGGCCTTCGATGCCCGGCATGCCGAGTGCTTCAGAGGCTCCGGCCCTGGCGCTACCAGACCACACGGTTTTTGTGGATATGGAGGCTCCCTGGGAAGAAGAGTCCTCCAAAGGGGGCTCCAATAAAGTCATCTACCTGGTGTTGGGTTGCCTGGTTTTGGGGCTCACTTGCTTTTCTGGCTACATCTTCTGGCAGAACCAGGTGTTGAAAACTGCTCCTCCGGTAGTTGTCAAGGAGAAGGGGGGAGATTCCGTCAGTGTGGGCCTTGGCTCCCTCAAGATGGCCAAGCAGGCTTACAAGAACAAGAAATGGGAAGAGGCCCAGCAGAGCGCGGAGTTGGCCCGAGACCTTATCGTTCCTCTCAAAGTCGCCCCGCCCGCCACGGTCAAGGAAGTCAAGAAGTTTTTTGAAAAGGCCACCACCCGTTGCGCTCAGTCCATGTTTGACAAAGCGAACCGTGCTGCCCAAGCAGGCGACTCGCGAATGGCCCTGGCGTACTGCCGAGATGCTGCCAAGATGTATGGCAAGTTGCCCAAGACTGGCAGCTTGCAGGCCAAGGCCTATGGATTGGAAGGGCGCATTTACCAACGGGACGGGGACTCAGCCAGCGCCGAATCGGCCTTTCGTAGGGCGCATGCGTTGTATCCCGGCGGCGGCTACGATTCTCTAGCCAATCAGGCTCGTCAGTCGGGGGCGCCCATTCCGGTGCAGGCGCCGAGTGCGGGGCCTGAGCCATCGGTCTCGGAGCGGCCCACCTTGGGTGGCGACCCTGCTTATCCCACCGGCACCAGCGCTGGCGGTTACCGCCCATCGGCGCCGCCTCCCGCGCCAGCTGCCGCTCCGGCGGCTGGCCCGGCCAGACCTCGCCCGGTCAACAACTATGTCCCGCCCAAGCGTCCCAGCAGTTCTGGCCGCAAAAGCGATCAGTTGCCTACCTACAACAAGCCCTAGTCAGAGTCGGGTTGTGAACCAATAAAGCCCCATCAGTCCGGCCAGGATAGTCATGCCCTGACGGACTCTGGTGCCCGTCTGGTCGCGGCACAGCCGGAAGATGATTGGCATCAGAGCGGCTGCCACGCAGAGTTGGCCAACTTCTACTCCGAGATTAAAGGACACCAGCGGCAGCAGAGCCTGGCGGCCGGACAGTTGCAGTTCGGCCAGGACTCCCGCGAAACCCAGTCCGTGAATCAGTCCGAAGGAGAAGGCCAGTTGCCAGCCGCCGTTCATCTTTTGAGCGGCCAGACCGCGCCAGGCTACCAGCGCGGCGATGGTGATGGAAAGGGCGATCATTGGCTCGACGATGTCGGCGGACAGGTGAACCACGCCGAAAACGGCCAGGGCCAGGCTGATGGAATGGGCCACCGAGAAGGCTGTGATCACCTGGAACCATCGCAGTAAGGAGCCGCCGGTCACGACCAGGGTGAGCAAAAACAGCAAGTGATCATAGCCCGTCCAGATATGCTTCACCCCCAACTCGAAGAAGCTGATAAAGGTTGTCTCTGGTTTGGGCCCTTCTTTCCAACTTAACGATTGACGTGGGTTGCTGGGCTTGAGCAGTAATGTCTTGTTCTCTCCTAAATGATTGGTCAAGATCGCCAGACATTGCTGGTCGGTCGCCGACGGCAAATACAGTCGATATTCCACGCCCAGAGTGGGCGAGGGAGGGCACTCAAAACGCACCGGAATGGTCAGTTGGGAGGGACTTTGGATCACCTCCCCCTGGTTCAGGGCAGGTGCGATGGATTGCCCGTTAGCGTCGAGCAGCAGAATTTTCCCTGCAGTCAGGGTGTCCCATCCGTTGGACAGTTCGTCACGGCCAATCTGGCCATCTCGGTTGCTGTCACAGCCTGCAAAAACGGCCACGGGAGCGCGCCATATCCCCACCCACCCACCTTCCTGCTGGCTCAACTGGAGAAAACCGTCATCAATGCCGTGGGCCAAGGTCCGGTGTGTCAACCAGAACAGGAACCAGAGAATGCGTATCTGCATGGCGGAGGTATGCCGCAGGTTGGCCTCACTGTCCTTCCGAAGGGTTATCCATGAAGCAGTCAGTCCTGAGTCTGGCTATGGCGTGGTGCCTGGTGGGATGTCAGCAGGCTAAGCCCCCTGTCTCGAATGGGGCCGTCACTGCGACCGGCTTTCAGTTTGCTTACCGATTTCGAGAGATTCCTCCCGTTGACCTCGACAATGAAATTCGGTTTTACCGGGAAAAACTGAAGCTGGTGCCTGCGGATGCGGCAGTTCAGGTGGCCCTGGCCCAGGCTTATCTATCCAAGGCGCAGTCCAGCGGTGACGTAAGCTATTTTGGCGAGGCCGAAAAGTTGGCGCGGTCGGCCCTCAAACTCAAGCCGCGCAATCCTAAAGGGGCTCACATGGTCTTGGCCAGCCTGGCCGAGGCGCGGCACGACTTTGCGGATTCGTTTACAATCGCCCGGTCGATTCACGAGCAAGACGCCGGAGATTTTGATGCCCGCGCTATGATGAGTAATAGTTTGATGGAACTGGGTCGCCTGCCGGAGGCACTGGTTTTAAGCACAGCCCTCGTGCAAGACATGCCGGGCACGGCTTCGGCATTGCAAGCGGCCAGGGTTTTGATTGCCTCCGGCCGGGACGCGCAGGCTCGACCGCTGATTGAGGCGGCCATTCGCCAGGAGCAACCTCAAGAAAACAAGGCCTCGGCCCGACTGCGATCTTTGTTGGGAGAGACGGAGTTGCGTCACGGCAATTTGGAGGAGGCTGAGAAGCTTTTGCAGGCTTCTTTGGAAGCTTCGCCAGAGAATCCGCAGACCTGGGAGATTTTGGCCCGCCTCAAGTTGCGTCAGGGTCAGGGCGCTGAAGCCGAGAAACTCTATCTGGCCGCTTTTGCCAAGACTCAGCATCCTCTGTTGTTGCGCGAGGTGGCCATGATCAAGTTGGCGCGTGGCGAGGAGGCGGAGTCCGGGGTGATTTTGGAGCAGGCCGAGACTCTACTCAAGCCCGAGGTGGCACGGGGCAGCTACGGCCATGCTCGTGATCTGGCCCGAGTGTATCTGGATCTGAAGCGCCCGCGGGAAGCCCTCAAGCTGTTGCAGCAGGAGGAGAAACAACGCCAGGACTGGCGGCTCTACGAACTCAAGGCCATAGCGCTGGATCGATGCAAGGACCGCGATGGAGCCTTGCAGGCTCTAAAGAAGGCGCTTGCCAGCGGCATTCAGGAGCCGTCCCTTTATCAGCGGGCAGTCTTGTGGGAGCCCGCTGCGGGCTGGCAGGAAAAGTTAAAGGCCATCGATTCCAGCTACACTCCGTCCCTGCTGGAACCATAGGGAGGGACTCTGGCGAGACTCCGCCAAATAATGCAGTATGAGCAACCGGGAGGAATTCGTCGGCCCTTGCCAGTCGGCCGATCGGAGAAGCCAGGGACGAGTCCCTGAGTCGCTGATTGCGGCCTTGCATCCTCTGTTGCGCCAGTACAACGTGACCCCTCTGCAGCTCGCGTTGCGTTGCGCGATGGTCGACCCCGCGGATCATGCGTTGTGTGATCAGTTGGCTCAGGTCAGCGGTTTCAGAATTGAACCGGTATCGATGTCGCAGACGGAAATGGTCAGCGAGTTGGTGCGACCGCTGCTCCATCGGATGTTGGCCCAGGTCAGTGCCCAGCCGGGTTCGCTTTGGGTTCCTGATAGTGACACTTTGTGGGAGAGCCTGTCCCACGAGAATCGCACGGCCCTGATGAGTCACTTGCTGCAGCGGATCAAACTGCAAATGGCTCCGGTCGCTCAGCGCTTTCGCTGCTATCCAGCCGGGCTTTCGCTCACGGTGACTATGACGGACCCTGACAACGATGCCGTGCTGGATGAAATTTGCGAAATGACCGGTTGGGACGTTCGTTCGGTCGATGTTGCTCCTGAACAGTTCCCGGAGGCCTGTCGTTTTGAGGTCCCGCCCAGTTGGGACGATCTGTTGGGCAGGGAGGAGTTGGCCCGGCTGCGACCTATGCTGGAATGTCACCAGGTGAAGCCTTATCAATTGTCGCTCCTGTTGGCCATGGCCGACCCCAATGACTGGCGAACGCGTCAGGAAGTTGCCGCTATCACCGGACTTGCCATCCAGCCTTTCCAGGCCGAAGCGGATGAGATCGCGGCGGCGTTACACGAGAAAGTGGGTAGCGCCGAGGAAGACCTGTGGCGTCAGGCGGCTATCGTTCCCCTGTTCTTTCAACTGGACCAGCTCGCACCGTTGCTGTTGCAACATCAGGTCCTGCCTCTCAAATTGGTGATGCACCTTGGTCTGGCTAACCCCAAAGATGTTTTGGCCCTCCACCAGATCAGGCTGATGACGGGCTTCGAGGTCGAGCCCGTCGAAATGACGGGCTCGGCCATCGTTGCCATTGTAGAGAGAATGCTACGCCAGGCCCACTAATTGCTGGCAGCCATGCGGGCTTCTTCTACCTGCGCGAACGACTTGGTGATAATATCCAGGCTGGTTTTAAGTTGCTCCTCGGTGATCACCAGGGGTGGCGCGAAGCGAATGATGTTGTCGTGAGTTGGCTTGGCCAGCAATCCGTGGTTTTTCATCGTGACACAGATGTCCCAGGCGTCGGCGCCAGCGCCGTGATCGATCTCGACTGCATTGAGCAAACCTTTGCCACGCACTTCGTGGATCCAGGGATACTTGAGTTGGCGCAGGCCCTGACGGAGCATCTCTCCCATTTTGGCGGCGTTGTCGGCCAACTTTTCATCCTTGAGTATCTGCAATGATTCCAGGGCCACGGCGCAGGCCAACGGGTTGCCTCCGTAGGTCGAACCGTGTTCGCCGGGCTTGATGCCAAGGATGACTTCGTCGTCCGCCAGTACAGCCGAAACCGGCAGCACCCCTCCCGACAAAGCTTTGCCGAGAATGAGCAGGTCGGGTCGGACGCCTTCGTGGTCGCAGCAGAGCATTTTGCCCGTGCGGCACAGACCCGTTTGAATCTCATCGGCGATCATCAGCACTTTGTGGCGAGTGCATAGTTCGCGCACTCCTTTGAGGTAGCCGTCGTGGGGCACGAAGACGCCGGCCTCCCCTTGGATCGGCTCTACCATAAAGGCGCAGATGTGGGGGTGGGCGATGGCCTTCTCCAGGGCGGCTAAATCGTCGTACGCAATAACGTCAAATCCTGGCATGTAGGGGCCAAAGCCGTCGTGGCAATCGGGATCGGTCGAGGTGGAGATGGCCGCCAGGGTGCGCCCCCAGAAGTTGCCGCTGACGAAAATGACCCGAGCCTGATTGTCGGGGATGTTCTTGTGCAGATATCCCCAGCGCCGGGCCAACTTAAGAGCCGTCTCGCCGCCTTCCACGCCGGTGTTCATGGGTAGGACACGCTGGTACCCGAAGTAGTCGGTGACATATTTGCAGTATTCGCCCAAAATGTCGCTGTGAAAGGCTCGCGAGGTCAGCGTGAGCCGCTGGGCTTGATCGACCAGGGCCTTGATGATACGGGGGTGGCAGTGGCCCTGATTGACCGCAGAATAGGCTGACAAAAAGTCAATATAACGCTCTCCCTCCGGACTCCACATGTAAATGCCTTCGCCCCGGCTCAATACCACTGGCAGGGGATGGTAGTTGTGCGAGCCGTAGTGGTGTTCAAGGTCCATGGCAGTTTGGGACGAGGTTGAGTTATATTTCACTGGAAGGTTCTCCCTCAGAAAGCTTGTGATTTTGGGATTCGAAATCCCCTCTGTCCAATCCCTCCTCAAGCACCCTTGCCTTTGCTCCCCTGGGCGCTTCCAGAGGGTGACTTGCCATGGTGTCGAACCCGACCGGATGCAAGTGCCTCTCTACGAGGTTTTACAAAATGCCTTGAAGGGCTGCGGTAAAGAGGTCAAGGCACTGCTCGACGAGGCCTGGGCGGCGGCCCAGCGCGGCCAAACTGAACAGGCCGTGGCCGTGGCCCGCAAGGCAGTGGCCCTGGGCCCTCAGGCCGCCGGGCCTCATTTACTGCTTGGTTTGTGTTTGTTTCGGGCCGGCCAGATGGTCCAATGCGCGGCCGAGTTAGATCCCCTCTGTGCGGATACCCTGGCCGGTGTGGCCGCTCCGCTCTACGCCGGCCGCGCGCGTGTTGAGTTGGCGCAGGCCAGCCAACCCCCTGACTCAAAGCTGCTTGATGAGGCCTATCGCCTGTTTCAGCGCGCTGAAGAATTGGATGCGCGCAACGGGGATATCCCCTTTGCCATGGCCCAGATTCACTGGTTGCGCAGAGAAGATTTGGCGGCTTTGCGTTGTATCGAACAGGCGGTTCGGGCCGACGGTCAACTCGACTATCACGACCTGGACGCACTCGAGATGGGGGCGCGCATCCGCATGCGGCTGCGCAATTGGCCGGCCTTCGATGATACCGCCCGGCGCATCGAGCGCGCCTGCCACGAGGATATGCAGCGCCAGCAGGCGGCCCGCATTCTCCATCAACTGGCCGGTGAGGCCGCTCGTGAAGGTGGCCAACTGTCCGCTCTGCGGGCGGCTTACCTGGCCGTTCAAGTCTGTCCCGGTGATCAGATAATCGCGCAGACTTGGGAAGGGTTGAGTCAGTCGTGTTCCGCCGAATTGGTGGCTAAGGTGCGGGCCGAGCAGACCGGGTCGGCCACGGTTCGGATGTCGGCCACAAAGGCTCCATCTTCGCAGCCGCCCGAGCTGGCATCCAGTCCAACCGACTCGCGCTCTGCGAGCTATTCGGCCGTTGTGGTGGCTGCCCTGGTGGCCGTCATCCTCTTTGTCTTTGTGGGGCTGGGAGCGGTTGCTCGCTATTACTTTTCCAAGCCACGACCGTTTTGCGGAGAACTGACACCCGCCCAAGGACCGGGTGCCACTGCCTGCAAAAACTTGCTGCGCAGCTTTGGGCAAAAGTTGCTGCAACGACAGAAGGGCAAGGAAGAGTTTCCGTTTCAGGCAGAGGACATCGAGGACCTACCCAGTTGTCCACTGTCGGATGAGGCCTACGGATTCTTGTCCAGCGACGATAACAAGCAGGCCTGGCTGTTTTGTAAGGGGGCCACTCATGGATCCCCCAATTCTCCCTCCTTTGATCTGGAAAAGGGCGAAATAGTGGACGGAGCTATCGAGCCACCCAAGGGAAGCTGGGCACGTTTTCAATGGCTGTGCTGGACCGATCAGGAGTCTCGATATCCTGAAGCCCTGGAAGAGGCCTCCAGGCGCAGCGATGCCGCCCAGGTGGGAAGTTGCCGCAGTCTGGCCTTGCGCTTGATGCACCGCCATGAAGAGGCGCTGGACACCTTGCTCAAAAGTCAGACCGACAAACCGACGGGGGCCATTTCATGTTATAACGGATTGGGGCGTTACGATGAGGCATTGGCCCTGGCGCGTTTTCATGATGAGCCAGCGACGCGCATCTTTTTTCTCAAAGGGGATTTTCGCAGCGCTTTAGAGGAGGCCGCCAAGAATACCGGCGCCATACCTGACATCACCTTCATGTGGGTCTCCCTGGCCCAAGGCGACCACGCGGAAAATTTTCGCCAGGCCAATCGCTTCCTGGAGGCGGCCGGGTGTGGTTCGAGTGATTCGGTGTATGCTGTGGCCATGTTGGTGATTTCGGCTATCGCCGAGAAGGACGAGAAGCGCCTGGAGGTCAGTCGTGCCGTGCTAAAGCGCGCCCTCCACGAGAGCCCTCGCTGTTGGCCCTTTCCCTTGCTGCAGATGGTCAATGGCGAAACCACCGAGGCGGCGTTGGAGCCCGCCTGTGCCCCGGCTCAACTCATGAATTTGAAGCTTTTTGCTGGTTTGTTGCTGGAGGCCAAAGGCAAGGGTCAGGAAGCCCATCTTCGCTATCAATGGTTGGCCGATCATGGAGACAAGAACAACTTTGAATATCGGGTGGCCCTGCAGCGTCTTGGACTCTGAGTGTTGGCTGCGAAAGGAACCGCAGCCCTGGCCGTGAAACCCTGCAGCACCCCGAAAGGAGGCCGTCGTGGCTACAACAACTCCCTCTACAGCACTCGAAGAACTCTGCGTGAAGGTCATTCGCGGATTGGCTATGGATGGCCCCCAACAGGCCAACAGCGGTCATCCTGGCACGGCGATGGCCCTGGCCCCGTTAGGTTGGTCGCTGTACGGTCGCGCCATGCAGCACAATCCCGCCAATCCCAAGTGGCCTAACCGCGACCGCTTTGTGCTCTCATGCGGGCACGCCTGTATCCTGCAATACAGCCTGTTGCATCTGTGCGGCTACGACCTCAGCCTGGATGACCTGCGAGCCTTTCGGCAATGGCACAGTAAGACGCCCGGGCATCCCGAGAATTGGGTGACGCCCGGAGTCGAGACCACCACGGGTCCGCTCGGTCAGGGCATCTCCAACGCTGTGGGTATGGCCATTGCCGAGCGCTGGCTGGCCAGTCATTTCAACCGGCCCGGTCACGAGATCGTGGACCATCATACTTACGTTATCTGTTCCGATGGCGATCTCATGGAAGGTGTCTCTTCCGAGTCCGGTTCTTTGGCTGGACAGCTCAAAGTAGGCAAGCTGATTTGCCTCTACGACGACAACAAAATCACCATCGAAGGGGATACTCATCTGGCCTTCACCGAGGATGTCGATGCTCGTTACCGAGCTTACGGCTGGCATGTGCAGCGTCTGGACAGCCCCAACGATCTTGAGGCTGTGCAAAGGGCGCTGGAGGCTGCCAAGGCGGACCCGCGTCCCTCGTTGATTGCAGTGCGCACGCACATCGCCTTTCCAGCCCCCCATGCCGTCGATACGCACCAAGCCCACGGGGCCCCCCTGGGCGATACGGAGATTCAGGCGACGAAGGCTGTCCTTGGCCTGCCACCCGCAGAGAAATTTTACGTGGCCCCAGAACTAGACGAATTGCGCACTCAGATCAAGCAGCGTGGGGCCCAGGCCGAAGCGGCCTGGAATCAGGCCTTTGAGGCTTACGCCAAACAGTTCCCCGAACTGGCGGTTCAGTTCCAACAGTTTCACAGCGGCCACCTACCCGAGGGCTGGGATGCCGACCTGAAAGTCTTCGAGCCGGGCAAGGGAATGGCCACTCGCGTCTCCTCTGGTAAAGTGATCAACCAGGTTTGCAACCGTATCGCCAACTTGCTGGGCGGTTCAGCTGACCTGGCTCCCTCCACAATGACCTGGATGGACGGACTGGATTCTCACAATTTCGAGCATCCGGGTGGCCGCAACTTCCACTTTGGCATTCGCGAACATGGCATGGGCTCTATCGTCAACGGTATGCTGCTGCACGGCGGAGTGCGAGCATTCTGCGCCACTTTTTTTGTGTTCAGCGACTATATGCGACCGGCCGTCAGATTGGCGGCTCTGATCGGGCTGCCGGCCATCTATGTCTGGACCCACGACAGCATCGGTCTGGGCGAGGATGGCCCCACCCATCAGGCGGTGGAGCATCTGGCCAGTTTGCGCGCCATGCCCAATTTGTGGGTGATGCGTCCGGGAGATGCCAACGAGGTATTGGAAAGTTGGAAGGTGGCGCTGCAGTCGACCAAGTCCCCGGTGGCTCTGGTGCTCAGTCGCCAGGGCGTGCCCACCTTCGACCGCGGCCTATTCGCTTCGGCTGAAGGGGTTCACAAGGGCGCCTACATTTTGGCCGAGGCCGACGGAGGGGCGCCTCGATGCATTCTCATCGGGACCGGCACGGAATTGCAGCACTGCGTCAAGGCGCGCGAATTGCTGCAAGCCGAAGGTGTGCCCACGCGGGTGGTCAGCATGCCCTGCTGGGAGTTGTTTGAGCAGCAGTCCAAGGAATACCGCCAGCAAGTATTGCCGAAGGGGGTGGCCGCCAAAGTGGCTGTGGAAGCGGGCTGCTCCTTTGGTTGGGAGCGCTGGATAGGGGAGAATGGCGCCACCGTTTGCGTGGATAAATTTGGCGCCTCGGCTCCCTGGGAAACCAATATGCAAAAGTATGGCTTCACGGCCGAAAATGTTGTGGCCGTTGCCAAGTCCGTTTTGGCTTAAGGCAGTAGGAGGAATTTTTCATGGTAAAGCAGCTTCTCGAACAAGGCGTGTCCGTCTGGTTAGATTCTTTGAGCCGCGATATGCTTCAGAGCGGATTTTTGCAGCAGTGGGTGGATCAGGGGATGCGAGGCCAGACTTCCAACCCCACCATTTTCCAGGGCGCGATTCGGGGCAGCAAAACCTACGACGACGATATCCGCAAGCTGGCACAGAGGGGCCTGAAGGCCGAGCAGATCTGTTGGGAGTTGATGGTCGCCGATGTGCAGGCGGCCTGCGACAAGTTTTTGCCAGTTTATCAGGCTTCCAAGGGCCTGGATGGCTATGTCAGCCTGGAACTGGATCCGACCAAGGCTCGGGATACGCAGGGGAGTATAGACCAGGGGCTGGCCCTTTGGCCCGAGGTAAAGAGGCCCAATCTGATGTTGAAGGTGCCCGCCACGCGCGAAGGGATTCCGGCCCTGAAAGCGTTGGTGAAGGCGGGCTTTAACGTCAACGTAACCTTGCTCTTTTCCGTGGAGCGCTACGATCACGTGATGACCGCGCACATGGAGGCGCTGGAGGCTCGTCTGGCCGCGGGTCAGCCCATTGACAACATCGCTACCGTGGCCAGTTTCTTTGTGAGCCGGGTGGACACCGAAGTGGAGAAGAGGCTGGCGAAGCTGACGCCCAGCGAGGATCAGAACAAAGCCTTGTTGGGTCAAGTGGCCGTTGCCAATGCTCGGGTAGCCTACGCCCAGTTTAAGCGCCGCCTGGCCTCGGACCGCTGGCAGGCTCTGGCGGCCAAAGGGGCCCAAGTCATGCGGCCCTTGTGGGCCAGCACAGGGGTCAAGAATCCAGCTTACCCGGACACCCTGTATGTGGACGAATTGGTGGGGCCTCATTGCGTAAACACCATGCCAGAGGCCACTTTGACCGCCGTGATGGATCACGGAAAAACGGCCTGTACTCTCAGCGATGCCCACCTGCAGGCGGCCGAAGAGACGTTGAAGGTGCTCAAGCAGGTTGGCATCGACCTCTCCGATGTGACCATGAACACCCTTGAGGTCGAGGGAGTGCAGAAGTTTGCGGATTCCTACAAGGATCTGGTGCAGACGATAGAGCGCTCGGTGCAAACCCTCTCTGTATGAGCAGCGTTTCTTTAGAGACCAACCCCTTGCGAGAAGGCTTGAGCAGCGCGCGCACGGCTGCACCATGCACCATTGTGATCTTTGGAGCCTCCGGAGATCTCACCGAACGCATGCTCATCCCTTCGCTCTTTTCGCTGTCGGAGCAGCGACTGGTGCCTCCCGAACTGTCGGTGCTGGGAATCTCGCGGCGACCTTACAGTGACGGCGATTTCCGCAGCAAAGTAAACCCCGAGTCGGGCAATGCCACCAATTGGGAGAGTTTCTCGCGCGGTATCTTCTATATGAGTGGCAATCACCATGAAGCCGAAACCTTTGCCCGACTCAAAGTTAAGCTGGAAGAGATCGACCACAACCGGGGAACCCAGGGCAATCGTCTCTTTTACCTGGCCGTCGCTCCCGACGATTTTCCCATGATTTTGAGCCACCTCAGCGCCGAAGGCCTGCTCGACCCTCCTGCCTATGCGGACCCAGAGGAGAATTGGGTGCGCATCATTCTCGAGAAGCCTTTCGGGGTGGACTTGGCGTCAGCCACCAAGCTTAACAAAGACATTCTCAGGCTGGTGCCGGAAAGCAAGGTCTACCGCATCGATCACTATCTGGGCAAGGAGACGGTGCAGAATATCCTGGCCTTTCGATTTGCCAACTGCATCTTTGAGCCGGTCTGGAATCGTCGCTACATCGACCACATTCAGATTACGGCCGCCGAAGCCCTGGGCGTGGAGGATCGGGCCGGCTACTACGACCACTTTGGCGCCTTTAAAGATATGGTCCAAAACCATCTGCTCCAGTTGCTGGCGCTGGTGGCCATGGAGCCTCCGGCCAGCAGTCTGGACGATTCGGTTCGCGATGAGAAGGTCAAAGTTTTTAAGGCATTGCGCGTGTATAAACCGGATCAGGTGTCTGCCAATGTCATTCGTGCCCAATACGGTCCGGGCTTCATCGACGGAAAGCCAGTTCCGGGCTACCTTCAGGAGAAGAACGTGACTCCGGATTCGCGTACCGAAACCTACGCAGCCGCGCGTTTTTGGGTGGACAACTGGCGCTGGGAAGGCGTTCCATTCTATCTGCGCACAGGCAAGAGGTTGGCCCGCAAGGTGACCGAGATTGCCATCGTCTTTAAGCCGGCCCCATTGATGCTGTTTGCCGCCAATGTGGGGGAGAAGCTGGAGCCCAATTTCTTGGTCCTGCGCATTGGGCCCGATGAAGGCATATCGCTGCGTTTTGGTACCAAGATACCCGGTATGACTCGGCGCCTACGCTGGGTCAATATGGATTTTGACTACGGTACCTCCTTTGCGCGCCCCTCGCCGCCTGCTTACGCGCGCCTGCTGCACGACTGTATGATTGGCGACCCCACTCTCTATAACCGAGGCGATGCAGTCGAGCTGGCCTGGCATTCAACCCAGCCCATTTTGGACGCCTGGGCTGCCGATAAAGAGCCGATTCCCACTTACGAAGCCGGGCGGGAGGGACCACGATTGGCCGAGACCTGGATGGAAGACGAGGGTCGCTACTGGAGGAAATTGTGACCTCAGCAGAGGTTCGCGGCCTCCTGTTTCTCAAAGAATCGGTCGACCTGGATCCGTATAAGATACCGGCCACTCTTTCCCGGGTTTTTAAGGACTTTCAAAAGGAGCACCCCGAGGACCACGCGGTGCGACTCTGTTGCCACAATTTGCTTATCGTTTGTTCCTCGCCCAAAGAGGCTCGGGGCCTGGCCACAGATATGGATGAATTGCTGCAACAGTACCCCGGGCGGGCGGTGGTAGTGGTGCTGGACGCGGAGCACACCGGACCGGTGGTGGGCTTTTTCTGCGTCTATACGCGCCGCCATCAGATGGCGGGACAACTGATCGGTCTGCATTTCCCTGCCAGTGGGGCCCCACTGCCCAGCATGGTGGCTCCCCTCTGGCAGGACGGGATGCCTCTGGTCACGATCTGGCGGGGTAATCCCCCCTACGAGGAGAGTTGGTTTTTGGCTCTGGTCGAAAATTGCACACGGCTGGTGGTCAACAGCGGCATCGAGGAGGGGGTACGGCCGTTGCGCCCCCTGTGGGCGTTGATCCGTGACCCCTACCTGGCCAGCCAGGCCTTTACCGACGTCAGTTGGGCCCGACTGTGCGTGTGGCGGGACTGGATCGCCGGTCTTTTCGACCGGCCCGACCGGCGTAAACTGCTGGCCCACGTGGATTGCGTCGAACTGGAAGGATGGTCTCTGCCGGGCGATACGGTGCCCCACCTTTCTGTTCTGTATCTGGCCGCCTGGCTCAGCCAGCAATTGGCTTGGCAACTGACCCAACCCCTGGCGCCGGTGCCGGGAGGTTTTGAAGCCCGCCTGAACCATTTTCCGGTGCGCTTCTACACCCGCAGCAGCGACGACCCTGAGTTGTTGGGCCGCCCGGTGCGGGTGACCTTTCGGGGTCACTCCAATGGGCAGTCGTTTCGGCTCTCCGTGGAGCGGGATTCCAACGACAGTTCCACTCTGGTTCTGGGCGCGACCGGCCCCGCTTGTGGTGGTGCGGGCGGGCACCGACTGCATCTGGAGCGACTGAACAACCTGGCTCTGATGGGTCAGGAATTGGAGACGGACCGGCGGGATACCCTTTTCGAGAAAGCCTTGGAGACATTGCTGGCGATGTGCCTGCAGGTGGAGGTAGTTTGAGTCAACCGCGCATTGAAATTTTTGAGACGGGGGCCGAGGTGGCTCAGGCCGCGCTGGACTTTTGGGTGGACCTGCTGGCTCGCTCCCAGGGGGATTTTTGGGTTAGCCTGGCCGGCGGCACCACGCCCAAAGAACTGTACCGCAAGATGGCCGATCAGAAGTTGAATTGGGGTCGCCTGCATCTGGTGTGGGGAGACGAGCGCTTCGTGCCCCACGATCATGCCGACAGTAACTATCGGATGGTCAAGGAGGCCTGGCTGGATAGGGTTTCCGGATTGGGCGGCATCGTGCCCTGGTCGATTGAGGCCAGTGCCGAAGATAGCGCCAATCACTACGAAGAAAGATTGCGTCAGCGCCCTCACGGGGTAGACCTCTGCCTGCTGGGCATGGGCGACGATGGTCACACCGCTTCGCTCTTCCCCGGTACGGCTGCGCTGCATGAGCAGCAGCGTTGGGCGGTGGCCAACTGGGTTGAAAAATTCCATTCCCATCGGTTGACGATGACCTATCCTTACTTGAATTTGTCTCGCCAGGTACTCTTTTTGATCACCGGGGCGGGCAAGGCCCCGGCCCTGCGCCAGGTGTTGCGTTTGGAAGAGCATCCGGCCGCCGCTGTGCGTGGGCGAGAGGGGACCACTTTCTTCCTGGATCGGGCCGCTGCCGCCGAGTTGGACTAGACGAATGCCGTGAAGTTTGATCCCGAGATTCGCTACCGGTGCATTCAGTGCGGCAAGAGTTGTCAGCGAGACTGGAATATTTGGACGGAGCCCTCGACAGCGTCGGGCGCCTTGCGGACATTACAGGAAGAACACCTGATCGAGGAGGATGGGCGTTGCAGGCTAGCCAGGGATGCCGCTGGATGCGCCTTTCTGCAAGACCGACTGTGCTCGATTCATAGCCAGTTCGGATATGCCAGCAAGCCCGTCCAGTGCCAGCAATACCCCATCCTGTTGACCGAGACCGCCGATGGCCTACGGGTAAGCGCCTCCTACACTTGCAGTGCTGTCCTTCAGAAGTCGGGTCTTCCTCTGGAGGATCAGCGCGAGGCCGTTGAGGATTTGCTGAGGAGGGGCGCCACCATCAAGAGGTTGACATCCGGTTCTGATTGGCCCGACATTCAACGATTCGAGGCACGTTTTGAGCCGGCTTTTGTTGAGTGGGGTTGGGATAGTGCTTTGCGCCGGGCCATTCGCACGATGCTGGCCGGTCGACTGGCCGGTGTGGGCGGTACTCCCGCCGACTGGTGGGACACCCACCAGGGTGTCCGGCTAGGCCAGGATAACAGCCTGGGTTGGGTGTTGGGAGCGCTCTTGAAGCCGTGCCTGGCCCAACACCAGAGTCAACTCTGGCAGGCGGTCGACCAGGCCTTGTTGGAGTCCGGACCTTTGGAACTTCCAGAATTTGGCTACAGAGGTTCGGGCCAGGAGATTTTGGGCTGGGCTCGTACCCCGCTCGACGATGAAGCCGACCTGGAAAGGTACCGTCGCAGCCTCTGGTTTCGCAAGCAACACCTGCTGTGCCATAGCCTCTTTCCGGGAATGCTGATGCTTTGGACGGTGGGCCCGCTCTACCGGGTTTTGGCCCGCTGGTGCGGCAGCCATGGTGCTCTGGAGAAGATGGAACTCAACCTTTTGGGTCATTCCTATGTGGCGCAGCAGATATATCCCTTGATTTGCGACTACTGGATCAGTACCTATGCCTATGACGGAGGCGGACACAAATGAAAAAAGCCCGCCGCCGCGGGCTTTTGACCTAGGCCTTAAGGTTAAGCTTGGCTACCTACGGTACGCTTTGCTCGGCGGACTTTGGGCTTCTGGTCGCGGATCGTCTTAACGTAGGCGTTAAGCATCTCCGCAACTTTGCGCTGTTCTCCAGCGGTCAAATTGAACAATTCTCGGATGGCAGTGCGTAGCTCTTTTTCTAAGCACTTGTCAGCCTTGAAATTTTCGATGCGTTCGAGTAAATCGCGCACCGGAATCCGTTCAGGTGCGTACCCTGCTACCAACAGCGTGTGGTCGACGTCAGCTTGAATAGCTCGCGCGATTTCCAACACTTTGTCTTTACGTGGTACGTATCCGTCACGCTCGATCAGAGTCACGTAGCTCGGATCGATGTTCGCCAACTCGGCGAGTTTGCGGCGGGTTAACTGGCGAGCCTTACGGCGGTCGCGCACGTAGTTTGCCCAGGCCTGGTTCCTCATAACTTTACTGGACCTCCTCTTGAGAGCGTTGCCAAGCATATCTGTCTGTAATTGCTCGAATGAATTCCAACGGTTCTTGGAACAACATTCATTCCCTCCCGCTAGGTGAATTTTTCAAACAGATGTTCGCCTAGGGATCAACCTGGAGCTTTGTTCCTGTGAATAAGATTCTTTTTTTTCGTAGAATCCCTTCCAGGCTTCCGACTTTTTTTCTATTTTAGCATGTTTTTCGGCAGGAGTCTGTTTCTATTGGGTGCGTTTTCAGAATTTTTTTCCATCGCGGTTCAAAGCCTTTAGTGGCAACGATTCTAGCGATTGGCGGAGGGGTCGAGGTGATCCAAGGGCGCTGGGGAGTCCTGTCCTTCGCGTGCCTTGATAAGGTTGAAGAACTTCCAATAGGAAGTTCCCTTCGGCGGGCTGATCGTCTGGAAAATGTTTCAATCCGGGGGGCCTGCGGTCGACGGTGTGTTCGGAAGGAACTTCAATTGCGAGACGAAGCGGAGGGGTTTATGAACTTCCCGAGGCTTATCGCGAGTGGCATGTTTCTGGTGGGGTTGCTGGTGGCCCCTGTCAGGGCCGAGCCCCCCCCCGCTGCGAACATTGCCCAAAATTGGAGGGCAGGTTTGCCCCGCCTGCCGGGTGGACTGGGGATGCGTTCGGCCTTTGTCCTCACCGATGAGTCGGGTCAGGTGGTGGTTGAATGGGATGCCGAGCAACTGCTGTTGCCCGCCAGTACCCTCAAAGTGGCGACGGCAGTCGGCATTTTACAAAAAGGGGGCCAGGGCCAGCAACTGACCACCCGGCTGCAGCTTTCTGGCCAGCGCTTGCGTTGTATTGGCGATTACGACCCCGAGCTGACCTCCGGAGATCTGGAGGATCTCACCCTCCAGCTGGTTCCCAAGCTGCAGGGCAAGGTTCAGTTGGAGGTGACTCCCCCGGACAGCGAGCCCTATCCGCCTGGATGGTCTTGGGATGACCTCTCTTCCAGCTTCGCACCTCCCATCAGCAGCCTGGTGTTTGATCACGGACTGGTGCCGATGAAGTTGTTGGCCGGTCAGCAGTTGCAAGTCTCAGGACCCCCCTGGGCCCCTCCGGGTGGGTTGAATTTCCTTCCCCGTGCCGGCGAGTTTGAGATGTTGGTACTGCCCGGTTGGGAAAATTGGGTGATGGCTGGCAAGCTGCCTTTCGGCGTCGAGGAGGCGGTCACCGTGCCCATGCTTCGGCCCGAATTGGCGGCGGCCCGACTGTTGAGCGAGGTACTGCGGCGCAGGGGTGTGCAAGTCGAAGTGGTGGAGCCAGTCCTTCATAGTGCTCCCGGCCTGGAAGTCAGCCATCGTTCGCGCCCGGTCGAGTTGATTTTGGCTCAGGGACTGGCCGACAGCGACAATCTGGTGTTGGAATGCCTCTATCGACGCTTTGGCAAGACCAGGCCGAAGTGCTGGGAGGGAGCCACCCAGCGGGTGGTGGATGGATGTGGCCTGTCCCGCTACAACCTGGTCACAGCCCGCCAGCTGTTGCAGTTGCTGCAGTCTCAACCACAGGTCATCAGCCTGCTGCCGGTGGCCGGTGTGGAAGGGACCCTACGCAAGCGCTTTCAGGCTACAGCGTTGCAAGGCGAAATGCGCGCCAAGACAGGAACCATGAGTGGAGTCAGCGGCCTGGTGGGCGAGTTTCCAGGGGCCAGTGGCAAGCGCTACCGCTTTGCTCTTCTTTTACAGGGATACGTGGGAGGGGCCCTGCCCTTTAAGAAAGCGGAGGAAGAGCTGCTGGTTCAGTTGGCCCAGAGTCTCTAAGTGGGTAGGTCGCCCGGCAAAGTTAGAGAATCTGTAAGGATGGGGACGGGGATGGACGAGCTGTTGGCGCAGGCGCGCTTTTGTGCGGAGCGGGGCCAGTTGGCCAGGGGCGCCGAGATCTGCGCCGCCGGGCTAAAAGAGCACGGCCCTCAGGTTGGTCTCCTGGAAGCGCTGGCTGACTACCTGACCCGGCTCGGTTTCAAGCACGCTGCCGTCGAGAAGCTCTATCAACTACACACGCTACAGCCTGATCGTGTGGATGTGCAGGGTCGCTTGGCGCGGTTGGCGCTGGAGGCTGGCAGACCAGACGTGGCTGCTCCCCTGATCGGGGATTTCCCGGCCACTCTTCAAGCCCTGGCGGACAGTCACGCTCCTACCTTGCGCTTCGGGTATGCTTATCTGCTCTACTTTCGACTGCGCTATCGGGAGGCTGCTGCCGAGTTTCGCAAACTGCTATCGACGGAGGATTGGGCCATTTGGTCCCACAGTATGGCTGGCCTTTGCCACTATCGCCAGGGAGAGCTCGAACCTGCCCTGCGTCACTTTGAGCAGGGACTGAAAAGGTTGAACCACGCCAACCTCTTTGAATATCGCGAACTGTATTTCAACAAGGCCTGTGTTCTTTATGTCCACGGTCACCTGTTGGCGACTCTCACGTCGCTTCAGCGATTGTACGCCATTGACCCGGCCTACCCGCAGGTGGGCGAATGGATCACTGAGGTCAAGATTCGCTTGCGAGGTGGCGATGATGGCCCCAGGCAGGGGGCCAGTGCCCGGCCTCGCCCACGCCCTCCCAGTCTGGTTTTCGCCCACACTACGCCGTTCGAGCTGCGTCGACTGCGGCGCCAGAGGGGCCACTGAGTCGGTCTGCTGTTCGATTCATGTTCTTTTCAGGCTCAATGGGTAAGCTTAACCACGATGAAGCGAGTATACTACCACTCAGGATTTCAGCAGCCCACCCTGCACTGGCGACGTAGGGGCGAGCACACCTTTCAGCACTGCGCAATGGTGCAGGAAGGGGCCGGCCGCAACGCCCAGGAGCGCCTGTGGATGGTAGACCTGGCCGTGGACGCCAAGGAAATCGTGGAGTTCTATATCACCGACGGGGCCCAGCGTGACCCGGCCAATCGCTGGTATGAGAGCCGTACCGGCCTCGCCTTCCTGCAAGATGGAGAAATTTTCACCTATCGCCCGGCCGCCAAAGTCGAAGCGCCCCGACGCGCTTACGCCCCGGGCCAGCCGGCCCGTATCTTCAGCCAGAGTTTGCAGCAGTGGCGCACCTTTCGCGTCTACCTGCCGCGTGGCTATCGTCAGCACTTGCAGCGCAGCTACCCCGTTCTCTATCTGCAAGACGGGCAGAACATCTTTGATTCCGGCTCCTTTGGCAGTTGGAACGCCCACAACGCGCTGGACCGTGGCATCCGTCGTGGCGAAGTGGAAGAAGTCATCGTGGTGGCCGTTGACCACGGTGCTGGCCGCTTCGACGACTACGTGCCCAGCGAAGATGGTGGCGCCAACGACCGTTATGCTCGTTTCCTGAGCCAGGAGTTGAAGCCCCACGTGGATCGCCTCTTCCGCACCCGTCAGGGTCCTCAGGACAATGCACTGGTGGGCAGCAGCCTGGGTGGCGTGGCCGCCCTGAGCATAGCCTGGGATCACTTTCACAAGTTTGGTAAAGTGGCTTCGCTGTCGGGCTCCTGGTGGCTCAAGAAGTTCCAGCACCGGATGCTGGGCCAGGCTCGCCGCCCCCTCAAAATTTATGTGGACTCGGGCAATGCCGGTCCTTACAACGACTGTATCCACCACACCGTGGCCTTGCGCCATGACCTGGAGCAGAAATTGGGCTACGAAATGGGTCGCGACCTCTGCCACGTGGTGGGCGATCATCACAGCCACACGGAGGGTGCCTGGGGCCACCGCCTCATTCACGCCCTGCGCTTCCTCTTCCCGGCCTCTGGCGCCCCCGAAGAGAAAGCCGGACTGCCTCTGCCTCAGCGCCGCGCTGCTTGAGGATTGACTTGGTCATCTATCGTAGTCATTATGACTAGATGAAGAGTCATCACTGGAAAGCCGCTCACGCCAAAGCTCATTTTTCCCAAGTCTTACGGGACGCTCAGCAGCAACCCCAGGTGATCGAGAATCGGGGCCAGGAAGTTGCCGTAGTGCTCTCCATTCACGAGTATCTGGCCTTGCGGGAAAGCCGGGAGCGATCGGAGCCCGTCCAAAGGTTGGCTGATTTTCTGAGCGATAGTGAGCAGTTGCGAACGGAGTCGGGACCAGAATTGGTTTGCCCTACTCGACGGGATCGGGCCTTCCCCGGGCTGCAGGCCTGATCGTGTATCTGGTCGATACCAACGTGATTTCAGAGCTATCCAAGAGGCACGCTAATGCGGCTGTGGTCAACTGGTTCTCGACACAACGAACCTTGGCTCTGAGTGCGATTACCCTGGAAGAATTGACCTACGGCGTGGAGCGAATTCCCGTCGAGCAAAGTGCCAGGCTGCGACAGTGGTTCTACAAATTGTTGGCCATACCACCGCTGGTTGTAGCTGTGGATGACAGAATTGCCCAGTTGGCCGGTCGGTTGCGGGCCGGCCGAGAACGGGCGGGGCGCCCCGTCACCCAGGCCGATATGTTGATTGCAGCCACGGCATTGGTCAGCGGTCGCATTCTGGTAACGCGCAACGCCAAGGATTTCTATGACTGTGGTGTCACAGTGCTCAACCCGTTCACGGATCCTTAGCGGCTGGGGGCGGTCTCTTTGTCCTTTTGCTTGCGAGCGCGGTTGCGCTCGTGGGGGCAGAGCAGGGCTTTGCGCAGGCGCACTTGAGTAGGAGTGATCTCCACCAGTTCGTCGTCGGCGATGTATTCCAGGGCCTGTTCCAGAGTCATTCGGCGGGCCACGTTGAGCTTTTCCACCTCTTCGGCATTGGAGGAGCGGATGTTGGTGACGTGCTTTTTCTTGCACACGTTGACTTCCAGGTCGCCGGGGCGGCAGTTTTCGCCCACCAACTGGCCCATGTAGACCTCTTCACCGGGTTCGATGAAAAAGGTACCGCGGTCTTGCAGGTTGAGCAGGGCGTAGCCGGTGGCCGGGCCGGCTTCGGAGGCCACCAGCACCCCGCGGTTACGGGGGGCGATGTCGCCCTTGTGGGGGCCGTATCCGGCCGAAAGGTGGCTCATAATTCCGTAGCCGCGCGTTAAGGTGAGCAGCTCCGAGCGGAAGCCGATCAGGCCGCGCATGGGAATCAGGAATTCCAGACGCAGGCGACCGGTACCGCTGCCCGACATGTCGCGCATTTCGGAGCGGCGTTCCCCCAATCGCTCCATGACGGCGCCCATGCAGTCTTCCGGGATGTCCAGGGTGAGGTGCTCCATGGGTTCGTGCCATTCGCCCTCCACCTTGTGCATCAAAACACGCGGAGACGAGACGGCCAGTTCGTAGCCTTCGCGGCGCATGGTCTCGAGTAAAATGGAAAGGTGCAGTTCGCCGCGGCCGCACACTTCAAAGCTATCGGTGGTTTCGCCCGGGGTCAGTCGCATCGAGGGGTTGCGTTCGCCTTCTTTGCGCAGGCGGTCGCCCAACTGGCGAGAAGTGACGTATTTGCCCTCTTTGCCGGCCATAGGGCTGTCTGAAACCTGGAAGGTCATGGCCAGAGTGGGCTCGTCGATGGTCAGGCCAGCCAACATTTGAGGATTTTCTTTATCGGTGATGGTATCGCCCATGCTGATCTGGGTCAGGCCGGCCAGGCACACGATGTCGCCTACCGAGGCCAGCTCCGACTGGGCGCGCTTCAGTCCCTGGAAGCGGAAAAGGTGACTGACTCGAGCCGTTTTGAGCTGGTCGATTTGCGCGCCAAAGGCGATTTGCTGGCCGCTTTTCAGAGTGCCTTGTTTGATACGGCCAATGGCCAGTCGGCCGATGTAGTCGTCGTAGTCGAGGCTGGTAACCATCAGTTGCAGGGGGGCATCTTTGTCGCCTTTGGGAGCCGGAACGTGCTTGACCACGGTTTCGAACATGGGCTGCATGTTGGTCATCTCGTCCCCAAGCTTATATCCAGCCACACCGGACCGGGCCGAGGCATAGACGATGGGGAAGTCGATCTGTTGGTCGTTGGCCCCCAGTTCGATAAAGAGTTCCAGCACTTCGTCTACCACCTGCTCGGCGCGGGCGTCAGGGCGGTCGATCTTGTTGATGACCAGAATGGGGACCAGTCCATAGTGAAGGGCTTTTTGCACCACGAAACGGGTCTGGGCCATAGGACCTTCAGCGGCGTCGACCAGCAGTAAGGCCCCATCTACCATGTCCAGAATTCGCTCTACCTCGCCCGAGAAGTCGGCGTGGCCCGGCGTGTCCACGATATTGACGGTATGTTCGCCAAACTGAATCGAGGTGTTCTTGGAAAGAATGGTGATGCCGCGTTCGCGCTCTAAGTCGTTGGAGTCCATCACGCGCTCGGTCATCTCCTGGTTCTGGCGAAAGACGCCGGATTGACGCAGCAAGGCGTCGACCAGGGTGGTTTTGCCATGATCGATGTGGGCGATGATGGCAATATTGCGGAGGTGCTCTGACATGGGGGTCCTTACTGTGGAAGGTGCCTGCGCACCACCATTTGATTCTGCTTGTTTTTGATCAAACTGTAAGCGGGGTAGTAGCCCGCCAGGCTGGATAGGGCGTAAGCCAGGGATTGTTTGCCGATCAGCGTGCCCGGATTGGTCACGCTGTTGCAACCCAAACTGACGCCATCCCCCAAAATCGCCCCGAATTTGCGTAGGCCACTGTCGTGCAGGGTGCCTTCGACTTTAACCTTTACGCTGCTCTTGCCCATGTCAATCTTCACGTTCGCCAACTTGGTGCCGGCTCCCAGGTTGACTGAGCGGCCCAGCACAGAGTCGCCAACGTAGGCGAAGTGGGCGGCTTTGGCTCCAGGCAGCAGCAGTGAATGTTTGACCTCGGTGTCGTGGCCGATGAGCGACTTTTCGGAAGCCCAAACGTCGCCGCGCACATAGGCACCGAAGCGGAGTTCGGCACCGCGCTGGATCACGGTGGGCCCGGCGATGAAGACCCCGGCTTCAATGATGGCCCCCTCTTCGATATACACATCGCCCTGGATGATCACCCCTTCGGGCAGATTGGAAGGCACGTGGGTTCCGTATCGTTCGAGGTGGTGACGGATAAATTTCTTCAGGTGGTGGAGAGGCTCCCAGGGCAAAGTGAGACCATCGAAGAGACGATAGCAGGGCTCCTGGCCCATCTCAAAAAAGTCTGCCAGCACGGGAAACGGCCTTTCTCGGTTTCTTCCAGACCCGCTTTGGGGCAAACTGGAGCAGTCTGGAGGGTAGAGGTGATGAGAGGTTCTGTCAAGCTTTTGGGGGTTATTGGCTGTGCATTGGTGGGATGGGGCTGGGCTCAGCCCCCCGCAAATCCAGCCGGTGCGGCTCAGTTGGTGGAGTTGCAAAGGGTGGTTCCAGACATTCACCTGGAGGTCCGCTACGCCACCGCCAACAACTTTATGAAGAAGGTTCTCTATCCGCAGCCGCGCGTTTTTGTGCGGCGCGAGGTGGCCCATGCGCTGGGGCGGGTGCAGCGCCGACTGGCGGCGCGCAACCTTTCCCTGCTGGTCTTTGACGGCTATCGGCCCTGGCGCATCACCAAAAAGATGTGGGATGATACTCCGCCCAAGGATCGCGGCTTTGTGGCCAATCCCCAAAAGGGTTCCAAGCATAACCGCGGCGGCGCTGTCGATTTGACACTGTACGATTTGAAAACCTCAAAGCCGCTGGAGATGACCTCTGCCTACGATGAATTTTCCCCGCGGGCGGCATTCAATTATAAGGGGGGAAGCGCCCGCTCGCACATCAACCGGGATCTGCTGCGCCATTGCATGGAAGCCGAGGGATTTCAGGTACTGCCTCACGAGTGGTGGCACTTTGACTACAAGGGCTGGAAAGATTTCCCCCTGCTCGACTACTCCTTTGACGAACTGGATGCGTTACCCAAGGCGCCCTGACCTGAATCTATAAATGTAAGTTTCCTAACAAAAAAGCCCTCTCGTGAGCTTGTCTCAACCCGCCCGCGAAGGTATAGTTTACAAGTTGTCAATATCAACTTAACAAACACGGAGGATATCTCATGGGCGGAATGGCTGGCGGAATGAATATGCCGAAACACGAGGGCTGGGCCGGCGCCCTTTGGGGAGGTACCAAGCAGGCTGCTTCCAACGCCTACACCCTGGGCAAGCAGGTTGTCACTGGTGAAGCCGAATTTGGCGACAAGTCTTTCAAGATCGACCGGGGAATGTCTCTCAAGATGCTGCCCGGCGCCGTATCGGGAGCCTTCAAGGCACATACCTTTTCACTGCGTGATCCGGCAAAATTTGCCGAAATGCAATCGCAAATCAAAACATTCCAGACCGGCGGAGGAGGTCAAGCAGCTCCTCAGGGAGGGGCCCCTCCAACTGCACACTAGCTGACCCGGGCCAGCCAATTTCGACGGCGGGAGCCTCATGGAGGACCCGTCGTCTTCGTTTGGGAAAGGACTGCTGATGATCTGTATCCGCTGTGGCAAATTAAATTCGTCCAACTCCAGCAAGTGCGGTAGCTGTGGAGCGGTCTTGCCGCGTAACTATGGGCAGAGCGATTCGAGCAGTCTGTTGAGCCTGGAGGATGGCCGAAACTACGAGCCGCCCGATAGAGTCTATCCCAACACGGCCATCCAGGGCCTGGAAGAGGCGCTCGCGGTCCATCTTGAGGAAGACGGTCCCGAGCAGGACGTCTACACGTGGTTGGCCGAAATTGAAAAACGCACGGCCGACCTGCTCAGCTTCATGCCCCAGGCCAGTGAAGCCATCCGTGGCCAGCAGGAAGCCGACCCGGACGACTTGCCTCACCGTATCGGTTATCTACTCCAGGTCGGAATCCAGCGCTTTAACGACGCCACCCAAGAGTTTCGAGAAAAAATGGCCGGAGACGATGTGGATTTTGACGATGTCCTGGACGAGTTGCAACTGGCCAACGACTTTATTTGCCACTCGGCTACCCTGGTTGGGGAATTGTTTGCCAGAGAAGGCGTCACCGTAAGTCTGGTGGCCGAGGGAGAGTTGGAAAGCCAGGAGGAGCCCGCTGAAGCCTGAGCGCCCGCCGACTTAGCGCATGGGTGAGTTGCCTGGCAATTCGCCCGGGTCGTTCGTTGACGGTCAGGACGGCTGGCGCCACATCGGCTGCTGGAGCCACTCAGGAGGGGCCTCCTGTTTCCGCGGCGAATTTCTCTTTCTATGAGCATGAATGTCACCTCTTTTAACTTCCTGAAGCCTCAACCCGGGAATACTGACATCGCCCAGCGTTTCACAGAACTGCGTAAGAAGCTCGAGGACGCCAAGGACACTTTCTCCAATCACCAGTCTGACGCTTTTGTGCGCACTACGGCGGATGACAAAAGCGCTGTCCTGGCCGGCGTTAAGACTTCTGAAGGTTCGGTTACCGGCGTGCACCGGGAAGGAGTCAACGGTTCGGAAGACCTGGAGGTTGTCACCAACCACGTTGAGACGCGAGGAAATGTTTCCGGGGTCGTTTCCCATCAGATCGCCTTGCATCGGGATGAGCAAAATCCCAAGCTGCTGACCATGAGCGAGACTGACTTTTTTGGCAATCAGATGAACTACCAGGTCAACGAAGAGACCGGTGAAGTGATGGCCAATCGCTCCCGGGTAGAACTCGATAACGGACTCAAGAAGCTTGAGCCTTTCAACGTCCTGCATCCCAAGACGCTCAACGATGCCGAGGGCGTAGCCGCCTTGGGCCAGTTGGAGCGCAAGCTCGACACCGCCAAAACGGCCTTGTGGGCTAACGAGCATCAGGGGCACACTCAATCGACCGGGTTGGATCGCAGTCTGGTGATGGACGGCGTCAAAACGGACAAGGGCACACTGACTGGTGTGCTGAGGGAGTCAGAGGGCGGCATTCTGGACATGGAAGCCCGCTTTTCGGATAGCAGCGGGGGCGGCTATGTCAATGTCAGCACAGTAGGACTTCATCAAGACCAAAATAATCCCAATCAGGTCGTCCTGATGGATGGCAACAGCTACTATCAGACGGAATTTCGCATGGACCAGTCCACCGGAATGGTCATTCCGACAAAAAACCGAGTGGCCGAGGAAGAGTTTATGCCGGCCCAGCGAGAATTCAACCACCTGCACCCCAAAACCCTCAGCGACGCGAAGGGCGCGGTCGAATTCAAGTCTCTTCAAGAGCAATTGCAGGACATCCAGGCGGCCCTGACATCACCCCAAGCAAGCCAGTCCAAAGAGGGTGTTAAAACGGAAGGGGGCTGGGTGACCGGGCGCTACGACACCGGCAATGGTGAGCTTCAAGGTGCAGTGACGACCTCTTTTGGCAGCAAGCAATTCAACGTGAGTCGGTTCGGCAATACCGTTCATTACACAGCTCGTCAGGAAATGGGTTGGGGCACCGAGTATCAGGTGGACACCCTTTCCGGTCAGGTACAGGCCAAACGACTCAGCGCCTGAGGCATTTCCGTTCAAACTGAGGATAGTGGATTTTCCACTTGTCGCCTGAGCATGGTTCGGAAAATTTTGAGTGACCCGGCGTATTGTTGAAAACAAGATCGCTGACTTAGGAACACTGACGATGACCCCAAACGCCAGGCCGTACGAGTTGTTTGAGCCCTCGACCGATCCAGCTTTGAAGGATCTCACCGCGCTGGCTGCTCACATCTGTGAATCTCCCCTTGCCTTCATCTCGCTCCAGGACCGAGCGGGCGAGTGGTTCAGGTCAACGGTGGGCGAGTGGCCCGTGGAAGGCCTGCTCCATGTGACGTTTTTCCATCAGCTTTGCGAGCAGCAGAGCGACCTTTGGCTTGTGTCGGATGCTTCTCTGGACAGTCGTTTTGCCAACGCCCATATTCGTTTTTATGCGGGGGTGCCGCTGGTTACACCCGAGGGGGATCGCTTGGGGACGCTGTGCATCCTCGATGTGCAGCCTCGTGATCTCACTCCCCATCAGCAAGACGCCTTGCGCATTTTGAGCAAGCAGGTCATGGCTCAACTCTCCATGCGCCGGCAGACCCGTCAGCGCATGGAGAGCGAGGAGCGGTTGCGCATCGTGACCGACAATGCCCGCGTGGGATTGGTCATCGTCGACCCCCAGCATTGCTACGTCTATGTCAATGCGGCCTACGCCGAAATACTCGGTCAGCCCCCTGCAGGTTTGGTGGGACGGCGAGTGGCCGATGTCCTGGGTTCACTTTACCGCCGGCAGGTTGGTCCCCGACTGGATAGGGCTTTTCGGGGCGAGCGCATCACTTTCGAAGTGCCCAGACCGGGCTCCCCTGGCCAGGGCTATTGTCGGGTTCGATACGAGCCAGCATTTGCCGGGGGAGCAGTTTCTGTGGTGGTAGTGGTCATTACCGATGTTGGCGAACTGAGGGCCGCCGAACGCGCCCTTCAGGCCAAGAACCTCCAATTGGAGACGGCTTTGGCCACCGCCCGAATGGGGGTTTGGTGGCACGATTTTGGCACCGATGAGGTTTCCACCATTCAGGGCAGTGGCCCGGTTTCCGGTCTGCCCTCGGGCCTTCGCCCGCTCGCTGGCGCGGACTTTTTTGCGTTGGTTCACCCCGAAGACCGGCCTATGGTGAGTCGCCAGGTGGAGGAGGCCAGATCTGGCACGGAACCCTACAGGGCCGAGTTTCGTATTGTGGTGCCCGGTGGCGAGGTTCGCTGGGTTGCGGCCCGGGGGCAGTGCCTGCGTGACGGGCAGGGGGCGGCTATCGCCTTGATGGGCGTGGATGCGGACATCACCGAGCACAAACAGGTCGAAGAAGCGCTTCGAGCTCGCGAGTTGCTGCTGTCAGAATCGCAGAGGATCGGGAGGGTTGGCGCCTGGGAATGGGACATCGCCAACGACAAAGTCATCTGGTCGGACGAACTCTACCGGATTTTTGGGTTGGAGCCTGGGCTTTTTGCCGGCTCCTTCCAGGCCTATCTGTCCTTGGTTCATCCCGAAGATCGCGACCGCTCTCGGGCGATCGTTCAGCGCGCGCTTCAAGACGGGCAGCCCTTTGATTTCGAGGAGCGAATCCTGCAGCCGAACGGGCTCACCCGCATCTTGCATTGCCGCGGGCAGTCCCAAAGCGACTCCGCCGGAACTCCAGTGCGCATGTTGGGAGTGTGCCAGGACATCACCGAACGCAAGCAGGCCGAAGTGCGCATTGAGCACCTCAACCGTGTCTACGCGGTGCTCAGTGAGATCAACCATGTCATCGTGCGCGAGCAAAATCCGGCCACCATCATGGAAGCGGCCTGTCGGATCGCCGTCGAAAAGGGACGTTTTAGCCTGGCCTGGATAGGCCTGCTCGAGGGGCCGGGCGACAGATTCAGGATTACCGGTCACGCTGGCGGGTCAGCCGAAACTCGACGGATGTTGCTCCGCAGTGAGTGCGATTGTGCTTTCACGTCGCAGGCGGTGCACAGCGGTCAGGCCGGCGTATGCAATGACATTGCCAACCACCCCCGGGCGGGAGCCTGGCGGGAGGCCGCCCTGGGCCTGGGCTATCAGTCACTGGCCTGCCTGCCTTTGAAATCCCACGGCACGGTGATCGGCGTCCTCAATCTCTTCGCCAGCGAGGCCGAATTTTTTGATGCCCAGGAGTTGGCGTTGCTCAACGAACTGGCCACGGACGTTTCCTTCGCGCTGGAATTGTGCGACCGGGATCAGGAGCGAATGCGCGTGGAGCAGGCCCTGCGCGAGAGCGAAGAGCGCTTCCGCCAGTTGGCCGAGAACATCCACGAAGTTTTTTGGATGACCGACGCAACCAAGCAGAATATGATGTATATCAGCCCTGCCTACGAGAAGATTTGGGGTCGTAGTTGCCAAAGCCTCTACAGCGATCCAACCTCGTGGCTGGACTCGATTCACCCCGAGGACCGTGCTTGCGTTTGGCAAGCTGTCATCAGCAAGCAGGCCATCGGGGAATACGATGAGACCTATCGCATTGTGCGGCCTGACGGAGTGGTCCGCTGGATCCACGACCGGGCCTTTCCGATCCAGGGACCCTCAGGCCGGGTGGTTCGCATCGTGGGCACTGCCGAGGACATTTCTGAGCGACGCCAACTGCAAGACCAGCTGCTCCAGGCTCAGAAGATGGAAGCCATCGGTCAGCTAGCCGGGGGAGTTGCTCACGATTTTAACAATATTTTGACGGCTATCATGATGCAGACCGACCTGGCGCTGGAACTCACCCATCCCCCTCCGGAAACCAGCGAATACCTCCACGACATCAAGTCTTCCGCCGAGAAGGCCGCCGCCCTTACCCGCCAACTTCTGGCTTTTGGCCGGCGCCAGATTTTGCAACCTCGCCAGCTAGACCTCAACGAAGTGGTGACCAGGTTAACCAAGATGCTGCAGCGAATTTTGAGTGCCGATGTGCAATTGCAGGTTTCTCTTTGCCCTGGCCAACTTCTCACTCGGGCCGACCCTGGCATGCTGGACCAAATCCTCTTGAATCTGGTGGTAAACGCTCATGACGCCATGCCCGACGGAGGCGTTTTGAGCATCGAATCTGGAACCAGCCTCCCCGGCCACGTTCCCGCGGGGGCGGCAGCACCAGGTGGTTCCGTGTGGATGCGTGTGACCGACACGGGGAGCGGCATGAGTCCCGAGGTCTTGACGCACATTTTCGAGCCCTTCTATAGCACCAAGGAGCCCGGTCAGGGCACCGGATTGGGCCTGGCCACGGTGTTTGGAATTGTCAAGCAGCACGGGGGCACGGTGGAGGTTCACTCAGAATTGGGGAAAGGCACCCACTTTCAAGTATTTCTGCCAGCCCTGCCGGGCTCTTCGGGTTTGCCCGGGCCGCTCCAGGCAGATCCGGCCCCCGGTTTGGGCACCGAAAGCATACTGCAGGTGAGTCACTTCTGGCCCGCGAGTAGCCTGTTTACCGAACTTCCCCGGTTTCGATAAGACCAACCCTGGCCAGTTCTAGCCCTCAAAGAAGGGCTGGAACTGGCGTTGGTGCTGTCATCGGCAATTTGGGGCGAAACTTTATCCCCTGGCTATCAGGAAGTGCAGGTCATCTCCTCTGCCAGCGAGGGAAGGTCTGCCCGTCTTGACCATGGTCTGCAGGTCGTCGCTAATCCGCGCCTTTTCCTCGGGGGTAACATCGTCATCGCTGGTCCATCTTAACCCCCGATTCACATGGTCTTGAAGCTTCAGTAGCCCGTCCTGAGCAGTGCCCGTCAAACGAACAGGCTGCAGGTCCCGGTCTTCGTTGGTCAGAGTTGTCAAGGTGCTCATCAGTACCTCTGAGGCGCCGTCAGGGCCCAGTGTATCGCTGAGCGCACGGCCGGCTGTGGCCACGGTCTGTTCGGCCCGCCCTCCGAGTCGTCCGGCCTCATCCACAAAGGACTCGCCGATTCGCAGCCCATCGGAGGGGTCTATCTGAGACATGCTTTGCTTGCCCACCTGGGCCAGCACAGTAGCGATTCCCACCGTGGGAGGAATTGCCACCAGCATAGCGGCCAGCGCGATTTCATAAGTCTTGGCTGCACTCTCGCTCAATATTCGGCAGCGTGCCACGGCGTCCAGGGTGCTTTCTGCAATTTGTTGCTCGGTGGCATTGCCTCGTAGCACCACCTGGTCGAGGGCGTCTTTGGTGACCGCCAATCCGCTTTCTACGTCGGGAGCCTGGCGGTACTGTTGCAGCGCTTCTCGTATCCAGGTCGACTCGCGGATCATGCCCTGATTGGAACCGATAAAAGCCATGTTTTCCTCCAGACGAAACCTGATGACCCCGTTAACTTCGGCCTGACTACGCTGATCTCCCCCTTGAATCGGCCCGGTAACCCTTGAAACTTCAGCGTTTACGTGCCGCCAGTGCAGAAATTTGGATGGTGACACTCTACATCCGGCAAAGGTCACGCAAAATCCGGCCTTTGCGTTACTTATGCGCACAACACCTGCACTTCGAGGGCCTTCAGCCTTTTCGAGGCAACCGCAGAATCAGACTGAAGAGCACGCTGCCTCCGGCCAGCACCACCGTCCAGTGTTCGGCTGAATGGGTCCAGGCCGAGGCTACCTTCAGTCCATCGAAGGCATTCTGGAGAGGCCACAGGAGAGCCGCCAGGCTCAGCCCCAGCGCCAGAAGGGTGCGAGAATGGCGGAGCCAAACCACCGCCATTCCTCCCATCACGCAAAGCAAGGAAAACGGCGTGACCTCCAGGCCTTTCGGAAAACAACTCAGTAGCCCGAACAAGGCGACCACGATCCCGCCCGCCATGGCCAACAATGTGGCCGCTAGAGAGGTCGGCATAGGACGCGGATTCGCGCCACCGGCTGACCTGACCTCCCGGCAAAGCATGCCCACCCGTAACTCGGTGTCTTTACTATCATTTCTCTAGTCAGGGCTCTTCGACTTTGAGTGGTTTGGCGGTGTAGCGGCCATCCGAGCAGGCCTTCAGCGACCGGCAAATTTCGTCCGCGTTGGTCTTCTCGTCGTCATAGGAGACCTGAACTTTGCCGGCGTCAAAGTCGATCCGAGCCTTGCTGACGCCATAGACGTCGGTGATGTGGTCGCGAACTCGCGACGCGCAATAGACCCCTCACGTCATTCCCGTGACTGCCAGAGTTACCTGATTCGGCTTGGCCCAGCCGTTCAAGCAGCCGCACAGCAAGGCGATCGTAACCGACCGGGTCCAGCGAATTGAAGTCATCATTTTCCTCCTTCGGCCCCCGCTGAGGGGACAATCTAGGGTCGCGGACCGGAGGTGATCGTTACAGGCTTCCCTGGGACCAAGGGATAGGTGTAACGCTCTGCCCTCCCAAATCGACCCATGAGAATGATAGACTCGGTTTGTTTTGTTACGGGGCACTCCAGGAACCAGGTTGCCATGATCGGACATGCTCTGCCCGATACGGTTGCCGAGAGTCTGGCCGAGCTGCTCTTGGTTATCGGTTGCGGGGAAGAGTCGGCGGTGTTTGCCTTTCAGCGATTGGCCGGCCGAGGGGAGTTGCAGCATCACGCACAAGGCCAGTTGCTGAGGATTGCGCGCGAGGAGGAACATCACGAGCAACTGTTGCGAGGTCTGAGGGCCAGCCTGCCCACGCCGCGACCTGACCCTTTGCTAAAAGGCCGCCTTCGCCGATTTTTCTTAACCCTGGAGAGCCGAGAGATTGGTGTCCATTTTGCGCGTCTGGCGGCGCTGGACTCTGCTGTCTGTTCCATTTTGGGCGAACTGCGCAGTCCGAAAGGAAAGATCCACTTGGAGTCGGGAATCGCGAGGATTTTTCAGAATATTCATGAGGACGAAGCCAATCACGTTCGCACAGCGCTGAGCCTGGGACACGAACTGGCCGGCCGCCAGCGGTTTTTGGAGGAATGGGTCTGGACCCGGCAGCGCCTGGGTGCCCTGCTGGATATGAAGGCGGAAGCCTTCGAGGGGGTCGGCATTGACCCGCGGCGACTGCATCAGAGACTGCGAAAGGTCCCTCGCCTGGCGTGAGCGACTATTATTCTAAGCGCTCTCTGGCGCTTCTGGGGTCTGGCTGCTGTTTGCCCGGTGCGCCCATGGACAGCCGTCTACTGCTGGAGCGGATTCGGACCCGATTTGGAGTCCCGTTGAAGGGGGCGGAAGCCGTTGCCCGTCTGCTTCAGGTTGAAACCAGGTATGTTGTGCGGGATTTTCAGGCCGTTCGCGAGGCGCCGCGACCGGCCCACAGCAACCCGGAACTGGCGGCGGTGGCCGTAAGCCGGGCCTTACACGAAGCCGGAGTGGCGGTGGGGGATCTGGGGTATTTGATCGGTCACACCGCCACGCCCCACTGGCCGATCCCTTCCAACGTGGCTGAAGTTGCCGTCTTACTGGGGTTTGAAGGCCCATTTTGTGAGTTCCGGCAGGCCTGTACCGGGTTCGTCAACGCCTTGATCTTCGCCCAGGGGATCTTGTCCGAGCCCGGGGCGCGGCCCGTGGCAGTGGTGGGTTCGGAAACAGGATCGGTCTTTCTTAACCCCCTTCGAGTGGGGGAGGACCGCGCTCAACTGGTCAATCTTCTTCAAATGGGCGATGCGGCTGCGGCTGTCATTCTGGGCCCACCTTCGCGGGGCTGCGCCAGCATCGAGTCTGTCTATCACGGCCAGCAATCTTCCCGGGGGTTGGCCGGCCTCAGCCTGCCCCAAGGCGGATCCGCCAACCCGGGGTGCGCCGGGGAGGTCCTGGAATTTCATCACGACTATGAAGCAATCGGACGTTCCGGCCTGGACCTGTTGCGAGCCGGACTCAACTCGCTGCCCAAGGCGGGTCTGACACCCGAAGACATCTCGCACTTTATTCCGCACCAGGCCAGCGGCCGGATCGGGCGGCACTTACGACCGTATCTACCCGATTCAGCGGTCGTTGTGGTCCAGGCGGAGCGGGTCGGAAACACCGGTTCGGCTGCCATCTGGCTGGCACTGGATGACGTTCGCAGAACTCTGAAACCAGGCCAGCGTCTGTGGGTTCTGGGGGCTGAAGCGACCCGGGCGATGTATGGGGGATTTATGTATGTCCCTGGTTGAAATGACTGACGTTGGCAAGCGGACCACGACCCTGGGTCAGGCCAACGATTCGGAGGTGCTCCCAGAAGCCTATTCTGTGGCCCTGTTTGCGGAGGTTGAGGGAAGGAGGGATTTCAGTGGCTGAAGCAAGGATTTCTTCCGAAACGGGCTCGCGGGCAGAGCTCTGGCTCGTAGAGTACGGAGACTACCTTTATCGATGCGCGGCGCGCTATGGCGTCTCGACCAGCGTCTGCGAGGATCTGGTGCAGGAAACGCTTCTGGCTGGCATGTTGAATTACCCAAAGTTTCGTCAGGAATCTCCGGTGAAACACTGGTTGGCGTCCATTTTGCGCCATAAGGTCGCCGACCATTTTCGTCGCTGTCACCGAGAAACCCCGACCGACCAGGCTTGGGGCCCGGAAGAAGGGCCCGAGTTCTTCAATCGATGGGGTAAATGGGTCTGGGGACCCCGGTCCACCCCCACCGTGGAGGAGCAGTTCGATTTCCGACATTTGATGACGGCGGTATCCGGCTGCCTGAACGGACTCAACGAGCGTTCTCGAAACTTCTTCCTGCTGGCTGAATTCGACGGATTCGCCCCGCACGAATTGGCGAGTCTGTTTGGCCTGAGTCAAGAAAACCTCCGGGTGATTTTGCACAGAGCCCGGCTTAAGCTAAGAAACTGCCTGGAGAAAGCGGGTGTTGCGCTGTGATTTCATGTCGGCAAGCCAGCCTCTGGATAGAGGACGAACTCCATAAAGCGCTGCCGTGGCATCGAAAGGCCCGCTTATGGCTGCACTTGCTGGGCTGCCGCATGTGTCAAACCTATCGTTTGCACGTGGCCAGGATTCGCAGCCTTTTTCGGCGTGAGGAATGGATCGAGGAGTCCCCCGGCCTGAGCCCCGCGGCGCGGGAGAGAATCCGTGAGAATCTTCAGCGCGAGTTAAACCGCTGACGAGGCTGGCGGCGGCGAAACACCCGACACGCCACAGTTACCGTAAGGGTGCCGCATGCCGTTTTATGGGGACAGAAGTCGGCGGGCCTGCAATCGGGGCCAGCATTGCCATTATTGCGAGCGGTGAGATAGGAACCTTACTTTGCACCAGAAGGCGCAGGCTCCGAATTTGTAGGAATTTTGGCGGTTACGCAAGCCAACCAGGCTTCGGCGCCAGGGCCTTGGAACAATGTTTCTAATTTGTCGTCACACTTGGTTTTGTGCCAGTAAACCCCGTCGCACCTAATTTCAATCCGGTCCTCCGCGGCCCTGGCGAATGACAGTACGGGTTTTGGATTGACGAGGTAGCCGCCTTTTTCCAGTAGTTCCGCCACAGTGGTCGTCTCGCAGCCATCGAGAAATTTCGCTATCGGGACCGACTGCAACGATTGGCCATTGGTTCGCGCTAGCAGCAGCAACCCGCCCAACTGGAGGCGGGAGACCAGCAAGACGTCGCCGGGGGCCACACTGAGTTCAACGGGATTCATGCCTCTGTGAGTGGCCTCATAGCGCAATTGTTGGTGGTCGACTTTGAGGTGGAATTGCATGCCGCGCTTGGGGTCACTCATGGACAGTTCCCAAGCATCGTCCGCCTGAACCAATTTCATACGGGCGGAGGGCGAACTGCCCTTCTCTGGAAAGACGGACTTTATCGTTTCCAAGATCACCGCCGCAATTTACTCAATCCCAGCTACAACCGGATTGGCATCGGGGTTTGTGGCCATCGGGGAACCTACCTGTTCACTCAAGACTTCGCCAGTGTTACTGTCGAGATTCTTTCTTATCAGGTCACTCCAGTAGCGGGTGGCTACCAGCTCCAACTGCGTACTCGGGTTCATTCGGGACCCCGCCAGGGCGCGCTTCTGTTCGCCGGAAAACGGTGCGGAGACTGGGTGGCTCGGCCTGATGGCGAGTTCGAAGTGACCTCCCTGCTGCCGGCCCTGGGGGTGGTTCAGATCGGTCAGTCGGTGGGCCCTCTGAACTGGGAGGTAGAGACGGAACTGGAACTCAAAGGTTAGGGCCCGTCCCCGAGTCTCTGGACTATCCCAACCGAATGGGTTCTGAGCCGGTAAGTTGTTATAATTAACGGTCATTTAACAGACCTGTTTTTAGACTAGTCCTATCAGGTGATGGGAGAAGGTTTATGTTTAACAGTATCGCGCCAAGGCGCTGCTCTGGTCAAGATTGTTTGTGCATTTCCAGCAGGCGCGAGAATGGTGCCGAAAAGACTGGCACCGATAGGCCCGAGGTGGAAATCAAAGATGAAGTTTTGCCTGCTCTCGACCATCGGCAGAAGTCACTGAGAGATCCTCTACGGCCCGACCCGGACAAGCCGACCCCTCGGAGCGGTGCGTCCTGGTTTGATCGTGATGGCTTTCTGGATTACAACCGAAATGATAGCGACGCGGTGAATCTGCTGAAGGGAGTCGCTGCCGCCGTTGTGGCAGTACCCTTGCTTGTTGGCGCGATAGTGGGTGTTGTCTATCTGGCGATGCAGGTTCCTGTGGCCGGTCTGGCAATGGTGTGTATTGCTGGTTACGCCATTTCTCATGCCGGGGGAATCGGGTAAACGCAGCCTGGTTCATGGGCTCAATGATCTGGCCCATCGGATGCGGCGCAAGACGAGGTTCGCGCGCACCCGATGGGTGAACCTATTTAATGATTTTTTATTGCCCCCGCGAGAGAGTGGCGGTAAGGGCTTGTGCCTTAGGACCGGGACGGGAGTGTTGCGATGAAAATGAGCAGGAGTGGGACCTTTCAGGGGCCCCCCGAGAGTCAGAAAAACGCGACCCTGTATCAGCATGCTCAAGAGGTCATGCGTTTCGTGGGTGAAGCAAAAGGCGCCTTGGAAAAGTGCGACAATGTAGACCAGGTTGACCTGAATGCCAGTCCGGGCACGGTGGTGGTGGATAAGTCTCAACCGGTGTTGCTGGACTATCGGTTGTCTGGCGCTCTTGATAAGTTGTCTTTGCGTGAGATTAAGGGCGAGATCGTGAATGGGAGTGTGAGGGCCAGTTTGTCGGGTCCAGGTGGGGCCGATTGTACGGTCGAGTACCAGGAGACGGCCACGCAAATTCACTACGTCGTTGGTTCCAGTCCGCGCGACCGCTACGACTATGATCGGGATCAGATATCCCAGTTTCCCGGCATGATAAGGGTCGTTAAGGAAAAATCTGACGGGGCGCTGAGGGTAGAACAACAGCGTGAATTTCCCTGGAGTCTGGGCTACGGCCCCGGCGCTGTCGAAACGGAGAGGCGCTTTCCCGCCACGGGCCCGGCCGATTTGCAGGATGCTCCCGTGTTTCAACGGGGAGAGGAATTGCGGACGGGCATCGATCGTTCAATGGCTCGACTTCGAGGGATGGACAACGGTCCTCAAGACCTGAATCCTGAATCAGGGGTGGTGGTGGTCACCGCCTTCGACGTTCAAGTGTCCGAGAATTTCGCGGACGGGGGCTTGCGCCGCTATCCGGTTCCGGCCGAAGCGCTGCTGCGCTTTGATCCGAAAAGCGGACAGGTCAGCGAGTACTTTCAAGGCTTCGGTGACCGCGAGACCTTTTCTTATCGCAGCCAGGGGGATAGTCAGGTGTATGAACAGCAGGCGACGGGAGCCTGTGATCGTCTCGAAGTAAATGCAGATGGAAGCCGCCTGCAACAGCATTTTCTCGACACGGAGGTGGGTAACTGGCCGGCAGAGAGAACCGTCAGTAGCACCAGTCTACTGTCGCGTATGTTCGATGGGGTCGATACCGTGGGCAAACAGGTGGCTTGGGGTGGTGGTATGATGACTGCGATTGTGGCGGCACTCTGTACGCCGCTCACGTTAGGGGTGTCGGGAGGTCTCGGCCTGCTCGTGGCGGCCGTCAGCGCGACTTTCGCTAACACGGTAGCAGAGCGTGGAGTGCGTTTAGGGCCTGGCGTCAATCGTTTCGAGGGCAACGATATGGAGAGTCGCCTGGCTAACGCTCGCAGCGCCTACGATCACGTGCTCTTGGCCCGCGAGATGTCAGCTTACCAACAATTGAACCAGAGCTGGGAATTGGGCCAGGACGGCCTCCGTCGGGACCAGTGTATCGCTAACTTGAACAGCCTGCGCGCAGGCAGTCACGGCGATTCGCTGGTGATTCTCGTACAGAGTCTGGGCGAAAAAGGGGAGCCGGCGGTGGTGGTGATCCCTAAAACCCATCATTATCCGTTGCGTACCGAGGAGCAAGGCTTGTTGCTGCCGGACGGGGTCACGATTGCCTATGGCGACATTCGGGCCATGAGTGAATGGAAATCCACGCCGCACGGCGCGGGCTGAGGAGGCTTCTTTCACGCACGCATGAGTCGGGCGTTTTCGCTGGTTCCGTAACCGGACTCAGTGGCGCAAGGAAGGGTAGTAGATATGAGAATTTATCATGAAACAAGCGAGACCGGTCCCCGAGGTTTTCGGAGTCCTCGTCCTTCGAGTGGGCCTCTGGAAGTCCGTATTCCTGTGGAATCTTTCGAGTTGGGAGGGAATACTGGGGCTGCGTTCGCGAGAGAGCCTGAGTTGTCAGCCATGTCCCCTAAGGTGGCGCTCCAGGCGGCCCTGGCGGAACACGTGATCGCCCGGTGCGCGGCCTTGAGCGAGTCTGCCCCCATGGAGCCTGGCCAACTGGAGGCATTGCGCTCGCCAGGCACGGTTGCCCCCAAGGACTCTCCTGAGGGCCGCTTGTGGAATAGTATCCACGCCCTACCCGCCCTCAGCGAGGAGGAATTGTGCGGATTGCCAGTCGGCTCTGTCCTGGTCGTCAAGGATGTCTGGGAGAACGGTACAACGCAAAGTGTTCAATTGTTGGAATTGACCTCGCAGCCGGAGGCCTATGTAGATTGGTCATTGTCATCCAGCCTGAATAAAGATTCTCACGGATGCTACATCGAGGAAGCGACGACGTGTTTCCGATTTCCCCGTCAAGTGGGAGTCTTTTTGCAGAAGGATGGATGCGAGGTCTCCTCGGATCTGCCTATTCCGGGTCACTTGAATCCCAGTTACGAGGCCGGGAAAGCGGTCTATTTTTTGGCCAGCCGAGAAATGCTTGAAGCGGCATTGGTCTTGAAGAACGAAGCGGCGGGATGCGCCAAGACAACAAGCAGAGAAGGCGAAGTGGTATGAGTATGCGTGTAAGTCCCAGCGAAATGGCCGTCGTATTACGACAGCGACCTGCCCCCAAACCCATAGAGGGGGGATCTGGGGCGGGTCACGACGAGTTGGGAGGGAGTGTAGAGAAGGTTCCCGTCTATCTTAAGCCCTGGAATCAGCCGCCATATGCGGCCGCGACCATGGGGGGAATTGTGACTGGCGCAGTTTTTGCTGGGGTATTCGGGCTGTGGTTGAAGTCAAGTCCCGCTATCGCCGTTACGGCTGGTTGCCTCGGAGGTGCAGTGGGCGCGCTTCTAAATGGCCAGCTGGCGCGTGAAGTTCGAGCACTGCATGGGTAACCCTTTAGAGCGCTGTTCCTGAATTCACTCAGGCAGCGAGGGAATTGTGGAACAGGAGTCCGGTGTATGAACTTGAGTAACCTCTCACGGGGACTATTCGCGGCTAGCGAGCGCGTAATATTGGGCCGTCACATCAATGAGAGCGGGGCGCTGGAAGTTTCTGGCAAACACAGTGACCCCATATCATTTGAAGGTGATGTGGTTATATTGAAGGGTGCCAGTGCGCCGTCGGTTACGGCCACAGGGGATGTGAAATGCCAGAGTGGGGCCAGGGTAGGCGGCATCGAGGCTTGCGGAGATGTTTCCCTCAACGGAACCTATGACAATGCTGGCACGACGGCCGGGTTGGTTCACGCCGGAGGGTCGGTGACGTTGCAGGCCGGCGCCTCGGCCGCCGGAATATTGGCGGGGGCGGCGGTTGTGCTTTGCTCAGATGTGCACAATCGGTGCTTCGCGCGATGCGCCGATATCCAGGCCGGCGGTGCGGTCAAACTGGAGGCCGGAGCGCAGGCCGGCAACATCGTTTCTGGCAGTACCGTCCATCTCGACGGGGACGGTTATAGGGGCGTGTATGCCTCGGCCAAGGAGATCAAGGCCAGAGACTACGTATGGTTGGGTGCAGGGGCGCGCGCACACGATATCCAGACGGATGGCAATGTGGAACTGTCAGCAGAGACCCACTACCGCATGGCTGCGACGGCTAAGGATATCCATTCTAAGGGCAGCGTTACCCTGCGGCCGGGCGCCCAGGCCCACGACATTGACGCGGACGGCTGCATCCTTTTGATGGACGATTCGCACCACAGTTTGCGGGCCAGGGCGGGCAGCCTGGCTTCCCGGCAAGACGTCACCATGGGAGTGACGGGCCAGGCCACCGGCAGCGTAAGTGCCGACGGGAAGGTGGTGGTAAGGAGGCCGAAACCATGGAGCCTCCATTCGTCTGGACCGGCAGAAATTTAGGCGGGAGCTGCGGTAGAGGTTTAGCAGCCACTCCTGGCACTCGCCGGGCAAAAAATGGAATGGCCGGTCGATCCGAACGGAACTCCTTGGGTCTATTTGAGCCGAGGAGCCCGGTGGCGCGGCTTGAGCCGGAGCATGGGGAACGTGCGATACTCATTTTCAGATCGTTACCAACAGCTTGTAATGACCTTAATTACCCTGTTGGAGGCCGGTAATCCCTATAATTTGGATCACTGCCGGTTAGTGGCGCGTTACTGCGACAAAGTGGCACAGCGCTTGGATTTGGCACAGACTCGGCGAGAAGCTTTGGTCAGGGCTGCTGAAGTTCACACTCTGGGAGTACATCTTCAAATGGAAGAAAAGAAGAGCCAGCAAAGCCTCCCAATAACCCAATTGGGCTCAAGGAGTGGGCGAGAGACGGCCATCCATGAGCGGGACAACGAAATTCTTGAGGCGGTGTTGGGCAATATCCCTGGGTTTGAATTGTGCCTTCCGCTATTGCGACAGCGCCACGAGTTTTATGACGGGAGCGGCTCCCTGCTCGGCTTGAGTGGCCAAGAGATATTGGTGGAAGCTCGTATTCTCGCAGTTGCTGATGCCTTTGTCGATCTGGCCACGCCCAAGGCGCATCGTCCTTCCTGGTCGACCAGCGAGGTGCTCGCGACATTACGTCAGCAATCGGGTCGCCAGTTCGATCCTGCAGTGATAGAAGCTCTTCTGGCTGTGCTCCAGGAGGAGGACGGCCGGTGGGGGGCGCTGGCTCGATCACAGCAGTTCGAGAATGCCCGAGGACATCACTATCTCGAGTTGGGCCACTTCTATGGGCAGATTCAGGACACGGCCTGGGCTCTGCGCAGCTACGCCAGTGCCGAACGCATTGCTGTCTCCACCGACAATTCAGATTTGGAAGTGAAGGCGGTAGCCGGGCAATTTTTAGTCTATATCAATCAGGGTGCACTGGAGATGGCCCGGCAAAGTTTGAACCGCTACCGCAGTTGTAGGCAACTCTCCAGTCGCAGACAGACTATAGCGCATATGTATTGGGGCCTGCTTCGGTGGCTGGAAGAACTGGAGCCAGGGGGAGGCGATGCCGGAGAAACTGGACACCAGATTCTCGAGGCTGTGATCGCTCGTTGTAGGGAACAGGAATGGGTTGTCGTGTTGACCTCGGCGCTGGCCTTTCAGTCGACGATGCTCCTTTATCAGCGAGGGCCATCCGATGCCGAGCATTTGGACTGCTTGCGGCAATTTCTCGATTTGGTCGCCCGTCGTGATGTGTTTGATGCGGTAGAACGCTATCGTCCACAAACCCTCCCGCTTCTGCTCAATGGAGTGGTTCAAAACGTCCACGGTGCGCTCTGTCGCAACCTCCTCACTCGCTTGGGGGAGCCATGTCCAGAGGGTCTTTATGAGCGATTGCGCCAACTCCCCCCGGTTCAGTGGATGGGCGTACTACTGTCGAAAGTGGGTGGCCGAGATGACCTCTCTCCGCCAGCCGCCACCCTCGTAGCACACGCTGAACAGCCGATATTGGTCCGCCTGACAGGGCCGCTGCAGGTAGAAAGAGGGGACGTCGCTTTCGGTGCCGATGAGTTTTCTACTCAGAAGGCGGCTCGACTATTTGCCCTTTTGGCTTCGTGTCGCGGGGGAGTTGGGGATGAGGCACTGCTCGAGACATTTTGGCCCACCGCTTCCCTTGAAAGGGGCCGCAACAGCTTGCGCACCTGCCTTCACAATATCCGACAAACTCTCAAGCATCACCTGGGGGAGGTGTGTAGAGTGGACCGTTGCCGCAAGACGGGCATTATTCGCCTTTGTTTCGCTTATCAGACGGATTGTGAAATTTTTCAACGGGAACTAGGTACGGCGCAAGAAATGCAAAGGCAACATCAGTGGGACGAGGCCTTGAAAAGCGCCCGACAGGCTGCTCAGCAGTTGCACGGCGAATACATGCAAGGCGCAGAAGGGGAGTATGTGGAAGGTCCGCGAGCCTACTTTGGGGATCAACGCTTGCGGGCGCTACTGCTGCAGGGAAGATTAGAATGGGAACTGCAAGATGGGGAAGCATGCGAAGTGACTGCAGTCCGCGCTCTGCAATTGGATGACCTGAATGAGGAAGCCCACCGACTGCGCTTGCAAGCCCTCGCCCTACAACAGCGAACTGCGGAAATGACCAGATGCTACTCGCTCTCTCAGCATCATTTTCGAAGTGAATTGGGGATCGTTCCTCAGTCCATCGTGGCTGCTTATGAAGGGTGCTTGTATGGAACTTGAGCGGTGGACTTAATGGAGAATTAACGGCACCAGATTAGTATCAGTCGCTGGATCAAGGAGATTTTTTGTGGAGGTTCTAATGCAAGCTACCAACCTGGGTGCGTCCGTCCTGGCAGAGCGCAACCGATTTAAGAATGTTCAAACTGCCGTGCCTGACCGGCCCGGTCACGGTCGTTACCTGGAAATCAATGGCGAATCATCCATTCAAGGTTTCGCCTCCGATGACTCCGCCAGGGAGCAGGGGTTCTTGGTCAATATCGGGGACGGCGTCCAGATCGATTATGAGTCCAAACAGAGTGTCATCACTCGCACGATAATGTATCATAAGCGCGACAATTCTGACCCTAAGATGGGGAAACTGGAAACCTGGCACCGCAGTACCGTGGTGCGCGAGGATACCGGCGAGTTGTTGGGCGATCAGGCCGTGCACAGTACGGCTGTTTATCCCGACAATGCCGATGGCCACGGATTTTTGGTGTCCCAAGAGAGTCTCGAGCAACTGCCTCTCAGCCAGAAGCAGCACGCCAACCTGACCGTTTGGAATATCGCCCACTAGACCAGGATATGAGCCGCCAGGTGATCGGACCGAGTGAGCCACTTTGTTCGGTTTGCCGCGCTCTGTTGTATTCAAATCAAAAGGAACAGTATTTCCGAGTGAAACGGGTCATTACTTAAAGATTGGCTGGTACGTTGCAATCTCGTGGTTAAACTCTATGGCAGCTTCAATTCACGCTTCTTCGCTTGCCTGACTCCCCAAGAAATTCGGCTCTACCGTGGCATCGCGGCGGGCGGTAGCGACGCTAACCCCAACCAGGCACAGTTGCTCTTCGCCCGGGCCATAGACGAGAGCCTCGGGGTGAAATTGATTCGGGTAGGCAATCAGGGCGCTCTCTTTTTCGAGGGCCCAAAAGGTCTATATCGTCTGTGTAACAACCCCAGAGCAGAGCTTGAAATGGCCCACGAGCGCCTGCCCCGAGGTGCGGAACGGGGAAAGACGGGTCGAGTGGTGGTCGACGCCTCTGGATGCGAGGTCTATTACGAGACGATTAGCCCGGTGGCGGGAATCAAAAATCGTTTCGGTAAGTTGCTGGGCGGCAAGTCGGACTGTGATTCGTCAGTGGCCCACCAGTTGGTATGCCTGAACCTGAGAGACAGAGGTCAGCGACGTTTCCCCCCCGCCCGGGTTGATACTCGGTCCGGGTATGGATTTTACTGGAGCATTTCGCCCTCGGGTCGCTTCCTGGTACAGGCTTATCCTGTAAATAGGTCGTACCATTTAGACATCATTGATGTAACCGCCGAATGCATCGTCGCCGATTTTCAAATGCCGCTGGCGAACATTCATCGGCTGTGGGTCAACGACTCCGGCGTAATGATGGTCCACCTCGGTCACGTGGGAGACGAAACGCTAATCCTGGCCCTGCCGGATGGGGCGACTCGTCACTCCTTTCGCCCTCCCGTCGGCTGCCAGGTACTTCACTTGGGCGTTCAGCACGTGGCCTGCTTGGTCGAAATGCAGAGTAGACTGCAAGTTTTTGACTACCCGGGCAATTTGATCTCCGAGGCAAACCTTCAGCCACTGCGTGACAGGGGGGTGGTGGTGCATTTGGGTTTCAACGACCGGGACCAGATCGATGTGCTTCACTGGGAATCCAACACTCTTTATCTGCACTATGCCGACATCAGGTCGATTGAGGTCGATGCCAGGCGCTGGCAACTTCAGGCGCTCCAGCAAAGCCGTGCCATTCCGTCCAGATGCACTACTCCCGACATCACAGCGGCAGGCCCGTCAAAGTCTGCGACCGCCCCTTTGCTCCCCACGATATTGCCCCAACAGCGTTGCTCCCCGGCCCTTGGTATCCAGTTACCCACACGACCCGGCCCGGCAAGGCCGCCCTGTCTACGGGATGGCCGTCCTCAGTCATCGGCGCAGACCAAACGCGGCCAGTCTATTTCTTTTCCTCGTCCGGGGCCGCTTTCGTCGAAGGCTTGCGGGAAGGCCAGTCTTTTTAGCAGCCTGGTGGAACTCGACGCAGAGTTACAACGTGTCCAGATGATTTATGTCGCTGGGGAGTTTTCCCGCGAAGAATATCGTTCTCGCCGTCACGAACTCGAGTCCTTGCGCCGCTCTATGGATACGCCTACGGGACCGTCCTGAGGGTCTGTCCCATCTAGTGCCTGAGTCTTTTGGCAAGCCTCGAAGGCTGCGACGATCGACCGGGGCACGATGCCCAATTCGCTTTTGAAATGGTGCTGCGAAAGCGCGAAGCATGTGGCCAGGTCGGCGTGTCGTTGTTGCAGCGCCAGGGCCTGTAAACGCAGTCGGTGGGCATCTTCGTTCAGGTCATCGAGTCCCAACACCTGGCCAGCGGTCGCTTCGCACGCGTCACCCTGGTGAAGTTCGTATTCGAGTCGACCCTGCAAGAGCAGCGCTCGCAGGTGCTGATTTGCGAGCTGAGCACGGGGACCGACAATATACTCATCATCCGCGCCCTGCATTAGTTCGCCGCTCAAATGCAGAACCGCCTGGCGTACACGCAGCAGGGCTGGACCCCATTGCTGTTGCCTGGTTAACTCTTGGGCCTGGAGCAGCTCGGTAAGAAACAGGTCACAGTCCGTCTGATAGGTACAGTTGAGTCGAATAATACCGGTCTTACGACAACGGTCTACCGTCCTCACTTCCCCGAGGAATTTTTTGAGAGTCTGACGGACCTTGTGTAGAGAATTGCGCAAACTGTTGCGGGCCCGTTCGGGCTCTGCATCGGGCCAAAATACCTCGAGCAACGCCTCGTCAAGAATGCCCCCGCGATGAAACACCAGCAGGGCAAAGAGTCGAGCTGCCTTGAGAGTAGAGAATTCTTCGAAGCCAAAGTTGTGATTCGCCCATTCTATCCTCAAAGGCCCTGTTAGCCTTACTAAAACTGGCTCGCCGGCGAGGGGTTCGGCGAATGAGTTAGCGGATGGTGTCTCGCAATCAGAAGCTCCAAGCAAAACCCCCTTCCAGCCCACCGGCGGAAATAGCCGAAGACGCTCACAAACAGCGTCCGGACAGGGCTCCCCCAGCCTGTTCAGGAGGTTACGGCAGAGGGCTGCGTGAATATTTTGAGCCACTCCATTCAGCAGGATTGGCACAGTCTGTAGGCGGTAGCGTTCCACCACGTCAAATACGTCGCGATGCGAAACAATCTCTAAAAACTGCCCTAACGAGTTTACGTGTTGTGGGTCCGTCGGTCCCTTCTGGCACAATAGCATGGTCGATTGGAAGGCCAGAGCGCAGGTGAGCACGTCCACCCATTGTTGCTCGCGGCAGCGAGCGATGACCGCTTCAACAATCTGCTGCCCGGTTTCGCCGGCCCCGATGCGCCCTGGCCCAAGTTCTTCAAGCCACCGCAGCAGGCCCCAGTAAAGGTGGGCGAAAGTCTGTCCGCGCCCCGAGAGGTGGCAACTGCGATAGCGGTGGAGGCTCTGGCGCGCCTGTTCGAGATCCCCTTGATTCACGTGAACCAGAAATTGTCCGGCGATGGCTTTCACCTCCAAATCCTGATTGTTGCTGGAGACTGCGATGCGTTTGGCGATGGCATAGCTGCGCAGCGCCCAGTCCGCTTCGTGAATCTTTCCATAGAAGTGCCCAAGCTTCAGGTGATGATGTCCTCGGGCGTCCTCGAATTGCTGGGATCGAGCGTAGTCCCCACACGGTCCTTCCTCCCCTCGGAGGATCGTTAGCAAAGCTTCGATCACTCTGGGATCGAATTGCCGGCCCGATTGTTGATGCAACCGGCTCAAAATCTCCCGGGGTGGCTCGGCCGGGCGATGCGCCTTTGGGGTGGATAGATCCACAAAGGCATCGACAGCAGCAAGGATACGTGCCTCCAGCAGTATCTCTTGCCCGCGTAGGCCGTGCGGGGAGCCGCTTCCATCATAGCATTCGTGACGTTGCCGGACGACCAGAGCGCTCTGTCTGCAGCCCGGAACGTTGCCCAGAATCGCTTCAAGGATCTCGCGCTCTCGTTCATGAATGGACGTCTCGCGCCCGTTTTTCAATCCCAACTGGGTAACAGGCAGGCTCTGCTGGGGATTCTTTTCCTCCACCTGCAAGAGTTCCCCCAGAGAATGAACCTCGGCGGCCCAGGTCAAAACCCGCTGCCGAGTTGGTCCCAACTGCAAGTGCCGGGCAACCTTGTCACAGTATCGTGCCACCTGTCGGCAGTGGTCTAGATTGTACGGATTGCGGGCCTCCAACATACTGTGCAGGGTCAGCACCAACTGCCGGTAACGCATGGAGAGCGAGTTCTTCATTGCCTCTCCTGTGCTCCGCTCAAAACCGCTGCGCTTTGGGGCTGTCCACTCATTGGCAACCATGACACTATCACTCTCCCACGCAAAATCCAACTTGCTGTTGCACGGGGGTCGCTCGCTGAGCGTGAGTGGTCCCTCGTACTATGCCCTCTCTGGCTCTGCCCGCATCGAGTTTAATCGTGGGTAGCGCATTTTCTGCGTATCCAGGACGACCAGGAACCCGTGGGGATTGCCAGGCGGCCTGCAATCCAGTCAGGAGTTGGCGGCCTTCCGTGGATTGCCTCCTCAGCGCCTGCCTTGAAATACGCTTCGCAATCCTGGGCGCTCAGGTTTCTGAACTCCATCGTGCGATCCCCTCGTGAAAAGTTGTAATAGTTTTGTTACAATCAGGGGTGGAGGAATTTGGATATGCGGTTGCGTCGTCGAGGAGTCTTTTTTATCAGTGTTTTGCTACTGACGGTGATGGTGGCCATGTTCGTGGGCGCTTCGGTGGAACTGGGCACCTGGGGCCTGCGCCGTACGGTCAACCAGAGCGACCTGGCAGCCGCCCACCGGGCAGCTCGCAGCGGAGTTGAATACGCGCTGGCTCGTTTGCGAGCCGATCCCACATGGAAGGCCGCTGGTGCCCGCCAGACGGTGGTCAACGAGCCCTACCTGACGGTGGTCGAAGAAGAGGGCCATGTCGTGGGTTTGCTGCGCAGCGGTGCCCAGACCGCGCAGTTTCGCATCCGTTTTAATTGGAGCGACGGCACCGGGGGCGGGGACGGGCTGAACGACCTGAGCAACGACATGAATCTCTCGACGTTCGGCTATCTGAGTCTGAATAACCTGAGCCAGGTCTCAGACTTCAGCGTTCCGTCGGCCACCACCGGGGTGGCCGATCCGAGCAGTCCGCATACCACCATCCCGGGCTATGCCGTGCAGTTGGTGGTGCAAGGTCGCTGCGGGGATGCTTTGAATGGGGCGTCCGCCAGCAGTCCTAACCCGACTGTGTCGGGCCTGGCTGTGGCCAGCACCCAGATCGAAACCTGCTACAAAGTGATGAATCCGGTCTCCGGAGGGCCACCCAGTGCAGCCGCCAGTGCCGGACCCTTTACCGCCACCGTCGGGAACAAGTCGAGCAAGGATACCATGGAGTTAGATTCGGCCGACAACACCGTGACCGGGCGCCTGCGCAGTCGCTCGACCATGGCTATCTCAGGCGGACACTCCAGCAGTCCCAATCTTACCGCCAAAAAGGCCGGAGAATACCGGGCCCTGTCCGGTTTCACGGGAAGCCCCTCGGCCAAAGTCACGGCCGCCACCGAGGCCGCTTCGGACGGGTTGCCGGTTATGACCTGGGCCCAGGTTCGAAAGGCCACCACCAACAATCTGGCGGCGGGAACCTATGTGTTTTTTGACGACGGAAGCCTGCATTATTACGACTTGACTTCGGCCGAGTATCGCACCTACATGTCCAACGCGGCCAACCATGCAGATCTGGGCACCACCATCACCGACGCCATGCTGCCCACCAGCCTTGAGTTGGGCGACTCCAAGCTCGAGGTGAGGGGGGATACCCTGGTCGTTCCCAGCGCGACCGGGAAAAAGGACCTGGCCATCTTGCCCCGCAAGGGGGCGGCAGCCGGCCCGGGAGCGCCGGCTGCCGCCTCGGTCAGTACTTCGACCCAGAGCAGCATGTGGAGTTCGATCAACGGC
>JADMJV010000039.1:58074-82328 GCA_018780265.1 bacterium
CCAGTTTGCTCACCAAGAGCGGCAGCAATTGGGTTTTCCATGGAGCTCTGGCCGACTTTGTGAACGCTGCTGCGGTGGACTACGGAATCCTCACCAGTTCTTTTTCGATTCCCTTCAGCACATCGGTAGTCAACAATCTTGGGAGCAGCAATGTCAATTTTGACAACGTGGATGCCACCGGACAGTTGATCATGAGCCTGGCTTTGTGGAATTTTTATCAGGCTAACCCCAGCAGCGTTCAGTTCACCAGTCTGGCAAGTGCGGCCACGGGGGAGGACCTCACCGATGACATCGTCGGCGCACCGGGCACCAAGACGCCTCGGGACATCGAGGTGGAGTTCAAGCCCGGCAGCGGCTCGGCGGTGTTGACGGTGCCGGGGACCATTACCATCGTAGCCAACCTTAAGGGAAATGGAGGGTCGCTCACGGCCGAGGGGAACGTGAATCTGCTGGGGCTGGGGGTGGACTTTTCGGCCCTGAGTAGCCCTACCGAAGGGGTCAGTATCTACGCTCAGAAAAACATCTTGATCTCGGGCTACAACAAAGTCACCGGAAAATACCACGATGTCAACCTGAAAGGAGTCCTCTACACCTGGGGGGATTTTCATGGTTTGTTGGGGCACTCGTCGGTGACCAATACCGACGACTGGGGGAAATTCAACCTGACCGGCACTCTGATAGCGTATGGCAAAGACCCTTCGGCCAGCGGCGCCGCTACCCAAGGCAAGATCGACCTGGTGGCGGAGGAGGCCAAGCTGAAGTATGATCCGTCGTATATCGGGACTTTGACCGGCAGCCTGCCAGCCAACGTGGAGCTGGGCAGGGTGCGTTGGCTGCAGTGGTAAGTCGGAAGCGCGCGGGATTTACGGTCGCGGAGGTCTTGCTGGCGCTGGCCCTGACCGTGGTGGCCCTGCTGGCTCTATTGGGCTTATCGTTACGCAGCTTGCAGTCTTCGCGCAAAGCCAATGATACGCTGGGCGGGCAACTGGTGGCGGAGCAGGCGCTGGAACGACTGGCGCAACAAGCCGAACAGGCGGCCACGGCGCCGGTCTGGTCGCACGCTCTGTCCACGCCCTACCAGAACGTCGTGCTGACTCAGGCCAGCACGGCCTTCAACGTGACGGTCTACGCCAGCGACGTGCCGGTCAGCGGTAGTTCCTTCGTGGGCGGTAAAAAGCTGAAATGCCTGGAGGCCTGGGTTCGTTGGCAAGACGCTCCCAATGGAAAGTCGGGCTACGGCGTTTTGCAGGTGCGGGCCAGTCGCCTGGTGCACCAACCGTGACCCAAACTCGCCAGGGATTCACGGTGGCCGAGGTGATGATCGCCATGGCGGTAGGGAGCATGATTCTGCTCTTGTCCACCGTGGCGATCCTGGGCGCCAGCAGGGTCTTTGCCACCACGTCGGGGCGTGATCAGGCCATACGAGACCTGAACAAGGCTCGTCAGAATTTGGAGCAGAATCTGATTCAGCTCAGCCGCTCGGGATCCCAGATCTATAAACCTGCCGCTGGCAGTCTGAACACAGGATCGGACGGAGACGTTCTGAACTTCGTCTCAGCCGTCAACGCAACCACCGGCCAGATTCACGTGCTCACCGATGGGTCGGGACAGCCTTATTACTTCAAGAACGTCCTCTACTACGCCAGCGTCCCCACGGACCACGACACCCTCTACGGACAGGCCTGCGTCGGTGGAAACGACGGGGGATATGACCATCACTGTCCCCATAAGGTCTTGATGCGTGCCGAAGAAGATCAGAACGCGGCTTTTGACCCCACTGACGCTTCCACCCAGGATACCGTGCTGGCCTTGCCCGGGGCCTTCTTGGGCCGCCCCACGGGGTTTCCCAAGCAGCCAGCCCGACGAGTTGTGTCGGTAGGCCTGCTCTCTTTTCGAGTTCAGAGTCTGTCTGGGGGCAACGAACTTTTGCTCACTCTGCAAGCTCTGGGCATTCCTGAGGCGCGCAAGAAGTTTGCCGTGGGGGCGGTTTCGGCACGTCAGAGCCCTTACGCCGTAACCCACAGTTTCTCGGTCTTTCCCAAGAATCCGTGAGCCCCAGTCACAGCATCGGCACGGTGTCCGCCAGTTCCGTCAGGAGCCAAAGGCCTGGGTTGGTTCCGATCCGTTCCCTGGCTGCGTCTGCATCGGAGCAGACGTGCTCCAGGCGTACATGGCCATCCTGGTAGCGACAAAATGCAAAGGCATCGCGGATGCAACGCTGGCGGTCGGGGATGACAGGTTGTGACGGCCCCGCAGCAGATCCGTTGTCGATGACCTCGCTTCGAGCCAGGATACAGGCTGCATAGTACCCACTGGGGAAGTGATCCAATACCCAATAATCAAAGTGTTGGGGGTCCCCCACAAAGGGGCCCGTCAGCTCTCCGTTGGCGTAGGCCACTCGAGATCCACAGAGTGGCACTTCTTGCGTGAAGGGATCGACATGAGCCAGCCGAGGGCGGAGTGAACCTCCTTCCACGCGAGCCACCAGCCAATCGCCGCAGGCTCGCTCCAGCGCGGACCGGGCCGAGACCACATTGGGGAAGCGACGTACGCTCAAGCAGGCCTGTCCGTTCTGATCGAGAGCCACGCCAACCACATGCCCGGCATACTTTCCGCTGCCTGACCCGGCTTCATGAATACTGCCGAAATGACGAAGGCGGGGTTTGCTGCCTCCTGTCCCGGCAAGGCGATCCAGGCAAGTGCAGCGGATTTCGTAGGCGGTCAAGCCAGGGAGATGGGCGTCGCTTGAGCCGGGGCGCAGCCACGACCCCCTGTTGCTCACGCAGAGCCGGAATTGCTTGGCCGGTTGAATGGAGTCAATCATGTCCCATGGCAGCTTACAACAGGCTCATGAAATGAAGGCCCGTCAGCTCTTCCAGGGCGGCCTTCTGGTCCGGGCTCAAGCAGACCAGCACGATTTCCTGGCCCGTCCTCAATTTAGGCCGGAGCAGTTGGGCCGATGCCCCCCGCCTTACCATTCGTTGGGAGAAGTTGGAGAAGAAGCACGGATCCATCCAGTCTTCGTTGTATTCCAACTCCCAGCGCGTTTCCTGACCATCGAGCAGGAACGAAACCCAGGCCGTTTTGGCCTGAAAGTCGACCTCAGAATCAATCTGTTCTAGTGGCAGGCTGTCGCCGGCCAGCTTGCGCAAGCGTTCCGCCATGCGCAAATAGGTATCGACCCGGCACACGCACTCCGCGTCCTGGCGTAGAACGGCGTCCGACAAAGGGGGGTAGGGTGGCCGCTCGGCTGGCTGGCCCAACCGCATCAGCAAGCGCGCTGGTAAGGATAGGCCTGGCAGGTAGGTCTCTGACACGGTGACGTCGGCCACCTGAACTTCAGGCCGCAGCCGAATTCCGCATCGGGCCAGTTGTATCAGGGCGTCTTCAAGCACAGCCCTCTGCTTCGAGCGCCGTGCCCGTCCCCCTGTCAGGGCGGTCGGCTCACGCTCACTCCTTCAGGTCAATTTCAGGGCGCACTTTTATGCTGGCGGCATGCGCATCACCACCGCCAACCCGTCCATTTTGCCAAAATCCCGGGCCCCTGTTTCCTTCATGCGTCCCGAAGAGGTGGACCGCCTCTGTCTGGCCAGTCAGGAGCGTGCAGATCAGGCCAGCCAGACCTACCACAAGGAGCTGGCCCGGCGCAGCCTGGAGCGCGGTCTTTTCGGCGGTGTGCTGGGAGCGGCTTTACTGGGCGGCGCCTACAATGTGCCCCATGGGTTTCTCATCGGGCCCCTCTTTGGAGCGGGCGTGGGCCTTTACACCGCCTGGGAGGGCCTGCACCGCCAACAAACAGGTCATGTCACCGTGGAACTCGACAGTCAAGTGTACCAGAAGCCCTTTCAAGGTCATCCCCGCCAGGTCGCTCTGACCCCGCAGGAGGCACATTTCCAACTGCTGGCCCAGGGGGGCGCCTCACCGGGCCGGGTGAGGGCTCACAGGGGAGCGCTTCCAGAGGCACCACCTCAGGCCCTGGTGGCCTGGAAAGAACAGGCCGCTCCCATGCGTCACCTGGCCGAACAACGGCGTCTGGTGGCCTCGTTTGGTGACCAGACCGAGGATGGTCAACCCGTCGTGCAGTTGGTAGACGCTGTGGCCGCCGCCACTCTGGCGAGCCAGGGTGCCCGAGTGTATGTCGTCAACGCCCAGGCACCTGAAGACGTGGAGCACTCCCTCAGCATGGTGGGTTTCAATGTGGCCCATAGCCAGAGCAACTCCGAGGAATACCGCTACCTGGAGCGAGAGGTCGAATATTCGCTGGTGCCTGTGCGCCTTCCCGAGGACGTGGCCCAGGTTCAGGCACCAGGCTTGGGCGTTCCCGAGGGAATGTTTGGACTGTTGGAGAATGCCAGCCGCTACGCCGAGGTGGTCAACTCCGGACAGCAAATGGCCAGCGGCGAAACCGATTCCCCCGAGTTTGGCACTCGACCCATACGCCACAGCGACCGCACCAGCTTTACCGAGAACTTGCGCCTGCAGGATCGCAACTTGAATTTTCAAGGTGGACTGACCACCCGTCATCGCATCAACCTGCCCGCCTTGCTGGCTTTGGGGGGCACGACGGCGGGTTTGATGGCGGCCATGGCCTTCACCGGTCCGGGCGTTCCCGGCCCCGCCCTGATGGCGGCCACCGTCGGTTTTCTGGGTGGCCGGGCCTTGGGGCGGGCTCTCATCGACTGACTTTCAGACGGATTTCATCGCCGCTGAGTAAACTCAGACCATGAAGATCTCGCAAAGTCCGCGCCTGCATCACAAGGGCACCCTGACCAGTCTGAAGAACAAGATCGAGCAAGGACGCGTCCCCAAGGACCTGGTGCTGGTGCGGGATTTGAACCCACTACCCTTGAATTCGCAAGTGGCCGTCCAACAGGGGCGCAGTCGTTACTTGTCGAGGCTTCTCCCCGTGACCGGAGGCCTGGCCATGGGCGGGGCTGCCGTGGGGATGCTGGTGGGCGGTTCCCTGACTCCAGTTTTGCACACCACCAACCTGATGCTGCCCATTCTGGCCGGCACCGTGGTTGGTGCGGGAGTGGGAGCGCTGGTGGGCTGGGATCAGGGCAAGGACCTGAGCGGTCGTGTCAGCGTGGAAGCCGACGGGCGCAGCCACCTCCAGAGTTGGAGGGGTGACCCGCAACTGCGGAACCGTTCCAGTGATGAGTTGACTTTGATGTTGACGGCCCTGGGAGAGTTGGGGGAGACTATCGCGCCCGCCTCCGTGGAACTGTCGGGCCGGCCCGATGAGCAGGCTTTGACGGATTGGAAGAAGCACAAGGACCAGTTGCTGCAACTGGCTGAGGACCGCCGCCTGGTGGCCGATCTGGGGGGCACCAGCCGCTACGGGCACAAGGCCCTTCAGATGGTGGACGCCAACGCTGCCCGGGAACTGGCCGCGCGAGGCCGGTCCGTCTTTGTGGTCAATGGCGACAAAACCAGCGACCACCCCCACCACCTGCGCACCACCGCCTATACGGGCACTCGCAACGAAGTGGTGGTGGACGACTATCAATACGTGGAGCGCACTTTCGACTATCGATTGTTGCCTCTCAAGGATCTGGAGCAGGCCGACCCGCAGGCCAGCGGACTGCCTGAGGGTCTGGTCGGGGTCTATGCCGACGGAAGTAGCATCACCCAGAGCGTGGATCGACGGTGCGAGCAGGGTCAACGCTTCTTCCTGGACAAGGACAAGGACATCACTCGTCACCGAGTGGAAAAGTCCACCCGGGTGGAAAAGCCTCTGGTGGATCCGTCGGGCGTAGGCCAGGTGCTCACCAACCTGACCCGAAATTCCACCAAGGCCAGCACCATTGCCGGGAGTGTCCTGGGGGGATGCGCCGCCGGCCTGCTGGGCATCGATCCAACGGCCGGCCTGATAGCCGGTGGCGTGACCGGACATCTGCTGGGGCGAGTCTCGCTGGCTTCTCAACCGGGAACCGTGGCTCCTAAAGTGATTCGCGCTTTGATGATGGCGGCCGGCGCCGCGGTGGGAGTGGGTCTGGCCATGCATGGCGGAGTGGAGGCCAGTCTGGCGGTAGGGGCGGTGGGCGGGTTGATGACCGGGGTCTGGGGCGCTTCCCGCCTCTCTCCCCAGAATGTGCACGGCCTGGCTCAAGGGGCCTTCGTCGGTGGAACCGTTTTGGGTATCGTGGCCGGCATCAGCGGCGCGCCCTGGGCCACCTTGCCCCTGGCTGCGTTGGGGGCCGTGGGTGGAGCCGTGGTGGGGCGCATCGCCACCTGATTTGAACATTCTTTCAGGGCCAGTTGCTAGGCTGAACCCAGAATCTTATCGGAGGCTACCATGGGAACGACCATTCAAGCAGGTAACAACTATACCAGTGTGACTACATCCAAAACCCGCTTTACCAAGGGCCCTGGCGAAGTGACCGAGGCACAAGGTTCGATGGACTCGGTCAGCCTGGGTGGGGCCGGCGCACCCCCAGAGGGCAGCCAGCCCGTTCGTTTCCGCGACCTGGATGCGGCCACCCGGTCTGACTACAAAGAGACGGTCCAGTCTCTGGCCGGGGACGGGCGCCTGTATGTGCGCGAAGACAACGGCTCTTTGCGCCGGGCTGACCCGATGGAGATCAAGGAGCGCCTGGACCACGGTCAACCGGTTGAACTGGTCAGTCGGGTGGCCTCGGAGCGTGAGGCATCGGGCAGTTCATATTCTGACGGCGCCAGCAAGGATCGCGGCGTCTTCAGCGGTGGCTGGAACATCTCTCAGACCAATCGCAGTTCGAGCAGCTCTGAGCGGGTCTACTACACCAGCTCACCGGTGAACGAATGGGATTCTCTCGAGTTCGCCAGCCAGGGGGCCGGAGTCAAAGGGGTGGCCTTGCTGCCCGCCTCGGGCAACTCCGTGGTGATTTCGTCCACTTATGAGCACGAATGGAATCGACGGGCACACGAGCAATGGGGATTTTTCACCGAGAAGACCACGGTGACCAATGCCGGGGGCTTCGTGCGCACCCATCACACCGCTGATTAGCGGGCATAGACAAAAGGGGGAGACTCCCTCAAGAACGAATCAGAGAATTTCATGTTCTTGTTGCGCCAGCTCTGGATTTGCGTCATTTTGTTGGGCCTTGGCTTTGGTCCGATCACGATTCAAGCATTGCAGAGTTCGCCTTGCTGCTGCGTGGCTTCCGGGTCGGCGGTTTGCACCTGCGACAACGAGCCTGGCGCTCCCCCCTGCGGCACAATTTGTGCACCAGAGAGGGCCGAGGCCGTGTTGTTGCCCGGCCTGATGCCGCCTCAGCCCTGCTTGGCGGCCTCACTGGTTGCTCCAATGGTGCTGGTGTGCATCTTAGAGCCCGGCCCAACGAGGGATTCTCGCCCAACAATTCCAGCGGGGTGGGTCTTGCCGACTTCACCTCCCTTGCTGGCCTCGCTTCTCAATTTACCCCCTCCATGTTCTGCCTGCTGATCTGACCCATTCTTTGTGAAGCAGGTGAGCTATGGATCATTTACCATGGCGATCTTCGGTAGGTGTCCTGTTGGCATTGCGCCTGGGGCTCTCTCCTGGGGTCGCGCAAACGGAAGAAACCGTTTCTAAAGGGTATGCCCACTTTCCGCGAGTGAATGGCGCTATCTGCGTGGATAGCGCCGTGCAGTTGGGACTCGAGCACAGTCTGGTGGTGGCCATGAGTCGCACTCAGTTGCGCGCGCAGTCTTCGGAAACCGAGGAGGCGCGCGCCGCCAGTCGCCCTCAAATCAGCCTCAATGGTTACGCGATGCGCAACTCGATGCCCATGATCTATGCATCGGCGCCAGGCGTGATGCCCAATTTTATCCAAAGCTATAACAGCCCGGGGGCGGTCAGCGCCAGCGCCATGTTTATGATGCCGCTGTTCACGGGGGGCGCCCTTGAGCATCAGCTACAGGCTGCCGAGCAGTCAGAACGAGCGGCCGTAGCGCGTACGGCCTTCTCCCTGCGCGAAACCGCTCGTCAGGTTCGCCTGGCCTACTTTCAGGTGCAGGAGAGTCGCGCCAAGTCACTGGTTCTGGCCTGGCAACTCGCGCAAAATCGGGAGGTGGAGCGAGTCTCCCAGGAGCAACTGCGGGCCGGTAAGGTCGCGCCTTTCGTGAAACTGCGCGCCCAGGCCGAGGTGGCCGCTACTCAACAGGGCCAGAATGACCTGCGCGCGGAAGTGTCTGAGCGAGAGGTGGCCTTAAAAACGGCCATGGGTGTGGCCATGGACTCCGTTTTCGAGTACCCGCCCCAGGAAGCCCCGCCGGCGACTCCGGGTCCACTGGGCGACCTGATGGCCGCCTCCCTGCAGGAACGCAGCGACCTGGTGGCCGCTCGCTATGCTGTGGATCAGGGTGACCAACTCGTGGCCGCCGCTGTCTCCGAATACTCTCCCAAAAGCTATCTGGTGGCCATGGGAGAGAGCACTCGCACCAATCCCTTCGGGGCATCCATGAGTGAAACGGGCTACTCGCTGGGCGTGGTGGTGTCCTTTCCCCTCTACGACGGCGGCATGCGCGCTGCCCGTGAGGATCGTGCTCGCGCCTCCCTGGACGAGAGGCGCTTGCAACTCCGTCAGTTGGAGTTGCAAGCTACGGGCCAGGTGGCCACCGCACATGCCCGTCTGCTATCGAGCCTGGACAACCTGGAACTCAGTCAAGTTGAGCTCGACAGGGCCCAGGAAGATTGGCGCATTGCTAACTTGCGGATGGTGGCGGGACGCGCCCTTTACATAGAGGTATTGGACGCCTTGTTGGCCATCAGTCGAGCCCGCAACAATCAGGTTCGTTCGCTTTTTTCCGCGTGCATAGCGGACGCAGAGCTGATGTACGCGATCGGGAGATATTGATGATGCGCAATCTCGGAATGTTCTTGCTATTGCTACTGGTGATTGCGGGCACGGCCTGGGTGGTGCATACCTACCGCAAGCCAGGATCGATGACCGTCATCGAGTCCCAGGCCATGGACATGAGCGTGATGACCGCTCCGCCGGGCACTACACCCGTGTCTACCGCCAGGGTCCGGGTCGGGCCCTTCCTGCCCTTGCAAACCTACACAGGGACGGTGCGGGCCTGGTCCGATGAAGACGTCGTGGCTCGGGTCACCGGACAGGTCGTGCAGACTTATGTCTACCCCGGAGACCGTGTCTATGCCGGTCAGTTGCTGGTCCAGTTGGATTCGGCAGAGCTCGAGTCCAGGCAGGCCGAGGCACAGCGACTGGCCGAGACGGAAGAGGCAAAGATTTTGGCCAGCCAGGCCTCGCTGCGAAAAAGCCAGTCTGACAGTGGCGTGGCAAGGCGTGAACTGGATCTTGCCCGACTGGAAGAATTGGATGCTCGGGCCGAGGAAAAATCGGCTTTGGCCAATCTGCAGTATTGGAACGCGGAAATGGCCAGAACCCGCTACCTCTACAACTCTGACGCGGTCAGTTTGGAAGAGTTCCAAAAGATCCGTGCCCAAGCCGAGGAGGCAAAAACCCAGCACCACCATCGACGCCTGGGTCTGCGCAAGTCTGCCCTGAAAATTGACCAGGCGCGCCGGCAGTTGGAATCCCAAAGGGCCGGAATTGAGGAAGCCATGGCTGAGCAGGTTGTCAGCCAGGCCAGTGCCCATCAGCAGCGCGCGGCCCAAACCACAGCCGAGGTAATTCTTAGCTATACCCAGATTCGCGCACGCTCCTCGGCCATTGTCACCGAGCGACTGGTCAGCCCGGGCACGCTGGTGATGCCCGGGGCCGTGCTCTTCCGTCTAAAACAGACCGACCGTCTGCGCCTTCAGGCCAAAGTTCCAGCCCAACTGTCGGCCCAACTTCGACCGGGTCTGGCGGTTCGCTACCGATCGCATTCCAACGGCCCGCTCCTGGCCACCCGCCTGACATCCGTGTTTCGCGAGGCCGACGCCAGCAGTCGCACCGTAACGGTGGAAGCCGTAGTTAAAGACCCCCAGTTGGTCCCCGGAGAGTTCGTCGAACTGAGCCTGGCCACCGGACCCGAGAAACGTCAACTGAGCGTACCGCTTCAGGCCATTCAAAGAGATCTGGACAATCAGCCGTTTGTATGGAAGGCCGTCGCCAGGGGGACCTCGGCCAGTCCCATCTACACCTGCGTGATGCACCCTGAGATTCATTCGGACCGTCCCGGCCAGTGCCCCAAATGCGGCATGGACCTGACCTTGCAAAATCCCAGCGAAACGTCTGCCCAGCCCGACTACACCTGTGTCATGCATCCCGAAATCAGCCAGAGCAAACCGGGGAAGTGCCCGAAGTGCGGCATGGATCTGGTGGCACGGGAAAAGAAAGGCAACCTGACGGTCACCCGTCAGCCCGTCGAACTGGCTCAAGTCAGCGGGACGGAAGTGGCCATTCGCTCTGGTTTGACCGAGCAGGATGAGGTCGTGGTGCAGGGAGCTTCCAACCTGCGTGAGGGGATGGCTATCTCCCATGAATAAGGAAGGCTTTAACATCTCCCGCTGGTCCATCGACCATCCTCATATTCTGGCCGCCTTCTATCTGGCCATGTTGATCCTGGCCGTAGTCTCGATCGGTTACACCCTGCCGCGGCGCTTTATGCCCTACGTGGAGAGCCCCATGCTGGGGGTCGTGAGCATGATGCCCGGCCTCTCGGCGGAAGAGATGGAAACGTATATTTCCAAACCCATTGAGGAACGCATGGTCAATGTGCCCGGCGTTCGCTACATTCGCAGCACCTCGCAGGACGGTTTCTCTATTGTCTCTCTTGAGTTTCCCTACGGGTCGGACATGAAAGCCTCACTGGCCTCGGTCCAATCCTTGCTCAACGTCATTCAAGCTGACCTTCCCGTCACCGGGGCCAACCTCAAGCCCTCCTGGGTGCTGCCCATCGATCCTCTCAACTTGCCCATTCTCAGCCTTTCCCTCAGCGGCGACTCCCGCTGGAGTCTGGCCGAACTGCGCCAACTGGCTGACAACGAGGTGGTCAATCGCCTCAAGTCGTCCAATCCCAACGTGTTGGCGGTAGGAGCCTTTGGGGGCTATCGACGTCAACTCCAGATCATTGCTGATCGTCAAAAACTGTCCGCCCAGGGCCTTTCCATCCTGCAGTTGCGAGACAGCCTGGACAGGCACAATGTAGCTCGTCCGGCGGGCACCCTTACCGACAGCAATCGCGAAGCCATTGTGCGCCTCAATCATCTGGCCGACAGCCCGCGCAGCGTGGAAAACTATGTGGTCAAAGCGGATGGTGATCGAGTCGTTTACGTCAAGGACGTGGCCCGAGTGGTCGACACCTTCGCCGAAAGGCGCAGCGCCTACCATCACTATGAGGCGGGCAAAGTAAACAAGGCGATTGAAGTCAACGTGTTGCAAAACCCGTCGGCCAGTTCGCCGCAGGTTATCGCCGGCATACGTCGCGAGTTGCAGCGACTCGAGCGGGACTTTCCCGGCATCCATTTTCAAGTCAGTTACGACAACTCTCGCTTCGTCGGAATTCTTATGTCCAACATGCTGGAGGAGTTGCTGATCGGGGTGTTATTGACCGGACTGGTCGTGCTGCTCTTTTTGGGGGATTGGCGAGGCACCTTGATCTCGATGGTCACCATTCCCACCTCGCTGGCCATGGCCATCTTATGCATGATTCCGCTGGGCCTCACGCTGAACTCGTCTACCCTGATCGGGCTGCTCATCTCCATAGGGCGGCTTGTGGATGACTCCATCATTGATATTCACGCCATCGAACGCCACCTCAAGATGGGCAAGTCCGCCCGCGAAGCAACCATCGCCGGCATTACCGAGGTGCGCCTGGCGGTGGCGGCTTCCACTTTGATGCTGATCCTGGCTCTCTCCCCCTTGCTGGTCTGCGGCGGCATTGTGCAGTTGATGTTCGTGGGACTGGTGCTGCCTCTGATACTGGGTCTGCTGGCCTCGTTCTTCGTCTCCTTGACCCTTACCGCGGTCCTGGCTGCCCGCATCCTGGCCGACGAAGAGACGCGCAAAAGGGAGCACCGACATTCGTTCTATCGCTATCTGTTGTTGCCCGTCCAGAGGGCTTTGGACCGCCTGGAGCTTGGCTACGAGCGGCTGATCGGTTGGCTTTTGGTCCACCGCTTCGCCAATTTGATGCGCGTTCTCATCACGCTGGTGATCGGTTTCGGTTTCTACTACTTCATAGGCAGCGAGATGATGCCTCTGGCCGACGTGGGTCAGGGTTACATGGTTTTGGAAATGGAACCCGGCACGTCCTTTGCGGCAACCGAAAAGGCGGTGGAAAAGCTAGAAAATATCATGGCTCGCCATCCCGAGTTGCGCCAGGCTTCGCTGGAACTGGGGACCGAGCCGATGACGCTGCCAAACTTTAGTGGCTACGCGGTCGGGCTCACTAATGGGGCCACCGGCATGCTGACGTTTTCCGACATGTCCCAACGCCAGCGCACCATCTGGCAGGTCATGGACGCGATTCAAAGGGAGGCCACCCAAGAAATCGCCGGCATTCGCCGCCTGCAGATCAAAGAGATGGGGTCCGACGTCATGGCCTCCAGCGCGGCTCCCATCCAACTGTTGGTCTACGGTCCCGAACTGGAAACACTTTCCAACCTGGCCGAAAAGGTGGCTGACATCGCTCGCCAGGAACCGGGTATGCACCAGGTGAGTACTTCCTGGGTGCTGGGAAATCCCGACTGGGAGATCCAGGTCGACCCACGCCGAGCTGCCGAGGTAGGTCTGAGCCCTGACGAGGTTTCTACCCAGGTTTACTATTCGCTGCGGGGAGGCTTTGCCAACGAATTCTACCGACTGCCCAACCGTCGCCAGGCTCAGATTCTGGTTCGCTACGAGGAACAGCAGCGTCGCCCCACGCCCGATGATTTGGGACAACTGCTGATCCAGACCCCCAAGGCAGGATCGGTTCCGCTTTCGACGCTGGCCACTTTCCATCTGCGCAAAGCCCCCACTCTGATCGAACACGACGGAATGCGTCGGGTTGTAAGCGTGATGGGATACTACCGAATGTCCGGCCCTTATTCGATGGATCTGGCCATGTTCGTGATGATGAAGGCCATGAGCAAGCTCAACTGGCCGCCGGGATACGGCCTGGAAGTTCGCGGCGACATGACCCAAATGATGGATTCCTTTGCGCGCCTTCTGGCTGGCCTGGAATTTGCCATGCTCTTTATCTTTCTGGTGCTGGTGGCCCAGTTCCGCGGCTTTATGCAGCCGGCCCAAATGGTATTCTCGATCCCTCTGGAGCTGTCGGGAGTCTTTCTGGCTCTCTGGCTTCAGCAGCAGGCATTCTCCACGGTAAGTATCATGGCTGTCATAGTGCTGACCGGCATGGACGCCACGACGGCCATTTTGCTTATCGACCAAATATTGCGCTATCGCAGCCAGGGGATGCCCCGCAATCTGGCCATTCGAAAGGCCTGCCCCACGCGCTTGCGGCCCATCTTGATGACCAGTCTGATCACCATCGTGGTGATGTTTCCCGTGGCCTTCTTCCCCAAGACCGGTATGGACGCATACTCCCCGATGGGAACGGTGATTCTGGGCGGGCTGATCATGGGCACGCTACTCAGCCTGATCGACATTCCTATTATGCACAGCCTGGTAGACGATGGCCAGCGCTGGTTGGCCATTCACGTTTTGAAAAAGGATCCCACCACTCTGACTCCGGTTGAATAGAAAGGAACCAAACATGAAACACCTGGTGCTGAATACTCTCCTTGGGCTGGCCCTGGCCGGTTGCACTTCACCCTCCACTCCCGTCTCGACTGCCACTGCGACTGCCTCCGGCTCGTCTCCGGTTGCGGCCGTCTACACTTGCCCAATGCACCCGGAGGTAACTTCGGACAAACCGGGCAAGTGTCCGAAATGCAAAATGGACCTGGTCCTAAAAAAGTAGAAACACTTGAGGGGCCAAAGTTTCCACTACACTGGAAACCTTTTCCAGTGTAGTGGAAATTTTCGTATGCCCAGACCTTGTGGTCAGCCGACCCCAATTGAGCAGGGGAAAATGGCGAGCATCGATAACTTGCCAGTGCGTTTCGGCGGGACCCCTTGCCTAGCCCATCGTATCTGGAGGTTTTCGTGCATAGTAAGGTCAACTGCATCCTCATCGGGTTATACTGTCTTTCGGCTGGCGCGTCCGCCCAAGAACCGATGGACCGGACTCACCTGCCCATCAGGGAGCCCCATCGGCCATTGTATAGTGAACTGGACGCGCGCAAAGTGAGGCCTCCGGCACGCTTCCAGGTGAACGCGCCGAAAGGCGCCCCCAACGTGGTGATCATCCTGCTCGATGATATGGGCTTTGGAGCGTCGAGTTCCTTCGGTGGTCCGGCCCAGATGTCGACCGCAGAAAGCCTGGCCCGGCAAGGATTGCGCTACAATCACTTTCACACCACGGCGCTTTGTGCTCCCACCCGGACGGCGCTGTTGAGTGGGCGCAATCATCATGTCAACAACATGGGTTCGGTCACCGAGACGGCCACGGCCTTTCCCGGCAACACCGGGCAACGACCGCTAAATGTGGCCACCATTGCCTCCATGCTGCGCTATAATGGCTATAGCACGGCTCATTTCGGCAAAAATCACGAGACCGCCGCCTGGGAAGTGAGCCCATCGGGACCGACCGACCGCTGGCCCACCCGTTCGGGCTTCGATAAGTTTTACGGCTTTTTCGGGGGAGAAACCAACCAGTGGGCTCCCCTGATTTACGATGGAATGAGCCCCGTGGAAGTGCCCAACGACTCGAATTACAATTTCATGACCGATATGACCAACAAAGCGATCGACTGGGTCAGGTTCCAGCAAGCGCTGACCCCCAATAAGCCTTTCTTCGTATATTTCGCCCCGGGCGCTACCCATGCCCCCCACCACGTGCCCAAAGAATGGATCGCCAAATATCGTGGAAAATTCGATCAGGGCTGGGATCAGTTGCGCTCGGAGACGCTGGCTCGTCAGATCCGCCAGGGGGTGGTACCGGCCGGCACCAGGCTGGCGCCGAAACCCTCAGACGTCAGGGATTGGGCTTCGCTGTCGCCCGAGGAACAACGCCTGGCCGCCCGCCAAATGGAAGTGTTCAGCGCCTTCGCCGAATACGCCGACTTCGAAATCGGGCGCCTGCTGGATTCGCTGCGTCAGCAAGGCAAACTCGACAACACTCTGGTGTTCTACATCCTGGGCGATAACGGAACCAGCGCCGAAGGGGGCCCGATGGGAGTGTTCAACGAATTGTCTTCGCTCAATTTGGTCCCGGAGACCGTGCCCGAGATGCTGAAGCACTACGACAACTGGGGTGATGCCTCGACTTATCCGCACATGGCGTACGGCTGGGCCATCGCGGCGGATACGCCCTTTGCCTGGGCCAAGCAAGTCGCTTCTGACTTTGGCGGCACCCGCAACGGAATGATCGTGCACTGGCCCAAGAAAATCCAAAAGAGCGGGGAAATCCGCAGTCAATTCGCTCACGTAATCGACATCGTTCCGACGATCCTTGACGCAGCAGGCCTGCCCCAACCCAAGACGGTGGATGGCATCCCCCAACTCCCGATTCAGGGAAAGAGCCTGCTGCCCACATTGAACAATAAGCAAGCAGCTACCCGGGCGGCTCAGTATTTCGAGATGGCTGGCAACCGTGCCATTTATAAGGATGGCTGGTTTGCGCGTATCCTACACCGCGCCCCGTGGTCCCCCCAGCCGCGGGAAGCGTTGCAAAAGGAGAAGTGGGAACTCTACGACACCCGCAACGACTTTAGTCTGACGCAGAACGTGGCCGCCAAGCACCCGGACAAGGTGAAGCAGTTGGACGCCCTGTTTATGAGTGAAGCCCGCGCCAATCACGTCCTGCCGATCGATGACCGCAGCTACGAGCGCTTGAACGCCGCCCTGGTCGGCCGTCCCGACCTGATGGCCGGGCGCACTTCCTTGACTCTCTACGCTGGCATGCGCGACATGGGCGAAAATGTGTTTATCAACGTCAAGAACAAGTCCAGTTCGATCACCGCTGAGGTGGAGGTTCCCGCTGGCGGCAACGGCGCAATCCTGGCACAGGGAGGCCGCTTTGGTGGATACAGCCTGTATCTCAAGGATGGCAGGCCCTGCTATACGTATAACTTTGTGGGCGTAACTCGCACTACCGTGGCTGCCAGCCAGTCTTTGCCCGCCGGCAAGGCCACCATACGGTACGAGTTTCAGTATGATGGGGGAGGCCCGGGCAAGGGGGGGCTGGGAACCCTGTTTGTGAACGGCAAACAGGTGGCTCAGGGTCGAATTGAAAAAACCCAGCCTTTCATCTTCTCCCTGGATGAAACAGCCGATGTCGGGTGCGATAACGCCACGCCAGTGATTGACGACTACGGTGTTAGGAATGCTGTTTTTACGGGCAAGATCGACAAAGTGGTGATTGAAATTCAGCCGCCGAACGGGAAAATCTCGCCCTGAGTGTACCGCTGCGGGGTTTGATTCACGGGGTTTCCCAAATGCGAGCGAGAATGGAGCAAATGCGTGTCGAAAACCGAACAGCTTTATAAAACCAGCAGGTTCTTGAAAAGAACGATGAGGGTCTGCTACCCGGCTGAGATGGGGCGCATCGTGTTGCGCACTGAATTGGACTGGAACCGGAATGTGGAACCGTTGTCCGCTAAAGACGGCATCTTTACCTTTGAACTGGAGGCCCGGCAGCCTTTTCTCTATTTTAAACCGTGCCTGGTCCAGGGCAAGGAGTTCCACTGGGGGAGGGGGGCCAACTACCTGCTGCTGATGACCGAGGAGGACCTGCGTCCCAGCTACCCTTACTTCTTTGGGTCGGACCAGGGCACGTTTTCCCGACTGGTGGAGTTTCCCTCGAAAATCCTCGGCCGTACTCACAAGTTGCGAGTCTATCTGCCACCTGGATACTACGAGAACACGCTTGCCAGTTATCCCGTGATATTTATGCAGGATGGCCAGAATCTGTTCTTTCCGCAAGAAGCCTTTATGGGCTCGGAGTGGAAAGTGGATGAAACCAACGCCACCATGAAAGCCATGAATGCAGTCGACGATGTTGTGATTGTAGGGATTTATTCGGGCGACCGGATGAAAGAATACACCAAGCCGGGCTACGAAAAATACTCGCGATCCTTGGTTCAGGAATTGATTCCGGCGGCGGAAGAACAGCTGCGCATTCATCGAAGTCGGCGCTTCCGAACCTGCTGGGGTTCATCGCTGGGCGGGGTCGTCTCGTTCCACACCGTGTGGCAGTATCCCGAGACCTTCGCCTCTGCGGCCTGTATGTCAAGCACCTTTTCTTTCCAGGACGATTTGATGGAGCGGGTGCTCTCAGAAAAGGCACCCGATGTTGGGTTTTATCTCGACAGCGGTTGGCCGGGTGACAACTACGAGGTGACGGCCAGTATGGCCATGGCTCTGATTCAGTCTGGGTGGAGATATGGACACAACTTGATCCACCTTTGTTTTCCTGGCGCTGAGCATAATGAGGCCGCGTGGGGCATGAGATTGCACCTGCCGCTCCAGTTTCTGCACGGAGCCGTGGCCCGGGCCTCGCGCGTGAAACACCCCGTCTTGGGCGAACTGGCCTATCGCCAGTAGGGGGTGTCGGCGCAGTTGTGGCAACATCGTTCGATTTATCTGGATTGAAATCCAAGCGAGGAGGGAATGTCGACCGGGGGGCCATTTTGCCACCCTGGAGGATTTATGTTTCACTTTGGTCGTTTGCCGATGCTCGCCTGGATGCTGGCCATTTCACTCGGTGCGGGGGCTCAGCCCGCTGAACCCGGGAAGACTCAGCCAGAGACGCCTCCGGCTGCGACGGCGGAGGAGTGCGAGGACTGGCAATTCAAAGTGATTCCCTTTGTCTGGGTGCCGGCCACGGATATCAATGTTTCTTATGGCTCGCGCGACCTGGGGACGACCATTTCACCGAGCCAGACGGTGAGCAAGCTACAATTTGCTCTGGCCGGGGCGGTAGCGGCCCAGAAGGGGGAGTGGGGCGTGATGGGCGAGGGGCTATATACCAACCTGGCCAATGACGTGCAATACCGAAATGTGACGGGTTCTTTGCGTTCCAATCAAACGCTGCTCCAGGCCAGCGGTTCCTATCGGCTGGTGGAGGATGAAGGCTTGAGTCTGGACGCGGTCGCCGGTCTACGCTTCTATGATTTTGGCTTCACCAATTCATTTACGCGGGACGGTGTGGTCTTTACCCAAAATTATGATGCGCACCGTAGCAAGAGTTGGGTGGACCCGCTGGTAGGACTGCGAGCCAATATTCCCTTGAACAGTGAACTGAGCTTGAATATCTATGGCGACGTGGGGGGCTTTGGTGTGGGGAGCGACTTTTCTTGGCGCGCTCAGGCGGTGTTTGGCTACAGCCTGTCGGAGTGCGTAGATGTAAATTTGGGTTATGCTGCCCTGGGCGCTCGCTTGTCTCAGGGGGTCGGCGCGGATTCTTTGAAGTTTGACTTTAAGAACTATGGTCCGGTGATCGGGGCGACCTTCAAGATTTAGTTCGAAGGAGACTTCTTGGGCAGCCCCCAGTTTTTGGGGTGCCGCTGTCCTCCCTGCAGGGTAGGACAAATCCTGGGTTGTAGCCAGGACACCCCCGATCACGGCACCGGAGAGCGCGCTTCCCCACCAGCGTTGAATGCCATCGTACAACGCTCCCCCAACCAGGCCGGCGGGGAGACCCACCGAGGCGCCGGTGTACATCCCAAAACCACCCCCGTAGCTTAACCCGAGAGCCGCCTTGTCCAGCCGATCTAAGGGTTCCCCTGGAGGGGTTGGCGGTTCAGGTGAGCCAGCAGGGAGTGCCTCGCGAGCTGCGCTTGGCCAACTCGGTGAAGAATCTGAAATTCGCATGGAAGTTCCTTCCAGTCAGCGGTTGACGCCACATTCTACCGTCGTATTCTATTCCGTGACAAAGGACGTCCTTAGCGGCGGGCCTTTGCTGCAAATCGCTCGCTGAAGGGCTTCGCTGAGATCGGTCAGGCGAATCGGTTTGCTGAGGAAATCATTCATGCCGGCCTGCGCGCAATCTATTCGGTCAGAATTGGAGACATTGGCGGTCAGGGCGATGATGTAGGGCTGTTGACTCTGGGGGAGAGACTGTCTGAGCCTGCGGGTGGCTTCGAGGCCATCGAGCTCGGGCATTTGAAGATCCATCAGGACCACATCGTAGGCTTTGAGTTTACAGGCTTCCACGGCCTCTAATCCGTTGTTTGCCAGGTCGGCGGTGTAACCCAGTCGTTCCAGCAGGGCCTGGCAGACGCGCTGGTTGACAGCGTTGTCTTCGGCCAGCATGAGGCGAAGGCTGCGCTCGAGGGTCTCGGTCAGCCCCCGCTGGGCCTGGGCCGTGGGGCTACCTGGTTGCATGGATATGCGAAAAGTAAAACAAGATCCCTGGTCGGGCTGACTGACCGCCGTCAAGTCGCCGCCCATCTGCTGGCAAAGAGCACGACTGATGGTGAGGCCCAGCCCTGTCCCGCCAAAGCGACGGGCGGTCGACGGATCCGCTTGGGTAAAGGGTTCAAATAAATGCTCGAGGCGGTCGGGCGCGATGCCGATGCCGGTGTCATGCACGGAGAGCCTGAGGTTTACTTTGTTATCAGAGCATTCGACACTTTCCAAAATAAGAGTGACGGTTCCTCGAAGTGTGAACTTGATGGCATTGCCCATCAGGTTGTAGAGGATTTGGCGAAACCTGATGGAGTCCCCTTTCAAATATTGGGGAGCAGTGGTGCGACAGAGTAGCAAGACTTGAAGTCCTCTGGCCTCGGCCTCGGGTCTTAGCAAGTCGACCGTTTCCGCCAGGCATTCGGGTAGGCAAAAATCGTGCGTTTCCAGTTCGAGTTTGCCCGCCTCCATCTTCGAAAAATCGAGAATTTCATTGATCTGTTGAAGTAGATTCTCTCCCGATTTTTGAATCAGCCGTAAATGTTGAAGTTGAGCGCCTTCCGGCAGGTCCTGGGTGAGCAGGCTGGATAGTCCAATGATGGCGTTCATCGGGGTGCGTAGTTCATGGCTCAAGTTGGCCAAAAATCGGCCTTTGGCTCGTGCAGCCTCTTCGGCTCTCTGGCGCGCCTGCTCCAGTTCGGTCTGGGCGGACATGAGGTCGGTAATGTCAACTACCGAACCCATCAGTTCTATGACTCTGCCGCTTGAGTCACGGCGGGCAGCCCCTACGGCCCGAATCCAGCGTTGCTGTTTCTCTACACCCAGGCACAGCTCAAAGTCTTCGTGGTATTCGAGCCCGAACTGGATCGCCCGGTTTACCAGCAAATCAAGGCGTTCCCGGGATTCCACCGTATGCATTTCCAATAGCTCTGAGTAAGTGGGTTCGCCCTCCTCAGGTCGCCGATTGAAGATGGCAAAGGTTCGAGCCGACCAGGAAATTTTCCCTCCAACGCAATCCCATTGCCAGAGGCCGAGGGGGGCCAGGCGTTGTGAGGCTGCCAGCATAATCTGTTGACGCTGCAGTTGTTGGCTCTCTCGCAGGTCGGTCACTACCGCTACAAACACGGCTGGGTGCCCGGGCAGTCGACTCAGGTTGATGTGACACGGTATCCCCCCCCAGGCGCAGTCGAAGTTTCGGGAAATGTCAGCCTCGACGGCGTCTTGTACCGGGGTGTCGGTGATGCTGTCGCCCCCGCGAAGTCTCAGGGTTAACTCGGCGGCGGAGTTGGCGAACAAAACGCCTGCCCGATTCAGTAAGAGAATGCTCGTGTCGGAAGATTGAAAAGCTTCTCGAAACAGCCATAAACCTGTTTGAACCTCGGAGATGGAACCTGTCAGCCGGATGGGTCTTCCCTGCCGGTCCGGCTGAGTGCCTTCAACATCGGCCTGGGCCGGCATCCAGGCGCCTTCGGGCAGCCGCACGCGAAACTCGCTGTGGCCGTTTTGCAGCAATTGTTGGGTCATGCCCAGCAGGTCCTCGGGGTGGACGAGACCGGACCAATCCTTCAGGTCACTCGATTCCATCGGGGTGCAGTAGCCCAATTGCTGCAGCCACTCGCGACTCCACGAGACTCCATTGGTCCTCAGGTCCCATTCCCATACTCCGAGTCTCGGTTGCAGTCGCATCTCGTGGAGAGGGCTTCAAGAGCTCACTTGAAGTCCCTCTGATTTAGGCCTGGCCCGCGGTCGATCGTGTTTGGAAGGGGGCGATGACCAGGGTCTGGCATTGGACAGCGTTAGATTGGCGGCCTTGGTTACCGTGGCGTATTGGTGGCAGGAAGCCATACGACGCGGGCGAAGTTGCCGTCCCCGAGTTGGCTCCAGCGGCACTGCTGAGGGCCGATTTTGTCGGCTGTGAAGAGATGTCCAAACCGGAAGGTCCGCCTGTTTGTTATGACCCCCTCAGCTAACTGGAAAATCGTGGCAGTCTGGAACCTGGTCCTTGCCATCGTCACGGGTTCCCTGGCCATCCATCTCCATGTGGCTCCCGAGCTGGTGCTACGAGCGAAAGGAGGCGGATTTCAATCGTTTACCGGTCCGGCACTGGACCACTTGCGGAACGCAGCCGCATTGTTCTCCCTGGGATTGCTCATTTCCGTCACTTACTTGGCGCGATACCAAAGCACTCGTTTTAGCCTCAAATGGGGCCTGATGACGATCTTGGGCGTCTTGCTCGCATGGCAGCAACTCCAGGCGGCGCGTCGTGCTAGTGTTGTGGTTGGAGCGCCGCCTCCGAGAGCAGTGACTACCGTGGCGCGCCCTTAGACACTGCACGAAACGATTTCTGGCCTCACGCCGCTGGAGATGAATTCTGCTTTCGACGAAACTGCCTCCAATTCTTAGGGGGGGATGCGCCCGCTCACACATCAACCGGGATCGAAATTTGGTTCAGTGTCATGTTTTGTCACGCCCTCCGCAAAGTCGGCTTTTCCAGCCTCGCCGAGTTGCGCACCCTCGCAGCATGACTGACGACCCTCATCGCACTTTCGCCTACGCCGCCAGGCGCCGCTGATGGGTTTGGGACAGGTCTGTTCATCAGGATAGTTGACCTGGGCGTCGAACGGGCCTTTGGTGGCAAGTTTCGCATTTCTCTACGAGCAACTGTCTCTAGGCGTGGGTGTTGGCCGCATCATCGAGCAGTTGAGGGAACCTTATTGGCTCGTCTTTTTGCGGGCTCATCGGGGGGTACTGGAAATCAGCCCCATGCCGGCTGAAGTCTTCTTGAGCCTGGCCCAGGGGCACGCGGCCATGAGCGCCATCAGTATTGAGGCGGATGCCTGGCTGCGACGGCAGCAGCCGGCACACCCCTGGCTGCGCCTGGCCCAAAGGCCAGAGCACGAACCTGCTCCCCCGCCCACGCTGCTGGCGCACGACGGAGGGGCCGTGCTTGCGCTGGCGGTCAGTGCAAACGGACGACGGGCCGTTTCCGGTGGCCACGACTACAGCCTGAGACTTTGGGACCTGGAGGCCGGGGAGGTCCGAGCTTTGAACCGATACTCCGGCAGTATCTCCCGGGTGGCCCTCGGGTCCCGGCTGCTGGTAGTTGAATCGAGCTTTCAATGTGAAAGCACATTGCGAATCCTGGATGCGGACACCCTCGCTTGGGTGGCGGAGCACAGGCCCTCCAGCTATGTGTTGGATGTCGAGCTGCAGGGCGATGAGGTTTACTACGCCGGCTGGGACAGGAAGCTCTGGAAATGGAACTGGGCCTCCGGCGAGGTGCGGGCTTTGGACGGGTTTCATGAGGATCATATCACGGCTCTTACCCGATGCGGGCCTTATCTGGTGAGCGGATGCGCAGACGGAACCTTGGGTCTCTGGGAGGCTGGTCAAAATGTGCGACAGATTGTGGCGCACAGCGGGCGCGTCGCCGAACTGGCACCCACCGACCATGGCCTGCTTTCGAGCGGTTACGACGGGCTTCTCAAGCTATGGGATGTGGGTCAGGGGGTATGCTTAAGGGAGTGGCCATTGACTTCAAGGAGTGGCTGCTCTCTGGCCGCCAGCGCCGACGGACGGACTGTGGTTGTGGGTGACGGCTGTGAGGTCTTTCTTCTCGATTTGGAGAGTGGGCAACGCCGTGTCGTGGAGTCAGCTGTGGATGTTGTGAGTTCGGTGGCCATTACGCCCGACGATCGCTATGTGCTCTGTGGTTCTATCGCTGGCGTTCGAGTTTGGGATCTGCGCACCCGGCAGCAACTCCCCACTCGTCGGGGGGATGGCTCCGACCCGGTGCGCATGCGGTTTCAATCCATGGTATTTACTCCAGACGGTCAGAGGGTGGTTTCGGGCACACTGGGGGGACGGCTTCACTTGTGGGACTTTGCCACGGGAGCCTGCCTGGCGAGCCTGGAGGGCCACCGCTCCGAGATCACCTCGGTGCTGGTCTCTCCTGATGGGACCGTGGCTCTGTCGGGTGGCGGCTCGCAGGACTACCGTGCGCACAGCTGGGACCTGGCTCGTGGCGCCTGTATGCAGGCCTACGAAGGTCACCGCCACCGTGTCTTTGTGTTAGGAATCAACGACCACTATGCCCTTTCGGCGAGTTGGGATGGCCAAACCCATTTGTGGGACTTGCGCAGCGGCGAGCGGCTCTGGTCGCAATCATCGACAGGCAATGAATTCCTTGCCCTGGACGGTTTGCGGGAGTTGCGCGGCGATGAGGTCTACGCGCCTCGCGAGCAATCCGTGGTGGCCAGACTTGAGGGACTGGCAGGCAGGCTGGCTATCTACGCCTCCTCGCGACCCTTTGGCCTGACCAAGACGGAACCTCGTCAACTCTGGGACCTGGAGAGCGGGCAGTTGCTGGCGAAAATCCCAGGAAGCGGGCCATTTTCTCCTCGGCCGGCTGTGGCGGGAGACCTCTTTGCGTATGCGGCCAGCTCCCGGGAACTGGCCGTGTTCGACGTGTGCCATCAAAAGTTTTTGTGCCGCTGGCCCTTCTCCGACACGATCAGCAGCCTGGCCATTCATACCACGGGTGCCGTCGTCGTGGCCCTCGACGACGGTCAGTTGCAATTTCTGCACCTGATGCGCTAAGAGAGGTGGCCTGGACCCGCTCATTTCCTTCTCTTTGACTGAATCGGGTGAGAGTCAATGTTTTTGCAACAAATGCATGGGTACTGTTGACCTAGACTGAGTTCATAAAGATAGATGGAGAATACATCCATGACAATTGCGGGAATCCAGCCACACAACCTTAGCCAACTAGCACGCACGGCTAAAGCCATCGGACTCAGTGATGGCAATCTGGCCATCAAGGACTCGTTCCAGTCGGCTCCTGCCGCGGAGACACCGTCAGCCAGACCGAGTATGGCCGCCGCCAAGACCGAGATAGCTTTCGATCACGCGCGGGTCGTCGAGCAG
>JADMJV010000039.1:82338-94197 GCA_018780265.1 bacterium
AGTTTGGCACTTTTGTCCACCCGGACTCGACCGGCAAGATCGAGCATCTGGTGCTGCAGTTGGACGCTTCGGCCACTCCGCAAATCCGGAAGGAAGTGGAAGGCGCCTGGACTCAACTGTTCAAAAACATGGACCCGGACGTCAAATTTACCATCACCTTTGAAAACGAGTTGGATCGCATGCGTCTGCGCCAACTGCTGGCCAAGGAAGAGATTCCCAACCCGGAGCGCTTTAACTTGCAGGTGGCCAGCGACCTGAATATCACGATGTGGGCTCGCGACCAGATGGTGGGCCTGGGTAACAACGATGGCGGCAATACTCTGCTGGGCCAAACCACCATGCGCCCTCACGGCGACGACGAACTGCTGCCCCCGCGCATCGCTGCCTCTATCCCGGGCCTGGGCTTCGATGGTGACAAGCGTTTGCAGACCGACGGAGGGGACGAAGTCTCCAACCCCAAAGAAACCTTCCTGGGCTACGCCAGCCTGCACCTTACCGCCCGGCGCCTGTATGAGCTCGACCAGCAGAATGAAGCCAAGGCGGCCATTTTCAGCCCCTTTGAGAAGAATCTGCGCGTCGACTACAAGAACCCTCAACTGAACAGCCCGGACTTCAAGTTCGAGTCTAACCTGTTCAAGAGCACGGGCGACGACATTCCCCAGCAGGAGCACTGGCTATCTACGGCCCACGAACTGTTTGAGGAGAAGTATGGCCACAAAGTGACCATCATCGGCGACGACGACCCCAACACTCAAATCGCCGAGAGCCCGGCCACGTTCCACATGGACATGGGCATGACGCCCATCGATTCCAACAGGATCCTGGTGGGCGATCCGTCGATTGCGGTGGCCGCTATCAACAACATGACCCCTGAAGAGCGAGCGGACCACAATGCCCGCCTGAATGCGGCATTGGGTAAGCCGGCTGGCTATGACAGTCTGGGTGCCCTGGTGGAGGAGAGCACGGTCAAGGAACCGCACCTGCAGCACAACTTTGACGTCAATGCCAGGAAAGTAGCCGATGGCGGCTACGAAATCGGTCGTCTTCCCTACTTGCAAGGACCTCAGGGACTGAGCTGGGTGACCTATAACAACTGTCTGATGGAGTCGTACACCCGGGAGGACGGAAGCCACGTGCGCCGCGTCTTCTTGCCAACCTATGACCTGCCCATCCTGGACGGAATTGCCAAAGCCACCTACGAAAAGGAAGGCTTTGAAGTGATTCCTCTCAACCTGGCCGCCTTAACCAGTTGGCGTGGAGCCATTCGCTGCATCAGCAACGTGCTTGAGCGCAAGGTGACTGACCCTCAGAGCTAGCCTGGAAAAGGAACCACGAAAGCCGCCGCCTCACCCAAGGCGGCGGTTTCTTGTTTTCAGGCGTAATGTTCAGGAATGGGTAACCAGGCCAGGCTCGCGGTTGGCTAGACTGGAGAAGTGATCATCCCCCGAGCCGACTACACTTTCGCCCGCAAGTATACCAGCGCGGAGATCTTGCGAGATGAAGTGAAGGCCAGAGCCTTCGAGGACGAGTTTCTCAAAACGGAGGCAAAATACTTTGAGACCTGCCATGATGCTCGCACCGGACTGGTCTATGACGGCCTCAACCTGGACTCGCACACCGGCCAGGTGGCCGGCGTGCGCAATTGGAGTGCGCCTTCCAAAGAGTGCCTGGATCTGGGACTGCTGATCAAAGCCCTGCAAGGCGACCCCAAAGCCGTCCTGGTGGTGGGCAGAGGCGACGCCGCCGCCGCCAAAGCCGAAGCCGTTCAGTGGTTGGACCAGAAACTGGCCGCTTACCAGGAGTTCCAAAATCAGAACCCTGGCTACGCCGGCTTTCTGCCCTGGTACTATATTAACCAGAACAAGACCGAAGCTACCCCGGACTGGCAAGGCAAGATTCCCGGGTTGGACAACGGCGAGTGGATGTGGACCATGCTGGTGGCTGAGAAAGCCCTGCGCGATCAAGGCTGCCCAGAACTGGCCGAAAAATACCAGCACTACAATCAGCAGCTGCAGGACAACGTCAGCCGGGTCTTTTATGACCCCAAAGGGGTGGCCTGTCGAGGCGACGTGCGCATTCTCGAGCCCGGCAATCCTGATACCGGCTATGAGGCCCTTAACCCGGGTTCGTTCATGACCGGTGAACACGGCGTTCATGAAGGCTGCATGCTGATTCACTACCTCTCCCTTTTCGGCAAGGACCTGCCGGACGGAGCGGTCGACAAGATTTGGGACGACATCAAAATGAAGCGCGTGGAGACGCGCCACGGCACCACCTGGCAGGGTTTTTGGGGATCGGCCCACGAGTCTTGGGCCTATCTATTTTTGCCGTTCCGCGATCACGGCGGCTACCAGGACCTGTTTCGCATTCGCGAGCAGATTCGCACCCAGAACGCCGTCCAGCGCCACTACCCGGGCCTGGCCACCTCGACCAACGGCCCTCGCGGCGGCTACCTCTCCGACGCCGGCATCGAAGGGGTGGGCAGCCAACCGGTCCACTCCAACGACACCTTTGCGGTCTATGGCGCCTTTCCGCTGCTACTCCAGTTTTCCAACCACAGCGGGCCCGGCAACTACGCGCTGGCCTGGCTGCACAACATGCTGTCCGCCCCGCGCATGCAAGGTCCCCTGGGTGGGGGCGAGTCGGGCAGCAATGACGGCCAGGCCTTCTCGGCCATGAAGACCACGGACGGCAGCCATCCCAGCCTGCTGGGCTTGATGGGCGGCCTGGAGAAAGAGACCACCGCCCTGCTCCACGAAAAGGGCGTTTACCAGGCCTTTATGCAGCGCATCGATAGCGAATACCAGGAAACCTTCGGCAGCGAGTTGCTGCGTGAGCCCAAGTCCTTTGCAGCCCCGCAGGTGCAGGTCCCACAGCAGTATCTGGGCGACTACCTACAGCGGTTCTAGGTTCTCGTTGGTTAGCCCCTGCAGGGTGAGGACCCCGATATCGCTGAGGTGAAATTTGCCATAACTGGCCTTGCTGTAGCGGGCTCCCTGGCCTTCTTCAAAGTAAAAGGCGTCGCTGGCGACCTTGAGTTTTCCCTTTTCAATGGAGTATCGAATGAGGTTGTCTCTGCTGCCCGGCTGCCACGAAGTAATCACTCCGCGGCTATCGATTTCGGCCCGCAGCGTGCCCCTTGCAGGCCAGCCGGGGTCGGCCGTCCAGGGAACGAGAGCGTAGTTGAGGGCCATATAGTCCCCCTGCATCAAGGAGCGCGGGTCGACCGGGGCCAGCTTCAAATAGACCACACGCCCACCCAGCGCCAGACTGCGCTCCTTGAGGAGCACCATCAAGTTGGGCACTCCCAGACAGAGACACAATCCCAGCCAGAAAAGCAAGCGCTTCATAATAGCTTCCGGCGCAGCCCCAGCAAGAGCGCTCCCATGGCCAGTAGAATCAGCGATTTGGTGCGTAAAAGCAGGTCCAGATTGTAGTAAAAGGCTGTCGTGAACAGCAACAGGTAGATCCAGCCCACCCACACCAGCCAGCGGTCGCGCGCCTCGCGGGCCAATAGCAGCACGCCCACCCCGGCCATAATGCCGGGCGTGTTCAAGGTCAGGGCGCCCAGCATCAACACTCCTCCCAAGGCCCACAGACCCTGGCCAACCGGAATTTGCAGCCGGGCGATTACGCGCGTAGCCAGCCACAGGACGGCTAACGTCAACAGCAGGGTGGTTTGCCTTCCGGCTGGCGTCTGGCACCAATTCCAGAACGAAGAGGACAGCGCCGCCAACAGGGTGACCACGGCGGCCCCGGCCAAACTGGCCGTGTGCCGCCCCCAGCCTCGCCTCCACAGTTGCTGCTGGTTGAGGTAATGGGCTCCTGCCAGCAGCGCCAGCGGCCCTACTACCAGATCCATCGGCATGGGGACTTGGTCCACGCTGGCAACAGCCATCAGGCCGGCCGCCAGGGCGGTAAGAAATCGGCCCAAGCTCTCGCTGTAACAGAGCGACAACAGCAACAACAGAGCGGCCGCGTCCATACCGAAACGGAGGCTGCTGAAAGTGACCAGGCAGCAGCCCGTCAGCCACAGGGACAGGCTTAGCTGGTAGACAAATTCGTGGCGCAGCTGGCGGGCCAGCACCGCGGCCAACAGGCATTGGCCCAGCCCCCACCAAATTTCAAGATCAGAAGCCAGGCAGAAAATGGCCAGGAAGAGGGTGGCCAGCCAGGCTCCCAGTGCGCTCAACACTCGGATATACCAGGCCGGTGGCAGCGGCCCGGAGACCCCCTCCAGGTGCCCTTCTTGCTGGATCGTCTCGACCAGTTGGGAGACGTTCATTCGGGCAACCTGCGCAGGGCTGCAACCAGCAGAGTGACCTGCACGATCACGGCCAGGCCCATCACAAAGAACCAGCTCAGGTCGTGCCAGCGGATATTTTGGCCCAGAGCGGCGGTCAAGAGCACCACCGCCGAGAATCCCAAAGCGGCCAGATTTCCCTTTTGCCGGTAGAGATAGCCGTGGCCACCCACGACCAACAGCCATACCGCCCAGGCCAGCAGGCCGGCGCCATCGCCTCCGTCTACCACATTCAAAAAAGCGCTGGTGGTCAGGCCTACCCAACTGGCCGCCAGGGGCAGCTGGGGCCAGCCCAGCCGAGGCGTCCATCGCTGTGTCAAGGCCCACCAGCCCAGGTTGGCGACTCCCACCAACACAAAACTTTCGCTGGCCAGCGACAGCGAAGTATTGGCCACGACCAACCAGAGGGCCCAGGCCGGGGCAAAGCGCAACAGCAAGGTCCAGGGCAATATGAGCAGCGCCCAGCCCAAAAACAGGGTGTAAGGGTCGGCGCCGCTTTGGTAGACTTGACCGTAGAGGGCCAGATAGGCGCCCACAAGCCCGCTCGAAACCGTCAAGGCCCAGCGGGCGCGTAGTTGCTCCAGGCCGGTTTTCCAGGCATAGCCAGCACTGGCCGCAATCAGTCCGCTCAGCAGGAGAAACTTGGCAAAGGCGCCCAGCAGACTCCAGTTGGCGGCTACGAAGAAGATGCAGCCGGCCAATATGCACAGACTGCCTCCCGCCAACAGACCGTGATCCAAGAAATGGACCCACTCGGCGCGCGTGGCCGGAGCTGTGGCCAGTTGGTAGGCTCGAGCGCGAGCCAGCGGGGGCCACTGCTGACGGTCGCACATTTCGGCGACTTCGCTGATCACGCGGCGGCCTCGTCCAGGTCATGCAGGGCTACCAGCAATCGGTTGGCCTGAATGGCCAGGGCCAGCCCCCCTTCAAAATCGCCCTGACCTACCGATTGCAAGGCCGTTTGCCAGTTGTGATAGGCCTCGCGCAGCAGGCTGGCGGCAACTTTTTCCAGTTCATCAGGAGAAGCATCCGACTCGAACGGTTCGTAGTCGCGCCAAAACTGGACCAGTTGATCGTGCATCCAGGTCAGGTACTTGCGCAGAGGTGTGGGGTCTTTCTCTTCCAGGCAGTCGCGCAGGCGCAGGATCGATTCGGTCTCCCACTGGCGCGAAGGAGCCTGGCCAGCCCGCTGGCGCAGACGGCCCTCCAGAGACTGTTCCCCGGGAAAACGCTCGGCCAGGGCCAGCAGTCGATCGCGCGGCAACACCCCATCCAGCAGTTTGTCTTCGATGACGGCCATCCAGGCATAGCGAGGGTCGGTTTCTTGAAGGGTCTCCAGCACCTGGGTGACGTGGTCGAGCACAACTTCCGAGTCGACGTGGTTCCAGTCTTGGCGCGCCACCCAGTCGAGAAACTCTGCAAACTTCATAGAGAGTCATCCTTCGCAGAGTGCCACGCCTCCCCTGTCACAGAAGTTGCTGCAGTCGCTCCGTCACAAATCGGTCCAACATCAAAGTAGGCTTTTCTCCGTTGTGGGGGTCGGCGGCCAGGGCCGCCTTTTCATCCACCGGGGGAGCGCCTTGAAATACGGCAAAGCGTGCATCATCTTTCAGTTCAGTGCGCATTGTATCCAGCACCCGGTTGGCTACCACGGCGTAGCCCACATCGCTCGGATGGATTCCGTCGCCGCTAAAAATGCCGCCCATCCCGGTAAAGGTATTGGTGACCTTTTGCTCAGGTCCCTCACCCCGCAAAGCCAGACCACCGGCCTGGGCCTGATTGAGCAAGCCATGGGTATCCACCAGGTGAATCCGTTCGTGCCTGTCGGCCATTTCCTGAATCAGTTGATTAAACTCGCCGGCTCGTTTTTGAATGGTGCCGATCTCGGCGGGATCAAGCACCTCGTCTTCCGTGAAAACGCCCCCCGAGCGATTCATTGAATCCAAGGCTCCGTCGAGTTGCTCTTCGGTTTGCACGTGAAAATAATGAGTCAACTTGGACAATATCATGGGCAAGCCCACGCGGGTGTCCTCGGGAAAATGGCTGCGACCATCCTTGCCCTCGCCTTTAATGGCCCGGGGCAGAACCCAGTTTTCAATCTTCTCGGTTACGTCCACTCCGCCCGGCAGCATCAGCCGAAAAGGCAGTTCGCCGACCGCCCCGCCCAGCTTGTGCAAAAACGGGACCACGGTGACGTCGGGGATATTCATCATGACGATTTCGGCCTGAGTTTCGGCCAGCAAGCGGGTCAGACTGCCCTCCTCTCCCACCAGTGAAGTGCGAAAACCTGGCTGCACGGTTTCGGTCTTGTGCTCCTTGCGCTTGCCGCTGACCGGATTGTAGCTGGTATAAGTCCACTGCTGATCCACCATGGGGGTCAACGAGGTGTCGTCCACGTGACCCTTCAGGGCTGCGGCCAGAGCGTCGTTGTTGCCCGCCCACAGGATCACCAGGTCGGGGTCCTGGGCCACAGCCTTGTCGATCTGCGATTTGCCGCTGCGCCAGCCCTTGCCATCCTGCAAGATGTGACGGCAATAGGGTCCGGTGGCGATCAATTCGCCCGAGCCCTCGGCTTTGTTGGCCATTTCTTGCATCAGGTCTTTGACGTTGGCCACGTCGGTCAATTCGCGCAGTTCAAAGGCTGGAATGGCCAGGTTTTGGACCGGTTGTTCAGGCTTGGGAGAGGCCCCCATATTGCCGGCGTACCAGAGCGGAAAGAGGGTGAATTCGGGGGGCACCAGCCCAAAAGCCAAGGCTGCCATGGGCAAAAGGGCGGCTGCGCCTACCTGGGTGTAGCGCCAGGCGGTCTGCCCAAGGCTGGTGCCCGGGCTCAGAAAAAGACGAGGCGGAATGCCTTCGTCGTCCATCAGCGGCTGGCGAAATTCCAGCCCGGCCTGACGGGCCACCAGGGCAGGATAAGAGTTGACCTGCCGTTCCCCAATCAGATTGGCGTCCTGCATACCGGCTGTGAGGCTGTCGCCCACCGCCACCATCTTGGGCTTGTAGGGAGTCCGCGGGGCTTGCGCTTGAATCTGCATACCTAATTCTAACCACCGCCGGACATGGAATTGTTACCGAATTCGAACTTTCGCAATAACGTCCAGCGCCACGGGTAGCACCACCAACGAGGCGATCAGGCTGCTGACGATACCCAAGGCCATCACCAGGCCCAGGCTGGCGATGCCTCGATAGGGAGAGGTGAGCAGAGAAATGTATCCCAGCAGAGTGGACACTCCAGAAACCAGCACGGCGTTGCCGGTGGACCCGGCAAAAATTGCCTCTCCCTGGAGACGCTGATGGACCACGTGAACCCCAAAGACCAGCCCGATTCCCAGTGTCAGGGGCAGGGCGGTGGCGTTGGCGGGATTGAAGGGGATGCCCAGCAGACCCATCAAGCCCAGCATCCATACCGCCCCCAGCAGCTTGGGCGCCAGCGCGTAGAGAGCCTGGTCAGGCCGCCGAAAAGACAGCAGGAGAATCAGCGCGATGGCCGCCAGCGCATTGCGCCCGGCCACCCAGTAGGAGTTGCGCAACTGGTCCAGGTAGGTGTAGTTGAGCACTCCCAAACCGGTTACGCCGGGATCCACCGTCTGCAATTCTTGCAGAAACTGCTGCAACGGCTGGCGCTCCCACAGGTCGTTTTTGGAGTAGATTTTTAGTAGCCAGTTCGATTCGCTGCGGTAGCGGGCCAGCAGCGGGGCCGGTAGTTGACTCCAATCGGGCACCGGCTCACTGCGCTGACTGCGCAACCAGCCCAGGCGTGTTTCCAGATCGCCATTGAGCTGACTGAAAAAATAGGACAAACCGTCCTGGATGGGGCCGGGACCCAGGTCCTTGAGCAACTCCCTGACCTGAGGGTTGGCGCCCTGGAAGCGATCGCGCAGTTGCAACAGTTGGGTGGTACTGAGTCGTTCCGGCGTCTTGGGCAGTGGGGCAAAGCCGTTCACCTTTTTCAGAATGCGGGCCACCTGGGCCTGTCGCTGCCTCGGGTTAGCCGGAATCCAATCGCCCGCACTCTCCACTCGGGCCACTCCGGGCAACTTGCGAAATTGCTCGGCGCGCCGCCTCATTTCGGCTTCGTCTGAAACCAGCGAGACGGCATACAGACTGCAGGCCTCGCAGTTCTGGTGGAAGGCCTGGTCGATCTCGATGGCGGCCGCATTGCGCGGCATCATGTGGAGCAGGTTGTAGTCAAAGTAGGTCTTGGGCAGATAGGCCGCCGTGACCAGCGTCAGGGTGAGGGCCAGTCCCAACACCAGGCCGGGGCGGGCCCGCCAGGACTGCTCCCAGCCTTCCCATGGCCCCCCTCGAGAAGCTCCCGGACCCAGGTCAAAGAGGGCCAACAGTGCCGGCAGCACCGTCACTGAGGCCAGCCAGCACAACAGCACGCCCACTCCGCTGATGCGCCCCAACTGGGCCACTCCTACAAACGGGGTGGCCGTCAGGCTAAAAAAGGCCGCGCTGGTGGCCAGCGCCCCCACCAGATTTTCGCGACCCACCGTGGATAGAGTGTGCTTTAAAGCGGTGGGCACATCTTCTTGCTGGCGCCGCTCCTGAAAGCGATAGAGCATCTGCACATTGAAGTCCATGCCCAGACCGATCAGGGTGGCGCAGAAGTTGATGGTGATCAAATTGAGTTGGGGTGTGCTCCAGGCTACCCAGGCGCAGGACCAGGCCAGCCCTACCAGCACGGTCAGCAAGGCCAGCCGGGCCGGCCGAGGACGGCCAAAAGCCCAGCGGAAAAAGCCGTGCACCAGCAGCAGCGAAATTAAGCTGACCTGCAAGGCTGTGCGTCGGGCGGAGCGGGCGTCGTCACACAGGCCCACAAAGTCACCGCCCAGTTGCAAACGCACTCCGGGATGCTGCGATCCGGCCCGGGCCACTCGTTCCTGCAGGCTTACCAACAGGCGCTCGTCGCCGGCCGGCACGCGCGCTACAATCACGGCCGTCTCGGGCTTCATCTGCAGGTAGATCTTGGGCGACAGTGGGGGAGGGGATGGGCCAAAGGGGCTCTGGTAGGGTTGCCGACCCCGACTGCGCAGGGCTTGCAGCAACTGCTCGGTCACGGCCGGATCTTCGGGTCGCGCACCGTGACCGTCCCACAATCGCATCTCCAGATCATCCAGGGCTTCCGCCGACAAATAGTAGAGCCCCTGCTGGGGGAGCAATGGCAGGTCGAGCACCCCGCTCAGGCCTTCCAGCCCGGGCTCCTGGCGCAAAGACGCCAGCAGATCATCCACCGCCTGCTGACGCAACTGGCTGTCGCTACAGGTAACCAGCACCACCACTTCGGGTAGGGCGCCAAACAGGCGCCGATACTCTTCAAACTGGCGCTGAGCCGGATGATCTGCCTCCAGCATGCGAGTGCGATCGTTGCTAAAGTGCAGACGTTGGCTGGCAAATACCAGCGATAGCGCTGCCAGCAACAGCGCCACGGCCAAAATCCAGCGAGGGCGCTGGGTCAGTGGGCCAGCCCCATCTGCCACAGGGCATAGGCGTAGTCGAAGGCACGCTCGCGCAGGCGGTCATAGCGCCCCGACGAGCCGCCGTGGCCGGCTTTCAGGTTGGATTTTAACAAGATGGGCTGGTGACCCTGGTTGAGTGTGCGCAGCTTGGCCACGAACTTGGCCCCCTCCCAATAGGGAACCTGACTGTCGTTGAGCGAGACTTTGACCAACATGGAAGGGTAGGCCTGGGCCTTCAAGTTGTCATAGGGAGAATAGCCGATCATGTAGTCAAACGCAGGTTTTTCGTTGGGATTGCCCCATTCGATCCACTCGCCCGTGGTCAGCGGCAGGGAGGCATCCAACATGGTGTTGATCACGTCCACGAAGGGCACTTTGGCGATGGCCGCCTTGAAGATGTGGGGACGCTGATTGACGGCCGCTCCCACCAGCAGGCCCCCCGCCGAGCCTCCCGTGATCACCAGCCCGTCCTTGCGAGTCCAGCCGCTGTCGATCAGGTTTTGGGCGCAGTCGACGAAATCGTTGAAGGTGTTCATCTTCTTCATCATGCGGCCGGCCATGCGCCAGGGCTCTCCCAACTCGCCACCGCCGCGAATGTGGGCATAGGCGTAGACCACTCCGCGATCGAGCAGGCTGACCTGGGCCGAGGAAAAGTAGGGGTCGTCAATGGATCCGTACGATCCATAGCCCTCGAGCAGAGTGGGGTGACCTTTGCCCGGTTTGAGACCGGCCTGGTAGACCAGAGTCACTGGAACCGTCTCGCCGTCGCGGGCCTTCACGTTCCAGCGCTGACAGCGATAGCGCTTGCTGTCGTAGTTGGGCACGGGCAGTTGGCGCACTTTGCGCAGCGCCCCCGACTTCAGGCTGACATCATAGGTGGTGGGCGGCGTCACCGGTGATTCGTATTCCACCCGCACGTAGCTCAGGGTAGGGTCTTCGTTGTCGCCCAGCGACAGGCTGCGCACCTGCTCTTTAAACTTCACTTCGCGCAATTTGCCTGTGGCCGGGTCAAACAGGGCCAGCCCGGGCACCCCGGCCCGCCGCACGGCCACCGCAATCTGTTGGGGGAATAGGCAAAATTGATCCACCTGAGTACCCTCGGGCAGCTTGATCAGGTCCTGCCAGTCGGCCGGTTGCAAGCTGGGGGCACTGACCACCTTAAAGGTGGGCGCATCCAGATTGGTACGAATCACAAAGCGGCCTTCGGCGTGGTCGGCCCAGTATTCGTGGTCGGCCTGGCGAGGTCGCATCAGCTTGAGAGGAGTGGGACTGGAGTCGGCCGGGCGGTAGTGACACTCGGTCGAAGTCTTGGACCAGCAGTGCATCATGACCATGCTCTGATCGCGCGAGGCTCCGCAGACCACTTCAAACAGCTCATCATTTTCTACGTAGAGCAGGTCGCTGTCGGGCGAACCCACGGTGTGGCGCCAAAATTTGTCAGAGCGCTTGGTCACCTCATCTTCGGTGGTGAAAAAAACAGTTTTGTTGTCCTGGCCCCAGGCCACCGAGGTGACCCGATCCAGGTGCTCGGGACTCAGTTGCTGACTACGCAGGTCCTTAAATTGCAGCCTGTACTGGCGGTAGCCGGTAGTGTCGGTACTGTAGGCCAGCCAGTGCGAATCGGGACTTACATCAAAGCTGCCCACGCCCAGATAGGGCTTCCCTTTGGCCAATACGTTGGCATCGAGCAGGACCTCCAGGGGACCCTCTTTGCCCCACGGGGTGCGGCAATAGATGGGGTAAGACTTGCCTTTCTTGGTGCGAACAAAGTATCCGTATTTGCCGATGCGATAGGCGGGATGCTGATCGTCTTCCTGAATGCGCGAGAGCATCTCTTGATACAGCTTCTTTTGCAGGCCGGCCTGTGGGGCCATCAACTTGTCGGCGTAGCGATTTTCGGCCTTGAGGTACTTTAGCGTGTCCGGGTCTTTGCGGTCGCGCAGCCAGAAGTAGTTATCGACCAACTCCAGTCCATGGATCTTGGTGACGTGGGGGGCCTTTTTGGCCTGCGGGGGCTGGGCCAGGCCCAGCTGGGTTAAGGACAGGAGCAGAGCCCCCTGGGCCACTCGCTTGCGTGTGCTCATAGGCTGG
>JADMJV010000099.1:0-3258 GCA_018780265.1 bacterium
GCCTGCCCACTCCGGCCCAGAAAGCCGAACTCTTGCGGCGAGACGGCTATCGCTGCAAAACTCCCGGCTGCCCCCACCACCTGTTTCTCGAGGCTCATCACATCACATTTTTCAGCGATGAAGGCAAGACCGTCCCCGAAAATCTAGTGATACTATGCGCCGCTTGCCACAAAAATATCCACGAGGGGCGTATGCAAATTGAAGGCCAGGCTCCCCACCATCTGCGCTTCCTCGACGCCACCGGGCGCGATCTGGCCACCCAACAAACGCTGCAACTGGCCCACTGGCTGGACTTCTTCATCGGCTGGCGCGGGGATGAAGACGACGGTCACGTGGCTCACGCCATGGATGAGTCATATTCCCGCTGGTGAAGCGACAGCAAACTCAGGCAATTTGGGTTCCGGGTCAGTTCGTGGCTCCATCACTCGGGAGCACAGCGTAGAGGGGGGTGAACGGTTACTTAGTGTCCCCCGACGCAAGAGACTTACGTCGGGGGACACTTAGCGAGGATGGATCAGCAGAGCGGTGTGGCGCCAGCGGGACTCAAAGTCGGTCCGGGTCAGACGCACTTTGCCGGCCATGGGGTCGCCAATCCAAATCTCGTGATTCGAGCGCTCCAACAGGGCCACGTAGTGATCGACAAACAGGCCCAGTTGCAGGACCAGCACCGCCTGGCCCGGGGGCAGATCTTCCAGCCGATTCAGGTGAACGTAGATGGCCCGCACCGGATAGAGCTTTTCCAGGGCGGTGCAGAGCAGGTCGGGGGGGGTTCCGATGGCCTGGCTGGTGTGGGCTGCCCGGGCCAGGGTCATGAAATCCGCCTGGATGCCCAGTCTGTGTAAGGCCGTCAGGGAGGCCGCCGGTCCGCAACTGTAGCTGTCGGTCTGGATGCAGATCCCGTCAGGGTCTATCACGGCTGGAGCCGGCGCCCCTACAATCGGTCCCAGAAACGGACCCAGGCAGTACTCCAGGCAAACCACCAGCGACAGAGCGATTACCGCCAGTCGGGTGGCCCGGCGGGGAACCTGGACACCGGGCAGTCCCAGCAAGAGTAAGGCAAGGGGACCGTAGAGGACATATTCTGTCCGGCCCGCGGTGAGCCAGTGAAAGGCGGGGGACATCTCCCAGTCGGGATGGCGTCGTAGCCATCCCAGCAGTGCCAGCATGATCAGAGATAGTATCCAGATTGCGCCCCAGCCCCGGTAGCGGGCGAGGCGAGGCAAGGCGAGCGCGGTCGCCAGCAACAGCAACAAGATTCCCGCCGATTCTAGCCAGGGCATCCAGGGTTCACGGGGTCTACGTCGATTTGCAGGTCGGCGGCGAGGTCGTCTACCATCGCCCAATAGCCAGGCGGCCAGCTCTGCCGTGGGACGGGCTCCAGAATGATGCGGTCCCCCTCTTTCCAGAGGTAGACCTCCTCGGTGTCAAAACGGAGGCTCTTGGGGAGCCGGACCGCCAGGGAGCGACCGTTGTTGAACAGGCGGGCTTTGATTCGGGGGCATTGAGAATCCGGCATTGTTGTCACATACCCAATCGCTCCCGGTTTCCCTCTCGGCTCGCTCGAGACGCTCCCTGCGGACAAAGACTGGCCCGGTCCAAGACCGGACTACAGGTTCTCACTTCAGGCCTAGAAAATTGAAGGAAATTCAATATTGTTCCTGAATCACTTTGCATGGACAGCCCCGTTTACGCCTTGCGCGAAAGGCTGCAAATGAGTCGCGAGCAGTTTGCCCAACACCTTGGACTATCTCCCCACACCGTGGCTCTGGTAGAGAACGGGCGCTTGCGGCGTCCGCGCGTGATCTGGGAGGCTTTGCGTCAGCGCGGCTTTGATGCCGAGCACCTGTCTCTGCGCTATCAACTCTGGTTGCGCTTCGCCCAGTCCCGCAGTGAACATGTAGGGTAATAATGAGACAGGATCTGGCGAGCGGTCATGCCCCGCTGGCCCATTTCGTAGCTGCCCCACTGACATAAACCCACTCCGTGCCCCCAGCCCGATCCCGCCAGGGTCAGTGATTCTCCGCCGGAGAGCAGTTTGCAGCGAGTGCTGGGCAGTTGGCGTGGGCCCACGGCCATGCGAAATTCGTGTCCACTAGAGCCGAGCCACGCCACTGGCTGCGCGGGTAGCCGGCGCAGTAGGGGTCTTTGACAGGAGGCAGGCCGGGCACAGAGGGTACTCATGTAGGCAGCGTAGGTGCGCGAGGCGATGGTGTGGGCTTGCACGGTCAGGGCTACCCGGATGGTCGGGTCGGCCCCGCTGGCCAGGGTGAGCCAAAGGAAAATCCAGATTCGCAGCATTTTCTGTCCTTCGAGGGGAGTTTCGCAAAGACTTGTTAATCATGTGTGAGCAAAGATTTGATATTGTATGAGCAGATCATGAGCAACCTATCATCAAACCACGACCTGGGCCAACTGAAACAGAACCTGCACACCCAAGGGCAGTCTCTGGTGCAACGCGGCAAAGAGATGCAACAACGCGGCGCCGAGCAGTCCGACTCTGGCTGGCAGTCGCTGATGGACGCCGTAATGCTGGATGGCAGCGCCCATCAGCAGCAAGCCCAGGCGGAGCAGCAGTTTAAGCAGGCCGCCGAGCACCACAATCAAGGTCAAAACAAGCTCGAAGCGGGCCAGGGGTTGGTGCTGGCCGGTCAGGTCGCCGAACTTGACGGACTGGACCGAATTAAAGACGGCATTGGGTATCAAGAGGTCGGCGTTGAGTCTAAGCAAGAAGGTTTGCAGGACGTTCGCAGCGGTCTCAACCGTCAGCAAAAGGCCGAGAAGGTTCAAGATAAGCAATTACATGCCTTTGAGGATGCCCGCCAGGCCGAGAGCGCGCTCGAGGCCGACAAGACGGCCCAGCGCAAAGTGCTGGGTCAGGAACTGCGCCAGCAGTCTCGCTTTGAAAAGAAGCAAGACAAGGCTGTGGCCAGCATGCAAGAAGCCTGGCAGCAAGAGAAAGAGGCCGTGGTCCTCAAAGATGAAGGCGTAGACGTCATCGGTCAGGGGTCCGAGAAGGCCCACGACGGCGCTGAAGCCCACGATCAGGCCAATTTCCTGGGACTTCAGTCCAAAGAGTCGTTGGGCGAATCGCATCGTCTCCGGGTGCAGTCCCAAAAATGGAGCGAGCGGGCCGTTCGCAATCGCGAAGAGGCCGCCAATCTGGCCAATCAGGCCCAGGCCGGTCTGAATCAGGCCACCAACCTGGAGTCTGAGGCTCAGGCCCTGGGCGTTCAGGCCAGTCAGTTTCAGGCCGAAGCT
>JADMJV010000099.1:3268-10732 GCA_018780265.1 bacterium
GGCCAACTGCTATCAGCAGCGCGGTCAGCAGGCCATCGCCTGGGGTCAGCACCTGATGATGTGCCCCCTCAGCTACTGCTGCGGCATGCAGTACATTCAGCAAGGCCAACGCGATCTGCAGATGGCCGGCCAGATGCGCCAGCAGGCCAATGCCAAAATGGCTCAGTTTCAGCAATTGCAGGCCCAAATCCAGTCCAGGACGGTGCAGGCCCAATCGCTGCGCGAGGAAGCGGCCGTTCAGCAGGCTCGTTCCGGGGCTTTGCAAGCGCAAAGCGTTCTGGACCAGGAAAAGGCCACTCAGGCCGAGGCTCAGTCCATCGAGTGGCTGCACAGCGGTATGAAAGACATGACTCAGGCCGCTCACCACGAAGTGGAGAGCGTGAAGCTCAACCACGAAGGTGCCGAGCTTCGCCAGGACGGCCACGAAACGTACGGCCAGGGTCGCGATCTTGAGGCGGACGCCCGCCAGCAAGAGCGTGAGGCTCTCAAAGACTACCGCCAGGCTCGTCAGGGTGAGGACCGCAGCGGGGAGCGCATCGAGGGGGCCCTGGGTCAAATTGGAGAAGATCGCCAGCAAGAAAAGTTGTTGCGGGCCGACGAGCGTCAAGCGCTTAAGCGCTTTCGCGAAGGTTTGCTGCGCGAGCAGAAGGCCATCGGCAAAGAAAAAGAAGGCGTCGCCTCCATCGAGGAGGGCTTCCAGTTTAGCGAAGAGGGTCACAAGCAGATTTCCACCGGCGCCAATGAAGTCGAGGCCGGCCTGACCGTGGAGATGGAAGGCTTGCGCCTGGAGAATCGCGGCTACCGCCTGTTGGAAGAGGCCCGCGGTCTGCGCGAAGAGGCCGAGACCAATACGGCCGAGGCCGAGCAAAAGAAGGCTCAGGCCCAGACGATGGAAAGTCAGGCCTGGAAGATGATCGAGCAGGGACGTAACCAGCAGCAGGCTGGCGGCGTCGTCGAGCAACGCGGCAACTCGTACCTCGACCTCTCCAAATAGGATCCTTCGGCCGCGGCTGCGAAGCCGCTGCCGTGATCGTTCATCCCGCGCAGCACTTCTTACTTCAAGGTCTGGTGGATTACGCCGGTCTGTTTCCTCCGGCGACTCTGGAATTGGGGCAATGCCTGCAAGCATTTCGTGACTATCAGCAGGGGCCTGCCCCGTCTTTGCTGGGCCGTTTTGTGTGTCCGGCCGGGCGTCTCGACGACGTGGTCGGACACCTGCATAGCCACGACGCGTTTCGCATTTCGGCCCTGCTCAAGGCCCCCGAAGAGGTCGAATTGGTGGAACGCTTTCATCAACTCGTCAACCCTTCGGTTCGCGTGGACACGGTCGAGACGCAATGGATTGGCTCTTCTCAAAGCGAGCGCTGGTTGCGCCGTTGGAACTACTCGCTCTATTTTGAGGTGACGGCCGACCACTTCGGGGAGGCAGCCACCTTTTGCGCTGTCCAGCAGGGGAGGTTGGGTCTCAAATTCCGCACAGGCGCTCTGCAACCGGAGGGCCTTCCACCCCTGGAGCAGGTGGATGAGTTTTTGCGCAGCGCCCATCAGGCCAGGGTGGCCTACAAGTTCACGGCAGGCCTGCACCACGCGCGTCCGGGCGAGTATCCTCTGACCTATGCCAAGGACGCGCCCTTGGGCCGACTGTTGGGTTTTGTGCCGCTCTTCGGGCTGGCCTGCCTGCACTGGTGGGACAGGATCGATGACAACACCCTGTTGCAGGCTCTGGGTTGTGACCAGCCGTCCTTGCAGGCGGACCAGGCCGGCCTGCACTATCAGGGGGCCAGTTGCTCGCCGGCCGAGATCGAAGAGTTTCGCCTCAAGGGAGGGCGCAGCTTCGGCTCTTGCTCTTTTACGGAGCCGCTACAGGATTTGATAGAAATGGGCTGGATATGTTAGACGCTACCCACAACCAAACTGCCACGAGTTGGCTCGAGTCGGCCAACCGGGATGACTCTCCTTTTCCTATCCAACATCTTCCCTTTGGACGCTGGCTGCGCCAGGGGCAGGTGCGGGCCGCGTTGGCCATCGGGGACCGGATTCTCGACCTGACCTGTGTGGCCCAGGCCACCTCCCTACCGGTTGCCGGCCTGGAGCAGGGCAGCCTGCTGGGCCTGGCCGATCCCTCGGGGCGCCAATCGTTGCGCCACTGGCTCTTTGAGCAACTGAGTCAGGGCAACTCGTTGCTGGCGTCCCATCCCGATTGGTTTGACAATCTCGAAGAGGCCGTTATGCTACTGCCCTTTGAGGTGGGCGACTACACGGATTTTTACGCCTCCATTCATCACGCCACCCGAGTCGGCTCCATGTTTCGCCCCGACAATCCCCTGCTGCCCAACTATCGTTGGGTTCCTATTGGCTATCACGGAAGGGCCAGCAGTCTGATCGTCAGCGGCACCCCGGTCTCCCGTCCCCACGGCCAGTTGAAGGCCGACGACCTGGAGGCCCCCGTCTATGGGCCCTGCAAGATGCTGGACTACGAGTTGGAACTGGGCCTGTGGGTGGGCCAGGGCAACGCATTGGGCCAGACCCTGCCACTGGCCGACATTCGCCAGCATTGGATCGGCGTGTCCTTGCTCAACGACTGGTCGGCCCGCGACATTCAGCGCTGGGAGTATCAGCCGCTGGGGCCCTTTCTGGCCAAGAGCTTTGCCACCAGCGTCTCCCCCTGGGTGACCACTCAGGAGGCACTGGCCCCCTTTGTGTGTCCGGCCGCAACTCACGAGCCGCGCCCGCTGGACTATTTGTGGGATGATCAGGACCAGTCCGCCGGGGGGCTCGACCTGGAACTGGAGGTATGCCTGCGTTCGGCTTCCATGGAAGAGCCCCGGCGCGTGTCCAGCAGCAACCCCAAAGACCTCTTCTGGACGCCGGGTCAGATGTTGGCCCATCACGCCTCCAACGGCTGCCCCATGCGACCCGGCGACCTGATCGCCAGCGGGACCATCAGTGGTGAGGCGGCCGACAGCGCCGGTTGTCTGCTGGAGTTGACCTGGCAGGGGCCCGGTCAGCCCCGCCAACCCGTGCAACTGAGTGATGAGGAGCGGCGCACCTTTCTTCAGACCGGTGACGAGGTGGTGCTGAGCGGCTGGGGGCGGCGTCCCGGCTATCGCTCTATCGGCCTGGGAACTTGCCGCGGGACGATTGCCTGAAGGGCGGGCCGGACCGGTCGAGAACAGCCCGCCATGCATACCCCCATTATCAGCGGGTCCGGTCTGTGGACACCCGAGCATATCATCACCAACGAAGAACTGGTCGAGTCTTTTAACGCCTACGCGGCCACCGTTTCCGGCCTGGCGCCCTCCAGTGTAGAGTTTGTCGAGAAAGCGTCGGGTATTCAGCGGCGCTACGTGGTGGACAAGCAAGGGGTATTGGACCCTGGCCGCATGAAGCCTCGCATTGAAGAACGGCCCGACCAAGAGTGGTCGATTCAGTGCGACATCAGTTGTGCCGCCGCCCGCGAGGCCCTGGAACAGGCCCGCTGTCCGGCCGATCAGGTGGACGGTATCGTGGTGGGCTGCTCCAATTTGCAGCGGGCCTATCCGGCCGTGGCGGTCGAGGTTCAGAAAGCGCTGGGTTGTAGGGGTTGGGCCTACGATATGAATGTGGCCTGCAGTTCGGCCACCTTTGCCATGTGCAATGCGGTGCAGGCCGTGCAGACCGGCTTTGCCCGGCGAGTGCTGGTGATCAATCCAGAGATCACCTCTGCCCACCTCAATTTTCGCGACCGGGACAGCCACTTCATTTTCGGTGATGCCTGCACGGGCTTGCTGATTGAGGCTTTGGAAGGCAGCGCCGCTGCAGTTCCCTGGCAGATCTTGGGATGCCGGTTGGCCACTCAGTTTTCCAACAACATTCGCAATAATTTTGGATTCCTCAACCGCTGCGACGAAGAGCACGCCAACGACCCGGACAAGCTCTTTCGTCAGAACGGTCGAGCTGTATTTAAAGAGGTGGTGCCGCTGGTGGCCAGCCATCTCCAGAGCCATTTTGAAGAACTGGGTATCAGCAGCGTTCGTCGCTTCTGGCTGCATCAGGCCAATCGCCACATGAATGACTTTATCGCCAAGCGGGTACTGGGCCGCGAGGCCACCCTGGAGGAAGCTCCCGTGATTTTGAACGAATTTGCCAACACCAGTTCAGCCGGGTCGGTAATTGCTTATCATCGTCATCGCGACGACATGGAAGTGGGCGACACCGGCGTGCTGTGCAGTTTTGGGGCCGGCTACTCGGTGGGCAGCGTGGTCGTTCGCCGCCTGCGTTAGGGCCCGTCCCGGAATAAGTTGGTCTCGCCGGTCGTCGAGGCTCCCCTCCAGCAAGAAGCAGCGGCGAGGGCGAATATCGGGTCATATTTAACCGAGGCGTGACGTTGGCGGGGATGGATCGAAGGCCCGAGTGTCTATGTTATTTTGTGTCGGGGCACACTAAGCCAGATCAGGATCGACGCCCAGTTCCTCAAGGCGGCGGGCCAGTCGCTCGGCGCGCTGGCGCTCCTGCTGAACCCGCTCCTCTCCGGTCGCCAGGAGTTTGTCCGCAAGATCGGCAAAGCCGAGCCAGGTGCCTGGCATCTGCGCGTAGGTCCCTTGCCATAGAACCAGCTTTAGCCCGAGCAGGTCCAGCGGCCCATGGGGGTCCAGAACCTCCACCATACGGCCGGCGCGGCATTCGAAAAGGCGGAGAGGGCGTTTTTTGTTCAGCGACTCGCACCGTGGCATAGCGGGCTAGTTTGTGGGTGTCCTCGTGACCCTCCCGGCCAGAGACGATCTCCACCATCAGATCAGGTGCCTTGCCGTAACGCCACAGAAAGTAGGAGCGATTGCGTTTGGCCCAGATCTCACGGGGAAATCGCACGTCCAGGCTGAGCAGGAAATCAGGCACCAGAGCCTCTTCCTCTGGTGAGTAGTAAATAGCGACGTTAACCAGGGCCACGAACGGGCTCTCCCGAGCGTAGGACACCTCCAGGCATTCGCTCAGTAGCTTCTGCTGGCGCTCGGAAAAGGGATTGTCCACGGGTGTGTCATCCTCCGTGATCAGGTGACTTACATCGGGCTCTTCAAAGCCATCTTCCAAAGCACTCGCCGGGTAGGCCATCGGTGGACTTTCGGGATTTCGATGGACGGGTCCTGGCAGATCCGGTCTAGGCCAACAATAACTTCAGTTATGTATGTTATTTTGAGGCGGGCCTTTGGTCCATCGATCAAACCCTGGCCAAACGGAACGGTTCGATCCTTGTAGTGAATCTCTGCAACGGATTGGCAGTTGGAAGTCTCGGTCGGGTGAGGACGAATGGAGAGGTGGGGAAGGATGGGGAGATGGAGAGGCATTGGACCTGACGACCGCACCGTTATGGGCCCAAAAGCTAGAATTTGCGCCGACTGGCGTCCAGCAAGCTCGCTATTTGCCCTCTCCACCTTTCCAATCTCCCCTTCTCTCCCTTTTGAAGGCTCGGAGTGGCACACGGGTAACTTGGGGTCGACTCCATTGGTATGAGAACTACGATGACGCAGGTCAAATAGGGCTTCAAGTCATGGTTTGACCTGCTTATTCCAGGACGGCCCTTAGTGTCCCCCGACGCAAGAGACTTACGTCGGGGGACACTTAGCCCTTGGAAAAGAAAAAACCCTCAAAAGAGAGGGTTGCACAGGACTTTCTTGGAGAGCAAATTGAGTGCCCGGCAAAGCCAGGCGAAGGATAGGTGTTGTGCGCCACATCTGCCCGTCGGCACTTGTTTTGCGGTCGACCGCCTTACATAGAATATAGCAAGCCCGCCTGACAAAGTTCAATAAAACAAATGTGGACGTTGTTAGCATTGTGTATCTTATTGTTGACAGATTGTAGCCGTGCCGTCGGCATCAAGGCTAGGCTAGGCTAGTCTAGTGGAGCCTGAGTTTGGCGTGAAGTCATCGCCACCGCCTTGAGAATGCATTCGCAGACCTACCACGCCACGGCCCGGGTGGGCGATATGCCGTTTGGTTGCGCAGTTCCGGACCGAAATCGGAGCGGGGGATCTGCCGGACAGGCCGAAAACCGCCTCCATGTTGCATCCCCGGGAGCACCGACGATTCTCCGTTGACGAATATTTCTTGCTGGAAGAACAGTCTCCCAGCAAGAACGAATTCTGGGCGGGAGAGATCTTTGCCATGAGCGGCGGCTCTTTGGAGCACAACTGCATCGTTGCGAATTTGATCTGGCGATTGGGTGCGGCGCTGGAAGGAAAAAACTGCCGTGTCTATCCGTCCGACCTTCGTGTCTATGTGGAGCGCCGCCAGTTGATTACGTATCCAGATGTGCTGGTCGTATGCGGGGCACCGCGACTCCTGACCGGACGCAGAGATACGATTACCGATGCCACAGTCATCCTCGAAGTGCTCTCGCCGTCCACGCAAGACTACGACAAGAACGAAAAGTTTCGCAGCTACCGAGAACTCCCGTCGTTTGGTGAGTATCTGTTGATTTCTCAAGATGAGGTGCGGGTTGAGCAGCATCGGCGACAGGCCCCCGGTGAGTGGTTGATGAACGAACATACCTCCCTGGCGGCCGTGCTGGAACTTTCCTCGATCGGGGTGGACCTGACCATCAGTTCCCTTTACGCAGGGGTCTTTTCGGATTGAGTTTGCAACCTGGGGCAACCGATAGCTTTGGCGCCTCAGTGGGGGACTGTCTCCAGAAGTTCTTCGAGTCCGACGCAACGGACCTGCGTTTGGTCGCGCAGTTCCGGACTGAAACCGCTACGGGAGAACAGGTAGTAGAGCGGGATTTCCTGGGTCAAGACTTGAGCTTTGTCCCGCAATTTTTGCCACTCTGTCATGCCTATCGGTCGATTGGTCCACTTACACTCGCCCACCAGAGTGTATTGGTGGTAACCTTTATGGCCAGGCTGTCCACCTCGCGATTTTCCGCTGGTCTCTTTGCGATTGCGGAGTGTTCCTGGCGGATCGGCCGAGGGCGGCTTCGACGAGTTGGTGGAATTGGTCCGAGTCAACTCTTCCATCGCTTCCAACCGCTTCTGAAGGGTTAGAACCTGTTGGGTCAAGGTCGCTACTTGCCCCATCAGAGACACGATGAACTCACGAGATTGGAGAGGAGTGGCCTCCCATACTTCTTGAGCAAGGGGAATTGCTTGCCCCCCCGCGCTTGAACTCGAACTTGAACTCGTGGCCATCGCTTACAAGCTTCACGAGCAAGGGCTCAGTACCTGCTGCCGCGCCGTTCAGGGAGATGACACCCCCTGAACGGTTACTATTCGTCTGAGTCATGGCCCCGGTAATGGTCTCGGTGACGTCGTAGGTGGTGGGGATGTTTTGCGTGATGAAGTCCAGGCCGAAACTGGTGAAATAACTATTGGTGATCGTGTTGATACCAATCTGGTTCTCGAAGTCCCAACCCACGGCGGGATTGAGCCCGCCGAAGCCCACTGCCGGGCCACTAACCCCCAAGTTCGGCAAGCAATTTTGCGCGCCGCACTTC
>JADMJV010000179.1 GCA_018780265.1 bacterium
ATAGAGGCCAATGCCGAGGTTGTTGAGGAGCCGAAATCAAAACCGGAGAACTGCCCAACATCATTGACATCGAGGCCTGGAATCGAGGGAAGCGCACCCTTTTCTTCCGCGAGGACGGCGGCGTCCTGGAAGGTGGCCGGATGGCCGACTTTCGCCATGGCTGCGTTCAGATCGAGAAAGACGTCATCGTCATGAACTGGGCGACCGACTGTATGCACGCGACAACGTAAATCAGGTCCAAGACCCCCTGCTTTCACAATCACCGCCGTTGAACCGTGGGCCCCTGGTCCCCCAGAATGAAGTTAGCTGTTTTTTGGTGGGAGGGGTCATGGGATTGGCTTGAAATATGGGTTTTGTCGAGTCGGTGTTTTTCTGGGGTCGGGCTTTTTGGGGACGTTTAGGCGGGGCTGGGACCACCAGGAGACCACAAAGGCTCCTAACTGAACGCGTCTATAAAGCGCTTGGCGAAGTACGAACGGCCCGATACCTTTCCAGCGTCAAGCCTACCCAGAACTTCACTGGTATCACGTCCCTTGTCGTAACTACCCTTTCGGGTATCTTTGGTCGCCAACCTCATTCTCTCGTAGACGTCGGGCTTTGCCACCACTTCGATGTCCGGCGAATTACCGAGTTTTTGTGCATTAAAACCCTGTCCGAAATAGTCCGCCACGGAACTTGGGTCCGCCAAAAACCAGGCTTCTAACAACTGCACCATTAAATGGCACTGGTCGGTTGTGGCACCGTGCGGTTTGTCCCAACCGTCACGCTCCTTAAGGTGTTTCCAAGGATCCTGGCGATGGGATTGCTCCACTGGTGCTTCGCTGTCCACGAGAAGATATGCCGTTTGCCCCTGAGAGATGACACGCTTGAACTTTTCATAGGCCTGTTGTCGGCCACCACCAGCGACGATCCTCGGCATCGGGGATACGTTGGCTCGCTCCAAAAAGAGTCTGAATCCCCGGCGGCAATCGGTCCGCCCAGACTTTCCATCGCCTCCTCCTTCAACAATAAGTAGAATCCCACTCACCAACGCGTTCCGCCCAATTGGCCTGAAGTCCACAACTTGCCCAGGCCCTGGTCATCAAGATCTGAGACTTCATCCTTGGCCAAAGACCGAATAACTGTGGAGCCATGGTGCTTTTCGACGATTCGAATGCTTTCTGGTATGTGGGATAATGCATCGATAAGGATGTCAGAGTGGGTCGTAACGAGGAGTTGGCTACGTTCACTTGCCTGCTCTAGAAGACGGGCCAGTCCCGGCAACATGTCAGGGTGCATTCCTATCTCAGGTTCCTCTATACAAATGCAAGGCGGTGGGTTGGGATGGCACAAAATGGCCAGCATGGACAAATAACGGAGCGTCCCGTCTGACAGTCTGGTCGCTGGAGTCAACCAGTCTTCTTCTTTAATAAAAATCTGGACAGCACTTGATACGATCTCTACGTGAAAGCCCAAAAAGTAGCTAGAGATCTCCTTCAGGTGCTCCAGAATGACGCGCTCACTTTTTGGGAACTTTCTTAAGTTGTTTAGAATGAGGCCCAAGTTGGAGCCGTCGGGTTCGAGAAATTCGGTTGGCGCATCTGTGGATTGCGGCTGCCTGAGAGGGTTTTGCCTCCCAACAGACCATTCGCGAAAAAGGCGGATGCGTTCGAATGAGTCGGCCAGGTACGTTATCTCGGGGTAAGACTCCGGATCACGTCGCTGCTCGAGAATCGACTTACCAGGATCGATTTGATCCCTCTTAAGGCCTCGCTCTTTACCAGCCACATTCACGATGGGGCGACCATTTTCGAAACCGTAATAAAGATAGGGTTTTTCCTTTCCCGCGGAAGGCTCAACGTTCTCGATTCGCTCATCAACGATCTCAAGTCGACCACCAGACTCCGCAATCTTTAGCAAGTAGCGAAGGGGCATCGCCTGCCGGGGGGTCTTCAGGATTAGCTCGACCGTTCCCGACTCACCTGGTGCACCTTTCCAGATCCACTCGTGAATGCCGCCACCCTTACGGATACAAGCAGCTACGTCGCGTGGCAAATTTCGGAGCAAATCAAAGACATCAAATAGATTGGACTTCCCTGATCCGTTGGGACCAATGAAAACATTGAGTCGACCGAGTTCTAACTGGTCGGTGGAAGCACCAAACGATAGTATTCCGTTTATTCGAATGCTCTGAACTTCCACTTGACCTCCAAATCCAACGCCCCCCCTTGGTTCAAGGTCAATGAGAACAAACCCTAGCTAGATAAACACCTCACCCCCGGAAATCAGGGCAATGTCAGGAGGTCTGAGGCCGTCGTTGCCTTCTGAAACCATGGTATAAATTTTCTCCTCGAAATGCAACTGGCGATTCCCCGGGGCACGCCTCGGCGCCGAGTTTGCCATAGATTATGGCAAATTTGGGGGGACGATATTGTTAGGGGGTATGGGTGGTCGAGGAGGGGAGCCCGGCGAGGCCGAGATGGAATCCCGGGGCAGTACTGGACAGATCGCCAAAACCCGGCACGCGTTTGGGTAGATCGGTCTGCTGAGGATGGGGGCTAAAGTCCACTTTGCGCCCATCTAACGCGTGGTTAGAAAGCTGTCCGGTTTCGCTGTCGAGAATAATATTGCGGATAAAGATGCCTTTCCCCAGGATGTCCTGTTCGGCAACTCCGATATGGTTGGATTGCAGACTTTTGCGAATGTGGAGAATGTTTTCGGCACAGGCCGGACCCAGGTTGCAAGCTTCGAAGCCACCCACAATGTAGGCTTTGATATTCTCGTTGCGGCCTCCCTCGGCCGCCATAGCCTCGACCATCAGATCGACCATGGTCGAGCAATCCTTGGTATCGTTGTGGGAAAGGGCGGCGGTCCGGGTGACAGGATCGTAGAGGGCAAAGGCCACACAAGGACCCAGTCCGATGGTTTGGATATACTGTTGGGGTTGAGCGCCAAAGCGAAAACAGCGAAGCCTCCGCTGCAAACAATTCAAGTTGCAGAGGCCCGCGATGAAAAGTTCTATAGGAGATCAGCCAGATCCTTTGGCGCAACCGATATGGGAGATGCTATTTGAGGGACTTGGCGAATTGACTCGATTAGCATTTGAGTTGTGGTCTACCGGTCTGCCAGATGGGGACTTGCTTTTGAGCTTCGAGAAGCAACTCCACTCCTGGGCTGCCCGTCTGATTTGCGACCCTCTGATGGGGCACGTCATCAAGTTGGCGATTGAGAGTGACGGCCTGAAGAAAGAGGCGAAGGAATTGGTTCAGCAAAGGCCGTACGCTCGGCTGCAAGACTCGACGAAAGTCGTAAAGGTGAGGTTGTTGGGAGGCACCGTGCAGGAAGTAGTGGTCCCCTATTTTCTTAGGCGACCACCGCGGGGCCCTGGGCGTCCAAGCGACAAACGGGGGCCACTTTTATCCCACGTTGGAACTGTTGGGCATCTTTGGTAGAGTGTCCCTGGCCGTCGCTTCAATCGTCGCTGGCCAACTGGTCAGGAGTCCAGTCGACGAGACCACCTCAGTCCTAGCTGACATGGGTCTGAAGCTTGACTCCAAAACGGTTTCACGCATCGGCTACGGGGTCGCTGAACGGGCCCTCGCCTTCAGATCGAGTCTCTTGGAACGCATGGAGGCGGGACTTTTCGGGAACTTATGTGCAGGCATGAGACTCGGAGTGACAATGGATGGTGGTCGCGTGCGAACCCGTGTCCCAAGGGGAGGAAAGAGACGCTCCACAAAGAGGAAACGCTTCAAGGGTGACTGGCGGGAACCGAAAGTCTTCGCCATCTATGAACTGGACGAAGATGGGCGAAGAAAACGCAACGGACTTCGATTCTACGGCGGAACGATGAACCCAGCGGATGACTTTTTTCGGCTCCTGAGCGCCTACCTTGCTTCATTGGGGCTCACCTGGCCAAGGAAATCGTAGTGCTCGCGGATGTCGCCCTATGGATTTAGGAGCGAATTCCCGGTCTGTTGAAGTCGACGGGTATTGACCCGTCCAAAGTGACAGAAGTTGTCGACTTCTATCACGTCAAAGAGCGGCTGCACGAAATCGCAAAGGCCAAAGCCTCGTGGACAGATAGTCAGCGAGCGACCTGGGTCACCGAACTAAGCTTTAGCCGCTTCCTCTTTGGCAGGCTCTTCCTGGGGGGCGTGGGCGGCCACAAAATCGGCCAGTTTGCCGGTAGTGCCCAGCGCCTGCGTGAGAGCCTGATCGGGGTCGATCATTCCGGCTCCCTGAGAGTTGGGGCCCCATTTGCCGGGCAGTTTGTCGGCCGAACTGGTGAGAATCTCTCGCACCTGGTCAGGGGACAGGTCGGGGTTGGCCTCAAACAGCGCCGCCACCAGACCGGCCGCCACGGGGGTAGCCATCGACGTTCCCGGCAGAGCCTGATAGGCCATGCTCTCGTGCAGTTCGGTGCGGGTGGTGGCCGCCAGTAAGCGATTGAACTCGGCCTGAGCCGTATTCTCATCTTCCTTAAGTTTGGCTATGGTGCGACCGCTCAGGCCCATGGCCTGGAACGTCTCGTTGGGCAACTTGGACAGGGTTTCGTAGGGCATCTCGTCGAGCCCGGCCAGAGCTTTGTGTAAGATGCCGTTCTTGAGGCCGCTGTTCATCTTGTCGGTAGAGGGAGCGAGCGCGGCGAAGATGTGCTCACCCGGGGCCACGATGTCCGGCTTGAGACGACCGTCCTTGGTGGGACCACGGCTGGAGAACTCGGCCATGGTGTCGTCGCTGGGGTCGGGAGTCTCTTTGTCGTCGGCCGCACCCACGGTGATGGCGTGAGGGCTGTTGCCCGGAGAGCCCACCGTCTTGCGATTGGGGCCTTCGTTGCCGGCCGCGGCCATAACCACGATGCCAGCCTCATAGGCAGCCTTCACAGCCTGGTTGATAGGGTCGTTTTCCCAATCTTTGGAAGAGGGCCCGCCCAAGGACATATTGATGACCTTGATGCCCAGTTCTTCCCGGTTCTCAATGCACCACTGCAGGCCCTTGATGATATCGGAGTTGCGTCCACTGCCTTCCCCGGAAAGCACCTTCACTCCAATGATGTTGGCCTCGTGGGCCATCCCCTTGTGAATTCCCTCGCTCATGGTTCCGTCGCCGGCGGCGCAGCCCGATACGTGAGTGCCGTGGCCGTTGTCGTCGTAGGCCATGGGCAATCCTTGAACAAAATCGACCTGTCCTAACAGGCGGCCCTGGAAATCCGGGTGCGGATGTACGCCCGTATCCATCACGGCAATGGTCACACCCTTGCCGGTGTATTTGCGGGTCATCTCGGAATCGAAGCGGGGCGCCGTCATCTCGGGACGGGGAGTGTAGGGCTTGACCGGCTCTTGGGGCTTCTCTTTCCCGGCTTCCGGCTTGGCGGCCACTTCTTCTTCCTCGGTTTCCAGGTCAAGTTCGTCGTGACTGGGCGGGAGAAAGTTTTGAACCTTGTCCGGGACCACGCGAAAACCGCGCTTCTCCAAATCAGCCGCCTGTTTGCTGGAGAGGGTGGCAACATAGCCGTTGACCAGGCCCAACTCTTGGCTAACCTCAGCGCCTACTGCCTCCACCTGACTCTTGGCGTTGACCTCGGACTTAAACAATCCGCTCCCCTTGGGAGGCATCACAATGTAATCTTCGCGCTCGCTGCTTGAGCCAAGTCGGACACTGTCAGCAGACCCTTGCCCTTGGACGCTCTTGGCGTGGTTGAGCGAAAAGTTGCGGAAGATTTGATTGGCGGTGCTGGCCTGGATGTTCATGGTCCCGGGTCCTACTCTCTGAGATGTGTGCAGGTCTGTGTACGTTCTCCTAGAGTAGTGCCCCGGATGTAAACACAAATGTCAAAACTATTACCAACCGGTCAACAGGCGGTGATTGGAGGGCAGACTACTGGGTTTTGGCCGGCAGCAGCGCTTCCAGCGTCAGGCTGCCCGCTTGACGGTAGAGGCGGGCAATGGCCAGTTGCACATCAAAACGGGCCTGAACCTCTTGCGATCGAGCCTGGATCAGCAGTCGCTGGGCATCGGAAACCTCTAAGGAGGAGCCCACGCCCACGTTATAGCGCTCGCTGGCCAGTCGATAGTTTTCCTCGTTAAATTTTACCGCCGATCGGGATGCTTCCAGGCGGGCTCGAGATTCTTGCAGATTGATCCAGGACTCCACCGCCTGCAGTTGGACCTGTAGAGCCAACAGTTCTTGATTTCCCTCGGCCTGGACGCGCTGAGCTTCGGCCGATTGAACCCCCGCGCTCAGAGTGGGCTCGTTGATCAGCGGCACACTCATGGTCACCCCTACTCCCCAGTTAAAGGGAGTGGGGAGGAAAGTCGCTTCCGACCAGGCGTAGCTGTAATTTGCGTTAAAGCTTGGATAGTACTGCGCTTCGGCGTTGCGCAGGCGAGCCTCGGCGGCTTTGACTCGGGCAAAGGCAGCCAACAGATCGGGACGACTCTCTTTGGCTTTGGTGATGGTCTCCTCTCGGTTCCAAGGCGGGGGCTCCAACCCGGAGACCTGCAGGTTCACCTCGCCGCCGTTGGCGTTGCCCCCCAGGCTGGTAAGAAAGGCTGCCATGGCTTTTTGCTTATCATTTTGGGCCTTGATCAGTCCCACCCTGGCCGTGGCCAGGTCGGCTTCGGCCCGGGTGACTTCGATCTTGGCTCGCGTTCCGGCCTCAAAAAAGCCCCGCGCGCGTGCCACCTGCACTTCGGCATTGCGCACGTTGTCGGTATTGATGTCCACGTCCAAATGGGTACGCAGGACCGTAAAATAACTCTCCGACACACGCAGCAACAACGTTTGCACGGCATCGCCTTTTTGCCATTCGCTAGCCAGCTTGTTCTGGGCAGCGGCATCTACGGCCGAGGAGGTACGCCCGAAATCGGTGAGCAACTGACTGGCGGCAATGCCCACCTGATAGTTGCGCACACCGCCCGGGCGGACCACGGCCTGGCCACCCACGCCGGCGTTCTGCGCTTCCGAATAGTTGAAACTGGAGCTGCCCCGCAAATTCGGATAGAAAGGAGCCGTGGCCGTGCGCAGAGCCGCCTGAGCCTGGTCGATTTGAGCCTGGGCGATCTTCAAGTCCGGATGATTCTGAATGGCTGTCAGGGCCGCTTCGGCCAATGACATGGGAGCAGCGGTGATGGAGGTGTTGGTTGCCGAGGGGGCGGCCGCAGGAGCCTGCCCCCATACAGTCCCACACAGCAACAGCCCTATTGTAAGGGGTCGAAGCATTCGATTTTTGGGTTGGCCTTTAGCCGATTGAATCCTGCATAAGCCAGTACTTGGGCGCAGGGATCTGGCAGGCCTGGCACGGAACTCCTGGCCATGCCTGACACACGCCTGGTCGTTCAACGACTACAACCGGACGCGCTCTTGCCCCGCAAAGCAAATCCCAGCGACGCCTGCTTTGACCTGTTTGCTCCGGCGGCCAGCCGGGTAGCCGCCGGCCACCGTGTGGCCGTCGGCCTGGGCATCGCCCTGGAGATCGAAGAAGGTTGGGAGGCGCAAATTCGCGGGCGTAGCGGATTGGCCAGGCGTGGCATTGAGGTGCATTTTGGCACCATCGACCATCTCTATCGGCTGGAGGTTAAGGTTCTGGTCCACAACGGCTCGGGCCAGGATTGGGAGATTGAGGCCGGAGACCGGGTGGCCCAACTCAAGTTGGAGCGGGTCTGGGAAGTCGAAGTCGTGGAAGCCGAGGTGACTCCGAGCCGGCGAGGGGGGCTGGGCTCCACCGGTCGATAGGTGCGCGGTGCTTCAACCATCCGGAAGTGACGGTGGAGCGCGTGGCACAAAACCCTATAACCAAGCCATTTTAGCTAGAAATTACTACGACCCTTTCAGTCCCGGGACGCCATGGGAGCCTTTTTTGCCGAAATGCACCGCGGTCACCAATATCCTGGTATTGAATCTGAGTCAGAAGGCATCGGGAAGCTGCAACATTTGATCAATGAGAACAGCAAGTGGTTAGTCGTGGAAGCGGTGAATATGGCCTGACGTTACTGCATTGCCCCGACTGCAAAATTCATATGGCTGTCCCATTTTCTTGCAAGACGAGGGTCTGCCCATCCTGTGTCAATCGCCGGGCCGAGGTCCTGAGCCATACGCTGGCCGAGAAACTGCCCGAAGGAGACTACCGGCATCTGGTGGTTACGTTGCCCAAGAAGATGGGGCTGCGCAAGCGGTTTCAGTTGGACACGCACCTGCATCGACAGATCGGGCGAGTGGTTCATCGCGTCATCACGCGCTGGATGTCGGCGCTTTTCAAGCGCTTACAGATTGGCTCCATCGGAACTCTGGACTCAAGAGTCACGTCTATTAACCGCATCCTGGTTACCGACGGCGTCTATTTTCCAGATGGCAGCACTTTGCCCTGGGATTCTGGGACCAACCCTCCCTGTTGAGTGAGCTGAGGCATGCCATTCTAAAGTCCCTGGTGGCCCGCAAATGCTTACAAGACGATTGCGAAACTGCTAGAGTCCTGGCCGCTGGACCGCTCCGGATTCTCGGCTTTCGTAGGAGACCCCATTTATGTGGAGTCTACCGGCCGGGTGCGCTTCTCGCCTCCCCGGGCCGCTGCCAAAGTGTGGGAGCATGCCTTTGATTTTCTGGCTTATGTGACTACCGAATTATGTGACGCTCCCACCGAGGAGGCGACCGAAAAGCCCGGGCCTGGCAAGTGGGTCAAGTGGCGCACCCTGATCCTGCGACGCTGGGCCGTCGACCCAGAGGTCTGTCACAGAGGGGCAACAGGGAGATGAAGCGAGCCAGGGCGCTCCTACAGCAGCATGGGGACGAATGGGAAGCCGCCTGATCACGCTCGGGTCTGGCTTTGCTATTGGGTCGAGCCGCCACTGACAGACTATTTTCTAACTATCACTAACTTCAGACCTCCTGATCTCTATGAAAGCCCCGCGCTGACAAGTCCCCTTCACTACTGAAGTTGCCCGCTCTGTCGCTTGGTGGTGTTGGTGCTGCGGGGATTTTGCTCGCAGTGCGGAATCGAAGATTTCGGCCAATTTGGTCCCTGGAGCATCGCTTTGCCAAAGAAAAAACTCCCTGTTTTTCCTACGGAAGTGACTCCAATTGGCCCCTGGATGTCGGTTGCCTTGCGCGGCAACCAGGTCGTCTACCTGAATCCGAAGGGAATGACACTTCCCTCTGTGCCAGCTCGCTATCTCGCAGCAGAATCTGATCTATTACGCAAGCTTGGCGAACTTCTACAAGGTCTATGACTTGCGTCACCTTGAGAAAACTTGACTTGTCGCCTTTGTCCAGCCAACCTGGCTTCCCTGCTTTCGCTAGTCGGGTCAGAACCTCTCGGGTCTGACCATCAAGCCATGGATAAGACGGATTTCGTCGTGGTGAATTTCCGCTTCCAGTGAATTCATTTCGTGGCGTTGCTGGGGCGAAGGCCGGTCTTGCCTTTGAAGATCCCGGAGTCGCTGCCTCAGTCCATCCAGCCGAGCCTGCTCGCGCTGGATGGGGGCCTGAAACTCGGCTTCCCTGCGGTCAGACTCGGCCCGCTTCAACTTGCGCTCCTGGAGGGCCACCGGGCTGTCTCGGTATTTGGCCTGCACCTCTTCGGCCGCGTCGCTACCGAACACTACGGCCCCGATGGCTGCGCCCAACAGGCCGGCAATACCGGCACTGGCCAGCACACCCGCGACCGGCCCCAACGTGACGGCCGCAATGGCTCCACCCACCATGGCCAAGCCCGAGGCCAACAACGGAACGGCCACCGAGAATGGACTCTGTGAATCACCACCAGCCACCAAGAATCCCGCCGCTACAGCCGGTATGCCTACCCAGAGGGCGGCAGCGCCGGCCAAGCTGCCGACCGACCCGAGCAGGCTGCCCATCAAAGCACCAGCCAGCGCACCCTTGACAGAGGCCTGGCGGACCGCCTGCTTTTCGATGCCGCGCCACTCTTCTTTGCCGGATTTGACAAAGCCATCTGTGGCCACGGTTGGTTGACCTGTGACCTGAGGGGACACGCAAATCGGTCTACCTGCCTGCTTTGTCGCCGGCACCGGTGGCGGAACGAGATGGGTGGGTTTCAAGAGAGGCTGCCTCCGAGTTGTTGAGAGGATTCTAGGACAGGAATTCTTCGCGCAATCAAATGTAAATCCTCCAGGTCTCGGGCGTTATCTAATCGGATCTCGCGCATCTGCTCTTACTGAACCAGTCTTCCTCATGCCCAACTCGGGTCGGGGTGGGCCCCAAAAACCCGACCTTCCGTAAGCCAGGTAGAGCTTCACCGACTCGCCAACACTGGACGCGGAGACGCCGAAAACCCGCACGACATCTGCCTGCTTGAAATTGCCGCAAATGTAGAGTTCGCTCGCAAGAAACCAAGAGCTCTCAATATCGTCGTCGCCGTGAACACGAAGTGTCAGTCCCTCTGGACTCAGGTAGACGACCTGGTTGCCGCGCAGGGCAACCAACATCCAGGGGCCAATTGGAGTCTACCCAAGGCTGTGGGCACGAGTCTGGAAACCAGCCTTCATTCCATCACACGAAGACGCTGTGCACCTGAGTAATGGAGCCACAAACTGACCCGGAACCCAAATTGCCTGAGTTTGCTGTCGCTGCACCAGCGGGAATATGACTCATCCATGGCGTGAGCCACGTGACCGTCGTCTTCAT
>JADMJV010000185.1 GCA_018780265.1 bacterium
TTTTGGGACACTTCTTCGCCGCTCTCCCCTACCCCGCGATGTAAGGAAAGGCCGGTGTCCGGGGTGGGTACAAAGGGTGGGTTGGCCGTGATCAGATCAAAGGTGCGCCCTTGAACCGGTTGATACAGGTCGCCCTGGAGAAATTGGGTCTGCTCCGAGCAGCCATTGAGGTAGGCATTGTAGCCAGCAAACTCAAGGGCCCGGGGGTTGAGGTCCACGCCCACCACCTGGGGATAGTGGGGGGCCGCCAGCAAGGCATGGATGCCCGAGCCGGTGCATAGATCGAGAGCCGACCCGCCGGGCTTTCGAGGGGTGACTCGGGCCAGGACGTAGCTGTCCGTGCCCAACTGGTAGACATGCTGGGGGTGAAATTCGCTGGCGAAAACCCGGTCAGTAAGCACCAGCACTCCCAGGCAAGGATAGAGGTCCGCCAGCGCTTTGACACGGTCATCGGAGGTGGCTACGAGATAATTGTGCTGCAGTAAATCCTGGACCAGAGCCACTCCCAGGACATCCTCGACCTGATCGCGCGGGACGTTGAGGGTCAGGAGCCAGAGACAGGCCAGCAGGGCCCGGTAGGAGTTGTCGGCTTTGCAGCGCTCGATGTAGCTGGGCAGGTGGTGGACACGGAGCAGGGGGATGTCGGCCACACCCAAGAGTTCTCGCAAACTTTCCTCAGTGTACCCGAGTTCGGCTAGATGAGTCTTGAAGATCATGGGTGGTGGTTCTACAATTGCCCGGCCAGAGCCTGGCTTTTAGCGGCATCTGCATAACGGGCCATGTCAATTTGAATACGCGCAGCCATGCGCCAGAGGCCGGCGTTTGGCCGGATTTTCAGGGCCTTCTCCAGGGCGGCCAGGGCCTGCTCGAGCTGAGTCCACTCTTCGGCCGCCGCAGCATAGGCCACGTAGGGCTCAATGCTGTTGGGTTCAGCCCGGGCCCAGCTCAGGCAATCTTGATGAAAGCTTTCTAGTTCGGCGGCTTGCTGGGAACTCAGGCTGCACACGGGTACGTAGAACTCTTCTCCGGGCTGCTGAAGGCGCAGGCCCATTTTTCCAGGCTGTCCGGTTGGCACTTCGGCCCGGTAGATCCAGCGGCCGTTTTCCACAACGCCTTCTACCTTTGCGCCGCTCAGGGTTTGCAGTTGTTTTCGGTGGGGGTATGGCTCATGGGAGACGCAGAAAACCAGATTGAGGGCGGTTGGCGGGCCGTCTTTGCCAGCTGGTCGCGACAGTCTGAGTCGATTTTCGGGAAGAACTTCGACCTTCCAGGGGCTGTTGAGCGGCGGCTCTGAGGGAGGGTCAGGTTGGGCCGGCCGGGGGGCGCGGCTGATGGGGGCCACCATGCCCGCCACGATGCGGTGGTTCTCGCCGGTCAATGGGAGTTTGTGCACGGGGCTTTTGAGGTCGACGAGAGTACCGCCTTTGGCCTCGAGAAGTCCGTCTTTGAGGGTGACCGTGGAGGGACCGGTGACGCTGACCCTTTTGCCCTGACCCAGCACCAGTAAGGTGACCCGACAGCCTGTGGGAACCTCCAACGACTGATCGCCGGTGAGCAACGAACCGCTAGCGATGGTCTTTGAGCCCTGAGCGTTGAGCACCAGCAAGACATTGCGATCCTTGGCCAGGCAGATCTGGGTGAGCAAACAGAGAGCTAACATGGGCCTGCGCAACATCTGGGTCAGGCGTCCATGGCCGAGAGCGAGTCGCGCAGTTCTTCGCGCAGGAGCAGGGGTTCGATCTGGCGAGCCTTTTCGGACAGGCCAGCGGGAATGCCGGGCACGAAGCTGAGTTGACGGGAGATGTCCAGGGTGCGACGCAGGGCCCGGATCAGGTCGCCGCTTTCCAGTTTGGATGCTTCCAGCAGTTCGTCCCAGGTGCAACCGTCGGCCCACTGATAGGCCAACGGGGCGTAGGCGGAAATCACCTGGGTGGGCACGTCGACGCGATGGCGGCGCTGCAGTCGTTCGAGTTCGGCGGCGATGGTTTTGCAGTCCCCCAGCACTTCGGCCACGGCCCGGGTAGGACGCAGACGCAGCTGTTCGAGGGCACGCATGTCTTCGTTGACCAGGCAGGTGAGCACGGCCGCGATTTCGGGCACGGTCAGGCGTTCTAAGAGGCCGTCAAAGATCACTTCGCAGAGCAGAATAGTATTGCTGGCGCGGATGGCCGCGGCCGCCTCACCCTTGTAGGTGGTGCGGTATTCTTCCAGGTAGCCGAGTCTGTGTAGGACTTCGCACAGTGACAGAAACTGTCCCCAGTAGGGAGTATCGGTGCTGGCCGACCCGGTTCGCTTAAGCCACTGTTCCAGATCGCGGCGACGGTGATGTTGCTCGGCGCAGGGGGCCATTTTGGGGCAGTTGTTGCAGGGGCTGTCCAATATGCGGCGATGGATTCGCTCCCGGTCGGCTTTCAGTCGCAAAATCTCGTAGCGTACCGAATCGTGCCTGGGGGCACGCGACAGTCCCTGTACCTGACGGCGCAACGAATCCTCGCGCTCGTTGGCTTTGCGATACTCGGTCAGATCGCCAGGTTCACCCGGGCACAGGGGCTGGCTCAATTCTTTGAGCAGGTCCTGAGCCTGGCGCACACCCTGGCCCCCCCCGCGATGTTCGGCCAGGAACTTGCCAAAAGACTGCTCGACCAGTTGGCGGCAGCTCTCCAGGCTGTGGCGGTGGAGCAAGTTTAAGACCATGCCGTAGCCAGGTCTGAAATTGCTGTCCAGTGGATCTGCCTCGCTGCGGGCCAGTTTGGCCACGGCCGTTACCGTCTCTTTGGGATGATGGATGGTCATCACATAGCCCTGTTTGTCCATGCCACGACGGCCCGCCCGGCCGGACATTTGCAAAAATTCGCTGGCGGTGAGCAGGCGATGACCGTCTCCCGTGTACTTGGAGATGCAACTGATGACGGTGGTGCGGGCCGGCATGTTGATGCCGGCGGCCAGCGTTTCGGTGGCGAAGACCACCTGAATCAGGCCCTTTTGAAAGAGCCTCTCGACCACGCTTTTCCAGGCCGGTAGCAAACCGGCATGGTGCACGGCCAGCCCTTCGTAGAGGGCGGGTAAATGGGAGTTTTGGGCCAGACTGGGGGAATCTTTGAGGATGGCGTCGATTTGAGCTTCGCGCTCGTCTCGCAGTTCTTTATTTTCGATCAGCTTGCCGCGACAGCGCTCCATGGATGACTCGCAGCCTTTGCGAGAGAAAACAAAATAGATGGCGGGCAGCATGTCCTCGCGGTCTAGTTCGACCACCACATCTTCGGGTCGGGCCAGTTCCTCGGATTCGGCCTTGGGACGTTTGCGAAATCCTTTGCGGGCCGTGGGCATGGCCACTTTTTTCCAACGTTCCTGGAGTTTGCCGTCTTTGCCAAAAAGCAGGTCCGAACGTTGTCCCCTGAAGTAATAATGGCGCAAGGGCACGGGGCGATGATAGCTGATGACCAGATCGGTATCGCCGTGGGTGTGCTCGAACCAGGCGCGCAGGTCGTCGGCATTGGCCACCGTGGCCGAGAGGGCGATGAGCTGGACTTCTTCGGGGGAATAGATGATGGATTCTTCCCACACGGTGCCGCGCTCCGGGTCATTCATGTAATGGCACTCGTCGAGCACCACCGCCTGCACTCCGTAAAGATTCCGCTCGACTTCGCCCAGACTGGTGCCGTAGAGCATGTTGCGGTAGACCTCGGTGGTCATGACCACTACGGGGGCAGAGCGATTGACGGAGACATCTCCGGTGAGCAGACCCACCACGTTCTCCCCAAACTGCTCGCGAAAGTCGTGGAATTTCTGGTTGGAGAGGGCTTTCAAGGGGGTGGTGTAAAAACAGCGCCTCCCCTCCTCCAGCACGCGGCGCACGGCGAATTCGGCCACGGCCGTTTTGCCCGAACCGGTGGGAGCGCAAACAATCACGCTGCTGCCATCCTCGATAGAGTTCATGGCGCTGATCTGAAAGTCGTCCAGGGGAAACGGAAACCATTCCGCCAGCTTGCGATCAATTTCCACTAAGAAACCTCACGCCGAAGCGCTCGCTCCTGGTCACGTTTGGCATCCCGAGTAGCCGCGTCGGCTCGCTTGTCATAGAGTTTTTTTCCCTTGGCCACGGCCAATTCGAGTTTGACCCTGCCGTCCTTAAAATAGAGCTTGGTGGGAATGAGGGTGAGGCCTTTTTCTTCCTGCTTGCCGATCAGGCGGCGAATCTCGCGACGATGAAGCAGCAGTTTGCGCGGGCGCTTGGGTTCGTGATTGGTATGGCTGGCCTTTTCAAAAGGCGCGATGTAGAGATTGTAGAGCCACAGTTCCTGGCGCACCACCTGAGCGTGAGAATCGACCATCTGGACTTTGCCCTGACGCAGCGACTTGACCTCACTGCCCCACAACACCAACCCCGCTTCGAAGGTCTCTAAAATGTGATATTCGTAGTAAGCCCGACGGTTGTCGGTGATCACGCTGTTGCCCTTGCGAGAGGCCTCTTTGCCGGTAACGACAGTCATAGTCCGTAGAGTCCGCCGAATTTGTCCCACAGGTAGTCTAGAAAGGGTTGATGATTGAGGTCCTGACCGCAGGCTCCGCGGATGACTTCGTTGGGGGTGAGGGCGGAGGCGTGACGGTGCACGTTGTCGCGCAGCCAGCCCAGCAGAGAACAACAGTTGCCCTGGGCCAGTTGTTCGTCGAGTTGAGGCAGATCCTGGCGCAATTTGCTCCAAAGCTGGGCGGCCACCAGATTGCCCAACGAGTAGGTGGGAAAGTAACCGATCAGGCCGTCTGACCAGTGTATGTCTTGCAGGCAACCCTGACGGTCGCTGGCCGGGCGAATGCCCAGGTATTTTTCCATCTTGTCTTTCCAAACTTCGGGCACATCGGCCGGATCCAGGGTGCCGGCGATGATGTCTCGCTCCATTTCAAAGCGCATTACGATGTGCAGGGTGTAGGTGACTTCGTCGGCCTCGACGCGCACAAAGGAGGGCTGGACGTGATTGATAGCCCGATAGAAGTCCTCGACCTCATAGCCCCACAACTGATCGGGGAAGAGGCTGCGCATTTTAGGAAAATGCGCCTTCCAGAAGGGCAGGCTGCGCCCCACGAAGTTTTCATAGAGGCGGGACTGGCTTTCATGGATGCCCAGCGAGCAGCCGCCTCCCAAAGGGGTGCCGTTCCACTCGGGGGGGGAGCCCTGTTCGTAGAGGCCGTGGCCGCCTTCGTGTAGAGAACCGAAGATGGACATGGTGACCAGGTTTTCGTCGAGGCGGTCGGTCAGGCGCACGTCGGCCGAGGTGCTGGAGGCACAGAAAGGATGGGTGGACTGGTCGAGGCGGCCTCGTTCAAAGTTAAAGCCAATTTGCTCCAGCAGATAGCGCGAAAAGAGATGTTGACCGGCCAGGGGAAAGGACTGTTGCAACACTTTGCGCGACAGGGGTTGGGCCGCGGCGATGCCCTGGACCAGTTGCACCAGACTGGGCAAGATGCCGTTGAAGAGGCCCTCGACCTGAGCCGTGTCCATGCCGGGTTCATACTCGTCGATCAGGGCGTCGTAGGGGTGGCTCTTGTAGCCACGATGGTCGGCTACTTCGCGGGTGAGCCGGAAGACTTCCTTAAGATGGGGCAAAAAGACCGAGAACTGCCCGCTTTTCTTGGCCTCGGTCCAGGCTTCCACGGCCAGAGCCTGGACCCGGGCTTTCTCTTCGACCAGCCGTGAGGGCAGTTTGGCGGCCAGGTCATAGGCTCGTCGGGTGGCCTGCAGGTAGCGACGGTCCTGGTCTTGCGCTTCGGCTTTTTCGAGCGCCGACAAAAAGGCAGGTGCCGTCAGTAACTCGTGGGAGATCTTCTCGAGGGCGGCCAGTTGATTGGCCCGAGCCGCTCCTCCCCCAGAAGGCATCAACACTTGTTGATCCCAATAGAGCAAACTGCGGATAGAATACAGATTCCAAATGGGTCCGCACAGTTCTTTTAGGGTAGCAACGGCTTCAGACATAGGCCTGTTCCTTCCCAACATCGCATCAAGCCCCTGCTTGGTTGGCCAGGTAGGGAAAGCCGGGTCCGGTTCGAAGCGGCGGCCCATGATCATCGAACTCGAAAAGGGCTTTCCCGAAACGGTGGCCCGTATTGCCCAACTGGCCAGCAAATCCGGCAACTCGCTGGAAACCATTCACGGGGGTGAGATTTACGACACTCTGCACTGTCTGGGTGACACTCGCCAACTGGCCACTCACATCGATTTCATCGCCAATCTGCCCGGCGTGGAGCGGGTCTGGCGCATTTCTTCGAGCTATAAGAACATTTCCAAGGTGGTCTCGGATGAGAACCGCCAAAAAGTGAACCGGGCCCGACGCCCGGTGCAGGTGATCGGTCTGGATGGAAAAGTGCGCAGTTTCGGGGCCGGTAGGCATATCTTTGTAGTGGGTCCGGATTCGGTGCAGACCCGCGAGCAGACGGTGATTCAGGCGCAGAGGTTGGCCGAGATGGCCGATCGACTGGGGGTGCGCGATCGCTTTATTTTTCGCGCCGGTGCTTATAAGCCGCGTACCCGGCCTACCGACTTTCGCGGGCTGGGCCTGGAGGCCATCGACATTCTGGATGAAGTGCGCGAGACCACCGGTCTGCCCTACGTCACCGAAATTATGGACCACACCCTGGCCGAGACGCTGGCACCGCGAGTGGATATGTTTCAGATCGGGACACGCAACGCTCAGGATTTCAAGCTGCTGGAAGCGGTGGGACGCATGGGCAAGCCGGTGGTGCTGAAGCGCGGCTTTGGCAATGACGCTACCGAGTGGTTTAACGCCGCCGAATACATTGCCATTCAGGGCAATCTGGACATTGTGTTGTGCGAGCGGGGCGTCAAAACGATGTTTTGCAAGGACGGCTACAACCGCTATACCCCGGATTTTAACGTGATTCGCTACGCCCAGGAGAAGACCATTTTGCCGGTGGTCTTCGACCCCAGCCACGCGGCCGGTGATGATCGGCTGGTAACGGAGAATTTCTTGGCCAGTCTGGCCCATCGCGCCGACGGGACTTTGACGGAAGTGATTCACAGCGAAGATTTTCGCGGGGAACAGCAATGCGACGCACGTCAGGCGTTGCACCTGGACCTCTTTGAGAAGCTGGTGGAAGCTACCCTGCGCTACGAAGAGCGGATTCAGCCCCTTCAGACGGAGATTGAAGGCTATTTTGAGGCGCGTCGCTCGGGCAAATAACTATTTCCCACCGCGTTCTTGAAGGCGGCGCCGGATCTGATCGGCCAGGTCCTGGTTGCCGCTGCGTCCCCCACCCAGCCCGATTTTGGGGGCTGCAGCGGGAGCCGGAGTGGAGGCCGCTGCGGCTGAGGAAGAGGTGCCCAACTGCCCGGCCGGCTTGGCCGCGCCGGAACCAAAGGCGCTGGGTCGGTTGCTAAAGGCCGACTCGACACGAGGATTGGCCTTACGGGCGGCCTCTTCCTCAGCCTTTTTGCGCTGATCTTGCTTGATCATCACCATCTGCGGGTCGACTTTGGGCAGGGGGTCAAAGGCCAGTTGGGAGCGAGTCAGCGGGGTGGTCAACTGCTTCTTGGCCTGCTGCACGTAGCGCGGATCGCGGAAGAGCCAGGGGGTGGGAATCAACACTTTGCCAGGCTGTGGCTGGGGTAATTGAAGGGGAGGAAGCTGATTTCCCGTCTGAGGCCGTGGTGGAGCCTTGACCGGTGCGGCCGCGGGGGCAGCATCTGCGCTGGCGGCAGGAGCAGCAGCAGGGGCACCCATTTCGGCGGCGGCATGCGCCTCGTTGAGCTCGGCTTCGGCCTGGGCATTGCCCGGGTCGAGACGCAAAATTTTGTTGCACAACTCGCGGTGGCGCGCCCCGACTTTGGCCTCTTTGTAGATTTGAGCGGCCTCCAGGTAATAACGAACCGCCTTGGGTAGTTGACCCATATCTTCGTAGAGTTGGGCCACGTCCAGCCTTGCCCTGGCTTCATCTTCCACGTTACCTGACACCGCTTGTCCTCCTAGGTGGTTGTGACTCTGTTATACCCGATTCTAGCAAATGGGGCCAATTGCCTGTGTCCATGCTTATACCAGGCCGGCACTCTTCAGAAATCGCTCGGTCCGCTGCTCGAGGTTTTTTTTGTGGAAGGCTTCCCATTCTCGTTTTTCCTTGATCTTCGTGTCCAACAAGTCGCGGAATTCTCGAAATGGGCGATGGCTGGTCATGGCTCGTCGCATCGCTTCCTTGAGCTTGGGGTCGTGCACGGTGGCGATGAAAGTCTCCACCTCCTGCATGTTCTCAGCCGGCTGAGGCTTGGGAATCTGGGCGAATCGTTGCGGGTCTTCCTTCCTGTTTTTCTTGAGGGTCTCTAACCCGGCCAGAGCTTTGAGCGTGTAGAGGGTGATCTTCTTGGTCTTGCGGTCAATGAAATACAGATTGCCTGGCTCCAGGTCATCAAAAGCCTTTTGCACCAATTTTTTGTCGATCATAGTCTGCCTTACCAGGGGAATAGCATCAGGGCAACCGCACGCGTCCAGTAGGCGATGGCCTGATCGATCTTCCCCCGCTGATAAAATAGCGTTCCCAGGTTGTGGTATACGTGCCAGAACTTTGGATTGATCTGGACGACCTTATCCCATTCCAAGATGGCCAACTCAATTTTGCCCTGTTCGAGATAGGCCTCGCCCAGGTTGTAATAGGCCTGCCAGTGGTTGCCGTTGATCTGAGTGACACGCTGCCACTCCACGATGGCTTCTTCCAGTTGACCCCGATGGTAGTAGTAGGTGTTGGCCAGATTCCAGTGGGCGGGCCAGAAGTCTTCGCGAAACTGAACGGTTTTTTGCCATTGCCCCAGAGCTTCGTCAAAGTTGGACTGCTGATAGTAGGCGTTGCCCAGATTGTTGTGAGCCTGCCAAAATCCGTGTTTGGCCTTGGTGGCCTTTTCCCATTCACGAATGGCAATGTCCAGATTGCCCTTCTCATACTGCACGTTGCCCATGTTGTAGTGAGCCTCGGCAAATTCGGGATTGACCTCGATAGCCTTGGACAACATTTTGGTAGCGCCGTCGAGGTCTCCCATCTCCAGCTTGATAGAGCCCATGTTGTAAAGGGCGATGGCAAACTGGGGGTCTTGCTCCATGGCCTTTTCCCAGTAACCGACCGCCTCTTCTTTGCGCCCCTTCTTGTGATAGGCGTTGCCAAGGTTGTAGAGCACCTCGGCAAACTGGGGATTGAGGATGAGGGCCTTTTGCCACTCTTCGATAGCGGCATCGACCTTGCCCATCTTGAAGAGTCCGTTGCCCAGATTGTAATAAGCGGGGGCAAACTTGGGGTTGAGTACGGTTACCTTGCGGTATTCCTCGATCGATTTGGCCAGGTCTTCCTTGCGGTAGTGGGCCGATCCGAGATTGTAGTGGGCCACGAAGTTGTTGGGATTGAGGTCCACCGCCTTGCCATACTCGACGACCGCCTCCCCCAGTTTGCCCAGCCCGTCCAACGCCGTGCCCAGGTTGTTGTGGGTGAGGGCGTTGTACGGGTCAAGGACGGTAGCTTTTTGCCACTCCAGGATGGCGAGGTCCAGTTTGCCTTGCTTGTAATAGTTGTTTCCCAGGATGTTGTGAAGGGCAGCTTCGGAAGGACTGATCTTGGTCTTGTAGAGTTCTTCACCGGTATCGGCGATCTCGACCGCCTTGATCAGGTCATTGATATTTTGAAAGCGCTCGGACGGGTCTTTCTTCAGACACTTCAGGATGGCCTGATCGACCTTCTCGGGAACGCTGCGGTTGTGCTTGGTGGCGCTGACCGGCTCCTGAGTGAGGTGAGCCTGAATGACGGCCGGCAGATTGTCGGCCATGAAGGGAACGCGGCCGGTGACCATTTCGTAGAGCACCACGCCGAGCGAGTAGATGTCGGCACGCCGGTCGACTTTCTCGCCACGCGCTTGCTCGGGGCTGAAATAGAAGACCGAACCCACAATCTGCCCCGGCTGGGTCAGAGTCTGCGACATCTCTACGAAGGCGATACCAAAATCGGCGACCTTGATCTCTTTCTGCTCGGTAACCATGACGTTGCCAGGCTTAACGTCGCGGTGAACAATGCCGTGCTCGTGGGCGTAGTTCAGGGCCTGGGCCATGGGAACAAAGATGTGTAGGGCGTCCACCACCGACATGGGCTTGCCTTGCTGAGCCTTGAGTATCTTGTCCAGCGATGAACCGGTGATGAACTCGAAGACCAGGTAGTAGATACCCTCATGTTCGTTGATGTCGAAAATCGCCGTAATATTCGGGTGGTTGAGCCTTGCTGCAGCCTGAGCTTCGCGGATGAAGCGCTCCTTGGCCTCAGGATTTTGCACCAGTTGCTGGGAAAGAATCTTGATGGCAACGGGGC
>JADMJV010000010.1 GCA_018780265.1 bacterium
TCCTTCAGGGGTCCATGCTGCTCGGCGTAGAGGCCGGCGGCGCCATCTCCTTCTATCTCGCTGACGGCCTCGGGTCCGTGCGCCTCATTGTAGACGGGACGGGCGCCGTGGTGGCCTCCGTCTCGGCCGATGAATTCGGAGTCCCGGAAACGGCCACCGGCCCGGCTGAGTTGCAGGCCCACACCTACACAGGAGCCCTGGGAGTGCGCAATGACACGGCGCTGTCCGGCCTGTTGTATATGCGTCAACGCTACTATGACCCGCAATTAGGCCGGTTTTTGTCAGCGGATCCGATTGGGTTTGAGGGCGGGTTAAATCTCTTTGGGTATGTGAACCAGAACCCCGCCAATTATGTGGATCCTAGCGGGTTGGATTATGGTGGGCCCCAACTGGGAGCCAGTGGAATCTACCAAGATGGACCGTCGAGCTATCACAACTATGGTCCAGGTCCTGGGAACGCGAAAGAAATAGCGACCTGGGTGACCAAAGGCATCTTGCCTCCTGCGCCTCCTGCGCCTCCTGAAGCGCCTCCTGGCGCTGACGGAGGTCCTCGGGGAGGGTTTGGAGGGGCCGGTGGAGGAGGGCCGGCAGATCCATGTCCACCCGGTTCTCCGGGAGAGGTTCCTCCAGCACCACCTGGAGTAAACATCCTGGCGAATATGGCAAAGGCGAAACGAATTCACAATCACAAGTGGCTTTACAAGATGGTTCGCCTTGGGGGACCTTGGGATTTCAAGCAACGCGGAGCTCCTGGGCAGTATGAGAAGTTCGGCAACTTCCACTTTGGAGCCGTTGGTCACGCCTTTGGATGTTCTGATCAAGTTTTATTGCGTGGAGCGGGTTGGGCTCAAACGAAGTCCGGAAATAGGGGAAGTGGTGGTGCGCCGCTTGGGGACCCCCCATATGGGGATGATATGAAAGATCAAATTCAAATTTTGAGAGGCATACGGTGGGCTCGAAATCATGGCTACTAGGATGCGGCCAGCATTTGGAAGACTCTTGATAACAGGATTTGGAACACTGGCGACCTTGGGTTGTGGGCCTGTGCCAATAAGTGAAATTCAACGGACACCTAATGGTGCACTATCATTGGATGTGGTTTGTGCTGAAAAGGGTACAGATGCCACCGTTGCTACCCCCACTGAGGTCTACATACTTCCCCACGGCCATAAGATCACAGGTGAGCCCATTTTTAGAGCTGACTTGGTCGAGGGGATTAAGGCAACGTGGAAAACGGACTTGCATATAATAATTTCTGCAAGAAAAGCGAGAGTATATAAGAAGTTCATGCCTCCACCAAACTTTACAGTCAAAGGAGTGAATGGACAAAGTTTCGTGGTGAGGATCGATTTGGCGGTTGAAGCCCTAGAATCGCGACGAGCATATTAGGGTATCTAACGACGCTGTTACAAAGTCGGCACGTACATCGGTACAGCTACGCGGGTCGTCAAACAAAGTTGAGAGCCTGGCTCCAGGGTCGAAACAGAAAAATGCAATTTCGGGTCGAGCTTGAACTACTCTCAGCATGACCCCGGTTCTGCCGAAGAAGCCTGGCCGAAAGGTTCGAGACATCTCGAACTTTACCGCCAGAACTTGGGTTGCCCCCATGGGCTTCTGCCAATCCAGTAGCCACGCCCAGGCATCGGGTTCGTGTGGCTTTTCCATGGAATTGCAGAAGACCCCGGTGGGCCCTCCCCTGGTGGCCGTGATGAACTACAATGGCCAGTCGTTTCAAGACCTTCCGGCCTCGCCCGGGTTCGGCTGGACGGGCAATGGCAGCATTCGAGTTCGCGAGGAGCCCAATGGGGACCTGATTTATGAGGACGAATTCGGGCAGGCGCTGCGCTGGAGCCTGCAGGCCGGCAACTACATCCCCTACCTCCCCGACAACTATTCCGATGCAGAGAAGGTGGTGGGCAACCCCAGCTACGTCTACGCCATCACCTTCCCCGACCAGAGTCGACGCGAGTTTGACGTGAACGGCAAGATCCTGCGCGAATTGGACCGCAACAATAATACCGCCACCTACAGCCCTAACCCGGACGGGTCGCTGAATAGCATCACCGACGCCACTTTGAGGACCCTGGTATTTGGGTATGGCACCCGCACCGATGGTCAACCGGTATCGATATCCTCCAACGGTCGTCAGATTCAGTTCGTCTATTACCCTGACACCCACCCGGTCAGCCCCAATCGCCTCCAGGCCATCATCGACCCTGTGGGAGACACCCAATCGTTCGTCTATTCGGTCGATGGCCTGCTGGAGCAGGTCATCGATACCCGCGGCAACGTGGCCAAGCGATACACCTACGACAACCTGGGTCGCAAGTTGAGTGAGCAGGACTACGATCAGAGCGTGATATTTTATGACTACCTGGAGACCTTTGGCCTGCCGGGCGTAGCCGTGACTCAGGTGGACCTGACTGCCGATCCCGACCCGGACCGCTCTCGGGTCACTTTCTACGACCTACGCTTTCGGGCGGTGGAAATCGACGAACTGGTCGATCCGGTCGGTCCGGTGGTGAACACCACCTTGATGGCCTACACGGACGGAGTTCTCTTAAGTTTTTGTTAAAGAATACCATTAAACATGAGATTGGACACGCGATTACGGGTCTACCAGACTCGACTGAAAACTCCGTGGGCCGAGTGACTCGCTATACGAACCAAGAAGATGGGACTGTAATGTCCTATCGCAGTGGACTTGGTAGCTTAAGGGCGCAAGTGGGAATGATGAGATACTCTGTCCAAATGAAAGAGTCTATGCGCATGGCGCTGGGATTGAAAAGGATCAATATCGAACCCATTCGTTGGAATGATTGCCCCAAGCCGCCGTGAGGACTGTCCTTGTTTTTGTTGGCCTACTTGTGTGCATATTAAGTCGAGTATCCTTTGAAACGAGAGGTTCAGACTGGAGTTTCAAGTTTTATGTCGGAATGAAGACTGGAAGTCACTACTATCTATCCTGGCAAGAACACCAACTTCGCTGCGGAGAATGGAGTGACTGCAGATTCGGGTTATAGACTGAGGCCCGGACTCCAGGTGAGCAATCGGCACTAATAGTCCATCTGACACTCGTCCCGTGGGCTGGCGTGTCCAGCTTTGCTGGCTTGGGCATCACGGCCTCTCGAGTTTAGGCTGGCGGCCAACGATCCTTCAGCGAGCACTCGGGCTGAGACCGGGCCGCAGTGCCGGTGGAGGCAGCACGGCAAGGACTTGCCCGGTGGTGAACATCATGCTCAGGGCAGCTATGAATTTTCGGTCCAAAGTTGCGTGGGGGAACTTCGGCGGGCAACTGAGCATGACCGAACTAAGGATGCTGTCAACAATAACTTCCGGTTTACCAATTTTTCATCCAACTCGATTCAAGAACCACAGAGGCCAGTAGAGAGCGCAGAGAGTCTTGCATAATTAATAACTGGTAAACCCCCGGCTCGGCCGGGGTGACTCCCAAAGTTAATTTATTACGAAATCCTTAGTAGGTCAGCACTACCTGAAGAGCCTGGCTGCTATCGTTGTCCAGCAGCCCAAAGGCGTCGGCTGCCGCAGTGGCCGGAAAGCGGTGAGTAATCACGCGCCGGGGTCTGACTTCGGCGAGCAGGCTCATGGCCACCAGCATGCGCCTCTCTTTGGTCCAGGAGCCGCTCAAAGGAGGATCGATACTGCTGACCTGACTGCTGAGGATATGGATTCGGCTGCGCTGAAAAGCCCCGCCCAACTCCACTTCGGCCCGCTTGGTGCCGTACCAAGAACCGATCACGACCCTGCCGCTGAAACCGGTCACCTGAATGGCCTGACTGAGCGTGGCCGGCTGACCGCTTAACTCATAGGTCAGGTCGCAATTGCGCAGCTCACTCAACTCCTCGGGCTCGAGGCTGCGCTGAGCGCCCCACTGCAAAGACAGGAGACGGCGCTGGGAGGAGAGGTCGCAACTGACCACCTCGGAAAGCGGAAAGCGACGCAGCAAAGCGACCGTCAACAAACCCACAGGGCCTTGCCCAAATACGGCCACCTTTTCCCCGATCAGAGGGCGACCGTCCTGAAGCAAATTTACGGCCGTCTCCAGGTTGGGTAAAAAGACTCCGTCTTCGGGGTCCGTCCCCTCCGGCAAGAGCAGCAACTCCTTGGGTTGCGCCAAAAAATGACTCTCGTGCGGATGAAAGGCGAAAACGCGCTGGTCCTTCCAATTGGGATCCACCCCTTCGCCCGTTTCCAGCACCCGCCCCACAATAGAGTTGCCGAACTTGGTGGGAAAACCCAGCATGGCCTGCAGCTCGGGCATGCTTTCGTCCACATTGCAGCCTTCCGAGATCTCACCGCGATAGACCAACAACTCGGGGCCCTCGCTGATAGCCGACAATTCTGTCTGGACCAACATCAGGCCCGGCCCCGGGCTGAGTACAGGTTCCCTGTGAATGTCTACCGTTCGCTCCGAGGTGAAAACCACCGAATGCCTGGTCATGGCTGGAGTGCCGCCCACAAAATTCCCCCGTGAGCGCTTCCCTCCCAGTTGGCTCGACTGACCCGGGCCGTACCGAGGCAAAACATGGCACAGGCCTGAGAGGAGGCCCCGCTGGCCACCACCAGATCGATGCAAGCATGGCCGAGAAAGGATTCAAAAATGCGCAAACCGCCTTCGACCAGCAACCTGTGCACACCCAGCTTCCGCAGGCGTTCCAGTAAAGCCACCAGTTCCACTCGGCCGTCACCGTCAAAGTCAGACTCCAACACGATGGCGCCCAGTGCCTGCATGGCAAGCTTTCTGGCCGGGTCGGTAGGGGTCCCCCCGACAATCCAGGGGGCCTGAACCCAGGGCAGAGTCTGGCACGGAAAGCGCAACTCACGATCGAGCACTATCAGGCGGCAACCTGCTGGGGCTCGGGTGGGCAACCGCCCCACCCCCACCAAAACACTGTCGTGCCAGTCTCGTAAGGACTGCGTCAACCAGGGTGTGGCAGCCCCGCTCCGGGCCAGAGTTCCATCGAGCGACTGTTGCAGGCACAGGGTGACCAGCGGACGATGGGCTGGCACCGAGCGAGCCTGCAGCCAGGGCTCCCACGGCTGGGGCCAGGCGGTGGGCCAATGGTCCATCCGTCTCTGTTTGGTTTCCAGATAGGCCGACCCTTCGGCACCCAGTGACACCAGCAACGGAACTCGCCGGCGGACGGCCAGGCCCAATTCGGCAAGTCCCTCCAGTTTGCGCGGATTGTTGGTCATCAGGTCCAGGCTGAGCACCCCCAGATCCCGCAAAATGAGAGCAGCGACACTGTACTCTCGGGCATCGGGCGGATGTCCAAGCTCCAGGTTGGCGTCGACCGTATCAAATCCCAGGTCTTGCAGATTGTAGGCACGCAACTTATCAAGCAGGCCGATTCCTCGCCCTTCCTGGCGCAGATAGACCAAAACTCCGCTGCCGGCCTGACCAATCAGGCGCAGTGCCTGTTGCAACTGGGGTCCACAGTCGCAACGCAGAGAGCCCAGCACATCGCCGGTAAAACACTCAGAATGAATGCGTACCAGCACCTCTTCTTGGGCGCGAACCTCGCCCAGCACAAAGGCTAGATGGTCCTTAGCCTGCCCGTCCCGGTATAAAACCAACTGAAACTCGCCGTGTTCTGTGGGCAAACGGGCGCCGATCAGGGGGCTGATGCGACTGCTGGTGGGATTTTGAACCGGCTCCTGACATGGTGCACCGTGGGACGACACGCTGGCCATCTTACCCCAAAGAACTGGCTCAGTCCAGCCGTCATGACGAGGGCGGACTTTCAAACAAAATACGCAGCCAGTCGTCTGCCTGCATGCGCGGCTGCAGTCCGTGGCGCGGTGAGTCAAGGATCAGCCAGCAGATGAAGCTGGCCAGCAGATGCCGTAACTCGTCGCTCATCGACTCCAGTCGATGAACCTTAACCTTCGGACCGTAGCCATGGACCAGCGCCGAACGGGCAGCGTAAGCTGAGCGAAACAGGTGGTAGCTGGGTTGGCGCGGAGCCTGGTGAATCCAATGAGACAAGGAGGAACCATTGAGGGAAAAGCGGTGACTCAACTCGTTTTGCAAACCCTGCAGTAAAACGGCTTCAAATCCGATCACCAGGTCCACCAGACGATCTTCGTGGCGCTGGCGCGACCCGGCCAGAGCGTAACGGTGCAGAGCCGAGCGCAGAGCTGGATAAGCCTGAGCTTTCTGGGCCACCTCAAAACAACGCCGAAGATCGGGCAATTCGCCGGGATGAATCAAGGTAGGGGGGAAAATGGCGGCCCCACAAGAGCGCGGCAAACGGGGCCCGGCGCAGCGACCCAGGTGGGGTTGGCGCACTAAAAAAAAGGGCATGCCCAATTCCACTTGCGACTCCGGTTTTAGCAGGAGCAACGCCTCCTGGACTCGCTCGCTCTCGCGCAGGTAGGAGCGCCACCGTTCCGGCCCCTGGAAAAAATGGTCAAACTCGCGCAACTTCTCGTGCCGGGTGACACGCACTTCCACCCGCTGAAGGGTGGCGACATCGGAACTGATCAGACCGTATTGGAGCATATCCAGCGAAGGCATGCGCTCGGTCAATTCGTCATCGGTCAGACGCACCAGGCTGACCTGGGGGTTGCCCTCCGGGTCGGACAGGTCGACACTGTCGGCCATCAACTCGACGCCCAGCAGACGTCGACACAGTGTAAAGGTGGCTTCGGCGCGGGCGCTGGCTTCAGCCAGGCTGGTCAGGTAGCGCACAAACAGGCTGCGCCGCAAGGTGGTGCCCTGAGTGGCCTCACACAGAGCCGAGTGGAGCACGGCCCCGGCATGTTGGGCGTGAGCCCTTGAGAAGCGCAAGGGTGAGCGCTCCAGCCAGCCGGTCAGCAGATTTTGAAGCACTCCAAAAGAATCCAGCGACTGCACGAACTCGCCTGACCAACTGGCCCATTCGGCGGCCGGATTGACGTGCAGCGACCCCCCCGAGGCCTGCAAAGCTGCCCCCGGGGAGATCGAGAATTTTTGCTCACCGGGGCGAGAATCGGCCAAAATCTCCTCGATCAAGTTCTCGGCCGCCAGGGCCAACTGATCCAAGCTCATGAAGTCTGCGTTCGGCGCCGGAGGGTAGCGCACCCTGGCGGGGTGGGCGTTCCAAAATCCTCGGAGAGTTGTAATCGCCCGAAACGTTTGTTACAATTGTGTAACAAGTGCGGGGGCGGGTCCGGGTTCGACTTCTCGTCCAAGAGTCACTGCAGCGAAGTTGGAGTTGGAGAGCGATCATGCTTCATTTTGTAAAGTCCCGACGGCGCGGGATATTTATTATCAGTGTGCTTTTTTTAGTGACACTGGTTTCCATGTTCGTGGGGGCCGCCATCGAACTGGCCCCGTGGGCGTTTAAGCGGGCCAACAGCCAATCCGAAGTGGCGGCCGCCCAAAGAGCCGCACGCAGCGGCCTGGAGTATGCCCTGGCACGACTGCGCATTCAAAATGGATGGACCGGGGGCACCAGTCGTCAGGTGGTGGTGGACACGCCACAACTGGTGATCGTTGAAGAACAGGGCAACGTGATCGGGTTGATCCGACAAAATGGAGCCACATCTCAATTCCGAGTGCGCTTCAACTGGCAGGATGGTGGGCCCGCGCGGGACGGTATGACAGACGCGCCCGCCGCCATGGAAGTGCAGCTTCCGCTGGTCTCCTACAACAATTTTCTGAGCACCGTCGAAAAGGATGTCCCCAAGGCGGACGGTTCCGGTTATTCCGTGCCAGCCACTCCCACCACCCACACCACGGTGCCGGCCTTTGGTGTTTATCTGGCCTGCGAAGGCCGCAGCGGTGATTGGCTCAACGCTGCCGACTCCACCAATCCCAATCCCGCCCCCACAACCTTTGGCAGCATGACCACGGCCCGCGTCGAAACGGTATTTAAGGTCAACAACATCGGCCAATCGGTCACTCCAGCCGTGGCCGCCTGTGCCAGTACTTTCAAGGCTGTCTTCCCTCCTGCGGGGACCGGCGCCAATCTGGGGCTGGAGCTAGACTCGGCCGACAATGGGGTGCTGGGTCGGCTGCGTTCGCGCCAGGACATCACCTTTGTCAACGGCACCTCCCCGCACAACCTTACGGCCGCCCCCGGCAAACAGGGCGAATTTCGCTATCAGACGGGCACCGGGGCCGGAGTCACCAATCAGGGCAATGTGCAACAAACGGCCGAGGTGGCCACCGATAGCCTCTACAAAATCAGTTGGAGTGACGTCAAACAGGCGGGTCCCACCAATACCCTCCAGGGTGGCGTTTACACCGTCTGGCAGGACGGAACCCTGCATTACTACGACATGACCCAGGCTCAGTACAATACCTTTATGGCCGTGCCGGCCAACCAGACCAACCCGGGACTTCCCTTTACCCTGCCGGCCTCGGTCAGTGCCGATTTCAGCGGTTGGCCCGCCCAGGCCAAGCTCAAAATCACCGGCGATACCCTGGTGGTGGCCGGGACGGCAACTTCTGATCTGGTCATCATTCCCAAGAAAGGGGTGGACGCCGGGGCTGGCGCTCCGGGCGGCTATGATGCTAACGAAGTGCTTGCCGGGTTGACCCAAACGACGCCCTTTTGGGATGGCGCGGAATTTGACTATGAAGATGGCCCTACCCCCAATCTGAATATCGCGGGACTTATGCAAAAAGTTGGCATTGCAAATGGTTGGAGCGGTAACCAAGACATAGGCGGCGGCCTCGTAGTGGAAGACTCAAACATTTTTGACCCGGATTTAAAACACATTTCTGGCAACATCCCTGCCACCATCGCGGCGATCAATACTCAGTTTATGCCCTACATGATGGCGTACCTCAACAACCCGAGCACAGTCCTAAGTGCGTCAGACCTTTCAGCGCTAAGCGCCATGGGCGTAAGCGGCGGGGGAGGCGGTCTCAACGAACTGCCAGTGCCCGACACGACCACTCCGCAACAACTGGTGGTCAGCTTCGAGCCAGGGGCCGGAACGACTTCGGCGGTATTGAGCGGGCCTGGTAACGTGACCTTGGGAGCCAGAGTGGAGGGCCAGGGGGGGTCGATTACGGCCGAAGGCAACATCAATCTGGTGGGTCTGGGAGTCAATCTGGCGGCCGCCAGCAGCCCCAATGAGGGCGTCAGTCTCTACACCAAGAAAGACTTGCTCATCTCCACTTTTGACAAGACCCTTAACAAATACCACGACGTCGGTCTGAAAGGCGTGGTCTACGCCTGGGGCGACATGACCGCCCTGTTAGGGGCGGCCGGTACCCCCACCGCAGACTGGGGCGAATTTCAGTTGACCGGGGCGCTGGTGGCTTACGGCAAAGACCCTGACCTGCTTACCCCGGCCACCGCGGGCAAGGTCGAGCTGACGGCCGAACGGGCCAACCTGAAGTTCGATTCTTCCTATCTCCTCACTGTGATGAATGCGCTGCCTCCTGGAGCCAAGTTAGGACGGGTGTGGTGGTTGGAGCAATAGGCAGGCGAAACGGATTTTCCGTGGCCGAAGTACTGGTCGCCTTGTCCTTGATCACCTTTGTGGTGCTGGGTCTGTTAGGCGTCTCTCTGTACAGCATGAGCGCGGGCCGCAAGAGTCGTGATTTGACAGCGGGTTTGATGATCGCAGAGCAGGCGCTCGAACGACTTGCCTACGAGGCGGATTCTACTCCCGGTGCAGCCGTCTGGACCACCGACAACCAGACTACTGCCTACCAACAGCAGGTGGTAACCATGAATCCCAGCGTCTTCAACGTGACGATTTACGTAAGCGACGTGGCTCCAGCAATGTTCGGCGCCAATAACCGACTCAAGCAACTCGAAAGCCTGGTGGTCTGGCAGGACGCCCCTCAAGGCAAAGCCAAACAGGGACAACTAAGAGTGCGTACAGCGAGGCTGCTCCATGAACCGTAAGCGACTCGGCTTCACCTTGCTTGAACTGACGGTAAGCGCCTCTTTGGGAGTGTTTATCGCCATTATTTCGGCCGTAAGCTTGCGCAGCGCGGCCACTGTCTTCAGCAATACATCGGGACGGGACACGGCCATGCGCACCTTGATGAAGGCCCGCAGAACATTGGAGGCCGATCTGGTCAAAGTCAGCCTGGCCCCCAACAGACTGGCCATTCAGCCGGCTCCAGGCAGCCTGGGCGGGGGAGCAGATGGCGATGCCATCAATTTTACCTCGGCCGTAAATGCCACGACCGGCGAAATGGAACTGCTCAACGACGGTTCTGGCGGTCAGTGGCATTTTGAGAACCTCTTCTTTTACGTCACCGTGCCCACCAATCACGACACCCTGTTTTCCACCACCTGCACCGGAGGGAACGAAGGCGGCTACGACTTCAACTGTCCCCACAAGGTCCTGTTGCGCGGGGTAGTCAATCAAAACCCTGCGGTGACCCCCCATGACTCCAGCACGGAAGACACCTTGCTCAGTCCCCTCAACCCTTTCCTGACGCGGCCCACCGGGTTCCCGAGGAGCATGGCGCTCAATACGGTGGCCATCAACCTGCTCACTTTCCAGGTCAGACGGCAAAATTCAGAACTGCTCGTGGACATCCGAGCGGTGTCGCTTCAAGACGCCGCTTCCAAGGTAGGAATCGGCAACCGGTCGTTTCGCACTGGTGGCTACACCATCGAGCAGCGTTTCTCGGTGTTTCCCAAAAACTGAGCCAACACCCGCTGGTTGCAGCCAAAACGCTCTAGCCCGCGAGCCAGTCTACTGTCTTTAATCCGGGCACTCGGTCAAACTCACGAAGATTATTGGTCACTACCACGGCGCCGACCTCCAGAGCGTGGGCCGCTATCAGTAGATCCATGGACCCGATGGGCGTTCCCCGCTCTCGCAAAGTCTGGCTGATTTGGCCGGCGATCTGAGCCGCGGCCAGACCAAAGGAGAGTACCTGTACACCACTGAGAAAGCCGGCCAACCGGTCCAGGTTTTCTTGGGCCCGGCTTCCCCGTCTCGCGCCGGAGTCCAGTTCGTAAGCGGAGATACTGGAAATGAAAACCGAGCTTAAAGACACCCCTTCCAGCCGCTTCCTCACCCCTTCGGGTTTCTTATTCAGAAGGAAGATGCATGTGTTCGTGTCGAGCACGAACATTTCGTGGCTACTGGCCCGGCTCAAATTCACGTTCCTGAATCGGCGGTTGGACTCTGCAGATGTCGCCCTCTCCTTGTCCGCCAATCAAGTCTAAAAGCATGGAAGCACTTTGCTTCTTCACGGGCCGAATCACCAGCTCGTCCCCACGCTTTAGAATCTCTACATCCCCCTCAGGAAGGGATAGTTCTTTGGGAATTCTGACAGCCTGAGAGTTACCACTCTTAAATACTTTGGTAATCACTAGCCCTCCTTGAGCGTGATGACAGTATATACTGCGGTCACCCTCTACCGCAAGGCTTGACCGAGTCGGCCTGGACCCACGCAATCAACGACCACGAAAAGGTCCTCGACCTTTCCTTTACAGTACCTTCAGGCATCCTGATGTCGTAGGATTTTGCTACGCCTCTTAGCGCCTGAACCTTATGGCCGCTTCCGGGCCCATTTTGCTCAGATTGGGTTTCCGCGTACAGAACCGGCGGACCTCGCGAACCCAAACCTCATCGTCTTTTTTCGTGCCGAGCAAGGTGCCACGCTCAGCGAGCTTCATCTCTACGAGATTTCCCGCGACCAACTCAACCTTAAAGGAATCGAACTCGCTCTCCGCCCAATCATCGCCGGGAAATTTGCGGTAGGTCAGGCAGGCTATGCGCTTTGCTTCAAACCGGGGTCGGTCTCCTGGTAGACCACGAAAAATGGCTGGCCATCCATCGCATTGACCCGGGAGCTGAGCCTTGTATCTGTGGTAGACACGCACGTGCCCGCCGACCTGGAAGGCCGTGGATTGCCCTGGGAATGCGTTCATCCAGTCCTTGCATAGATTGCGCAGCATTACCATTCTCGGCAAGCTGCTTGACCTTGGACCTCATTGTGCGGACTTCTGGCACCCTGTCCAGACCCAACAACTTTCCCCATACAAGAAAAATGCTTGTCAACCCGTAGTAGCTTGTGGGCAGCTTGAAGTGGGTGCGCTCAGCAAGCCCATCGCCTGAAGGGCCGGCAGGGCTAGCAGCACGCCACCGTTGGGAAAATCCAGCACCGGCTGAAAGCTGGTAGGAACCGCGTCCAGTAGACCCGGCCGCTACCCGTCCAAAGGTATCAGTGGCCATTTTCAGCGCTGCGATTGCTTTGGGAACTAGGGACGGGTGGCGTTGGAGTGCTCTTGGGCACGGTTTGGGCTGGAATGCGGAGTCGCCCATCTCTGATCTGAGGGCTTTAGACGCAGTGTTTCGCTTCAGTCCAAGCTGGTCGGAAACGTCAGCCAGCGCCAACCCCTGGTCCAATAACTCTTGGGCCCGAAGCAGCATCGGAGCAGTAAGGACGGCCGCTCCCCGGGTCCGGCGCGGGGTAAAAAATCCTCGCCGCCCCGCCTTCAGGTAGAGCTTCACCGCCCGTTTGATGCTGTTTGGCGTAACGCCAAAGGCACGCGCGTCCTCCGCTTGAGTAATCACTCCACCAGCGCAGTACTCGCTGATGACCGACTTGAATCCGTTGTAGTCATCCTCGTAGTGATTGCACATTTTAGACATCCCGTGGTGATACCAGACTTTGCCATCTTGCCGTGCAAAAGCAAGGTCAGCATTGATATGGGTGAGACCCTCGGGAAAGAGGCCTATCAGCGGCCGGTAAGTCCGTTCCTATCCCAAGTGACCCGAATGGAGAGCAGAACTACGCGGCCAGTCGCCCCCGATAGCCATCAAACTCTCCCCCTGTCCAACCGATCCACATATCCAACCAATCAGCCACATCCAATCGCCATTTCTGTTGTAGATTGCGCCCCTGCTCATCCGAGAACACGAGGTTGCCCGGCGTTCCCTCAATCTTGAGCCGGCCTTCATGAACAACTGCGGTGGCACGCGCTGCAGAGGGTCAGTAAGTTGAGTGGCACGGTCTTTCCCCCGTGCGAGTAGTAGTGGATGTGATGAGTTTGCAGGTAGAGGTGGTGCGGACAGCCCGGTGTGCTACAGCGATATCCATCGCGACGCTGCAACTCGCGAGTCCCCTCTGTGCCGAGGTGGGGTGTGGCGAGCCTCTGGATCAAATCGCGCGTCCCGCACGGGACATTCCTCCAGATATTTACGCGCCTCCAAGCGCGCCTTGGCCAGGGCCCGCTCCCGCTGCTCATGCTGCAAATCCTCATCGAGCGGATGCCCGGCCAGGAGCTGGGCAAACACCATTTCGACCGCCTCCGCCCGGTTAAGCACACGCCCAACTTGTTGGGAGAGCGCCTGCATTCCACGATCCACCACAGCCATGGCCCGAGGACTGAGTTGTATACGCAACTCGGTGTGAACCGGCCCGGTCAGACGACCCTCCGGCAAGGCCGGCAATTGACCCGGAACCGTCAGGGCTCCCAATCTCTCGATCTGTTCGTAGGTCTTGTGGTGACACAGATCGATCCAGAACTCCTCGGTCTCGGGGCTGGCCACCCTGACGACCTCGCGCAATTTGCCCGGAGAGAGCTGGAAGTTCCTCCAGGCGAGTGGCCACGTGACGAAACTGGCGGCCTGCTTCACCTTCAACCCAAGAACCACGCAGGCATAGTGAATCGAACTACAGCAAGGCCAACGGAAAACAGGTAAAAATCCTTCGCTCAATGTCTGAATTCGGGTAGAAAGGGACTTGTCAGACGCTGCACTGCAGCTTCCGCTAAGTCCTCCCCTACCTCGCCGCTCGCAATAATGGCCTGAAATGGGTTGGCACAAATGGCCCATGTTTTACTCAGCTCAGCCAACGAGTGTGCCGGGCATAAGTCGCGGAGCGCCCAAAATTGCTGGCGCGGAAAGGAAATGACGAGGTCTCGCGAACCTTCGAGGGTGCGCAAATTTCTGCTGGTCGCCCCGTATGCCCAACTTTCACCTTCCCGATTAGAAAACAGCAACCGTGACCGCACGGCAAGCTAGCACCGACGAAGTCCGGGCCCGCGAACTGTGAGGCCGGTGGCCGTCTGGGTGGTGGCCTTCCTGTTCAGCATGGAATTTTGGCCCTTCTACCTTTCGATGGACGACGAAGCCGTCGTGGTCTACGGCAGCCAGCGCATTCTCCTGGGGGAGTGGCCCTATCGCGATTGGGACACTCACCTCTCTCCTGGCAGCTTTCTACTGGGCGCGGCCTGGTTTGCAGTGGTCGGGTTTCACGCCCCCACCACGCGCATGCTCTTTTCGTGCGTGTTTGCTCTCAGCGCCGTGTGCATTGATGGGGCGGCACGCCGCTGCCTCCCCCGAGGCTGGGACTATTTGCCTGTGTTCTTGTGGTGCAGCGGTGGCGTGATGGATTTCCCCATTTTGAGTTACCACTGGCTGGCCAGTGCCATGGCCGTGGCCACCCTGTGGGCCGGTCTGATCTGGGTGGCCCAGCCCACGCCGCGACGGGCCTTTTTGTTGGGGGCTTGCCTGGCCGGCGCGGGATGGTTTCTGCAGTCGGAAGGCCTGGTGTGCACCCTGATGGTGCTGTTCTGGTGGCTGCGTTTTCGACCCAAGCACGTCGGCTGGGTGCTGGCCGGATGTGTGCTGGTCTCGCTCTTATTGTGGCTGCCCGTGATCCAGCAGTGGCCGCAGGTGGTAGCCCAAAACGTGGGACTGGGGAAGCACCTGAGCTTTAACCGCAAGCCCTATTCCTGGGCAAACCTGGCCTTCTTTATGCAGCATTATCAAGATCTGTCGTGGGATCAGGGGATCGTGCCCGCCCTGGCGCGGGGGAGTCACGCCGCCATCAATGGTTTCCGCTATCTTTCCTTTCCCTGGCTGATCGTGCTGACGTGGGCCACCTGCGAGCGCGGCAAGGATAAGCCTGGCATCGTGCTGGCACTGGCCCTGCTCGCATGGGCTCTGGGGACAGCCAACCGGCACACGCTACTCTATGTGTCCTTCCTCAACCCGGGCTGGGTCGTGCTGCTGAGCAAGGGACTGCAGAAGCTGCCCCGCGGGGCGGTGCTGGGCGGAGCCCTGGCGCTAGCCGAGTTGGTGGGCTGGACTTCGCGCTGGTATCTTCGGCAACGAGCCTTCGTCTATCCGATCAGTACTCGGTCAGGAGTCTACTATGCGGCGGACCCGTTCGAGGCCCGGGGGCAATCAAGACTCTTTGGCTGGCTCAATGAACTGCCTCCCCAGACCGACGTTCTGGCCTTTCCCTACGCCACCCGACTGTACACGCTGGGCCAACTGCACAATCCCACCCGGCACCAAACCCTTTTGCCACTGCTGGACCCTCCCTCCATATTTGAAGAGACGCAGCGCTGTTTGGTAAAAAAACAGGTGCAATGGCTCGTTTATCTCGGCCCTATTGCGTCGGAAATCGAAGGCGACATCGGCATTCCCGCCGCTCGGGTCGAGGCCGAATGGGAGAAAATGCGGGTGCAGATGACCGACGGGTACCAGTTGGTGCGAGGTACCGTTCGGGGGGGTTTATACCAAAGGATTTTCCCGGGCGGGTCACAAACACGCAAACAGTGACCCCCTTTGACCAGAGCTATTTTTCGAATTGTTATCGGGACTACGCTCTCCAAAATCCCCCTTACAAATTGGCCTTCTACATGAGCTGGGTCGAACGCCTGGCCCCGGCCAAAGAGGCGCTGGACATCCTTGAAGTGGGCTGCGGCTTGGGAAGTTTCTTGCGTTACCTGCACGACAGACGCCCGCTCCACCGCCTGACCGCCACCGATATCTCCGATTTCGCGGTGGCCGAGACTGCGAAGCGGACTCCGAGTGTGGACATCCGACGGGCTCCGGCCGATTGCAAGGTGTTTCCGGACGCCAGCTTTGATTGCGTGTGCAGTTTTGACGTCTGCGAGCATGTGCCGGATCTCGAGTCGACCCTGCAGGCCGTAGCCGACGTGCTAAGGCCCGGCGGAATTTTCCTGTTGGTGGTGCCGGTTTATGACGGATTGAGCGGGCCGTTGATTCGTCTGTTAGACAAGGACCCCACCCATGTGCATAAAATGGGGCGAGATTTCTGGCTGAACTGGGGGCGTCAACGCCTGCAGTTGCTGGACTGGGTAGGGATGGTGCGCTACCTGTTGCCCTGGAAGTATTATTTGCACCTCACTACACGGCGCTTTCGCCGTCACACTCCGGCAATATTGGCGGTCTTTCGCAAATGATCCTGGTGGTGATACCTGCCTACAACGAAGAAGCCAATGTGGCGCGCCTGCTGGGCGACCTGGCCGAGATTCTGGGGGAGCTGATGCCCGCCTCCCGGGTGCTGGTGGCGTTGGTGGATGACGGCTCCAAAGACCGCACAGTGGCCGTAGCCGAAGGGGCCGCGGAGCGACTCCGCACCGCCAATTTTGAGTGTACAACGCTGCGGCACCCGGAGAATCGTGGTCTTGCGGAAGCTATTAAGACGGGCCTGTTGTATGCCTGTGACCGGGCCAATCCCAAGGACATCATTGTCACGATGGATTGCGACAACAGCCACACCCCGGGGCTCATGGTTCAATTGACGCGGCGAATCTTTGAGGGCTATGACGTAGCGGTGGCTTCCCGGTTCATATCGGGAAGTCGCGTGGTGGGTTTGACGCTGTTTCGGCAGGCTCTCAGCCTGGGGGCCGCGATATTGCTGAAGACCCTGCTGCCGATCCCGGGGATTCGGGACTACACTTGCGGGTATCGCGCTTATCGGGCTGCGGTGATCCAGCCTATCGTGCGGGACAATCCGCGCTTCATTTCGGAGACGGGGTTTTCGGTGATGCTGGACATTCTGCTGAAGTTGCATCATCACGATCGGCACCTGGCCTTCGTGGAGGTCCCCATTCTACTGCGTTACGACTGGAAGAAGGGGGCCAGCAAGATGGCGGTGGGGCGGACGATCCGCCAGACGCTGCGGTTGTTGGCGCGGCGCCGGTTGGGATATTGGGACTGACTGCTCAACCACGGGGAACCGGAACCCATGCCACAGGACATTGCCCAGGGCGATAGAAGCCTGACCCTCCAATGAAATCCGGCTCCTCCAACCCTCTCAGCTACGCCCTGGCCTGGATCGCGGCCGAAGTGTCCACCTTAAGTCGATACTATGACGCAGTGGTCCAATGGCGTCCCCGATCCCAAGACCATGGCCAGTTGTTGGACCAAATCGAATGCGCGCATAAAACCGTGGCTTCCACGGGAGAACAGCTGCGAGAAATATGCGCGACCCACGGATCGGTGCTGGTGCTGTTCAACGGGAACACCAACTACGACCTGGACATTCAAGCAACATTCGAAGAAGTCCACCGCTACCTCAATCGCTCCAGCCGGGTGGTCCTGGTCAGCTACAATTCCTACCTCACCTGGGCGTATCGACTGGCCAAATGGCTGGGCCTGAGGCGCGATGAAATTCCAGCCACCTTCATCACTCGCACCAGTCTGGCGTGTTTGTGCAAATTGGCCGGTTTTGAAGTGGTTCGCTCTCGCCCTTGTTGCCCGAGCCCGCTAAACTTGGGACCATTGTCGGCCGTATTCAATCAGATCTCAGCCCTGATGCCCCTATCGCGAACTTCCGCGCTGGCCGAAGTCACAACCCTTCGACCGGTGAAATCCGAAACGACCCGACCGTCCTTGAGCATCATCGTGCCCGCCCGCAACGAAAGAGGAAACTTACGCAGGATTCTCGAGGAAATCCCCGACCTTGATTGCCAGATGGAAGTTGTCTTCGTGGAAGGCCACTCCACAGACGGAACCTGGGAAGAGCTGCAACGGCTGATCCCGGAGTACCGGCATCGATTTCCCATCCAGTCCATCCAGCAGAGCGGAGTGGGCAAATGTGATGCAGTCCGGTCAGGATTTTCCCGAGCCTCCGGGGAAGTGTTAACCATCCTGGATGCCGATTTGACGATGCCGGCACCTATGCTGAGGCGCTTTTACGACGCCTACCTGCAAGGTCACGGCGACTTTATCAATGGGAACCGGCTCACCTACCCTATGGAAGGCAAGGCCATGCGCTTTCTGAATCGGCTGGGCAACCTGTTCTTTGCCAAATCGCTGAGCAGCGTGCTTGAGGTTCCCTTGGGCGACAGCCTGTGCGGCACCAAATTGGTGAGTCGAGTTACGTATGACAAAATGTGTCAGTGGCGGGCCGATTTCGGAGACTTCGACCCCTTCGGCGATTTTGAATTGTTGTTCCCGGCCGCCATTCTAGGCCTGGGAATCATGGACATGCCCATCCATTATCGCGATAGAGTCTATGGCAGCACCAACATCAGCCGATTTCGCCATGGCTTCATTCTGCTGAAAATGACCTGCATCGGACTCTTCCGTGTCCGCTTGTCTCCCCCACCGAGGCGGCCGTCACGAGTCCGATGAGCATTCTGTCGCGTCTACTCAGCCCTCTTCGGATTCCTGAAACCCGGGGACTGGACCTGGATGACCCCTCTACGACCTTAGTCCATCGCCAAATTATTCGCCGCAAGCCCTTTTTAGAAAAACTCTATCGCGATTGGTATCTTTCTCTGCGGCACCTGGACGGAGGTTTGTCTGGACCACGCCTCGAGATCGGCTCAGGAGGGGGATTTATCCAGGAGGTGATTCCCGGCACCATCACCTCGGACATCCTTGCCCTGCCCCACGTGGACCGCGTCCTGTCGGGCCAACAGCTACCCTTTGAAGACTCCAGTCTGGCCGCTATCTATATGCTCAACACTTTGCACCACGTTCCCCAACCGGCACAACTTTTACTGGAAACCCAACGCTGCTTGAAACCAGGCGGCCGACTGATCTGCCTGGAACCGGCCCCGACCTGGTTTGGAAACTTTATCTACACCTGGTTACACCACGAACCCTGCGACACCCGGGCCGGTTTGGTGCTGGAGAAATCGGACTCCCCGCTCTCGCATAGCAATTCGGCCCTGCCCTGGATCTGGTTTGTGCGCGAGGCTGCATCTTTTCGGGCGACTTTCCCCGGGCTGCGCATTGCTCATCTAACCTACCATACGCCCTTCCGCTATTTGGTCAGCGGCGGAGTCTCCTTCCGGTGCCTCCTCCCTACCGGCTCCTACCCCTGGATTTGCGCCCTGGAGATGGCCCTGCGGCCGCTCAATCCCTGGATTGGCATGTTTATGACCGTGGCCGTGGAGCGAGTCGCATCAAGCTGAGACGAAGGGCTCAGGGATTCTCCCCTCTTATTTCTAGAGAACCGGCGATCTCCCTCAACCCGGGCAATTGCTCCAGGCAAAGCCCCACGGGGTGGACCCAGGCCACCAAAGCCTTGGGTATCAGCGGGTGCAAGAAATCATAAGGCCGAATATGAACACCCACAAAGCCATGGGCCCGCAACATGCTGGCCAACGACCAGCGAAAAAAGGCGGTCTCGTCTGGTGAGTTTTGCAGTCGTCGACCGATCCAGGGCACGTTTTTTTCCACGGCGATTTGGGGATTGAGCATGTTCGGCTCCGAAAACCAAAATTTGCCACCGGGCTTGAGCACCCGCCGAATTTCCTGCAAGGCCTCAGCTAACGGTAGATGGTGCAGCACAGAGTTGCCCACCACGGCATCAAAGGAGGCCTCTGGCATCCCCAAATGGCAAGCGTCGGCCGCAAAGAAACTCGTTCCAGGCCGGCGGCCGTACCGGTCCTTCACTCGCTCCACCGTCGCCGGTGAAATATCACAGGCCGTCAACTCCATCCCTACCGCCGTGTCTAGCAGTGGCCCGGTCAAGGAGCCGGTGCCGCACCCCAACTCTAAGACCTTGAGGCCTTGAGAATGCCCCAGGAACCGGGCGATTAGCTGAGCTCGCCTGTGCAGGCGCATCTTGCCGGCATAGGTTGTGCTGCCCCACCAAATTTCCCCGGTAGATTCGGCCAACTGGTCGAAGTGTACCTGCTCGCGATCTTGTCTGGACAGGCTCATGGAGGTGTCTCCTCTCGGGCCCAGACCTCGTAACCACTATAAGCCCAAACCTTATGGTAGTGCGCAAAGACCCGGGGGAATTGCTTTTCATACTCGGCCCGGAACTCCTCGACAGGAGCCTGAGGGTACTGGTTGTGAATCGCTTCCATACTCAGCACTCGATGAATGATGTAGGGAACCTTGAGTCTCTGCAGACGCTCAACGCAGTCGGTAAATTCTCGTTCTTCAAACAGCCAGGGCACCAAAATCGGCTGAGGGATTGGATCCTGAAGTCTTTCGAGGGTGTATATCCTTGTGAAATAGGGGTGAGCCAGCACCTGGGTACCGGGCGGGCAGTGCTTCTCGATCCAAACATGTAGTTGGTTATGAGCCATAGCTTCCTGAGGCGACAGCGCCCAATACGTGCCAACCCTGGTCTCAACGGGGTAGCAAAAAGCCAGTCCTATCGACCAGGAGCGAAGCAGCCACCCCAACAACTCCAAGCCAGCCCACAATCCCAAGACCAGGTTGCGACCACGCCAAGGACGAGCCACAAGAGCCAACAAACCCAACTGAAAGGCCGGAGCCGCGTAGCTCAAATAGTCGATGGTTTGACAGTACCCTGTTGTCAACGCCCAGGCCAGGCAGGCGTAGGCCAACACGATGCCTATCCGATTCCTGCGACGTTCAGCCAAACCCAAACCCAGAAGGATCACAATATAGAACATTCCATATTGCGCCACCAAGCGACCAAACTCGCTCCAGGCCGCCAAACAGTGAATGGTCTGTTGGTGCAGATCCATACCCTGCAGGCTAACCAGCCATTCCTTCAGGTATTTCCAAGAGTAAGGCTGATTATTAAACTGTACGTGCCGAGCCAGAATGGTCACATGGTTATGCCAAACCTGGGGAGCCAGAGGCAGCCATGGCAGCCACAACAGGCATTGAGTACCTAGATAACTCCATCCAACCCGAAGCACGCCGACAGGTCGGCAGCGCAGAATTACAAAGAGGACCATCAGCAATGAAGACAATCCATTGGATTGAAGAAACCAACTCGACAAGGCGGCGCTAACGCCGACCCACTGGCTGGATCTTGGCCCAGGTTTCTCGACCCAGACCATAAGGCAACGCAGACAGATCAGGGTGCTCAAGGCTCCGAACCAATGATGGTTCAGCGCGGGCTTTTCCACCAAACTGCCACAAATCCAAAGCAGCCAGGGCAAGTAAGCCAAAGGACCCTGGACGACCCGGCGTGAGCAGTCAAAGATCACCAGGCCGGACAACGAACTGATGACCCCCATCAAAGAACGAGTGCCCAACTGGCCGCTTCCAAAAAACAGGAAGTAAAAGGCGGTCACAAAGTAAGTGCCGGGGGTGTGGCGAGTGGTCCAGTCGCGATAAGGGAGTTCACCGCCCAGGAGGCGAGTGGCGCCCAACACGGCCACCGCAGCCTCGTCATCCATGTCGTGGTAACAACCCCAGTGTGGCACGGTTGCCGCCAAACCCAAACAGAACAGCACCAGGTATAGTCTCGCCTCAGGGCCGGTCGGAAGTCGCATGAGGACTTAATTCGGGCCAGAACGGATTGCACGAGTCACCCACCCACCTTCTTTCGAATCCCGGGCCCTACCTGCCCGTCCAAACCCGATCCGGTGTTCCAGAGGAACGACTGATTGGGTATACCTATAATGATGATTGCTCGTAGACGTTTTTTGCAGATCTGCACCGGCGCAGCCTGGTGTTGGTCGGGTTGCTCCAGGCCGCCTGTTCCGCTTCAGCCCCACACCCTACTGGAAGTCGACGGCCAAACGGCTCAGACTCTCTCGCAGAAGACCGTGCCCATCCCCGAAGGCCGTTGGAAGTCACTCTCGACCGGATCGGCGGGGTTTCTACTGGGAGATGCCCACGGGTTGGTCACGGTCCCGTCCGATGGCTCTGACGTGCATATCGTTGCCGGCCCAACCGATGGACTGTGGGGGCGGACGGACACTTTGATAACAGGGCAAAAAGTAAGCGCCGACGATTACGAATTGACCGGGCGTGACCCGGCCGCCAACAAACCGCGCTGGTCCACTCGGCTCGGCTATGCCAGCATTTTGGCAGCCACCGATAAGGTCGTGCTGGTGGCTCACCCCAAGGGGGTCAGCGCCTATGACCTGGACACGGGTCAGCCACTCTGGACCAACCCTTCCGTGCTTCCCGTGCGCAGCCACTTCTTGGGCCGGGACTCGTTGCTGGTCGGCGGTCTTTCTGGCGAAGTATCCTGGCTGGATTTGGATACCGGCCAGAGCCGGCGAAAAGTATATACTGACAAAGACAGGAACAATCGGGTGATTGCGCTGGCCAGCGATGGCAAATTCACGTTAGCCTTCACTCGTCGCGTTGCTCTCTTTGGTTTTGGCCCGAGCGGCAACAAGCCGGTTTGGAGGCACCCCATCTCTCCGGAAGAGCACGAAAGTGAACTGCTTGCCTGGGCCGACTCGGTGGTTCTGGTGCGCCTGGAAAACTCCAGCGTGGCCTTCGACCTGAGAACGGGCAAGGAATTGTGGCGCTGCAGTCTGGTGGCACGAGCTGCAGCCACTTCGGACACCGTCGTGACCCTAAAGCCAGCCGCCAGGTCGCTGGTCAACCTGGAGGCTCGCGACCTGCGCAACGGAAAGGTGCTCTGGAAAAAGACTTCGCAGTTTGCGGCCACCGCCGCACTGGCCAGGGAGAAGTCCTTCTACTTGCTAGGGGACAACTTCGGTTAAATTGGCCAGCCCATGGCCGGACACCGAGAAAGTGCCTTGGGCATTGCCGGCGCTGGGATCGGGTTGCACGTCCTGAAAGGAAAAGTCGATCTCCACCTGATCGTCGGTCAGGGCTGTAATGGTGACCGTGCCACTACTTGTGGCGTCGGCAATCCAGGCCTGGTTCGTCGTGGCAATCCCCGCCTGAGTCGTGATGTCGCTCAGAGTGAGAAAACAGCCCGCGTCTCCAGGATTGGCGATCAGGTTGAACGTTTGGCCGACTTCCAGTGGGCTACTCAGAGCCAGAACTCCCCAATTGAGCTGGCGAACAGTGACCGCCTGACTGACGCTGGTGGTTTCGGAAAGGCTAAGACTACACTGATTACTGTCGGGGGACTGGTGGGTCAGGTTGCCCGCCAGGGCGCTGACCTCGGTCACGGGTGGAACCACTCCATTGTAGCCCGGGCCGGCCGTGAACAAGAAATGGGTCACCACTCCCCCACTGACTAGAAACGTGCGCGGCGCGGGTTCTTCGGCGGGTTCCTCCGCAAAGGTCAATTCGCTGCTGACAATGGGCTTTGTTCCGCACCCGCACAAAGCGAGCAAGAAGAGAAAGGGGATGAGAATCTTGAGAATCACTGGATTAGTTCCTTCCGAGTTTAGAAGCGGATCATGCCGTTGAGTAAGACTCGGCGTTGCTGAACAAAGCGAGTGCCCGAAAAGTCGCTGAAGAAGTTGAGCAGAGGCCGCTGGTCAAACAGATTGAGCACCTGCAGGCTGCCTCCATATTCCACGCTGTTGGGCTCGCGCTGGGGCCAGTAATTGACGGAGAGGTTGGTGAGAAATCGAGGCACACGCTCCGTGTTCAGGCCGTAGGGAAAGACTCCGGCGGCGTTATAGAGAGCCAGAGCTTCCTGAGGGTAGCCACTGCCATAATACATGTCACCGGCCAGGGTGAGACCAGAGTCCCAGGTGTGGGAAAGCCCGGCCGTCACCTGGACCCGCTGATCATGATCATTGTATCGGGGAAATTCGGGTGCGCTGCCCTGCTGGGTGGGCTTGGCAACGCTGATCGTGGAGGTGAGGAAGCCGTTCCAGCCCAATTTGTTGCGAGAACTGAGACTCAGTTCCAGGCCGTTATAGACGGCCGCAGCAAAATTGACAGGCGCATAAATCGGAATATTAGCGATGGGAATTAACTGACCGATATCGATCTGATCGCGGTAATCCTTATGAACCAGGGCAATTTTGCCAGTGACCGTCTGGCCAAATTGATGCTCGTAGCTCAGTTCATAAAGACTGACTCGCTGGGGCTGGGTACTGGTTTGAAAGCTAAGATCCAGTTCGAGCGGGGGGGCCTGGAACAGTCTGTTGTAAGAGAGCCGAATCGAGTCTTCTGCAGTGGGGGCATAGGCCAGGTTGACAAACGGGCTGATCTGACCGGTATTGACACTGATGCCATCGCTGAAGCGGTCCACCCGCACACCATAGTTGGCGATAAAGCGCTCGGCCAGCGGAAAGGTATGGCTGATAAAGGCACCTCCCGAGAAACCGTCACGCAAGACCCGCGAGCGAAAGCGAGTGGCCCCTTGAGGCAGCCCCCCTCCCCCACCGGCGTCGAGAATGTCGATCTCCTGATCAGATTTGATAAAGTTGGCGTCGGCCCCGGCTACAATGCGGTGGTTATCGCCCAACCGTTTGGTGAATTGCATCGCTGGCTGAATTTGCGTGATGGCCGTGTTGGTAGTGGGCAGATAAGGAGCGCCCGGATTGGTGGGGTCGGCCGGAAATCCCTCCTCAGCCAATTCTTCATTGATTTGTTCATCAAAGACGGCATAAGGAGTGAATACTCCATTGTTTCGCACCTGTTGACGCGAGCGCAGATAAGCCAGAGACATCTGCAGGTCGGACAGTTCGTCCACCTTGCGCTTCCAACTAAAGAGGCCCACGGTATTGGTGTCGTCTTGCGTCTGCAGCACGCCGGCGCCAAAATTTTGGGGAGTTTGAGCCACGCCATACGTGGCCGACTGGAACGAGGTGGTCAGGCCCACCTCGTCATTTTCTCCCTTCAGGCGAAATCGGGCCACCACATTGGTGTTCTGTCCCCGGTTGTTAAGGGTTTGTTGGTCCGGGTTGGGGGCTTGAAATTGCAGGTCGGTTGTGCCCGTTTTGGCGCCCACCATATAACTGAAGGAGCCGTCCTCGTTGGAGCCGCCCAGACGCATCATCATTTGGGCGGTTCCCTGAGTGCCCACCGTGGGACGCATTTCAAAATAGGGCTCTTTACTGCCCCAATCGGTGATGCCGCTCAAAACCAGTCCTCCCATTCCAGACTGGGAACCGTTGTAGCTACCGGTGCGAGCTTCTAACTGATCCAGGAAGTCCAGGTCGATGGGCGGTGTGGTCGAACTGGCCGGGGGAATCGGTAAGGCCACCCCGTCGAGTTGAAAGTTGACGCTCTTGTGATCGCCCCGCACATGCACCTGGCCCACCGAGTTATTGTTGGTGCCAGGAACGGTGGCCAGCACCCCCTGCAAACTGCGGTCGGCCAGTTGGTTTTGCACAAATTCCCGGTCTCGGCGCGTCACCGCACCGTCGTTGGGGTCTTTGGAGTTGACCAGCAGTCGATCTTCACGAAACTTGATGCCCCGCTCTTTGCCAGCCACGTCCAGCATCGTCTTATAAGCGGTCTCAGCGCCCCCGTTGACCTTGACCAGCGAACGGTCGCCTGTAAATTCCGGGTGCGAAATCTCCACGTAGTATTCTCCCAACTCCAGGTTGGTAAATCGGGCACGACCGGTATCGTCCGACTTCTTCTCTCTGACTTCGCCTTTGGCAGCCTTGTCCTGAACTCGGATGACCGCGCCCACGATGGGTTTGTCGTTGTCGGCTCGCAGAACTTCGACCATGAGGTCGCCTTGAACTTCGATGGCGCCAACCCCCACCCAGCAAAGCAACAGGAGAAGGGCGACTAATGAGTATTGAGATATCCTTATCATAATGGCGCCTTATATCCGCCTAGTCTACTCCATAAACCTTCTTGATTGTTCATTATCACTTTGCGAATCCCACGTGGACCCTCAGGCCACCATGAAAGCCTGCGGAAAAGTGTTCAGGCGCTTGGGTGGGCTTTAGCCAGACCAACTTTGGCCTGATGGAACTGAGCGTAGCTGAGAATTTCGCGGGCCGCCCCCACGCACTCTTGCATGACCTTGACGGCTTCGGCAGGTCCGGGTTGGAAAGTTCGGCCCGTCTCCACCAGCATCGAGTAGAGCTGGCGGTTCTGATAAAAATAGTCATCGGAGGTGCCGTCCACCACCTCGCTCACGGTCTGGCCGTAGTCACGACCCCGCACGCTCTTGATGGCGGCATTCATGCGGCCGTGCAGTTCTTCGTAGAGAGGCAGGTCCTGGGCGGACACGCCTTCCGGGCGGCGGATCTCCTCGGCGTAGGAATGCCAATCGCACACGAAGCGGATATTGGGGTGGTCGTCCACGACCCCTACTATATTTCTGGTTTCGGGTTCGGACAATGGGGCCGCACCTGGGTAGGTGATAGCGCCCGGTTCACCGGCCACCCACCCGGTGGGATAGTTGCGATTGATGTCCACTCCAAACTCGCCGTCGGCGGTAGGCACACGGGTCTTGCGCCACATCCTTTCGTCATACACGGAATAGTTAGCCCCGTCAGGATTGGTCATGGGGGCAAGATAAATATCCAGTTTCTGGAGCAAATGAGTGTTGGCGACGACCGCCGGGTCCTGGCTGTTGGGGTCGTAGTTGGCCAGTAGCTGCTCGGCCAGCTCCAACATAATCATGGGATTGACCAGTTCCCGGGCGTGGGGTGCAGCAAACTGAAAGACGCCGATCTTTTGATCTCGATCCTCCGTCTTGGGTCCCAACCGCATATAGTAGAGCGATGCCGGCCCCTGCACTTCGGTGTTTTTTCCATCGTAGCCGGAAGTCTTGTATTCGCGCTCGACCATATCGACCAAATCCGGGTAGCGCCTGGCCAGATCCTGGCACTTGGAATAGATCTGGGCCGGGGTCAAGTAGGCCGTCACAAAGCCGGTTTGCAGGCCCTGTCCGAGGGCCGCCGCCGCCAGCGGAGCCGTCCCGGCCAGGGTGGCTGCGGCCGCTGCACCGGCCGCCTTGAGCGCCTGCTTCTTGAGCCGTTTCTTGTGGACTTTGCCTGGGGGCTGGACGATGCCGTTGAGTCGAGGCGTATAACGGTCCACCGTCTCCGAAACTGTCGCACCCGGGCCAAGCTTCATCGTCGGGTAGGCTTTCCGGGGAGGCATGCAGGCGACAATCTTCACCAGGATATCTTCCCACCCGGCCGCCCGGAAATTCTTGCCAGAATGTAAACCCCGGGTGATATGCTTTCAGTTTTTTTTCAGAAAAAAAAGCCCCCGCCTGGGCAGGGACTTTTCTCACCTCGTTCTAGGCGAATCTAGTTAGAGTTTTGCAATTTACGCATATGCAGAACAATGCTGGAGATCTCTTCCGGGGTCAACTTGTAACCGAAGGGGGGCATTTGTCCCTGGCCGCTGTAGATTCGGAAGTAGAAGAAACCGTCGGACTTGCTGGCGTTGTTGTATTTGGTGCCAATGGCCGGGGGCTTGGGGGCGCATACTTCGCCCACCTTGCCGTCCCCGCCGCCCTTGGCGCCGTGGCACTGAGCGCAGTTAATGGTGAACAATTTGTCACCCCGCTCGAGAGCTTCGGCGGTGGGCTTGACGGGATTGACCCAGTCGGCGATTTCTTTATCGACATCGCCCAGGTGATCTTTCAGGGCATACATTTTGGGCATGGTGCCCGTGGCGTCCAGTTTGCTTTTGGCCTCAGCAAACATCTTTTGCGTCTGCGGCATAGCCGTCTTGGCTTCAGCACTCTTATCAAACTGCATCTTGGCCAGATTGGCCTTGTAGTCGTTAAAAAGGTTCTGGTCGCCGGTGACTTCGTAGCCAATCGCGGCCGGAGGGGCCACCGCCTGCTCGACAGCACCGGGCATACGCACACTTTGCTGGGGCGCAAACTGGGCGGGTGCCTCGGTACCTTTAATAACGTCCTGCTGGCGCATATTAAACTGGGCACAGCCCGTCAAGAAGGTCAGCATCATGAACATCACCAGGTAAGACACCACCGAGCGGGCCCCCTGGCCTTCGAGCAACTTCATGGCCCGGTCGGCCGAGCGGCCGCCCACGACCAGAGCTACGTAGCCGATGGCCACCGGCATATCCTCTTCCAGAGGCGGAACCAGCGACCGGTACCGGAATGTCTCCAGAAAGAACATAAAGGTGGTGGTCAGGATAGCCGTGATCATTCCGCATTCGTAGGTCACCAGCATGGTGATAGGAATGGGAATGAGTGGATGTCCGTTGGTGGCGGTAACCGGCGCCCATTCGTACTGGGTGTAGGTCACGAAACTAAAGCCGCACAGCACGGCGAGGGCCCACATACACCGCACCACCGGGCGCAGATTCATGGGGGCGTCCCGATGCGGCGGAATGGGATGTTCGGGCAGCGGATAGGGACTGCGAATCTCGATCTCCTGGGAGTCGAGACCCTCGTCGATCAGGTGCCTGTGAGCAGCCAGAGCGGTGTAGTGGTCTTCGAATTCGGCACAGACTCTCATAGTGTTCCTCACTCACCCGACTGGAAGTAGTTGACTTTGACGCCAGCCACTTCACGCTCAATTTGACGAGACTTGGTCTCGGCCAGTTCCCAATACGGGAGAATTGGGAAGATTCGGCAGAAGGTGGTCAGGCCACCGATAACCCAGCCAAAAGTCCCCAACACGATCACCAACTCGGTAGGACTGATCGCGTAGGGAAGCACGTTGAAGTTCAGCTTGTTGTAGGTCTCCAGACCCGGGATAATGATGACCACGCGCTCGAGATACATACAGATGTTGACGATAATCGACAGGATGAACATCGGATAGATGCTGCGTCGGAACTCGATGAAGGCCAGGCACATCAGCGGCACCACGAAGTTGCCGATGACCAACATCCACCAATGAGGCGCGTAAGCGCCAAAGGCATTGTAGTAGAGGTAGTCCATTTTGTCGGCCTTGTGGGCGTAGTAGGCGGGCAAGAAGTCGTTGAAGAAGAGGTAGGCCCAGGCCAATCCCAGCACAAGCCAGACACGGCCCAGCATATCGAAATGAACCTGAGTGATCAACAGTCGGAAGCTTGGATAAGTCCACAGCAGGATGCACAGCATCGTAAACACGGCGGCCGTGCCTGAGTAGAGAGCGCCCACGAAGAAGATGGGACCGAAGACCTCAGAGTGCCAACCGGGTACCACCTGCATTGCGAAGTCCCAAGATACGATGGTGTGCACCGAGATAACCACCGGCAGAATGATGACCGAGTAAAGGGCGGCAGCCTCTTTGACTCGCTTCCATTCTTCGGCCGTGCCGCGCCAACCCCAACTGAGCAGGGTGTAGAGCGTTCTCAGCCAGCCTTTCATACGAGGACGGGCGATACCCAGGTCGGGCACCATGGTCACGTAGAGGAAGATGACCGATCCGGTCAGGTAGGTCGAGATGGCAAACACGTCCCAGACCAACATACTTTTGAAGTTGGGCCAGAGCAGTCGGTGATTGGGGAAGGGCAAACAGTAGTAGGCCACTTCGGTGCGCCCCACGTGGATGAGGGGGAACGAGGCGGCCGCTGGCAGGGTGAACAGAGTGATCACCTCGGCGACTCGGGTCACCGCTGACTTCCACTCGGCGCCGCACAGTCGCAGCAGAGCGGAAATCAGTGCGCCAGCGTGGGCCACGCCAATCCAAAAAACGAAGGTGATAATGAAGTAGCCCCAATAGTTGGGAAGGTGCAGCCCGGTTACCCAGAAGCCGCAGAATACCTGACGCGCAAAAGCCACGCCAGCGGCCAGCACCAGCATCACACAGAAGGCGATCACCAGATTGCTGCGCATCCCGGAGCGACCGATGGGCTCAAAGGAGGCATTGTAGATCTCCGGGATGGAGACCTCCGCTGCCCGGAAATTTAGATTCTCATGATGGCCGGCTTCGCTCATGAAACCCTCCATAACATTACGCTTCTCACAGTGCTCCTAGGGCCTCCGCAGTCTTCTGCGGACGCAGATAAATGACGTTGGGCGCGGAGTGATACTCGATGGCGCCGATGCGATAGGTCCGCTCCGACTCCGTCTTGATCAACTTGGAGACCACGCTGTTATCGTCGTTCAAGTTGCCAAACAACAGCGCGCCCGAAGGACAGGCCTGCACGCAGGCCGTGCGCAGTTGACCATCCTCAGTCGGCACCTTATTGACCTTAACGTCGAGGTCGGCGCGACGGATTCGCTGCACGCAGAAGGTGCATTTCTCCATAACGCCCTCGTTGCGCACGGTCACGTCTGGATTGAGTAGATTGCACATCGACTCGGGCCATTTGGGCTGCACAAAGTTGAACATACGCACATGATAAGGACAGTTGGTGCCGCACAGACGTGTGCCCACACAACGGTTGTAAATCTGGCCATTGAGGCCGTCGTGCGTACCCACCGAGGCAAATACAGGACAAACCGATTCGCAAGGCGCCGTGCCGCATTGCTGACAGAGCATAGGCACAAACATCGTCTGTACGTCGGGATACTCCCCGTGGAACATGCGCTCGATGCGAATCCAATCCATCATGCGCCCCATGGCGCTCGCCTCCGCACCTACGGTGGCGATATTGTTTTCCGAGCGGCAGGCCACCACGCAAGCTTTGCAGCCCGTGCAGCGATCTGCATCCACTACCATCCCCCACTGAACCACACCCCAAGGGGGCTTCTCGGTACCAGCCATACTGTCTCCTTCTCGAGCGCTTTCGATAAATTACTAAAAAGGTAGGATCTCGCGCGGCAGGTTAAACACGCGAATATCCATTGCGGTGATCATTTCCGTCTTGTTGAGCTTTTCGATCTTGGCGACTTTATGACCAACCCACCTGGGTTCCCCGGCGTTGGTCATCTCGCCCTTGACCCGGCTCAACGGATTGATGCCGCCTTTGCCATAATTGGCATTCGTATAACCGTAGCGGCCAAAAGCTTTGCTGCCCAGACCGAAATTCAGCCCGGACCAACCGCTGAAGTCAGGGTTTTCTTGACCTACCGGAATGCCGATAGCATCTGGATGCAGCGAAGGCATCGGGAAGGCCGGCCCCACGATGGGCTCGGCGACACCCTCCAGGGTGACGCTGATCACATCGTGACGCTCAATCTTCTTCTCTGCGGCCACCGTGCTGTTGATCTCGATCCAGGGACCCCACACCACGGTGGTGATTGGATCGGGAAGCTCCTGCATCCAGGGGCGGTTACCCAGGCTGCCGTCCTTCAGGGAGAGGGTAGCGAAGGGCACCAGCACGGGACCCGTGGCGACATTTTCGGTCCAGGCCGAAACACTGGCGGCCTCGATGTTCTCGTAAGGGTTAACACCGGCGGGCAACTTGCCAGGGTCGGCCAGCAGCGGCGGCGGCGTCAGAGTTCGATGCTTGTAAATATCCCAGTCGAGACTCTCGGCTTGAAACGAGCCGCCACGAGCCAACATGGTTTCCCAAACGCCTTCGGCGGCATCGCCCTTGATAAGGTCGCGAAAGGTCTTTCCTTTGGCAGCACCGACCGCCGCACCCTCGGGCACGACACCGAGCGAGATAGGGTCCCCCACCTTGACCGCAGCCAAGATGTCGCCCAGCGAACGGGCACCCGACCACAACGAGGTGATAGCAGGTTGCTGCACGTTATACACGTCCAGATCGGCACCGGTGATGCGCTGATCGCCAAAGTCCTCGATCCAGTTGTAAATCGGCACAACCGTCTTGGCCAGGGCCGTAGTCTGATTGGCAAACGTGGAAAAGGCAGTCAGAGTGCCGCCCTTCTTGAGCAGTTCAGCCGGATTGAGCGAACTGGGCAAAAGCGGAACCACGTCCACATCAAAGGTCCAGATGGCGGCGCAGTTGTTACTTTCCAGATGCTTGATCGCCCCTTGAGTATTGACCACCAGATCCTTGGGCACGCCGCCTTTGACGCCCAGCACATTTTCTGGCTCGAAAGTCTTGATCGTGCCGGTCAACAATTTTTGCAGCGCATGAATCACCCACACCGACTCAACTCCGTTGGAATAGTTGCCGGCATCACTGTCGGCAATCACCAGCGGGTTCTTGGCAGCGCCCAGGCGAACGGCCAGCTTTTCAATCAGCCCGGCATCCAGACCGGTAACTTCGGCCACCTTTTCCAAGGAAACGGCTTTAGCCCAGGCCGGCCAGGGGCCTTTGCCTTTGGCCGCCAGCAAATTGCCAACCGCCAGTGCGACCCAGCCTTCGCTACCCGGTCGAACCGACAACCAGCGGTCCGAATTGGCCGCGGTCATATTGATACGACTGGACACAGACACCAGTGTGCCGCGCTCTCGCCCCTTGCCCTGGCGGAACTGCCCGTAGCCCCAATTGGCGTAAACGCTATTGTGCCCCAGGCTCAACAGGTCGCCCCCGAAAGTGACCACATAGTCGGCCTTCTCCAATTGATAGTGGGGCAGTTCGGCCTTGCCAGTGAGCGACTTGACAACCTGGCGCTCGGCCCAACGACTGGGATAATCCAAGACCCAAATCTTGCCGCCCACCTCTTTGGCCAGTTCGACCATCAGGCCGCCCAGCGTACCCTTGAGATGATGGGTCACGAAGAGAGGCTGTTTGTCGGCCAGACTTTTGGTTTTATCCAGAGCGCTGGCGTAAAACTTGCCCCAATCCCTCTCCAGCACGGTACCCTTGGCATCCGCGATGTCATTGAGACGGCTGGGATGGTAGGCCACCTGCAGAGACGACTGGCCGCGGGCACAGACCTTGCCGCGACTGAGGGGATGTTCGGGAATGCCGTCCACCTTGATGGCGCGACCGTCCGTGGTCTTGATAGCCACCCCGCAGCCACCACTACACTCGCCACAAGTAGTGGCCCAGTAGAGAGGCTGGCCAGGCAAACGATATTCGGGCATCTGGTATTGCGACACCAGATGATGCTCAACATTGCGCTGACAGGCAGTGAGAGCCACTGAGGCCCCCGTCAGCAGTCCGCACTTTAGAAAATTACGACGTGATAGTGACACAGATTCCTCCGCCTAGTAGTGACAAACCGTACAGTCTACGGGGGCATTTTTCGCGCGATGACAGCTGACACACCAGCCCATATGTGGGACCTGGTTCATCTTGACCACCTGCATCTCTTCCACCTTACCGTGACACTCCACACACTGGAGACCGGCATTGATGTGAGCACGGTGGGGAAACTTGACATGCTCAGGCATGTCGTAGACTTTGTACCAATTGATTTCTTTCTTTTGCTCCACATACTCTTTCAGGAGCTTCTGGACGTTGGGGCGCTCAATGACAGGCTCTTTGTTCGAGCCAACACCCGTCAGATTCTGGTGACAAGACCAGCAATCCGAAATCGACGGCACACCCGCCGAACTTCCCTTGTCCGTACCTCGATGGCAATACTTGCAATCGATCTGGCGGGTACCCGCGTGCAACTTGTGATTAAAGGGAAAGGGCTGAGGTTTGACGCGCCAACTAAATTCGTAGACCCCGATAGAAGACACTATCAGGATTACGGGAGCCGACAGGACCAGCAACCGTATGCTGGCCAAAAGTTTGTGTTCAGGTGCCATTCTGCTCCTCGACTTCTATACTGTTACTCGATCTCTCCGCCCCAGAAGAGACTTTGTGAAAAATTTCTCAAGGCCCTTTTACAAGATGCCCTTGACTCCTTCTAGCCTGAAAAGTTCACCTCAACTTGAGTTTTTTACTCAAAATTACCACTCGATTCACACGCCAGGGGAGCACATTTTTAGGGGCTGAACGGCCTCGTCAAACTGGGCTTCACTGAGCAAGTTGAGTTCCAGGCACACCTGCTTCAGGTTCTTGCGCTCTTTGTGAGCGGTTTTGGCCACTTTGGCGGCCTGATCGTAGCCGATCATGGGCGCCAGGGCCGTTACCAGCATCAAGGAGTCACCCACATACCCCGCAATTTTTTCCTGATCGGCCTCAATGCCAACCGCACAATAGTCGGCAAAGGACCGACAGGTGTCGCTGAGCAGTCGCACCGAGTGCAGAAAGTTGTGAATCATCACCGGCTTAAAGACATTCAGTTCGAAGTTGCCCTGGGACCCGGCAAAACCGATGGCAGCATCGTTGCCCATCACCTGAACAGCCACCATGGTCATGGCCTCGGACTGGGTGGGATTGACCTTGCCCGGCATAATCGACGAGCCCGGCTCGTTTTCGGGAATGGTCAGTTCGCCCAGGCCGCAACGCGGACCGGAAGCCAACCAGCGCACATCGTTAGCGATTTTCATCAAAGAACTGGCCAGTGTCTTGAGGGCCCCGCTGGCCATCACCAACGGGTCGTGACTGGCCAGGGCGGCGAATTTGTTGGGGGCCGTCACAAAAGGCAACCCCGTCAGTTGGGCGATGCGGGCCGCCACCTTGGCAGCAAAATCGGGGTGTGCATTCAGCCCCGTGCCTACTGCGGTTCCACCGGCGGCCAGTTCCAGAAGATGGGGCAAGACCATTTGCAGCCGCTCCAGGTCCTGGTCGAGCATGGCCACATAGCCAGAAAACTCTTGACCGAGCGTGAGAGGTACCGCGTCTTGCAAATGGGTGCGCCCGATTTTGACGATGCCCTCAAAACGCGTCTGCTTTTCCTGGAGCACATCGCGCAAGTGAGTCAGGGCCGGTTTCAGTCGCTTCTCCACTTCTTCCACGGCGGCGATGTGCATTGCGGTGGGGAAAGTGTCGTTGGAGGACTGCGACATGTTTACGTGATCATTAGGATGGACAGGCTTCTTGCTGCCCATCTGTCCGCCGCTCATTTCGATAGCGCGGTTCGAGATGACCTCATTGGTATTCATATTCGTCTGAGTACCGCTACCCGTTTGCCAGATACGCAGAGGAAAATGCCCGTCCAATTTGTTCTCAATCACTTCCTGGGCGGCCTGGCAGATCAACTCGGCCAACTCCGGCTTCAGTAAGCCAAGGTCGCGGTTGACTTCGGCCGCCGAGCGCTTGAGCAGGCCAAAGGCCCGAATCAGGACTGACGGCATCGTGTCGTCGCCGATGGCAAAATATTTCAGAGATCGCTGGGTTTGCGCCCCCCAGTAGCGGTCGGACGACACTTCGATCGTGCCCATCGTGTCCGACTCCAGACGTGCGTTTGCTGCTTCTACACTCACAGGGCCTCCTAGGATAGGTTGGCCGCGCCTTCTTTTTCGAAGGTTCAACTCCTACTCGAAAAGGAGGAGCTATGGTTAGTGTTGAGTATACTCTAACCCATGATGACTACTATGGACGAATCGATACTCAATCATTTCGGGGACGAATATCAAGGATTTCCCCTCAAGCTAAAGGCCCTCAGTGACCAACAATGGCTGATTGTGCTGCAAGCCGCTCCCGCCTGTCGCCTTCGCCTCAGCGCCGAAAGTGATTTGACCAAGCAACTCGACAGCATGGGTCTTTCCGATGAAACCAAAATCGGTGACCCCATTCTGGACGAGGCTTACCTGATTCGAGCCGACAGTGCCGAAGCCCGCGAATTGCTGCGTCAGCCCGAAGTACTGGAGGCACTCCACCAGTTGACCCCCTTCCTGGAACTGGAATTGACCCACAAGGAATACCGCCTGATTCGTGATGGAGTCTCGCCCACTCCGGCCTCGATCGAGAATGTATTGGGGCCGCTGTACCAATTGGTCAAAGCCACCTTGAAGCCGGAGGGGTCTCAAGAGTAGAGCGCGAACGCGGGCTCTATGACCAATCGCTTCTCCCGTAGCCTGGCCTCTTTAGGTCTGGCTCTTTTGCTTTCTGGCGCAGTCCTCGGCGAACCGTCCCAGAGCGGGTTGGATCTATCCAACCTCGACCGCAGCACGCCGGCCTCCCAAGACTTTTTCCAGTATTCGAACGGAGGCTGGCTGAAAGCCAACCCCATACCCGCCGACAAGCCGCGCTGGGGCACTTTTAACCAGTTGTACGAGAACAACCAGAGTCTGCTCCAGGCCATTCTCATCCAGGCTGCGGCCCACGCCGAGGATGAGAACAGCCGAAAAATCGGGGATTTCTACAGCAGTGGCATGGAGGCACCCAGCCAGGCGGCCGGCCTCGAATTACTCAAGGCCGAGACGCAGAGCCTGGCTCAGGCGAGCACGCCCGCCCAGTTGCAGAGCTGGGTCACCGGCTTGCATCAGCGCGGGTTGCATCCCTATTTTTCCTTTGGGTCGGCTCAGGACGCTAAAGATAGCAGTCAGGTGATCGGCCAACTCAACCAGGGCGGCCTGGGGCTGCCCGATTGCGAGTACTACACCCGCAGCGACGAGAAGTCGGTCAAGATTCGGGCCCAGTATCTTGAGTTTATAGCAGCGGTCTTTCAACGCTGGGGCGAGAAACCCGAGGTAGCCGCCAAAAAAGCCCAACAAGCCTTCGATCTGGAAAGTCAACTGGCCAAGAGCAGCATGACATTGGTGGAACAGCGTGATCCAGAGGCCTCCTATCACCCTGTTACGCCGTCGGAGCTGGCCCAACAGGCTCCCCAATGGGATTGGGACAGCTACTTCAAGACCCTGGGGGCCCCGGCCATGGGCAGGGTCAATCTGTCCTCGCCCAAGTTTTTCACCGGTCTGGCTCAGGTCCTCAAAGACACGCCACTGGAAGCCCAACAGAGCTACTTGCAGTGGCAACTGCTGCGCAATTCGGCCGACTATCTTAGCGAAGACTGGAGCGTCCTCTCTTTCGGCTTCTACGGCAAGACTCTCACCGGCGCGCTGGAGATCAGTCCACGCTGGCGGCGGGTTGTCAAAGTCATCGACTCCAACATGGGCGACGCGCTGGGCGAGAAGTACGTGGCTCAGCACTTTCCGCCGGCCGCCAAGGCCAAAGTGGACGACATGGTGGTGCGCCTGCGCAAATCGCTGAGCAAAACCCTGGACGGACTGGAATGGATGAGCGCCGCTACCAAAGAGCAAGCTCAGGCCAAACTGGCCTCCTTTCGCGCCAAGATCGGCTACCCCGAGCGCTGGCGCGACTATAGTGCCCTGAAAATTGATCGCAAGAACTACCTGGCCAACGTGTGGAATTCGGAGGCCTTCGAGGTCAAACGCGATCTGGCCAAGATCGGCAAACCCCAAGACCGCAACGAGTGGTATATGTCCCCCCCCACCGTCAATGCATACTACGACCCGCAGAACAATGAAATCGTCTTTCCGGCCGGTATCTTGCAGCCACCCTTTTTCTCGCTAAGCGCCGATGACGCGGTAAACTACGGGGCTCTGGGGGTGGTCATCGGCCACGAGATCACCCACGGATTTGACGATCAAGGCGCCCAATTTGATGCCAAAGGCAACCTGCGCAACTGGTGGGGCCAGCAAGACCTGGACAAGTTCAAGGGCCTGGCCAAAGCCATCGAGGATCAATTTAGCGGCTACCAGGTGGCCGATGGCCTGCACATCAACGGCAAACTGGTGGTAGGCGAAAGCATCGCCGACCTGGGCGGGCTCAAACTGGCCATGCAGGCGTACGCCGACTCGCAAGTGGGCAAACCGGCCCAGGTGCTGGACGGATTTACGCCCGATCAGCGCTTCTTTCTGGCCTACGCCCGCATCTGGGCAATGAATCTTCGCCCCGAGTACGAGCGTTTGCAGGTCAACACCGACCCTCATCCACATCCGCGCTTCCGCGTCAACGGGCCGCTTTCAAATCTCGAAGAATTTCAAAAGTCGTTTGCGATTCCGGCCGAGTCACCAATGGTTCGAAAGCAGCGCAACCGAGTATGGTAAATGCGCCCGAGTGGGTATTTGACAGCCTCCCCTATGGCGTTTTGTTGCTGGATGCGCAAAATTACGTAAAGCGGGCCAACAAAGAAGCCCAGCGCTTCTTTGGGCGGCAAGCCGAGGTGGGCGGGCATTTCTCACAGCGCCTGCCCGCCGGGCAACATCGCCTGCCCAGTCCCGAGGCCGGCTCGGCCGGTCTGGTGGCCGAGGTACTCGAAGGGCCTCCCGGCAGCGAACTCTGGCTCTACGTATTTCGTGAGGATTCGCAAGTTGCCTGGGTATCCGAAGACACCGAGCGCATGGCTTTTGAGGATCCTCTGACGGGCCTGCCCAACTGGAACATTCTCAGTCAGTTTGTCGATCACAGTTGCAGCCAATCCCAGCGCTATCAACGCTCCTCCGCTTTGCTGCGGGTAGACCTGGACCACCTGCGCCAGGTCAACAACGATTTGGGCCGCACCGGCGGCGATGAGGTATTGGTGCAGGCGGCCCAACGTCTGCAAAATCTGGTGCGCAGCTCCGACATTGTGGGTCGCCTGGAAGGCGACAAGTTCTTGATCTTGCTCACCGAACTGACCGCCGACAGGGGTGTGCGCAGCAGTGAAACCGGGCACCTGCCGGTGCGGGCTCGGGCGGCCGTGGTGGCCATGCGTCTCAACGCCGCATTTCGGCAGCCCTTCATCGTGGGTGAGGCCCAGGTGGCTTGCCCGGTCTCTATCGGGGTGGCCGTCTGTCCCGAGGACGCGATCCTACCCGGTGAATGGGTGGAGGCTGCCGAGCTGGCCTTGCAGCACAGCAAGGAGGCCGGTGGAGACAGCCACGAACTCTATGCCGAAGCCCTCAAACAACAGCACGAGCTAAAAAAGGACCGCCATCGTCAAATGGAGGAAGCCCTGCGCGACGGCGGGTTGGCCTTTCGCTGGCTGCCGGTCATGGGCCCGGAACCTCTGGAGCATTACTGGTGGCAATGGCCGGCTCAGTCGATCGATGGTCCTGAAGTTCCTGATTGGATCGATTCGGCCGGACTCCATGGCCCTTGGGGAAAGTGGCAAAAAGCCTATCTCGAGAGCCAGAAGGGCCAGTGTGACCGGCTGGCTCCCCTACCCTCGGTGTGGTTAAATCCGGGCGTAGACACCGGCTTTTTGCTCCAGCCCGGCTGGATCTGGGAGGTCGACGAAGTCGTCCTGCACCATCGTTACCGCCTGCAAAGTCTGCTTCAGCTCCAGGACAAGGGGCTGAAATGGATCTTGAGCTGCTCCAGTCGAGGCCTGCAAAATCTGTCGCTGCTGGGCAAACTTCAGCCCAAGATGATGAAATTTCCCCTGCCGCCCAAGCCCACTTTTGAGCACGAACGCTTGTTGATGGCCTCGGCTCAGGTGGCCGAGGCCTTTGGCATCGAGTTGTTGGTATGCCTGGATCAAGACTCCGAGCCTCGCCAACTGATGAGCAAGCTATCGCCCCGCTGGATGTTGCGCACTCCCTGATGGTTCTATCTCGGGGATCGCTGGCCGATTGCCAGGCCGAACTGTTGGTGTGCGGGGTCAACGACACCGGCAAGGTCGACGCGGGGGCCATCGGGGCCCTTTTTCAAGAAGCCGGAGGGCTCCTCGAAGAGTGCTTGCAGACAGGACTGGCCAACGGCTCGCGCCTGCCCGGCAGTGTGGTGCTGACTCCCCCGTTCGAGCTGGCCCATCGCGGCGTCAAAGGCCTGGCTCTGGTGGTGGTCAGGCCCGTTCCCAGCCTGGACCAGTTGCGTCAGGCGGCGGCCATGGTGGCCCATCAAATCATGACTCAGGGCTGGAAAAGCCTGGCCTGCCCGGCGCTGGGCTGTGGAGCCGGGGCCTTGCCGCCTGCTCAGGCTGCCCACGCCTTGCTCGAGGGGCTGGCGAGCCTGCTACGGCAGGGATTGGAATTGGAACTGGCCCTGCCCCGGCCCGCTGATTATGAGGCCTACCAGGCGGTAGCCAGACAGCTCAAGCTGCTTTAGACAATTTGAAAACCTTCGGTGCTCTTGGGCAGGCTTACGGTGCCACTGGCCCAATGGTAGGGCGCCTCCACATGATGGGTCACAATATCGCCGGACTCTTCGATCCAGCTTTCTAGCTTGACATGTCCCCCTTGGGCCGAGAGCAACTGATGGTTGTGCCTCCAGTGGCCGTCGTCGGTTTCCACCCAATCTGCATCGGGAGGTAGACCGGTAATCACGAAGTCGCGCACGCGGGGGTCCCCAATACTGGGGATAAAGTCGTCCTGACATTGGGCAAAGGCCTGATCTACGGTGCCGTCCGAGCGAATCTCGTTGAGAGACGGATGCCCCTCAATGTTTGCCCGAAATACGCTGCCAAAAGGCACGCCGCTCCAACCTGAAATTGCCATGGGCACACTCTAGCCTGTGGCGGGAACTGGAACGTGAACGCGAAGTTTCCATTTGGCCGGGAGTGGGCTTTGGGGGCATTGATGGAGAACGGTCCCGCACAATCAGAAAGGTGAAAGTTATGCAAAATCAACTCAGGCTATGGTTGGTCGGGCTGCTGCTGCTGGCCAGCACGGGTCTGGCCGTGGCCAAGCCCCCCGAAATGAAAACTCACAGCTCGACGGCTAAAGGAGCCATAGTCACTGTAGTCCATTTTTCCGCCCCCTGGTGAGGGGCTTGCGTGGCCATGGAGCCCGCCATGACTCAGTTTGAGTCAAAATACAAGAGCAAGGTCAATCTCGTCTCCATGAACTCCGACGAGACCGATACACCGGAGTACAAGAAATACGGCAAATTGCTGGAAAAACTCTCGCAAGGCGGTATCCCTTTGACGGTCTGGACGGATAGCAAAGGCAAAGTTCTCGACCAGAAGCTGGGAGGACTTAGCGAAAAAGAGCTGAGCGACCGGAGCCAGCAGGCGATCAAACGGGCCAAGTAGGCCCTCGGTCAATCAACAGGGAGGCGACGCCATGGCCAAACTCGATCCCATTCGTCTGCGCATCGCCGTGCGCGCCTCCCTGGCCTGCGGGTTGGCCCTGCTTATCCCAGAGAATGCCTGGGTCCAGCATCAGTGGGTAATGGTGAGCGTGGCCATCCTGGTCACCTCGGAACCACGCTGGGGGGCCCTGGTTCAGAAGAGTTGGGCGCGCATTTTGGGCACCATCGCCGGAGGTCTACCGGCCCTGGCGGTAGGCCTTTTAGCCCCCACTCACCCCTGGCTGGCGGCCACCTGCTTGATTTTGGTCATTGCCACGGCGACGTACTTCGCGACAGGCTCTACAGATGGCCGTGATGGATTGCCTGCAACTGCTCCAAACCTACGCCCAAGCGCTCAGAGCTGAGCAAGACCCCGGCCCCCAGGTGGGCGCCGCGATCTTGGCCAACCTCAGCCTGCAGCAGCGGCTGATTCAGGAAGCACGGCTGGAATCTCGCCACTTTCCAACTTCGGCCCGGCTGGCCAACTGGGACCTTCTGCGGGCCACTTTTCGATATCTGCAGCTGATCGCCCTCAGCGGTGGGGGCCCCAAAATGCAGCCCGTCCTGGACACTGTGGACGCACTGATCGCATCGGGCGGTCCTGGCCTCCATAACGACTCGGAGAGTGTCGCCCGATTGCCCGCCCCCGATTCAGCCTCTCTGGACTTCTGCTACACCCGACTGCAGGTTACTTTGGAGGCCCTCAAGGCCTAGCAGGCCAGGGCCCACAGTTTTCAGCACGAACAGCCGGCCATGGGCCGAGGTAACTTTCTCAAGTTCATGCTGGTAAGCTTTCCCGCCCTGGCAATCGCTCTGGTGATCTTCTCCCAGGCCATCCTGGCACGCCTGGATCAGGCCCGGAGCGGAACCGCATGGCTGGCCCTGCTGGCCAGGCTGACGACGGGCCTGGGCGTCATGCTTTTCTTGCTGGTGGTAGTCGCGGCCGGGCGAGGGTCCTATCGAGGGTTTGCACGTTTTTCCCTGGCCTACACCCTGGCACTCAGCCTGGTCATGGTGGGCCTGACGGAGACCTTCCTTCCCTTGCCCTGCCCACCCACGCCTGCCCAGACCCTGCTGATAGAGCAGTTACGCAGGCGCCACGAGGAGATTACCAAACCCTACCACGGTAGCCTGTTTGTGCCGGGCCGGGCCAACGGGTTGGGCTGGCTCGACCGCGACCACACCTTCAACAGGAAGGGGCGGCGAATTCTCTTCATTGGCGATTCGATGCTGGAAGTCCGCTCCCGTCGGCGCCTGGCCTTGCGGGTGGAAGACCGATTGGCCGCCGTAGAGGTGGTCAACCTCTCGATGACAGGGTCTGACCCGCTGGACTACCGTTTTCGTCTCAACGAATACGCCTTCGACTACCAGCCAGAACACATCTTTGTCTTTCTTTATGGGCCCAACGACTTTTCTCTGATGCCTCCCTACCAACCTTATCGACCCCGGCCGGTCCGAGTCACCCGACAGACCATCGAGTCGGCCCAAAAAGTTGGCCTGCCAGCCACCGTAGTGGAAGCTTTAAGCCGACTGGCCAGGGGCGACAAAATCTATACGGACCGAAAATCGTTCCTGGAGGCGGTAGGGTTGGCACTATCCCCCGAGCAGTGTCAGTTGCTGTACACCGTTGCCGTCGCCTACTCGGATGCGGAGACCCGCAAATTTCTCCAGTCCACGCGCAGCCGCCTGGAGAACCTTGGGACCAAACTGGTAGAGATGGTCAGCAAAGGCTTGCAGAAGGCGGGTTTGCCCGCGCCGTTCTATCCGGATCTGCAATGGTGGTCCACGGAGCCCTTCTTGGAGCGAGAACATAAAGTGTATCAGTTGCCACCGGCTCGCCGGCTGCGCGCTCTGGCCCAACTCTACGCGGAGTTTATGCACACCCCGGCGGGCCCGGTGTATGATTGGTTGCAGGCCCAGAGTCCCCAACTGCGCAGCTGGCTGACGGCGGAGGCCGACATGCTTTGGTTTCTGGCCATCCCTCTCAATCGATTGTCCGGCCTGCTCGATACCCCCGGTCCGGAGAGCGTGGAAGAGAAAAGGCTCCATCGGGAAAGAGTGGCTCTCTACGATCCGTTGCTGACGGAGATGTCCGACACCGCCCGCGCCCACGGCTGCAAACTCACTTTCGTCTTCATTCCCACGCCGGGCCTGGCCGATAAGGATTTTGTCCGCTTCTGGGGAGACCTTTTGCCCACCGAGTGGGCGGCCAGGGTCTACACGGAAGTGCTGGCCCGAGCCAAAAACCGGGTGTCGTGCATCGATCTTGGAGCGGATCCCGATCGCTTCCGCGGCGGCTACTGGCCACTCGACGGCCATTGGACCGATGCCGCCAACGACAGCGTAGCCGATATTCTGGTGCACTTTCTACAATCTCAGCAGCCTGTCAGCAACAACGACGCAGCCTGGGCCAGGCCAAGCAACTGCTCCCGGGACTGACCGGCGCGAGCCCGAATGGCAAGGCTGTGCAGGATGGCCGAGGCCATTTGGGCGCTCAAACTTGGGTCCAAATTAGGGGAAAGGGCCCCGCGCGCCTGAGCCTGTCGTAAATACGTCTCCAGGCCACAATCCAATTCTTGCAAAATGTCGGCCAGCATCTGCCGAATGGCAGGATGCTCGCTGATGGCGCTGGGGGCAGTGCAGACCGCCATACAACCCCGACCGGAACCGCTGCTGTACAGTTCCAGGGCGCTCTGGTAGAAAGCACGCAATGCGGACGCCACCGGTAGTTGTGGATCCAGGGCCTGGACCAGGCTGGCCCGCAGGCTTTGCGTCCACATCTTGAGGGCAGCCAGATAGATCGCTTCTTTGTCTCCAAACGACGCATAAAGGCTGGGGCGATTGAGGCCGGTGGCGGCGCTCAAATCGTCGAGGGAAGTGGCTTCAAAGCCACCCTCCCAAAAAGCCTCCAGAGCTTTGCCCAGGACAACTTCTTCCGAGAAGCCTCGGGGGCGACCGCGGGCTTTTTTCATTCCAATTCTGTACCAAGTTGCAAAAAAATCATTGACTCCACAATTTTACTGCGATATAGTACAAAAATTAAATCCACAGGAGAATCGATGCATTTATACTTCACGCCAATGTCCTGTTCTTTGGCTTCACGGATGGCCCTGTGCCAGGCCGGGCTGGATCACGAGACCACTTTTCACCAGGTGATTCTGGCCAGCAAAACCCTGCCGGACGGCAGCGACTACCGGACCGTCAGTCCCAAAGGCCAGGTGCCTGCCCTGCACACCCGGGAGGGTCAATTGCTCACCGAGAACGCGGCCGTTCTGCAGTACATCGCCGACCTGGCCCCGGATTCGGGCCTGGCCCCCGCGGCCGGCACCTTTCAAAGGGTGAAACTTCAGGAGTGGCTGAGCTATATCTCCAGCGAGCTGCACAAGGCCATTTTCTATACCCTGTTTAATCCGGGTTCGCCCGAAGAGGCCAGAAGCTACGCTCGCGAAACCCTGGCGCCGCCCCGCCTGGACTGGGTCAACCAACAGTTGTCGGGGAGAGACTTTCTGCTCGAGGACTGGGGCTTCAGCGTGGCCGATGCCTACCTGGTGACGGTTCTAAACTGGCTGCAGCCGGCCGGATTGAAGCTGAGCGACTGGCCTCACTTGCAGGCCTACCATCACAGACTCAACAAGCTTGCCGCGGTAGCCAGGGCCGTGCAGGAGGACTACAAGCTATGGGCGGCTTGATCGAGCCTACCAGTTTCTGCTGGAGCACCAGGTCCCCAACGAGCGAGTCCAGGCCGTGCACCAGGCCATCGCTCTAGCAGGGCTGGAGATCGTTACAGGGAATTCTCCAGAATGCAGCCCCTTTCGAATTCGCTCGGTGCCCTCCCCGCTGTGGGGACGAAGCGCATGGGTCGTCATCATGCCTCTGCCGAGGCCAGCGATACTTTTCAGCCCGCAAGGGCGCCCCAAGCCGTGATTCCCAAGCCTGTTGCAGCCACGGAGGCGGTGGTGATTCAGGGGCGCCAGGGACAGGAGTTGCGCGCCGGACTGATGCTGGTTCGCGACGACTTTCCCTTTATGCACACCAGTTCGCTTCAGGATGGCGAGAGGCCCCAACCCACTTTGGCTGGCGCCTTCAACTTTCGGCGCCTGCCCGACGCCCCGATCTACGGAATGTCCCAGCCGACAGCGCAAGGCATTCGCAACGCCTTGAATCATTTGAACGCGGGGCCCTCCAGCTCGGGGCCGGCCCCGCACTGGATCAACATGCGCGAGGAACCGGTGGTCTATCTGGAGGGCTCTCCCTTGTTTTTGATGGACACCCGGCGGCGATTCACCAACGTGGAAGCGCCGGGCTCTACCGTTGAACAGGTGGAACAACGCGAGGAGCAGATCAAACAGGACATCTACGCCGAGGCCGCCCGCTCTGGAGGAAAGCTGCTGGTTCACCGGGTTCTTCCCGGCCAGCAGATGAGTTACGAATGGCTGGAAATCGCTCCCGATTCGGTGCAAACCACGCGCGAAGTCTTTGAACAGGTGCGATCGGAAGGCTACCGGGTCGAGTTTCACCGCGTTCCCGTCACCGATGAGCAGTCACCGGATCCGCAAGATTTTGACGCTCTCACCCGGCAACTCTCGGGACTTCCCGCCGATACGCCGCGCGTGTTCAATTGCCAGATGGGCCGGGGACGCACAACCACTGGCATGGTGGCGGCTCAACTGGTGGCCGGACAGGCAACCGCCCCGGGCGCGCCGCCTAAAGTCAAATTCGACAAGACCTTTGCCGCCATCCACTCCTGGCTTTTGCAGGTGGGGGCGGGCATGGTGCCTCTGGCGGGCGTAAACTGGGCCATCGCTAAGGCGGACGCGGTGCAAAACCTGCGCGATTCCATTGTAGGGCTGCAGCAGAAGGTTCGTGAGGATGCCAATCCCGAGCACTCCCGCCGGCTGGACCACTACATGCATCGTTACGAGCAGTTGGTGGCCTACAACGCCTACTTGCAAGAGGGTAACCCCACCGCCACCCCTTTCGGTGAGTGGCTGCAATCGAAAGCCTGAGCTTTGGGAACCTTTGCTGGCGGAAACCAACGGCCAGTTCTGGCCAGGCCAAGGCCAACGACTGCTGCTTCCCCGGTTTGGCCTGCTGCCACTAAGCTTATACCGAAGAGCCTCGAGGACCGACAATCCTCGGGGCTTTTCTTTTGGATTGTTAGCGGATGCTGACCGTCAACGTGTAGCTGAATTTCTGAGGGTTTTCGCCCGCCGGCCCGACGTCCACGTTGAAATCCCCGTTGCCGGGCAACTTGATGGTGCAGGAACTGTCCTGGCCACTGTTTTCAGCCAGCGAACCATTGTTGTAATCCTTGTGCCAAACGTAAAGCGAAGCCTGGCCGCTGGACTTGAGCTGGACCACCATGGTCTGTCCCTTGGATGCGCCCAGAATGTAGCGGTCGAAGGACTCACCCCGGCCGGCCTTGGCCGGGTCCCAGCTGCCCTGAAGCGTTGCCTCCGAAGTACCGGGCGCAAACTTGACTCTTTTCTCGACGTTGGTAGCGGAAGCCGTGAAAACCAGGGCGGAAACAAGCATGATTGTCTTTACCATTGTGTTTCTCATCCGCCCCCCTTCCCGAAGTGAGAGCTCGGCTCCTGGGGCTTCCTGCCGGGCACGCAGGCATGAGACTGACCGGATGAGGTCAAGAAGAACGCTTCGCCAGCCAGGCGTCGAGTTTGGGCGTGTTGAACCGAGGATAGGTCGCGCCCCTATCCTCTCGCCACACGGAACACTGACGCAGGCTGGGAACGGTCGCAAAGTGCTGAACCATCTGCCGCTCCACACCTCGGTTGAACGCGGCCGTGACCAGTGACAGTTTCTGCACCGAGCAAGCGCGTGCCAAATCGGCAATTTCCTCCACCATCGTGGGCACATCGGTGATGTCGTCACCGGTAAAGTGCCAGACGATACCGAGCGTTTCCAGTTGGTGACCGGCCAGACCCTCTTTGAAGGCCCCCAGCGATCCTCGGAAGACCCCACCCGTGACAAAGAAGAAATGCTTGACGTGGCTTTTTGCCAGACTCTCACCGGCAGGGCCGGACATGGAGGCAACCATGGCGCCGATCAGGCGAACGGTGCGGTTCTCCACCGGCTCTCGCCAGGGTTGGTAGAGGACGAATTGACTGTGCGGATGGTATTGGTTATCGCCAATTTTGGCCAGCACGCCCGGGTCATCGGTTTCCAGCACAGCCTCGGGTTGGCCCATCAGTAGCTTGACATCCGCTTCGGAGTGAGGATTGAACCAGGCTACCGACCCATCGGCCCCGCTATAAGTGTTGGGACCCATCTCCACCGGACCGATGCGCAGCCGGTGCTGGAAACGAGGAAGAAACACATAGTTGACCAGGGCCGGAGAACTCGGCCCCGCAGTTTGCGGCGCCAAAGCGGCGGAGGCGGGCGGAATATCCTGAGGCGGGCGGGGAACCCCCAGGGCCTCGAGTTCAGCCGCGACCGCCCGTAGCAAGGCGGCGATGGGGTAGCCACCAGACTCTTTGGCTGCCTTGAGATCGGTCCACAACGTTTCCATGTCGCTGCGTGCCGCTTTTTTGCGCCCCAGCAGGCGCTGGATCTGGCCCGCAGTCAGACTGATCGACAACCGGTACAGGCCATCGCGAGAGTCCCATTGGCCGATATAACTTCGGCAGCGCTGAACTTCTTCCAAGGCGTCGGCCTGCTTTTGATGGGCCCGAGCCAGAGCCCGCCGCGACATCACGTAAGCCTTGATGAAGGAAGGGTCGACGGGGTCATCTTCCTCAAGAATCCGGAAGACTTCCTCAAACTGACGCTGAGCCTCTGCAGCCCGGCCCTCGGCCAAAGCCGACTCGCCGGTAGCGAGCAGGTCGTCAAGAGCAGGATGGACGGTGGGTATCCACGGCGGGGACGAAATCGTATTCATCACCGGTCATTCGTTAGCGACGCAACAATTCCCGGCCCCCTTTGGCCTGCCTGTCGAAGACTTCACCAGCCATCAACATCCAGCCGGCACCTGGGGACTACACTGCCTGTATGTGCAACCTGAGAAGCTTCGTGGCAGACCCCTCGGTCCGAGTTCCCGCCGGCTGGACGCCAGCCGAACTGAAAGGCGTGCCCTCGGCCCGGCGACCCGGTATGCTGGCGGCCTCGTTTGATGCGATCAAGGGCAAGGCCGAGCGCGACGACGGACAAAAACTGACACCGGTCCAAATCGACCAAATGGCCCCCATCCTGGCCAGCAGCTTCGGGCTAACCGAGGAAAAGACGCGCGCCCACCTGGCCGAGGTCGAACTCTTCCTGGGCGGACCAGCCGCCAACACGCCCTGGAACGCAGTCACTATCGGGCACGACATCTACGTCCGCAGCACCGACGAACTTAAAGCCATCGAGGAGTGGAATTACCGCCGCTGGCTGTCGCACGAGTGCGGGCACGTCATGCAGTATGCCCGTACACCGGCAGGCCTGGATGAGACTCACCGCGTGCGCCGCTACCTGGGGGCCTACGTCGGACACCTGGTGGTGGGGGCTTCCTGCGGCCCAGGAGCCCTGGCTACCGGCCTGTGCTGCTGGCTGCACCAGAACTTCAATCCTTTCAACTATTCTAAGACCCATGTCACGCTCCAGGATGCGATCCACGACACCCACGTTATGGAAGTGGAGGCCGAGCGCGCCGCCAGAGCATTCGCCATGGGGACCTGACCTTCAGGGTCCTTTTTTGCGTGTGCGGTCGCGAACTTTGCGCAACTGGTCCACGGCCGAGCCTTCCGGGATCTCCCGCGGAGATCGACTCTCAGGTGGAACCTCCTCGAGCTGAAGTACTCGGCGGGGCGGGCCTGCCCGCTTAAGCCTGGTCTGCAGGGTCCGTACGGTTTCCGTCTCGTCTACACTCAACACCGGGTGGGCAGCCTGACGGCGACCGGGCCATGGCAGGCGGCGGGCGGCCACCTCCAGCAACAGGGCCAACAGCCCCACAATCAGCAAGGGGCGCTGCAAATCTTGATAAAACACCGGTGCTTTGCGTGGCTTGCGAAAGTGTTGGGCCGGCCCGGGCTGAAAGCGCCCCCCCGAGCTTTCCGAGGCGTCGCGCAGCAGCTCTTGCTGAACAGGCGCCCCTGAAAGCTCCTGGGAGCGCAGCAAGGCCACCGGTTGGACCACTCGAATGCGGCCATCGGGAGTGCCCAACGTCAGCACAAAGGTACCGCTTCCCTGAAACTCACTGCGCACCTCAAAGCGGTCCGGGCCCATTTGAACCAGTTCCAAGGTTTGACTGGTACCGTTGGGGGCGAGCAGGCTGCCCACCAATCCTTGGGGGGCCAGTTCGGGGGAGATACGTGCCGAGACTTGCAGACGCTGCAACGAATCCAATCCGCTCACCACTTCCAACGGACCCTGTTGCCCTTGGGGCAGGCACCAACGCAGCGACTGCAACAAAAGCTGCCCAAAATCGTCGCGCCTTGACCAGGCCTGGCTCCAGCGGCGGCCGTCGTCAGCGGTGAAGGCCACCGTTTTACCCAGGCCATAGCGGCCCACCGCCAGCACCGGGTCGCCCCCTTGGGTCTCCAGCAAAATCCGATGGGGTGCGCCTTTGGCCGTGACCAGATTGTGTCCCAGCAACGGCGGCGCCGTGGCCGCGTCGGTGCCGGCCAGAACCGGGTGGGCCGAAGTCACTTTGAGCGAGGCCGGCCGCTCGTCAAAAGCACTGCGCGAACTGAGCATGGTTTCCCGGGCAAAGATGCGCGGTAGGGCGTGAGCGCTATCGGCCACGTAGCAGCGGCCCTTGCCACTTTTGGCCAGGCGCTGCAAAAAAACCAGGTCGGCACCATCCCCCACCGCTACGGTTGAGATCAAAATACGCTGTTGAGCGGCCCGGGCGGCCAATCCGTCAAAATCGGCCGGGGCCGTGGCACCGTCGCTCAAAATCAGGATGTGTCGCGAACTGAGCGGACTGGCGGCCAGCGCCTTGACCCCCTGTTCCAGCGCGGGAAACATATCGGTCCCGCCGCCGGCCCGCAAAGTGGCGATGAGGCCCGCCAGCGCCTTGGGGTTTTTGACGGGTTGCACGGGAACCACCCATTTGGAGGCGTCGTCAAAGGCGATCACGCCAAACTGGTCTTCGGGAGTGAGAATCTCGAGAGCTGCGATACTGGCCTCCCGAGCCATGGCGATGTGCTCCACGCCCTGGGTCACCTCCCCCATCGAACCCGACTTATCCAGCACATGCAGTTGAGCAGAAGGTGGAGTCAGCAGATTCTTGCGCACGCGCAGATCGACCGGCATCGCCTCGGCCAGGGCTGTGTGGGCATAACCTCCGGCGGCGAAACTATCAGGGCCCCCCAGCATCACCAGGCCCACGCCTGCCTCGCGCACCAGCGCGGCCAGAGACTCCAACTGTTGGCTGGACAGGTCCGTGGAAGGGATGTTATCCAGGATCACCGCCTGGTAGGTCAGCCATTCCCCCACGTCATTGGGCAACTGCGAAGAGTCGAGCGAGTCTACTTCCAGACCGCGCGCCTGAAGCAGTGGCGTCAGCCTGTCGACCGCTCCCATGGGGTGAATCAGGGCCACCCGACTGGCGCCCTCGACCAGAGTGAGTCCGCTGCCCTTATTGTTGGCGCGTTCTCCATCGTGATCCACGCTCAAACGAGCCTCGTAGCGCAATACTCCGGGCTTCTCACCGGCCTGAGGCAGTAGAAACACATTGCGTCCCGGCGCCAGATCCAGGCGATAGCGACCCACCGGGAGGCCCTGCCGGAAGAGTTGCAGTTGGGCCCCCTTGACCGGCTGGGTAGAGGCCAGTGTGGCCACCAGATCAAAGGGCGTCTTCTGAGCCACGCTGGAGGGACAGCGCAGTTCTTCCACGGTAACCTCCGGCTCGAGACTGTCGGGCAAGGCCACCGTGTCCACCTCGAGAGCTGAGGCCTGTGCCGCCCGCAGCAGGTCGCCCCGCGTCTGGCGGCCGTCGCTGATCAGGACCAGGCGGCCGGCCTCGCCGGGCGGCTGAGCGGCCGCCCCGTATTGCACTGCTGCGGCCAGATTGCTCTCCCCTCGCTCCAGGCGATGGGTCGTTTTGGGCAGGTAGGGCGTCCGAGTGGGAGCCAGTTCCAAGACCGCCTCGGCTGCAAAGTGGACCACCGCTACCTGGACCGGCCCGGGTCGGGCCGCCAGCACCTTCTCTACATAAGCCTGAATGAAGCCTTGCTGACGCCGGGTCGACAACGACTGATCGATCAAAAAAGTGACGCACAGTCGATCACTGGGTTGACGCTGACGCAGTCCGGCCAGCGCCAGCGCCAGGCAAAGCAGGCTGAGCAGGCGCAATCCCGCCGACAAGCGACGCCGCAAAAGGGAGACTTGAGCGGCCAGGCCAGCCGGGCGCTGGCCCAGCCACCACCACAGTCCCGCCAGCACCGGCAACAAAATCAGCAGCCAGGGACGGGAGCAGCCTAGCATCGGGGCTTGTCTCCCCACCACAGGCGATACTCCCAGAGCAAAATCAACAGGGCCAGCCCGACCAGGGTGTTGGTATATTCCTGGCTCATGGGGCGGGTCTGCAAAACCTCACTGGAGGGTGGATTCGGCAGCGCCACCTTGACGGGTTGCCCCAGATCGGACTCCTCGGGGGCGTGAAAATTCACCGCCAAAACCCGCTCAGCCTGGCCCGAGCCCTTATATTTGTAGAGCCCGGGCCAACCGGGACTCCACTCCAACAGCTTCGATTTTCCCTGAATCACTTCGGTCGTGCGTGGCCCCTGCAAAGTTAGCGGTCCCGGCCCCGGCAGCTGGATCCGATTGTCGCACAGCAAGCCGGTTTGCAGCGATTGGGACGGGTCGGCCTGGGTGCGCAACCATCCTGACAAAAGCACGGGCAGTTCGGGAGAAAGGGGCAGATCCGAATCTTCCAGGCGAAACAGCCAGACCAGGGCCTGGCCGCGTTGCACCAGCAACGGCTCGCCCTGGGCGTTGACCAGCAACGGTGTAACCCCCGTCAGGCCGGCCTTAAGACGCTGGCGCGCTCCCCAACGCTGACTGGAGACGCGAAATTTCCAGGCCTGCTGAGTCTCCTGGGTCAGCAGCAGGGCGCCCTCATCCTCGACCGGCTGGCTCTCGACCCAGGAATCTGGCGCCCTGGCGGCTATCTGCAGACCTGCCGGGGGGACCTCGGGCAAGGTGTCCCACAGGTGAATGCCAGCCACCGCGGTTTCGCCCTCGACCTGCACCAGCGATGCCCCGCTGGCCGCCTGGGCGGCCTGCTCCAGAAAGGGGGGCACCGGAGCGTGGCTGAGCAAGCGCGTGGCCTTTCGATCTGCCTCGAGACAGCAGGCTTGATTGTCCAGGGCAAAGTCGTCCTCACTCAGCAGTTGGGCCTGGTAGGGGCCCTGGCCAGAGGCGGGCAGCGGCAGGTGCAGCAGTTGCCTACCCTGGCCGCGCAACGTGCAGACCCGATCGACCTTGAAGCCCCCCGAGCCTGTGACACGCACACGCAACTGGGCGGCCTGCTGGTGATAGTTCTTGAGAGCCAGAAAAAGCGCTTCCGGGCTGCTTTGAAAAGACTCGATGGCGTAGTTGATGCGACCCTGGTCGGCCAGGTGAGCAATGTTGGAGATCCCTGGCAGGGGATGATCAGAAAACCAGTGCACCTGAGCCTGCGGATTGGTCTTTAAGAGCGAGATGACAAAGGGAGTCACGCGCTCGTCCTGGCCGCGCAGCGCCCGCGGCAGCAGTCCGCCCAATTGAGCCTGCAGCGTAGCTCGGTCCTGGGTAAAAGGCTGCACTATCAACAGATCTCGGTCCAGGGTGGCCAGCAGGAACTCGGTCCCCGCTGGCGCCTGAGCCACCATCTTGCGAGCCTCGCGCAGCCCGCTTAGCAGGCGAGATTCGCCGTTCCCCTGGGCGGCGGCCATGGAAGCCGAGGTGTCGACAAGCAATACCACCTGGCGAGACACCAATCCGGGCCGAACTTGAAAGGGGCGCATCAGGGCAGCGATCGTCACCAAGCAAAAGAGCAGTTGCAGCCACAGCAAACGCTGATTTTGCAGGCGTCGCCACAGGCTCTGGCCGCCCAGACGGTCGCCCACCAGACGCCACAAAAAGGCGGCGGCCACGGGCTGAGGGCGATGGCGAGGTCGAAACAGGTAAAGCAGCAGCACCGCCACAGGCACCCACAGCCAGACCGATTCAGCCGGAGCATTCCACCCCCAACCGTTCATCGCAACCACCCCCGGGCCACCAACTGCTGCAGCAAGATGGTCTCGGCAGGTTCCGCGGTGCTGCAGCGATGATAATGAAAACCGCGCCGTCGGCACTGCAACTCCAACTCGCCACAATGGGCATGCAGGGCCTCTCCGTAGAAAGCCAGCGAGCGATCGTCCAGGCTCAATTGGCGCTGCTCCAACGTTTCTACATCCTCGAGGCGAAGAGGTCCCAGCCAGGGGGGGGCCAGGTCATCGCTATCCAGCACCTGCAAGGCGGCCACCTGATGTTTGCGATACTGGGCAAAGGCCAATCCGGAGGTAGCTTCTTCTTCCAGCCAATCCGAAACCACCACCAGCAAACTGCTGCGCGGCAGCCGTTGGGCCAAAGACTGCAGCGACAGGTTGAGCTGGGCCCGCCCACCGGCCCTGGACTGGCCCAGCCAGTCGATGAGTCGACCCCACTGACCGCGCCCGCGCACCGGCGGATGGTAACGGACTTCGCTGCCCAAGGTAGCCAGAGCCAGTCGATCCTGACCGGACAGGGCCACCCAACCCAGGGCCGCACTGCACTGCAGGGCCAGTTGACGCTTTGCAGACGACATCGAGGCCGACAGATCGGTAACCAAAAGCACGGTGCGTTCCAGCTCAGATTCAAACTCCTTGACCACCAGACGCTCGCTGCGGGCGAAAGCATTCCAATCCAGGTGGCGCAGGTCGTCGCCAGGCACATAATCGCGATGCTCGGCAAACTCCATCGAACGGCCACGTCGGCGCCCCCGGTGGGCGCCTTGAAGGTTGGTCTGAGGACCCTGGCGGGGCGAAACCAGACGCAACGGCGTGAGACGCTGGCGCAACTCCGGGGAAAGCACCCCTAGCCGCGATTCTGGCGGCTGCGTTGCCAGCCAACCAGCAGCCCCAGCACCACCATGGCCAGTAACTGGGAGGCCACCGCCAATTCGAGGGTATGGTCCAGATTGGCGGCCACCTTTTCGGGCGTCATGACCCACAAGAGAGTCATGAACGGCGAGACAAAATAGAGTCGCCAACTGCTTTCATCGGGGGCGAAGCTACCCAGCGCCGGTAAAAACTGAAGCAGCACCAGCCCCATGTAATACACCCAGGCAAACTGCCAGCGGGGCAGCAAAGCCTGTTGGAACAGCCAGACGTTGATGGGATAGGCACATAGGAAAAAGGCCGTGTAGCCCAGGCCCCAGGTGACTCCTGGAACGGAGTGACCCAGTCCCATTTGAATGAGGGTGGGCGTGGTCGCGCCCACCACAAACAAGAGTAGCCAGAACACCTTCCGGGAAAAGGGGCTGGCTCGATACTCGGCAGCCTCTCGGGACGACTCCAGATTGGCCGGATTCAGAAAGAAACCCAGGCTACTGATGTGCGCCACATACATCACAAAGACAAGCGGATCCATATCAGTGTTGGAGGTCTGGCCAGATAATAACAGGCCTACCCAGCCCAGGCAAAAGAGGTAAAATGCCAGAAAGCTCCGGGCCATTCCCTTCAAATTGCGGGCTTGCGGCCGCAGGCGGTGGCGCGCCTTGAGAAACAGAAAGGTGATGAAGTAGGCGCCCGCCCCCAGAAAAAACTGAAAGACCCCCACCTCCCACACCTGATTGAAGGTCCAGAAAAAGGGACCCACCGGCAGGGTACTGTTGTGACTGTCAAAGCGCAAAGCGCCGTAAAAAGGCAGACCAAAGGTGGAGAGCAAGACCAGCAGATAACTCTGCACGGTGGAATAGTTACTGCGACTTTCTCGCGCCGAGGAAAAGAGACCGATGCTGGCGGCGATCATGCCAAAGAGAAAAAGTTCCAGATAGCTGGCCAACGCATCCCAGAGCGAAACACCCCCCAAAAAGAAACAGATGGAGGCCAGCGGCAGCGCCGAAAAGAGCAGCAGTATCAGGCAATAAGCGGCAAAACCCAGTTTTCCGGCCACCAACTCACCGCTGCTCAGGCGCGAGGCCAGCACCATGTCCAGGCTGTGTCGCTCTCGCTCGCCCGAAAGGCTCCCACAGGTAAGGGCCGGGGTGGTGAAAATGAGCAGCATCAGTTGCACCCAGAACAGTACCAGAAAGAAATTCTTGCCCGATTCGGCCAACTGTTCGGAGTTGCGGTTGTTAAAAATCTCAGGCAGCACCATCAGACTTAAGGCCAGCAGCAAGAAAAGATAGAGCACCTGGAGAATAAAGATACGCCGCTCGCGCAGGCCAATGCGCAATTCCTTCAGCGTAACCGGATTGCGCCAGGTCCAATCAGCCAGTCCTTTCAGAAATTTCATGCCGTCAGTCCCTGGGTCACTTCCAGGAAAATCTGTTCCAGGTCGGTTTTCAGATGGGCAAACTCGATGGGCCGAAAGCCGTCGCGCACCAATTTGTCCAGCAGATCGGCCTGTCCTTCGAGGGTCACGGCAGTGGTGAGCACAAAGCCGTCTTCACTGACCTCCAGGTCGCTGGCTTCCAGTTGCTGCTCCACCACCTGGCGGGCCTCGTCGCAGCGCTGCAGTACTCGAATGCGCAAACGATAGCGATCGCGACTGGCCTGGGCCAGAATGCTGTTGACCGAGCCCGAGGCCAGCAAGCGGCCCTGCTCGATGATCCCCACCTTGTTGCAGAAGTCGGCCAACTCGGGCAAAATGTGTGAACTGACCAGCAGAGTCTTGCCCATTTTGGACAGCTCCTTGAGGAGCAGTTTCAGCTCGATGCGCGCCCGCGGGTCCAGGCCCGAGGCGGGCTCATCCAGCACCAGCACTTTGGGATCGTGGAGCAACGTCTTGGCCAGACAGAGGCGCTGGCGCATTCCCGTGGAGAGCGTCTCCACAAAGGCCTGCTTTTTCTGGATCAGATCGGTCAACTCCAGCACTTCTTCGACCAGGCTGGCCCAACGCCGACGCGGAACTCGATAGGCAGCTGCGTAAAACTCGAGATACTCCCAACAACGCAAACCCTCGTAGAGTCCAAACTGGTCGGGCATGTAGCCCAGCACTTCACGCACTGCTTCGGGTTCGTGAGTGACCGAGTGCCCTCCAATCCAGGCATCCCCTTCGCTGGGGTCCTGGAGCGTGGCCAAAATGCGAATGGTAGTGGTCTTGCCGGCGCCGTTGGGGCCGATAAACCCAAAGGCATCCCCGGCCTCCAGGGTGAGGTTGAGGTCTTTGAGGGCGATCTGATCCCCGTAGCTTTTGCTGAGGTTGCGACATGTGATCATGGCGGGTCCTCGCTGACGACCACATAGGTGCGACGCACCGTTTTGGGCTTGAGCCCTATCGGATGGAGCACGGCGAAAAGCGGATCGTCCACACAACTGACGAGCACGGGGCGGGGGCCGCGAATCAGGTTGACTTCGCCTTGCAGCGAGTCGGCGTCATCGTGACTGAGGGGAAGATCGCCCAGTTTGCCGGCCACCAGGGCCGTTTGAAACGGTTGCACGGACCCATCCAGCTTGATCTCCTGGCGACCGGGCTTCAAATCGATCAACTGGCTGCAATTGGTAGAATCGACCACCAGCACCGCCCTGTTCATGGCCAGGCCGCTGCGGTTGTCTAACTTCACTTTCCAATGAGTGCCCTGCAACTCCAATTGTAGGGAAATGGGTTGAGGCAGATGGCGCACCCCAAAGCCCAACCAGCGACTGATTCCCCACTGGCGCAACCGCTCGGGTTCCAATTGGAGTTGGTCGCCCTGGCAGTTGAGGGCGTGGGCCTGGCCCTCGCGACCCATCTGAGAGTTGGGGCGCAGCAAAGTGTCCTCGTTCAGGTCGAGCGAAAGCTTCATGGGCGCGGGAGAAAAGACAACTCCCGTCTGGTCCAGAACCACCTGGCGCTGACCGCCGCGCACCCAGGCCAGGCCCAACTCGCGCAGGACCACCTCGCGGCCGCGCCCGGTGGAGTTGAAGTAGTAGGCGCCCGTGGTGATCAGGGTAGAACACACGGGCACCACCACAATGAGACGCAACACCTGGTCTTTGCGGCGCAGATAGGTGTAAATTCCGGGGATCACCAGAAACACGTAAAAGGCCAGGTACCAGGCCAGAGCCGCCGTGGCCGGAGCCGGCAACTCGGGCAAGACGGAAAGGCGACCCCCTCGGCCAAAGACAAAATCCTTGCGCAAATTCAATCCGGGTTGTTCCTTGACCAACTGTTGCCAGACCCGGGTGGTTTGCTGTGTTCCCAGCACGTCTTGAGTGTCTACCGCGGCCGTGATCTGCCAGATGGATCCCGCCCCGTAGGGACGGCGCAACAGCAGGGGGGCTCCCATGTGGTCAAGCACCACCTCTTGGATGCGGAATTTGCCCGTCAGCAGGGGCACCCCCCGCTTCTCGGACACGCCGGTGGCCTGCATGGGGGCGAGTTTTTCAAAAGCCGTGTCCTTCAATTCGGTGGGGTCCAGATTGCTCACCAAAACCAGACTGCCGCCGGCCTGGGTCCAGGCTAGCAACGCATTCTCGACCTCGTCGCTCAATGTAAGACTCGGCAGGTCGTGCACCACCACGGCGTCGTGGCCCAGGTAGGTCCACCACAAATTGGGCAGGTCGCTCCCCGGAGAGGGTTGATTGAGTCGAAATTCCCCCTGGTTCAGGAGATTCTTATAGCCCCCCAGATAGCTGAACTGATTCTTGCGCGGCGTCAAGGTGAGGGCCACATAGTCCTGATCCTTGGCCACTGCCGGGGCCATGGTGGAACTAAATTTGAGGGAATTGGGAACCCCCCTCAGGGTCACCTCCGGCGTATAGGTAGTACTCACCACCGGGACACTCAGCCTGCGCTTGCCAGGACCCAACCGCAGCGGCACCCGGCTGGACAGTTCGCCAGCGTCGGCCGTCAGTTCGACCTGGCAATCCTGGGCCAATCCCGGCTCGTTGCCCACAATGTCTATCTGGGCTTGAAAAGGCCGACCATAGCGCACGATGTCGCCAAAAACCGAGCGACCTTCCATCTCGACCGGATTGGCCTTGGGCAGGGGTTGGGCTAAGGCCACCCCCGTCAACAGCCAACCCGGCCACCATCGCCTCAAGCCTTAACCTCCAGTTGCAGTCCGTCAATGAGGGGCTGCAGCAAGGCCTGACTGCCGATCCCTTCGGCCTCGCCCTCAAAACTTGGCAGAATGCGATGGCGCAGACAGGGCAGCGCCACCGCCTGGACATCCTCCAGCGACACGTTGAGTCGCCCCTGAGAAAGGGCGCGCGCTTTGGCCGCCAGCAAAATCGATTGGGCCCCACGGGGGCTGGAGCCATAACGGACGTATTTGTGCACCGCATCGCCAGCCTCCGGCAACTGAGGATGGGTGGAGCGAATCAGGCGGGCGATGGCCTGGCGCAATTCGGGAGCTACGGCCACGTCGCGAGCCAGAGTCTGCATTTCAAGAAGCTCCTGGGCGCTACATACCACCTCGACGGTTGGAGGCTTGACTCCCGTGGTGAGATCAAGAATGCTGGCCAGATCGCTTTGACTGGGGAACTCCACCAGCAATTTGAAAAGAAAGCGGTCCACCTGAGCCTCAGGCAGCGGGTAGGTGCCTTCCATGTCGATGGGGTTTTGGGTGGCCAGCACAAAAAAGGGTTCGGGCAAGGTGTGAGCCTTGCCGGCCACGGTCACCTGACGCTCCTGCATGGCCTCGAGCAGGGCTGATTGGGTTTTGGGCGTGGCCCGGTTGATCTCGTCGGCCAGCAGCAAGTGTGTAAAAACTGGACCCGGTTGAAAGCGGAAATGACGGCTACCATCACTGGCGGTGTCCAGGATCTGAGTACCCAAGATATCGGAGGGCATCAGGTCTGGAGTGAACTGGCAACGTGCGAAGGACAGGTCCAACACCTGTCCCAGCGACTTGACCAGCAAGGTCTTGCCCAGGCCAGGCACGCCCTCCAGCAGCACATTGCCACCAGCCACCAGAGCCCAGAGCACCTGATCGAGCAAAAGAGGTTGGCCCACAACGACCAACTGAAGTTGACTGCGAATTTTTTGAAACTGGTTGGAAAATTGGTCGACGCGAGCGCGCATGATTGGTTGCTTCAGGAATTTCGACCCTCTTCCTGTTGCAACTCAGGGCAGACTCAACTGAGTTGACTCACCGCCCAGGGAAAGGCCCTGCCAATCCGGCTGACCGCAATTGCAGGCAAACCAAGGCCAGCAAAACCATATAGACTATACCTCAAAGTCGACGGGCTTCTGCTTGCGCTGGAGCGCCTCGAGTTGAGCCGAGGTCTTGGCCAACCGCATTTGCTGCTGCTGATTGGCCTGCTCACGCCGACGCAAAGTCTGAGTGAGTTGTTCGTGCTCGTTTTGCCAGTGGGTCAGATCCTTGTCTTTTTGCTCCAGTGACTGAGCCAGTTTCTTTCGAGACTCTGCGGCTGCGGTCAACTGACCCTGTAGGTCTCCCATGGCTGCTTTGGACTCGGCCAACTCCTCCTGAAGAAACTGCATCTGCTGCCTGAGTTCCTGAATGCTCTGGTTGGCTACCACCAGTTGATCGTCCACACTTTGGCCGTATTTTTGACTGCGCGTCAGTTCTTCGCCCCACAAGCTGAGGTCTTTTTGCAGGGTCGTCAAAGCCAGGTCCTTGCTTTGTAACGACTCTCGCAACTCACTTTGGGTAGCCAGAAGCGCCGCCTGAGCAGCCGCCCATTCTTCCTCTTTGTTAGACCAGGCTTGCTTTTGCTCCATCAGAGAAACCTGGGCGGTCACGATTTCGTGCTCTCTTTGGGCCAACAACTCGGCTACTTCAATGCCCTCATTCTGAGTCGCCTCCAACCGGCTCTGTAATTCAACGAAAGCCTGCTCCTTTTGACCCAGGGACTCGACCAACTCCAGTCCCTCGTGCTGGGCAGAATCGAGATTCGCTTGCAGCCTCACCCAATCTGCTTCCTTTTGGTTGAGCTGTGCCTGCAAGTTCCTTAATTCTTGCTGCGCTTCGAGCAGAGACTGTTGGCCCAGAGTGTGGGTCGCCTCCAGTTCTTCCCGGAGCGCCTCTTTTTCAGCCAGCTGATTCTCTTTTTCCAGCAGCGCCTGGGCCAGCGCCTGCTCGCTCTCAGACAGGTGCTGAGCCTGCTCTCTGGCCTCCGTCAACTGCGCTTCCTTGTCCGACAAAACCTGATCCAAATCAGCCCGGTGCTGGTCCTTCTGTCGGACCAACTCGAAGCTGGCCTCCAAGTCTGCCTTCAACTCAACCAGTTGCGCATCTCTGTCCGCCACGAACTGGGCAAGCTCGCCGGCCTCCTGCCGGGTTCCTTGCAGGCGCTTCTCAAGTTCTGCCAGAGCCCCATCCCTGTCGGTCAACTGCTGCTGCAGGTCGGCCAACGCTTGCCGCTGTTGATCTCGTTCCAATTCAATCAGCTCGTCCTTGTGAGCCAGGGCCTCGATCAAGTCCTGAACCTCAGCCTGGCTGGCCAGCAGGCGTTTGTCCAGCTCTTCCAGCGAACGTTCTTTGTCCGCCAACTGTTCACTCTGAGTCGCCTGCAGCTGAGCCACCCGCTGCTGCTGTTGAGCTCGCTCGTAGTCGTGCTGCTCGTCTTTCTGCACCAGGGTCTCGGCCAGATCGCGGGCCTCCGACTGGGCAGAGTGTAGCCGTTTCTCCAATTCATGCCGAAACTGTTCGGTGTCTTCCAGCCGTTGAGCCTGACTGGACAACTGGGCCTGACGGTCCGCCAGGCTGAACTGCAGTTCGGCTACGGAGCGCTGGAACTGGGCCCGCTCCAGGTCGGCCTGCTCATCTTTTTCGACCAGGGCCTCGGCCAGGTCTTTGGACTCCGCCTGACTGGCCATCAGGCGCCTGGCCATTTCTTGCTGAGACCGGTCCTTTTCGGCCAATTTCAGAGTGATGCCCGACACCTCGTGGTGGCTACTCTCTAGCAGAGCTCGCAATTCAGATACCGATTGCTGCTCCAGGTCAAGCTGCTGGTCCTTGTGAGCCAGGGCCTCGGCCAGTTCTTGAACCTCTTCCTGACTGGCCTCCAGCCGCTTTCCAAGATCCTCCAGGGAGCGGTCCTGATCCTCTAACTTGCGACCCAAATAGGAGAGCTCGTCCCGACTTTCCGCCAGGCCCGCCTGCAAAGCGCCCAGTTCGCGTTCACGTTGGGCCCTCTCCAGCTCAACTTCATCGTCTTTTTGAGTGAGGGCCTCGATCAGCTCCTGAGCCTCCTCGCGGCTGATAGTAAGACTCTTCTCCAGGTCTTCCAGGGACCGTTGTTTTTTCGACAGTGCTTGCTGGAACTCGGAGAGCTGTAAATCTTGAGCGGCTGCCGCCATCTGGCCGGCCAACAAAAGCGACTGCAGATCCTCCAGGGCCACGTCCTTTTGGGACAGCGCCTCCTGAAGTTCAACCGCCTGCTGCTCCAGTGCCTGCCTTTTGTGAGACGCCTGCTGCTGCAGTTGGCGCATTTGCAACTGCTCCCGGTCCAGCTCCTCATCCTTGTTGGCCAGTGCATCGGCCAGTTCCTGGGCCTCCTCCTGGCTGGTGACCAGCCGATCCTCCAGGTCCTGCAATACACTTTGTCTTTGAGCCAGCTGCTGCTGCAACTCGGCCAATTGGGCACCCATCTGCAGCGCCAGCTCTTGTAACCTGGCGATCTCTTGCTCCCGCCGTTCGGTTGTCTCGGTCAGCTCATCAAGGGCGCTTTGCTTGCGGGTGAGCTGTTGGTCCAAATCAACCAACTTCTCCTTTTGGGACGACACGGTCGCCTGCGCCTCGACCAGTTCGAGATCCTTTTGGACCAGGCTCAAATCCAAATCCTGAAGCGAGCGGTCTCTGTGGGCCACGCTTTCCTGTTCGGATTCCAATCGAGCCTGCAACTCCAACAGTTCCTGCTCGGCCAGGCGAAGCCGGTCTGACACGTCGGTCAGCCCTACGGCCCCCTGTTGCTGGCCCTTTTGCTCTTCTAACTGCTTCTTCAGGGCCCGTTGCTCGACGATCTTCTGGCTCAACCCCTCTCGCGAGGCCGCCAACTGCTCTTCCACATCCGACAGTTGCTGCGCTAAGGACTCGCGCTCTGACTGCTCTCGGGTCGCGTCCATCTGGAGTTTATCGTGAGCGACCCGCTCAGCCTCCAATTCCCGATTGCGGTGCTCCAACATGTTGCGAAGATCGGCCACTTCTTCCCTTAGCAGATCCAGTTCGGGCACAGACCGTGATTGGGCCGGGACTCTAAATGCCTCCATTTTCGCTTCCAGTTGCTGCATGGCCCGTGAAAGCTGAGTGCCAAACTCTTGCAACTTGGGCCGGTCGGCATCAGAGCACAGCTTGAGCCGCTTATCATTCTGGTCCATTTTCTCAACCAGTTGCTGATACTTGGACTGCAATGATGCAAGGACCGAGGCCTTATCCTCCCCCGAACTCAACGCCGCCCGCCTTTCATCATAAGCATGTGGGGTAGGTTGTATAAAATCCCTGTCACCCCTGCCAGCGAATCTTCCACCTGACGAACCAATCCTACCCCGAAGCCGATGACAACGGCCCTGCGATTGCTCCAACTGCTCTTGCAGTCGGGCCGCAAGCCTGTCCCCAGGTGACGCTGACTGCGAGTCGAAAAGCCACCGATGTTCTCCCTTGTCAGGCGAGGGTTGGGTCAGCTGTGGGGCGGAGGCCCAGCCAGTCAACCGCAAGTTATCTGGTTGCGCGGTGAGTCCCGACGCCAAGGAATTGACCGGCGCGAATCCTCAGAAGAGGTCCAACAGGCACTGGAAGTCTTGCACCTGGACCCGTTCCGCGTCGAGTTAGGCGAGTCGCATGGGGCCCTGGCAGCACTGGACCTCGGGGCACCCATCCGCAGAGCCTGGCTGGAGCGCGGCTATCCCCTTCCAGGCCTGGTGTTAACGGAGAGTTTCGAGCTAAACCCAGACCAGATCCGACTAATGATTTTTGGCGTGGAGCAAGATCGCCTGGAAATTTCCGTGCTGCCGCCCCGGGAACGGGTCCAGCTTGAATTGGCCCGAGCCGTGGCCGGGTCGTTGAAGCGGGTCGTCAATCGGGACTTTGTCCGGGCCCTGGCTGAGACCCAAGGGCTGCCGTTACCAGCCGAGCAACTGAGCAGGTTGAGCAAGTATTTTCGATGCCGACTGCAGGCCGGACTGGCCCTGCCTCCGGCGCACCTGTGGCCAGGCTTATCCCGATCGGCCTCCTTTGACGAGATAGGGCTTCAACCCGAACCCGCAGTATTGCGCCCTGCCTTGACCGGTGAGCGGCGCAAGACGCTGCTTCTGCAATCGGTCCCCGAAGACTGTCTGGAGATTTTTCTTCCGCACCTGAGCCCGTCGGACCGGCAACCCGCGATGCTGTTCGAGCAACTCCAGGCTATCGAAGAGCTTTCGGCAGCCGCCCACGAAACGGCCAGCGTGCCAGGGCTGAATCTGGCCTGTCGGCCCCTGGCTGCCGTCGACCCGCAATCTCTGGGATGGCGAATCCTCAAAGCCTTTCTGCTTCACGATCCGCTAGACCATTTTCAGCACTGTTGCCGCCGCCAGCCCCAAAAGATGCTTCGTCTGATTCTGCGCCTTTACGATCACCCGGCCCCCACCTTGCCGATCTTTCAAAAGATGGCTCTGGCCGTCCAGTGTCTGGGGCCCCAAGGCCTATCGGTGCGGACCTTTTTGGAGAATTATTTGGGTCCATTGCCGGCTGTCCAGGCCACGGCCGAGCAGGTCGACATCGTGCTCAACGACTCCGTGCTGATCTGATGTTCTGGAACGTCCATGAACGCTTGAGGATGGGTCCGCTCGAGGGACTCAAAGTTGGCCGCTTCAATTTTGGCGTAAACACTTCATTCGTGCTATATCGCGCAGGTTCTACACTGATCGAAGCCGGCCCCGCCAACCGCTGGTCTCAGGTCCGCCAATTTGTACGGGAGAGACAGGTGCAGACGGTGCTTCTCACTCACCACCACGAAGACCACAGCGGCAACGCGGCCCATCTCCAAGAATTGTGCCAGGCCAGGGTGTTGGCCCCGGCCCTATCGCTGCCCCTGCTCAGCCAGGGATTTCCCATTCAGTTTTATCGACGCCAGGTGTGGGGAGTGCCCCGCCCCGTAGTGGCCCAGCCGCTGCCCGAAAGGTGGGAAGATCCGGAAGGCCATCGCTGGCAGGTTGTCCCAGCTCCTGGGCACGCCGACGACATGGTTTGCCTGTATGAAGCCAGCCAGGGATGGCTGTTTTCGGCCGACCTCTACGTGGCCTCTCGAGTTCGGTATGGTCGCCTTGAAGATCGCCTCGATTTAGAGATGAGCAGCTTACGCAGGGTCTTACAGCTTCCCTTTGAGCACCTCTTCTGTTCGCATCGAGGGCCTGTGCCGCGAGGGCGCCAGGCCATTCAAGCCAAACTGGACTACCTGACCGCCCTGCGCCAACAGGCCTGTCAACTTCACCAGGCAGGTCGCACCCTGTCCCAGATCACCCGACAACTGTTGGGCCATGAGGACCATGTCAGCTTTTTGTCCGGCTTTCACTTTTGCAAGTCGCATCTGATCAGAGCCTGCCTGGTGGCGGGACCTGGCCAGGCTTAATGCCACTGAATTAGAACGGACTTACTGGACGGAGGCCCGACGCAATTGGAGGGATGGATCAACTCTTACCCGAGATTGTCCCGGTCGTCGTGCGAAGAGTTTGGCGGCCGGTCCCGAAGCATGGGAGATGTTATTTACGCTGATGGTTTTACTGCTGGCTGGCAGTCTGGTCGAAAAAACCGGCACCTACCCCCCCGAGAGCGCCCACCTTTTGGGCACCGAAGCGGTGGTTCCGCTGCACTGGGACCTGCCCGGCAAAGACTTCTATCTGACCGTGACGGCTTCCGGCCGAACCGTATTTCAGGGGGCGGTTACGGGCAATCGTTATGACCTTCCAGTGCGTTCCGGATCGTTGGTTCGTTGGAATGTCGTTCCGGTCGGCCAGGGGGGGCAGGAGGGCGTTTTCCATAGTTTTCAATACTCCAATCAATCCGTTTTTCACTTTCAAGGCAAGACGCCCGTCCCTCGAGCAAATCCCCCTCAGGCATTGGACGGAATGCCCGGTCCGCACGGAGTGGAGGGTCCCTCCATCGTGGTTCAGCTACAGCAAACGTCTGACGGCGTCTCGCTGCAAGTGGAAAACCAGAAGTATCTGCTGCTGCCCTCCACCCGGCCTATTCTGATCGAATCCGTCGGGAGCGACGGCGGTTCGGGCAACGCGGGCCAGCAAGGAATGGCTGGCTCGGGGCTAAACACGGGTTCCACCCAGAGCATGATGTATTTGAACGGCGGGCCCGGCGGAAACGGGGGGGATGGTGGACACGGTGGCCGCGGCGGCCTGATCACGGTGTATTCCAATGGACTGCCCGTGGAACCGTTCGTTCAGTTCGACGTCCGTGGTGGCGGACCCGGCTTACCCGGGCCAGGGGGACCCGGCGGTGCCGCCGGCTTCGCGCAGACCCGCGGAAATTCTTACGGCACTCTGGTTGGCCAGGTGGGACCTCCAGGCCAGGCGGGTCGGCCAGGGCAACCGGGGCCCCCAGGCCAGGTGATAATCCGGCCATGAGAAAAGGGCCCGGGCGAAACTGTCGAAGGCCGGAGAACCTTAAGCTTGGAGGTTCCCGTGTCTCATCCGTTACGAACCTGGACCATGGCCTCAATATTGTTGACGGCCACTTTGCCCGGGTGGGCTCAGCCAGCACCCAATGACGACGATTACTGGGTTCAAAGAATCGGGTCGGCCGCTCAGGTGGTAGCCGCCCGGCTCGACCACGCCGGCAGGCACACGGGCATCTGCATTCGCAAGTCGCGCTCTTCCATGCCGCCCCTCTACACCACTTTCCCCTATGGGATCAGCTTTGTGGTCCCCGAGGGGGCACCCAGCACCTCAAAAGTCAGGGCGGCTCGGGCCCAGGCTGCCGGCACCATCACCAGCGCCTGGTTGCGGTACACCGGCGAAGTCAATGCCGCCTGCATTGAGGTCAATCAGGAACTGAAATTCCCCAAAATAGAGGGGAAGGAATTTTACCTCAAAATACTCGGCGAATAGAGCGCTATGCACCGGCCACTTACCCGTTGGCTGATTGCTGAGCGACTTTGACCAATTCTAGTAGTTTTTGGTGTTCGTTGGGCCCTAAAGCCCCAAACTCTAAACCAAACCGGGCTCCCTTGACCCACACAACCCGGGCCGGCAGCGCCAATCCTGGCATCTCCAAAACCCCCTCAAAATGCACCGGTGGAGGCAGCGGGGACTCTGCGCTCAGGCCCCCGTAACCGATACTTTCCACCTCGCCATCATAGCTCAACTGAGCGGTGTTCAGTTTTAAGCGACCTCGCCAAATCACCCGGGCGTGACCGCGGCGGTCGGAAAGAGTTTGCGAGCGTTGTCCCAATTTGCGCAGCACCTCGGAAACCCAGGAAAACTCGCCAGGCTGGTCCAGAAAGCGGAGGCCGCACTGTTCGCCCCGTTGCCACTTGACCGTCATGCCCACCCGATTTTCAGGATCGTGACGCGGCGCGATCTCCACCGGCCATCCGGGGCTTAACTCCTGGGGGACTTGAATCCGCATCCCGCCTTTGCCCAGATCGAGCAGTTGACCGGGATAGTCCCCCTTTTCGCTGACAACCCAAATCGGCTGGCGATGAGCCGCCCGGATGGACGCGCGTTTCTGCTTCACAATCAACAGACCGGTGCTGGCGAGTCCCGAATGTTCCTGCGAAGATTCCAACTGCTTACCACGTACCTGGTTTTGCCCGTCTCGAATCGCCTGAGTCAGGGCAGACTGGGCTTCGGACAGCAAAGAATCAAGCGAGATGGGGTATTGTGTGGAAACCAGGCCGATACTGACAGTAGCTCTGGCCAATCGCTCCGGAGCCACTTCGATCGGGTGTCTGGCCAGATCCTCGCCCAATTTTTGCATCCTCTGCCATGCCCTGGCATGGTTGAAGCCGGGCAGCATCAAAGCGATCTCTCCTGCACCGGTTCTTCCAACCAGGGCCTCCCGGCCCAGCGCCCGCGTCTTGCGGCACAACTCCAACAACAGTGCATTCCCGGCCGCCTGCCCAGAGTCGTCGCAAAACTGGGCATATTGGTCCACCGCGCAGAGTGCCAGGCTGACCGGCCGACTGTTGCGATGAAAGCGCCGCAGCATAGGCTCGGCATGCTCCAGCCAGGACTGGCGATGGTGCACTCCTGTGGCGGCATCTTTGCCGGCCGACTCAAAGAGGGTTCGCTCCAACTCTCGTTCCTCAGGCGACAGCACCAGAAAGCAGAATTTAACGCAGGTTCCCAGCACAATCAGGTCGCCATCGCGCAAATCCGCCTTCTCCACGCGCTGGCCGTTGACCAGCGTTCCATTGGTGGAATGAAGATCGGTGATTTGAACGAGACCGGCCCTCGATAGAAAACGGCAATGCTGACGGCTGATCCCGGTATCCTCGAGGACGATGTCGTTGTCATGACCGCGGCCCATCGAAACCATCGGGTAGTCCAGAGCTACGCTCCGGCCAGCCCAAACTCCGTCAGAGAAACGCAAGGTGGGAAATCCCTGTCCTGGGCCAGCAGTTCCGCCATTCTCAGAAATCGGCTCAGCCATTGTAACCCGGCATTCTTGGGTCGGAGCCGAAAACCCTTACTCCATTGACGTCCAACTTCTGGTTGTTCGATAGCCTTGAGGAATTTTCCTCAAGAAGCAGGCATCGAAAACTTGTTCGCCAACCTCTTAGACCCAAGAGTAAACCAGGTTTTGGAGGGCACTGCTATGCTAGAGACTCGCCGAGCGCGCCGACTGGAGTGCGACGAGACAGTAGACTGTGAAATCAAGGGAGAGGTACGCATTGCTTTTCTCAAAGATGTGTCTTTGCTGGGGGGCAGAATTCAGGGGACAGGCCTGCCCGAAGTCGGCAGTTTGATCCGAGTCACCCCCACCTTTTCCGAATATGGCCTGGAAGCACGCTTCGGCCGCCAATGGGTCTACGCACAGATCTGCTGGATAAGCCGCGGAGAAGTGGAAGAGGCCGGCTTGCGCTTCCTGGAACCGCGCCTCAGACTGCGCCACTCCTGGGTTGCCGACCTGTGTCACTCGGATGCCGAGAGGCGCACGTCCATCCGGGTGCTCACCGAAGTGCATATGGAAGTAAAACTGCCCGGAATCCGCCGAGCCCTCGAAGCCACCAGCCTCGATCTCAGTCAGGGCGGCGCCCAGGCGTTATTGCCAGGCGTGGTTCGGGCGGGCACTCGAGCCGAAGTAACCCTGTGCCTACCCTGGGCTATCGTCGATGTTCCCGCGACGGTAGTGCGTCAGGCCTCGATCGACAACAGTCACCACTCGCTGCGCTTCCTCGACCTACCGCATCACGACGGAGAAGTGCTAACCAGCTTCTTGCAGCAGCAGTTGGTAACCCAGAAAGGAAACCAGGATAAGAACATGGATGTGCTGGCCTTGTTTAACCGCGCTCGCTAGAGGGCCTACAGTTGACGCCAACTCATCGGCTTAAGACGACGATGGTTGTCGGGCAATCCCTTGGTGAGATTCTCCACGAAAGCCGGGTCGTAGGTCATCGTGACCGCGTTGGCTGCAGTGATGTCAATGCGACCATTGCGGGCCACCAGTGCGCCGTGTAAGCGCACCTCATCCAAAGTGGAGGGGCTGGCAGTGTCCTTGATTTTAAAGTCGTTATTGGCATAGACCAGGCCGGTAAATTTGACATTCTGCCTACCCGTAGCATCGATAGTAACGTTACCGCCTCCATAGAAAACCAGGGGGTCGGTAACACTGGCCGACAGGTCAGCGTCAGCCCGCATCACCACTTCCTTGCCAGCCGCCACGGCCCCTCGACCTTTGACTTTGCCGTCGATCACAAAGTTGTTGGTGACGTTCAAGAAGGTGGGATTGGTCACGGTCGAGATGATGATATCGGTATCGGGCTTGGGCAGCTTTGGGCCAAGGCCGGTGGGGGGAGTCTCATCGTAGCCGATGGTGAAGTTTCCGGCCACTGTATACTGCTGGTCGCCCGAAATCTTAAAATCACCGGTGCCGAACTCATAGACGAAATTCGCTCCCCCGGCGGGGTCCAAAATGATGGTGTCACTGGGCGCGATAACTGCCGGCGGGGGTTGATAGGGAGGGGATGCTGAGCCGGCCACACGGAGCATTTCAGAACGTGGGATAGTCACCTGGGGAGCGCCACCGCCATCGGGATAAAAGGCGATGGCCCGGACAGGCTGCGCCGGTTGATCCACGTTCACGGTGCGGGTGAACGGCCACCTCCCCCTGGTTTCTTCATTGATAGGGATGACCGACGATTCAGAGACCACGTAGCGACCGGGACGCATGGCGATGGACGTGGTGGGAACTTTCAGATCGTCCACTTTCAGATTGTAGATGTTGTTATTCATGGTGGACCGAGCCGCGGCCACGCCGTTGACGGCCGAGTTGAAGTTATTGAGATTGCTGGCGTCCAGCAGTGTGTTTTGGTTGTAGATGTCCTTCTTGGACCACATAATTCCAGGCACAGCGCTGCCGACATCGCTCTTGAATTTCGTGATGTTGCCGCCGCTCAGTACATCATTGGCATAGATGGCATCGTTGGACCGAATCCAGTTGCGAATCTTGTCCCGGCTGTGAATTTCCCAGGTTTTGTTGCCGATCATGTTGAGAACGCCATTGCTGGTGGCGGCCGCGTCGTAGAGCGGTTCACCTACCATCAGGAGTTCCACCCCTGACGTGAAAGCCTGACTGTAGCCACGAACGGTGACTTTGACAGCGTCTTTGGGCACACCCGTCGGCAGGGCCGGCAGTACAGGGGCTGCCTGATTCAACTGGTTGACAACCTGCAATGAAAAGGACCGCCCGTCGGCAAACTCGCCCAACAATTCGGTGTTGCTCTTTACCTTCACCCGCAGAGGACCTAAGACCACCGGAGGGCCAGAGAAGGGAGGACCCCACGACTGATCCATTTCCAATTTGTAGCGCGCGTAGGTCAACCCGGATTCGGCCGCCATCTGGGCCTCCAGCCTTCGCTGGGAAGCTGCGGTCAGGCTGAAGTTATCAAAATTGATTTGAAAAAAGGCCCCGACCAGCATCGTTAAAAGGAAAGTGCTGAAAAGGACCAGGATTAAAGCTATACCCCGCCGTTTTCTTCGCATTGCTCGCCCCTCTACATTCTTGGCCAAGTATTTTCCGCGCGGTAGCGAAAAACCATTTCCGCAGACTCCGCAGTGCTTCGCCGACCCTCGGCCGTTCGGCCCCGGTCGCCGCGCACGGCTACTCGTATCACCACCATCTGATTGGACAGGTCCCGGTCGACCTGGAACTGGTGCAGATCCCTGGTCAACGTCTTCAGAGTATTTGTTTCCGCCTTCAGGCTCGGCACCGTAGTATAGGATACCAGATTTATCAAAAAATTACCCCATGGTTGTTGAGTTGTTCCTGGGACCACCCCGGCGCTTGCCCCAACTCGGTAGGTGACCAGTCTCCCTCGCGGAAGTTCCAGGGTGGCCGTATAGACCGTATATTTCTCCCAGATGGTCAGGCCCGTGACCGGGTCGAATCCATTGGGATAGCCAAAACACACGGCATCTCTTCGGGCAGGCACGATGCCCGGCTCCATGTCTACATTCACCGAGGCCGGTGCCTCACTGATGGTGTAAAAGCTACTCTGTCGTATATCCAGATTGAGCCTCGCCGAGATGCGGCGCAACTGGCTCTGCAAAGATTGGCGCGTCATTCCGACTTGAAAATTGGAGCTGCACATCCGAAAGAGAAAAAACAATGTGCCTGAAACCAGCAGCATGAGCGACATCGAAATCATCAGCTCAAGCACGCTAAATCCCCGTCGCTTCACGCTATAGCGCTCACGGCTTCATGTTGCTCACGTAAACAAATCGCGATACCAGGACAGACTGACGTCCGTAGTCTCGACGATTGCTGGCATTATTGGCCTGATCCATCCAGTAGACCTCGACGGCCAACTCGTACATCTCGCCCATCGGATTGCTGTCGAGTTGAGTGGACGCCAGCTTGGTGACAAACTCTGTAGTGGCTTGGGCATCCCGGTTATAGACATTTTGGGTACCGACCAGCGTGGGCCAACTGGCCGGATCCGCGTCTTTGGCCTGACTGAGGACCGATTCGGCCATCTCTAAGGCGATCGAGGAATCCAGGTTCTTAGTGGAAGATTGGAAAAGCTTCAGGAACAGGCCGATCACAAAAACCGTGACAACCAGCATCAAAGCCAGCGCGACGACCACTTCCCCCAGCGTATAAGCCCGCACCCAGTCTAGTTCTACGACTAGAGTCCGGCCGCCTTCAAGGACAGGAAATTCATACTACCTGTCACCTGTTCGCGCTCATCGGTCTGAGCAAGCTCACTCACTGGTGGGTGACGTCGTTGATCCATTGAATGAAGTTTTCCTGGGCGTAACGCACACAACTGGTGCTACAATTGGCGATCTGCATTTGCCATGGGTTGGCCTGGTTGTTGCTCCGACAACTCCAAAGACTGCAACGTATCACTCCACCGTGGGTAAAAACCGCCACCCTGCCCCGCGAGGGCATTTCCGCGTGCCAACTCTGAAGCCGCTCCATCACATCTTGCAGACTCTCTCCGGCCGGTATGCGCTGAGCGAAGGGGTCCTGCAGCCAGGCCTTCAGAATGTGGCGCTGGGCGTCGCTCATCTCGTCTCGAGTCAACCCCTCAAACTCGCCAAAATGCACCTCGCGCAGGCGCCAGTCGGAGACGGCACGGTGTTGAGGGAGAGCGAGTTGAGCCGTTTGCTGGGCGCGCTGAAGGTCCGAGCTGCAGACCAGGTCAAAGGTAGTGGACCGTAACGCCTTCCCCAACCGTAGGGCCTGCTCCCGCCCTTCGTCACTGAGAGGGATATCACTGTGCCCTTGCCAGCGATTTTCCACGTTCCAAGTCGACTGGCCATGACGAATCCACCACACTTCCAATTCGCGCATCAGCCATGGCCTTTGCCCTTCCGTCCAGTTGGCCCTGCCCGCGAAAGTGCAGGGTCAAGCCAGGCCAGAATCGAACCTGGGGAGATGCCGCCTGGAAACGAGTTCTTCGCCGTCGAACAGGCCCCTCATCACCGAGCCTGGGCCTGGCGCCTGCCCTTCCTGCTGGTGGCTATCGTTTCGATCTTGGCGGTCAACAGTTGGAACTGGGACCATGCGGAAATCTCTGGCAACTATCAAGGCTGGCTGGATGACGCCGCGACCGGTAAGACCAGTCTGACGGTACATCTGCAACAAATTGGCGGCGACGTTTCCGGCAACTGTTCTCTCTCCAAGGTGTATGCCTGCAAACAGCAGGTCCGTACATGCAGTTTGTCCGGCAGCGTCACAGGAACCACGGTCAAACTGAAAGGAGAACTGCAGGGGGGCGGACTACTTTACCTTTTGGGGCAGCCCAGTTCCTCGAGTGGGGAGTATAAAATCATGGGTCTGGGACACTTCCAAGGAACCAACGATTCCAGCGAAGACTCCCCCTTTATGCTAAAGAAATCGAGGCTCTAGCGGTCCATCCAATTCCTTCAGAAAACCTTCAGTCTGGCCCGCCTCAAACTTTAGCCAACCGGCCTGCTCAAGAGTCCCGACGTCCAGGCGCGCCGCCAGGCCATATTAGCTTTGGCCATCCTGCCCCGAGTCACCAGTCAAACCATGACTCAGGTGGTGGAACACTTTGAGAAATGTCAAAACCTGTGGGAGACGTTTCCGATTCCGTCAGCAATTTTTTGAATATCACGCCGTCTCGATTCGCCAGGCGGCCAACTACGCTCAGTTACGCGTGGGGGTCCTCTATACTCCCTCGGTTCTGGCCTACCTGGATCGCTAGTGGAGCGTCCGCCTCCATGCGGGGGACTAGTCTCTGGGGGTGTCCTGGCCAGAATCAGGTATTTGTCCTGTCCACCGGCAGGACACCTGAAGAGGGTAGCAGGCGAGAGGGCCCTGAATCCAGCCGGGGAAGACACCTGCATGACCTACACCGCCCACTATCCACCTGCGGAGCCACCGCGCAGCCAGGTTGACAACTGGCAGGGACTGGTGGTGCTGGAGTTTGGAACACCCTGGTGCCCCCTGTGTCGGGCCGCCCAACCCGCGCTACGTGCGGCCTTGCAAGACTGCCCTGGCATCCGCCACGTCAAAGTAGAAGATGGCAAAGGAAAACCACTGGGTCGCTCTTTTGGGGTCAAACTGTGGCCCACCCTTGTATTGTTGCGCGACGGAAAGAACGTGAGGCAGCTGGCGCGGCCTTCGGCGCGGGAGATAGAGCAGGCTGTGCAGGAATTGGCCGATCAGGTAGAGCAACCAGAAACATAGTCGGAGGAATCAACCATGGCCAAGCAGTCTCGTCTAGCCCAGGTGATCGCGGTGGAGAAACAGGTAAAATCGCGCGTCAACTCGGAGGGCGCCGAACTCCACAAGCTCAATCAGAAACCCGACCTGTTTGCCGGCATGACGCGGACTTACGAGCGCAAATCGGAGGAGGGCGAAGAGTTACCCCCCGAGCAGAAACTGGTCCAGTACCGGGCCCATGAAAACCTCACCCAGTGGTCCACCATGTGGGCCGAACTGCTGGACGTGGTGGCCACCAAAGACTGGGGCAACGTCCGGGCCCGCGCCGACCTGATGGTAGATGGTCATCTGCTGGTGAAGGATGCCCCGGTCACCTATCTGATCTGGCTGGAGAAGCAACTGGAAGATTTCAGAACCTTTGTGGACAACTTACCCGTCCTCGACCCCAGCAAGGCCTGGCGCTTTGACACGGCCACCGGGCTCAACATCACCGAGCCGGTGCGCACCGCGCGCCACAAGAAAGTGCCGAGGGTATTGGTGAAAGTAGAAGCCACCGAGCATCATCCGGCCCAGGCCGAAATCGTCCATGATGATGTGCTGGTAGGCTACTGGTCGCAGCTGTTCACCTCGGGAGCGCTTTCCGATCCGCGCCGACGACAGCTGTTAACGCGGGTAGATTCGCTGCGAAAAGCCGTCAAAGAAGCACGCGAAGAGGCCAATTCGCTGAAAATCGATCCCATTGAAGTGGGCACCACCATCAGCAAGTGGTTGCTGCAGGACTGACACCTCCCAGGATGTCGCCGGGGCGCAATGCATTGCCCTGCCAGAAGGACCAGGCCGGCATCCAGCCTTTGCCGGCCGGCTTCACTTCTTCGACCAATACACTGCCATCGGCCGCGGCTACCAGGAAGCCTTTGCCCTTGACCGGCCCCAGCACCGTACCAGGAGCCCCCGAGGCGGCTGACTCGGCCGTGCCTGCTTTGCCTACCTTGAGAACTCCGCCGGAAAACTGGGTCTGAGCCCCAGGCTCCGTTGCCAGGGCTCGCACAAAATGACTCACCCTCCGCCCCGGCCAATTCCAATCAATCACCAGATCCTGTTTGGCCAGTGGCTTGGTGTAGCCACCTTCGGCCTCGGCCGGCTGCGCGGTCCGGGTGTAGTCCCCCGCTTCCAGAGACCGCATGGTCTCGCTGAGCAGGTCGGCCCCCACCAGAGATAGTCGTTGCGACAACTGCTCACCGGTCTCGTCGGGACCGATTGGACTTCTTCGCACGGAGATAATGTCACCGGTGTCATAGCCGACATCCATAAAAAAAGTGCACACACCGGTTTCGCTATCCCCATTCATAATGGCGGCCTGGATGGGAATGGCCCCTCGATAGCGAGGCAGCAACGAGGGATGCACATTGATGCAGCCAAACCGCGGCAGATCCAGCAGCGTTTTGGGAATGAGTTTGGCGTAAGCCACCACCAGAATCACATCAGGATTCAGTTCCTTGAGGTGTTCCAGGACGTGCTCGTCGCGAATCCGAGCCGGTTCGTGCACAGGCAGACCCAACTCCAGGGCCCGGGCCTTGACGGGCGTCGGCAGCATTTTGTTGCCACGAGCCCGCGGCTTGTCAGGCTGAGTATAGACAGCCATCAACTCGCTCTCGGCGTGAACCCGCTCCAAACTGGCCACTGCGAACTGAGGGGAACCCATGAATATCGTGCGCAACACCTACTCTTCCTCGGCCGGTTCGTCTTCCTCAGAGTCGGCGTTGGGATTTTTCTCGTGCAAGTTCAGGGCGAAGTCGGTAAACAGTTTGCCATCAAGGTGGTCGATCTCGTGTTGAAAACAACGAGACAACAGCCCCTCCGCCGGCACTCGAAAAGTGCGCCCCGAAGCATCCTGCCCCTTGACCACAATCTTGTCGTGCCGTCGGACGTCGCCGTAGAGACCGGGAATCGACAGACACCCCTCCAGACCGACCTGCTCTCCATGGACTTCGACGATCTTGGGGTTGGTCATGCGGATCGGACCATCCCCTACATCAAGCACGATAATGCGCTTGGAAATGCCGATTTGAGGCGCGGCCAGGCCGATACCCGGTGCTGAATACATGGTGTCCAACATGTCCTCCAACAGGCGACTGAGGGAGGCGTCGAACACGTCTACGTCACGGGCCTTGGCGCGGAGCACTTCCTCGCCAACCAGTTTAATGGGCAGAGAGGCCACGCTACTTGGCGCCGTCCTTCGGGGCGCCGTCTTTGGGGGGCACCTCCTCGTGGTCCACCACCATTTTCCCCTTCAACATGGTTCCCAAGGTATTGCGGGCCACGCCGGGGTTTATGCGATAGGTAGACCCCGGCTTCAAATCCCCAGCGGATTCTTTCCACTCCTGAACCACCTGACCGGCGGTATCGACCACCTGATATTTGACGGTGACCTTCTTCAGCGTATCGGTTTTGCTGCTGTTCAGAACCGCCCCGGAGAGGCGCATCTCGGCATTATATTTGCTGCCGTAGCCAGAGTCGTAGAAGTTGATTTCGGTAAACTTGATGGGCGACTTCTTGTTGGGATTGACGCTGTCGGTCGTGATCATCTTGAGCGGACCGGTCGGCAACTTGGGACTGGGTGACGCATCTGGGGAAGCGCTGGCACTTGGGCTGGCGCTGGGCGAAGCTGTGGCCGAAGCCGAGGGTTTGGGCTTGGGCTTAGGGGCCTGAGGATAAGTAGGTTGCGCAAACGCGTTGAGGGCCGCCGCCAGGAACAAGATACCCGCCGCTGCCTTAGTCTTCAATTGATTCATGGGTCCCTCTTCTCTGATTTTAGAGTATGCTCTGGGGGTCAATATCTGCGGCCCACCGAATACCGGAGCCACGTTTGCATTGTCGCAAAGCGTTCCGCAAGATTTCCGCCAGTTCCTTCACCCGCTTCCCCTTCAACAAGAAATGCCAGCGATACATTCCCTGAACTTTTTCCAGTGGACAGGCGGAAGGGCCCAGCACCTGAAAAGGACCGGCATTTTGGTGGAGCCAATCCGCCAACAGGGCCACCGATCGAGCAACCGCCTCGGGCTTTCCTCCACTGATGATCAAGCGTCCCAACCTGCAAAAAGGGGGATAGAGCAACTGCCGACGCGTTTCCAATTCGGTTTGCAGAAAACCGGCGTAGTCGTGTTGCCTGACGTAGCTAAATACCTCGTGATCGGCATCAGCCGCTTGCAACAAAACACGACCGGCTACCGCTCCACGACCGGCCCTACCGGCCACCTGGACCAGCAACTGCAACACCCGCTCGGCAGCTCGAAAGTCGGGCACATGCAAACCCTGATCGGCCCCGATGACACCGACCAGGGTGACTTGGGGAAAGTCCAGACCCTTGGAGACCATTTGGGTGCCTAACAAAATGTCAGCCTCTCCGCTGGCAAAAGTTCGCAGCAATTGGGAATGAGCCCCTTGAAGCCTGGTGGTATCTCGATCCATTCGCAAGACTCTGGCCGACGGCATTTTGCGGGCAACCTCCTCGGCCAGACGCTCTGTCCCGCTGCCCCGGTCCTGCAGGGCCAGTCCACCGCAATGCGGGCAGTGGTCGAGCAAGGGCTGATGAAAACCGCAATAGTGGCATTGCATCTCGGAAGGTTGCCGATGGATGGTCAAAGAGATGCTACAGTGAGGGCAGTGCACCACTTTGCCGCAATCCGGGCACTGCAAATAGCGAGAAAATCCGCGCCGATTGTAGAGCAAGACCGCCTGCTGACCGGCCTCCAGAGTGCTTTGCAATGCGCTCAACATGGGATGGGAAAGGTCGTCCCGTCCCCGCAGACGGTGCTTTCGCAAGTCGATCACCTCGACGCTGGGCAAGGTGTTGCTGGTGGCCCGCTGGGGCAGTCTCAAGTGCGCATAGCGCCCCGAGCGGGCAGCGCTGTAACTCTCCAGGCAAGGAGTGGCGCTACCCAAGAGCAGCGGACAGTGATGGCGTTGAGCCCGCCAGGCAGCCACCTGACGGGCATGATAGCGTGGCGCAGAATCTTGTTTATAGGACGAGTCGTGCTCCTCGTCGAGCACAATCAGGCCCAGCTTCTCCACAGGAGCAAACACCGCCGAGCGAGTGCCTAAGGCCACGCGCGCCCGGCCTTCCTGCAAGGCCCGCCATTGATGGGTGCGCTCACCATCGCTGAGGCGCGAGTGCAAGACCCCCACCCGATCTCCCAGGCGTCCCTGATATCGATCGATGGCCTGGGGGGTCAAGGAAACTTCGGGAACCATTACAATGGCAGAGTTGCCTGCCTCCAGGACTCGTTCGATAGCCGCCAGATAGACTTCGGTTTTACCCGACCCGGTAATGCCCTCCAGCAGCAGGGTTTCTGCTTTTCCGATGTAAGCCAGCACCGCCTGCTGAGCAGGATTCAGAGGGTGGCGGCCGACCACTTCCCCCAGTCCTGAATCCTGTCGCTTCTTGCGAGAATTCCTTTGGGGAGGGTGAATCAGACGCCGCACGACACTGGGCGGAACGACCGCCTGATAGGCCTCAGCCAGCGTGCAGACGTAGAGTTCACTCATCCAGCGGGCCAAGTCCATCAATTCGTGGGGCCACACCGGGGCCTGGCCCAGGCGCTCCAAAATGGCCCGCGGTGGCTTATCGAGTTGGGGAGGGTCGTCGCAAACCTCAGCCACGTAGGCATTGAGTTCGCGCTCGCCAAAGGGAACACGCACCGCCCAACCAGGCTCTACTTCCATTCCGCCAGGAACTTCATAGGTATAGAGCTGGTCGGCCCAGTGCCCGGGAGAGTCTACGACCAACCGAGCAAACTTCACTCAGGGACCTTCGACAACGAAGCCCTTCTCAAATCCGTCCGCCAACAACTCTGTAGAGGCCTGCTGGGCGTCCTCTTTGGTCTGGAAAGTGCCAACCCAGACTTTAAAAACCTCCTTGCCTCCATCGCCTGGCATTTTCTCAAACTTGGACTCGTAGCCCTTAGTCTTGAGTCGATCCACCAGTTCCTGGGCTGTCTTCTGCTGAGTAAAGACGGCCAATTGAACCCGAAAGCGACCTCCACTGGGCCCTGGACTGGGACTGGCGGAGGGCGAGGCGCTTGGACTGGTGGAGGGATCGGGTGTCACGGAAGGCGACGGCGACGTGGTCCCGTCTCCGGCCAGCAACTCATCCGCTCGATTAATGATCTCCGCTGCAGCCCGCGAGGGAGTGATGATACGGTCAAGACGATAGACGATCTTGCGGGGTACCCGATCTTTCAAGGAGACAATGCCGATGAAAAGCAGGTCTTCGCGGATGACGTTCAGCTTCTTCTCGCAGTAACTGCGTTCTCGCTCCTTGTTGAAATGATAGCTATAGATGGGTAGCCTGGATTGTTTTTTTAAGCTTTTTGCCATCTCTTGAATGAGAACTTTCTCCTTGCGAAGAATCTCCGCATCAGACTCGTCTCCCAAGATCAAAATCGCATAGTCGGCAGTCGGGGGGGTCTCTGTCTGAGCCAGCGTCATCGCAGTGGTCGCCCCCAGCAGGAAGAGCGCTCCTGCAGAGCGCGCGAAAATCTTCTTAAGGGTGGTGAACAGAGACATGACGGTCCTTTCGCTTCCAGGGTGGGATTTTGTCCACTCTGGGGTATAACAACAATTGCGGGATCGTCTTTCCGCAGGCAACCATAACTCCTTCCAGGGATCGGGGAACAGGTCGATGAGAAACAACAGGCGGCGCCGGGCCTTCACCTTAATTGAATTGATGATCGCCATTGCCATCATCGCCATCCTGGCGGCTATCGCCATCCCTCGCTTTGTGACGGCGCGTTATCGTGCCTATCTGTCGGCCTGCTCCGTGAACGAGAAAAACCTCGCAACCGCCCTGGAGAGCTACCGCACCGACTACCGCATCTATCCCCCAGCCCTGATCACCCTGGTCGGCGCTGGTGGCAGCGGATATATTCAGTCCTTGCCCTCCTGCCCGTCCGCCCCCACCACCCAATATACCTACGTGCCAACCCCTGATGGCGAGGGCTTTACCATTGGTTGTCCCGGCTATCATCAGTTTCAGATCAACGGTCAGTTGCCGGGTTTTCCGCAATACGTCGCGGGCTTCGGGCTGAAAGAAAACGGGCCCTAGCCTTCGCGGATACGCTGGGTTTGCAGCAGCAACTGCAAGCGCTTCAGTTCTTCGCGATCCTTTTCACCAGCCAGCGCCAGGGCCTTGTCGACATTGGCCAGCGCCTCTTTCACCTCGCCCAATTGTTGACAGGTCTCAGCCAGATCGGCATAGATTCTCCAACGCTCGGGATTGCGCTCCAGAGCCCGACGAAAGAGCGTAGCCGCCTCGCCAAATCGACCTCGGCGGGCCTCGACCCTGCCTTCCAGCCAATAAAACCTCCCCTGCTCAGCCGGAAAGACTTCAGCACCCCGTCGAAACACAGAGGCCGCCTCCTGGGCCCGATTGGCCTTGCGCAGGGCACGTCCCAGCAACTCGTAGAGCATTGGCTCATTGGGGCTTTCGGTCACGCCGCGCTGTAAGGTAAGCACCGCCTCGCTCCAATTTCCCTCACAGCCTTGAATTTCTGCTTGAGTAACCAGAAAGTCCCGATTTTTGGGTTCAATCTGCAGCGCTTTGCGCAACTTTTCGCGAGCCTCGCTCCAGTCTCGTTTCTCCATGGCCACTTTGGCCAGGCCATGCAGGGCCTTGGCATCGCGTGGGTTGGACTTGAGAGCTAACTGCAAGACTTCGGCGGCGCGAGCCACCTTACCGTCGGCCAGATAGGACAGACCCATCTCAACCTGCGTATGGGCCAGATAAAGAGCCTCGTCTCGCGAACTCAGACGACTGGCAAAATTCCGAAAACTCTGAATCGCTTCGCCGTGACGCCCTGCCAAGGCCAGAGCCCGAGCCTGATAAAGATAGAGGATGTGATTGCCGTTGTCCACCTCGAGGGCCTTCTGAAAGGCTCCGATGGCCAGGTTAGCCAGGCCCTGGCGGGCCAGAGCCTGACCCATGATCCCCTGAGCCTGGGCATCGCCCGGTTTTAGTTGCAGGGAGAACTGCAAACAGCGAACCGCCTCTTCATCGTCGCCGACCAGGAAATTCAACAGGCCCAGCCCTTTGGCATAGTCAGCATTGCGCCCATCGAGCATGGCCGCTCGCTTCAGCTCAGCGATGGCCGAAGGGAAATCCCCATTGCAGTAGTGGGCCATGGCCAGGTCTTCCCGGTATTCGGGCTCGACCTTGTGAGCCTCTACCGCCCGCTGATAGTGGTCGATAGCCTGAGCCGTGTAGTCCTTCTTTAGATAAATGCGACCCAACTTGTTATGCATCTCAGCACATTTGGGATCCAGGCGCACCACGTTTTCATACACCGACAAGGCACGATTCAGATCGTTGCGCTGCAGGTAGAGTTCTCCCAGCCTGCGGTTGAGCGCCAGATCATGAGGCTGAAAGCGCAAGGCTTCTTCCAACTCTTTGGCGGCGTGATCCAACCGACCGTGCTTTTCAAAGATAGCCGACATGCGCAAACGAGCATCTCGATTGGTCTGATCCAACTCTACCGCTCGGCGCAGTTCGCGCAGGGCCTGCTCATCCTGATTTTGGGCCTGGAACAGCGCTCCCAACTCGGCCCTTAGCTCAGCGTCATCCCCCCGCGACTGAATGACGCTCTCAAAAGCCTCCTGAGCCAGCGCAAACTGACGCCGCCGAGCATAGAGACGTCCCAGCAACAAACAGGTCTGCACATCGCTGGGATCGATCTGATTGGCCTGCTCCAAAAAACGAGTCGCTTCATCGGGGCGGTCGCTGCGAGCCAACATCAAGCCCATCTGTCGGTTGGCTTCGGCATTGCGGGGATTCCGCTCCAGCACCCGCTTGTACTGCTCGATGGCCTCAGGCGCGCGACCCGTTTCCCCATAAAGGTAGGCCAGACGCAGCCTGGCCTGCACGTCTACCGGATCGCGGCGAAGCGCCTCGAGCAGACTGGCGATGACTCCCTCAAAATCGTTCCTGGCCAGAAACACTTCGGCCATCACCAGCCATGGTTGAGAACTTTTGGGCAACTGATCGCAGGCCCTCACCAGCGACTTCTCGGCCGAGTCCAGCCGATGCAATCCCATTAACGCCCGGCCACGACAAAGGTGGGCTTCTCCCAGGTCGGCGTCGTGAGCCAGAGCCTGCTCTGACAGGTCGAGGGCCTCTTCGTAGAGGCCGTCCGCCAGGGCGTCGCGACTCTGTTGAGCCAGTAAAATAGCCTCCCGCTGAATCACGTAATAACTAGGAGTGACCGTCTGGCCGCACTCCAGGCACTGAACGGAGCCGGCCGGGTTGGAACAGCCACAGGCCTGACAAAAGGAGCGCCTGGCATTTGGGTCTACAGGAGGCGCGAGTTCTTGCTGACGCTTGTCATCCCGAGCCATCTGGTTGGCCGGCTGCTGGGCCGCTTCAGGATTGCGAGCTTCGTCCATCCAGCCCGATGAGGCTACCAACGGCAATCCTTGGGCCACCTTGAATGGCACACTGGGGGGAGGACCGGCATCCACCACTGTCCGATTTGGGGGCGAAGTAGCCTTGGGGGGCGCAACCGGAAGCGGCGCGGGCGCCACCGGCGGGTTGGCCGCATCCGACTTTTGAAATCGCTGCATAAAGTCACTACGAGTAGCCTCAAGTGACGGGGGCGGCGGAACCTTGAGAATCGGCATTTGAATGGGCAACTTGGGGATGGCCATGGACGATGCCGTACCCAGCTTGGGAATGGGCATGTCCAGCGAGGGAAACTTGTTGTTGGTGGGGGGGGCAACAACCGGCTTGGTGCCCCCCGTGGAAAACTGAGTCTGGAGCACTTCCTCCAGTTCGCGGGTCATTTCCAGGACCGACGAGAACCGCTCGGACGGCTCTTTGCGCAGGGCCCGCAAGGCCATTTTCTCCAGGCCCCAGGGGACCTCTGGATTGAGGTCGGCCAGGCTGGGCGGAGGCTCGTGGAGTACTTTGTGGATAAACTCCAGAGGGTTCTCTCCCATAAAGGGCAGACTGCCGGTTGCGATTTCAAAAAGGATAACGCCCAGGGCATAGATGTCCGCCCTCAGGTCGACGCCCTTGGTGCCCTTGGCCTGCTCGGGAGCAAAGTAGGCCAAAGTTCCCATAATCTGGTTGTCGCGGGTCTGAGAGTGCTTATCATCGAGCACGGCCAGACCAAAATCCATAATCTTCACACGACCCTCGGGCGTAATCATGACGTTTTCGGGCTTTAAGTCCCGGTGCACCACACCTTGCTGATGCGCGTAATAGATGGCATCAAGCAACTGCGAATAGTAGCCGAGGCGGTCGCGCAGGGCCAGTTTGTTGGGAGGACCCTGACCTTCGATATAGCGAGCAAGCGTCTGCCCGCGCACAAACTCCATCACGATATAATGGAGTTCCTTAACACCGTCCGGTTGAATGCCGATGTCAAACACTTTGACGATATGGTGGCTGTCCAGACGAGCCACGGCCCTGGCCTCGCGAAAAAAACGTTCCTTGGCCTCAGCGGTCATTCGATGCGGATGAATGACCTTAATAGCCACCGCGCGCTCAAGCAGTGGGTCCTCGGCGCGGTAGACAACGCCCATGCCCCCTTGGCCCAAAGCCTCGACAACCTGGTAACGGCCGAGCTGAATGCTCATTTTGAGCCTATTCGACGCAGCATAGAGAGCCACTCCTTCAGGCAGCCGGCCCGCACCCCCTGCAGACAGGCCGACTTAAGCCAATCTTAAGAAAAATCCAGGGAAAGCTCAGGCTTTCCCCTTAGACTGCGGATATGGAACCTCTATCACTAACCTTCTTACTGGTGTGCCTGGCGCTACCCCTGGGAATACAGGACTGCCAGGCCAGGCGCGAGCGAGCCGATCAATACCACAACAGTCCACTCCGGCCTCGGGCACCCCGTTAAAAAAGGAGGGCCCTGAGGCCCTCCTTACGACGTTAGCGGAAGTTGACTTTTTTTTTACTTATCGGACTACGGCTTCGGCCAATCCCGCTGCTTTACGCAGAGCATCGGCCTTATCGGTCCGCTCCCAGGTAAGGTCCAGATCGGGGCGACCAAAATGTCCATAAGCCGCAGTGGGCAGATAGACGGGACGACGCAAGTCGAGGTGGCGAATAATCGCGCCAGGACGCAAGTCGAAGTGGTCACGAACCAGTTGCTGAATCTTATCCACATCCACCGTATTCGTTCCGAAGGTCTCAGCCGAGATACTGACCGGCTGAGCCACACCGATGGCGTAAGCCAGTGCAACCTCACAACGGTCAGCCAGTCCGGCCGCCACGATGTTCTTGGCCACCCAGCGGGCGGCATAGTTGGCGGAGCGGTCAACCTTGGTGGGGTCTTTGCCCGAGAAGGCACCTCCACCGTGACGACCCATGCCACCATAGGTGTCTACAATGATTTTGCGCCCGGTGAGGCCGGTATCGGTCTCGGGGCCGCCCAGCACAAAGCTGCCTGACGGATTGACCAAAATTCGAGGATGGACGACTTCGCCACCTTCAAATTTAAGGTAGTGCGCAGGGACGACCGGCTTGATGACCTTTTCGATCAAATCACGCTTGATCTGCTCTTGGGTCACATCCGGATTGTGCTGGGTGGAAATCAGGATATTGTCGAGTTCGGTGGGTTTTCCGTTCTCGTAGCGCACAGTGACCTGCGTTTTGCCGTCGGGGCGCAGGTAGGGCAGCAGTCCGCTACGGCGGACATCTGCCAACTTCTGAGCCAGACGATGCGCCAACGCGATGGCCAACGGCATGAGTTCGGGGGTCTCGTTGCAGGCATAGCCAAACATCAATCCCTGATCTCCGGCCCCTGTGGAGTCTTCTTCGTTGCCGCCTTTTCCATCTCCACGAACCTCGAGAGCCTTGCCGACACCGGCCGAAATCTCGGGGCTTTGCTTATCAAGAGATAGCAGCACGGCACAGCTCTTGCCGTCGATGCCAAAAGCAGGATCGGTGTAGCCTATGTTGACGAGGGTTTTGCGGATGATGTCCTGGACATCAACCAGGGCCGACGATGTGATCTGTCCGGCCACATGGACGCAACCGGTATGGACAAAGGTTTCGCAGGCCACGCGGGCATGTGGGTCTTTGGCCAGATAAGCGTCCAGAATCGCGTCAGAGATTTGATCGGCAACCTTGTCAGGATGCCCTTCGGTGACGGACTCAGAAGTAAACAGGTGATAACTCAAGGTAATTCCTCCGTAGCTCAACCTGGTCTCCCAGGCTCAGCGGCGTGCTCTTGCCACGCACAACAGATACTCCTCCGGTCGGGAGGGCCTACGAGTTATCCCCAAATCCTTGCACTTCTAACGCTCTATCAAAAAATTCCCCGAATTGTCGCGAACTTTCGAAATGAAAGTCGGGCACACGCGTCAATAAAGTGTCGCTGAGTCGATAGTGCTCACAGACCAGACTGATACGAGAACGATCCAACTCTGCGCAATCACTACCCTGAAAAGGAGTCACTTGGTGCATCAGCTCACCGTCGAATTGCACTACCATGTTAGGGACGGGAGTCACTCGCGCCAACTCCTTGCCGTCCCCTCTGCTGAGCAGCAGTTGCCCCCCCTGCAACTGGTCGGGCACCTGAGCGTAGTACACAGAGACTTTACCGGGAAAGGGCGGCTCCAGGGGAGCGGTGTAGGAGCGCAGGCTGCAGTCGATATGGGCCTCGACCTGCCCACCACGAAAAATCACCAGAGGATTGAGAAAGAAGGCATTATAGCCGTCCTCCAGCACAACGTCCAGATAAGGAACAAAGGCTGGAAAGATCTTGCGCAAACGAGCCAGGCCGCCACGACGAAAGGCCACCGAAAATCCCCAGGTGGAAGCAAAGCGCATGTTCAACGTAGTATCCGACAACCATGGACTGTCGATCACGGACTGACGCAAGGCTGCGGCCTGATCGGCTGGGAGCACCCCGGTCTGACAGCGCACAGGCTTGTGCCAAGGCCACCTCATGGATACATAGGATCATGGGGGCCCGACGCGGAACCGTAAACAGTGCTAAACAGTCGCCTTTCACCCCAAACCGTTGAATTTGTCATTCTATCCTTTGAAGGCCCCGATCTCTATTCATTGATCGGAGGTCTTGGTGTACGTGCTACCGAGTTGGCCAGCACTCTGGCAGAACTCGGCTTTCGCACCCGTCTCTATTTCTTGGGCGATCCTCAGAAGGCCTACTACGAAGAGCAGGTCGACGGCATGCTCAGTTATCATCGCTGGTCGCAGTGGCTGTCCGCTCAGTTTCCCGACGGGGTCTATCAGGGCGAAGAGGCAAAGATCAACGACTTCACCGCCTCGATCCCTGACCATATTATAGAGCACGTGGTGGCACCTGCCGCGGCCCGAGGCCGCAGCGTGATTGTGATGGCCGAAGAGTGGCACACCAGTGGAGCGGTCATCAACCTGTCCCGAGCGGTATTGCGCAGTGGTTTGCACGAGCGCTGCTTGATTTTATGGAATGCCAACAATGTCTTTGGCTTTGACGCCATAGACTGGCAAGCCCTCAGGCAGTCGTGCGCCATCACCACCGTGAGCTACTACATGAAACACTCGATGGTGGCACAGGGGATCAACCCGCTGGTCATTCCCAATGGAATCCCCTCCCGCTGGCTCGAAGCGATCGAGCCGGCCCAAACCTTGAATTTGCGCAAGGCCCTACCAGGGCTCCTGTTGGCCAAGGTGGGTCGATATCATCCCGACAAGCGCTGGCTGATGGCGATGGAGTCTGCGGGACACCTGAAAAGACTGGGATTGAAACCCAAAATATTGGTGCGCGGCAGCTCAGATCCTTATCGGGTCGCGGTCATCGAAAAAGCCTTCGAACAAGGGTTGGTCTGGAGCGAAATCCACCTCACCCACCCTTCCTTACGCCAGATCCTGACCGAGATACGCCGGCACCGTGAGGCTGACGTTTTGGAACTAAACTTCTTCGTGCCCGAAGATTTCTTGCGTATCCTGTATGCTTCTAGCGATGCCATTCTGGCCAATTCCAGTCACGAACCCTTTGGACTGGTGGGCCTGGAGGTCATGGCCTGCGGCGGCGTGGCTGTGACTGGGAGTTCGGGCGAGGATTACGCTCACTCCTTTGTAAATTGCCTGCGCATCGACAGCGATGACGCTCGTGAAATCGTAGTCTACCTTCAGGACCTGCTGAGCCATCCCGAGTCCTCGTTGGACATTCGCAGCCGCGCTCGGCTAACCTCAAGCCTTTTTGTTTGGGAGCTGGTAGCCCAGGAACTCTTCCGGAAAATCGAGTTTGTGGCCCAATTTCGAGGGGTAAGGGTGCACGTCTAAAATTTTTCCCCATAAAAAGGAGTCCCCATGAGTGCCACCCAAACCCAACCCATCATTAAGGCCCGCGAGCAGCGCTTCAATGCGCTGCAGCGCACCCTGGTCTTGATCAAACCGGACGCAGTGCAACGCGGCCTGGTCGGGCAGATCATCAGCCGTTTCGAAGCCCGCGGCCTCAGCCTGGTTGGTGTCAAATTGATGCAACTGGACGCCCAACTCGCCGGCAAACTCTACGAACCCCACTTTGGCCGGCCATTCTATGACGGACTGGTCAGCTATATGACCTCGGGACCCATCGTGGCCATGTGCCTGGAAGGCGTCGACACCATCACGGTCGCCCGCAAAATGATGGGAGCCACCAAGCCCGCCGAGGCCGAACCCGGAACGATCCGCGGCGACTTTGCTCAGCGCGTGGACTTTAACATTGTGCACGGCTCCGATTCTCCCGAAAGCGCTGCGCGCGAATTGCCCATCTTCTTCAGTCAAGAAGAGATGGTCAATCATGACCCCAGCTACACTTACTTCCTGTAAACTGCGGTTCGCAGGCGCCATCGCTGACAGGCGATGGCGCCTTTTTCATTTCATGAGGGAAGGCGCCAATGGATACGAGCGAGGGAAAACTCTGGGTAATTGCCACGCCGATCGGCAACCTGGGAGACATCAGTCCGAGAGCCCGCAACATCTTGGAAACGCTGGATCTGTTAGCATGCGAAAATCTCAACTCGGCCCGCCGCCTGTGCTCCGCCCTGCAGGTACGCTGTCCGCGACTTGTGCTGTACAGGGAAGACAGCTGCGAAAAGTCAACTCAACGGATACTGAGCGAACTTAAAGAGGGGAATCAATGCGGACTCATCAGCGACGCAGGCAGCCCTGGACTCTCGGACCCCGGCTGGAGACTGGTGGCGGCCTGCCACCAGGAGCGTGTCCCGGTTGTCAGCGTGGCCGGGCCCAGCGCCCTGACGGCGGCCCTGGCAGCAGCGGGCCAACCCACACGTCGATTCCTGTTTGAAGGCTTTCCACCGCACAAGAAGTGTGACCGCCGCGCCTTCTTTGAGAAGGCCAGTGAAACCCAGGTCACCTCCATCTTTTTTGAATCGCCCCACAACATCCTCGATACACTCCAACTCCTACGCGAGTTCTGCGGACCACAGCGAAAACTGAGTATCAGTCGAGAGTTAAGCAAGCTTCACGAAACCAATCTGCAGGCCAGCCTGGATTACTGGCTGGACAACCCCCCTCCCGCCAGGGGAGAATTTGTGCTCGTTCTTGAGCCGGCCCCACCCCGTACCAACCAGGAAGCGGAGAAAGAAGAGCAATTGATTCGACAATCGGAGTATCTGAGCCAGTGCCAATTGTCAGCGGCACAAGTTCGAGATTTTCTGGTGATGTTCTGTGGCGCGAGCCGCAATCAAGCCTATCGAATCGCCCTGATACCGCCGCGCCCCGAAGTCGGCCGTGTAGAATGAGGGCGACCCTGGCTACCCAAAGGCACCGTTGGTCCGCAAAGGCTTCAGAAAATCTTATCTACCCCAAATTAGCAGAGGTCTGGCCGTTTCGCATCGGGAAAGCTCGGCGACCATGACAATCAGTGAGGTGAGCAGTGCCAGCGGAGCGTCGTCGATATACCAGATTAACCACCGATCAAAATGTGCAATGCGCCATCCCTGGAATGGATGTCGTGCACGTTGTAGGCCTGGGCAGCGGGGGCAGCGGAATGCGTGTGATCACCAACCGAGAACTTCCCGACGAAGAATTCGACGTGGAACTGGACCTCAATGACGGCCATCCGTCCTTGCAACTGAAGGGGAAGGCTGTGTGGCACGAATCCTGGGACTTTGAATTTTTCAATCGGCATGCCGCGGGCGTCGCCTTGACCGGATTGTCAGGCGAGGCGAGCGCGCGTATCGACGCTCTTATCCAGAACCCTCCCGCCGACTCGGAGCCCTCACCCCACCTCCCATAGAGAAAGCTCTCGGGCGGTGTAAATGAAAGGACTTTCAAGGGCCGCAAGGCTCTTTTTCGATCCCAGACAACATCCAACCGCCCTGGCCATGGGTCGACACTGCCCGACCAGGGCCACATTCGGCTCCACCACAGCTCAAACAACCTGTGGAACCATGAAAACCTGAAGCAGGATAAACCCTGGCCCCATATTGAATAACATAGACCCCAAAAAGTGGCCCTTTACGCGCCAGTCAGACCCAGATCAACGACAACCATGCCAGCGAGCCATGAAAATATCAAAAAAACCCAAATCCGAACAAGAATTCTGAAGGAGAGTCATGGGCAAACCTGGAAGAATCTTCTTCAAGCGAGCAGACGCTAAACGTTAGCCCAGCAGCAACTGGGCTTCTTTTGGCTCCGTTCTCTAAATTGCCTTAAAATAAGGGAGGAAGTCAACATGGCGGTTAAAGCCAAGCCCAAAGCCAAAGCAAAAGTTATGGGGAAGACTGAGCTAATTGCTGCAATTGCGGACAAGACCAAGGGCTCGAAGAAAGACGCCGCGGAGACCTTGAAAGTTGTTCTTGATACCATTCAAGACAACTTGAAGAAGGGTCGCGGAATCCGCTTGATCCCCTTTGGCAGCTTTGAGATTCGTGAGAGAAAGGGCCGCACTGGCCGCAATCCGCGCACGGGCGACAAGATCACCATCAAAGCTCGCAAGGTTCCGGCCTTCAAGCCCGGCAAGGCTCTTCGCGACGCTGTAAAATAGTAACTGGAAGCACAATCAAAAAGGGAGGAGGCCTCTGGCCTCCTCCCTTTTGATTGTGCTTCATCGTATCAAGTCGACGAAACAAGGTTTCTTTTTGCAGAAACAGAACTGGAGCAGGACTTTCCTGTCTCGACTAGACAGGAATCAAGTCGAACGATGACAGCCAAAGATCTATTAAAGTGGAAAATAGAACCGCCAGGGGGTGCTTTCAGCAGCCCTTTGCATCCGCTTTTGCAGCAACTGCAGCGACAACTGGAGGCGGGCCAATTCCCGGATGCCCTTCGGAGCCTCCACGATTCGCTCGTATTTCTGACAATGTTCTTTGGTGGAATTTCCGTGGGCTCACTCCGCAGCGTGACGCCACTGGGACCCGACCTTACCTTACTGCTCGACGAGCAGCCGACCAGCGAGTTATGGAGTCGCCTCTTGCGCCAATCCTGGCAGGACTGGAGCAAACATCCCCACCACCCCGCCCTCGATGCACTGCGCAGTGTGTTCTTCATGGGCAGTCGACTCCAATCCAGTCGCTTTGGTGCCCGTCGCCACTCTCGCTGGCTTGGCCTGGACGCTCGCGCCAGCAAGAATGGGGAGAGTTTTTCGGGGTGGTCTGAGACCATTCGCCGAGCCAAGAACATCAACCCGGAAGCAGCCGCCCGACAACTGGTTCTCAAGCTGCCTTTGCTTAATATCTGGCTGAGAGCCAGTCAAGAGTTCTTCGCGAATTGGACCATCAGACTGGACCAACGCCAGGACGCCGGCCTGTTTCGCTATTTGTTATCTCGCGATGATTGCAGATTTGAAACAGTCCCCAATTTGACCACCCGGCCACTGTTGCTCAAGTTAGAGTTGACGGGCGAAGGCACTTTTGTGGCCTCCTCGTCCCTCGCCGAAGCCGCGCCCGCCCCGCCCGCAACCTCTGCTGTCCCGGCCGCTGCCGCGCCCGCCGGTGGAGACGTCGGTCTCCAATGGGACCCGGCGACAAAGTCCTATCGTCTGGTGGCCACCGCTGCTGCGGCAGTTTCCCCCACCAAAGCTGTTAGTGAGACGGCTGTCCCGGTGGCCACTCCCCCCCCACCGCCGGTGGCAACTCCTACCCCTCCAGTGCCACCAGCGGCGCCCCCGCCGCCCCCCATAACCGCGCCCACTCCCGCAACCACGCCATCGGCGGCGACCCCCACAGACCCGCCAGCACCAAGGTCTGCTCCGGTATCAGTGGCGCCAGACGACATCGATGAAATGCTCAAAGCCGAACTGCAGTCCCTGGAAGACTTGCTGTCGGACGATCACATTGCGGAAATCGAAAGATCCGCCACGGCCGAAGCACCCTCCCCCAAGGAGAACCCGTTTGGGTCCGCCCAAGACCTGAGCCTCGGATTGTGCATGTCCTTAGACAAAGAGCCACCAGCGCCGCATACGGTGGAAAAGACGAGACTGGGACCCCCTCCCGTCATCGAAGACCCATCACTGGAAGACCTGCTCAAGGGCGGTCCCTCCCTCGAGGACTTGCTGGACGAAACTGACCATGCCTCCAAAGAGCCTTCCTTGGAGGATTTGCTCGCAGACGAACTGACCCTTGATGACCTTTCGACTGTCTCGGAGGCCGAAACCTCCGATCAAGCATCTTCCGAACCGTCCCTCGATGATTTGCTGGCTGCATCAGAAGAAGAGGCCGAGTTAGTGTCGCCGATCCCAACCGTATCCGAAATGCGTGGGCAGTTTCCCTCACTAGACGAGCTTCTGGCGGAAGATGATGCTCCAACGGAACCGTCCACCAACCCGACGTCCGCGCTGATTGGAGAATCCGAGCCATCTTTAGACGACCTGTTAGCTGAAGACGATCAGGACGTAATTCAACCGCCTCCAGTGGTTGCCAGCGCCTCACCGGTTTCAGCTCAGCCTCCGCCTGTTCCGGTCGCTCCTCTGCCCCCGCCTGTCCCGGTCGCCGAGCCGGCCCCTCCTCAGCCTACGCCTGTCCCGGTCGCCGAGCCGGCCCCTCCTCAGCCTACGCCTGTCCCGGTCGCCGAGCCGGTCGCTCCTCTGCCTACGCCTGTCCCG
>JADMJV010000086.1 GCA_018780265.1 bacterium
CCCCGGACAGGGCCAGGCGAACCGGGTGGATCAGGGCCGCTGCCCCTAGCCCTTTCTCTTCGCACAGCTGGCGCAGGGTCGCTTCCAACGCGGCAGCCTGCCACTCGGGCAGCCCTTCCAGTCGGCTTTGGTAGGCCTGCACTAACTCGGCGGAATCGGCTTTCCAACGCTTTTTGACAGTCGCTTCGTCGTAGCTTTCGGGGTCGAGGTAAAAGTACCTGGCCTGCTCCACAAAGTCACCGAGCAGGGTGCAGCGTTGCTTCATCAGGGCCACCACCCTCTCCAGATAGGCCCTTTCGGGCATGGCCACGGCCGCTTTCTCGAACCAGGGGGGCAGCAGGTCGGCGATGCTGGCCTCGTCCATGGCAAAGAGATGCTGTTGATTGATGTGGCGTAGTTTGTCGAAGTCAAAGACGGCCGGGGAAGACTGGACTCGTTCCAGGGCAAACACTTTTTCCATGTCTTCCAGGCTCCACAATTCGCGGTTATCGCCGTTGCTCCAACCCAGCAAAGCCAGAAAGTTGATCAGTCCGGCGGGCAGATAGCCTTGCTCCCGGTAAGCGTCTACGGAGACATCACCATCGCGTTTCGACAGCTTTTTGCCTTGGGCGTTGACCACCAGCGACAGGTGAGCGAAACGGGGAGGTTGCCAGCCGAAAAAGCGGTAGAGCAACAGGTGCTTGGGGGTGGAGGTGAGCCACTCCTCACCACGGATCACGTGGGTGATCTCCATTTCGTGATCGTCGACCACGGCCGCCAGATGGTAGGTGGGGAAGCCGTCGGTTTTGACCAACACCTGGTCGTCCACCTGAGAACTGTCAAAACGCACAACCCCCCTCACCAGGTCATCGATTTCGAAAGTTTCTCCGTCCGGGACCTTCATCCGGATTACGTGGGGCTCGTCCTTGCGCGCCTCGGCTTCGGCCACCGGGAGGTCGCGGTAGCGGCGGTCGTATCCGCCGTGGCCACCGTGACTGGCGCGCATGGCGGCCAACTCTTCGGTCGTGGCGAAACAGCGATAAGCCAGCCCCTTTTCCATCAACTGGTGGGCATAACGACGATAAATGTCCAGGCGCTGGCTCTGCACGTAAGGTCCGTGATCGCCCTCGGGCTCACAGCCCACGCCCTCATCGGGATAGATTCCCGCCCAGCACAGGTTTTCCAGGATGTTGGGCACCGCTTTCGGCTCGAGCCGGGACCGGTCCGTGTCCTCGATACGCAGTAAAAATTTGCCGCCATGGCGGCGAGCCAGCAGATAATTGTACAGGGCGGTGCGCAGACCGCCTACGTGAAGAAATCCTGTGGGACTGGGGGCAAATCTAACTCGAACCATGGGTAGGGTCTCCTTACAGGGGCACTGGATGTTGTTCCAGCATGCGCTGGAGGGTAGCTTCGGCCTGGTCGAAACCGCCGGACCCGATCATGCGGTGGGCCAGAGTGGGCACGACCATATGCTGAATGTCGTCAGGAATCACATAATCTCGCCCTTGCAGAGCCGCCCAGGCCTGGCTGGCCCGAAACAGGGCCAGCGATCCGCGCGGACTGGCTCCCAGCCTGATGCCAGGTTGGCGGCGCGTGGACTGCACCAACTCCACCAGGTAACGTCGCAATTTGTCGTCCACGCGGATGGATTGGACGCTTTCCTTGAGAGTCTGCAACTGGTCGGCTTCCACCAGCGGCTCCAATTTTTGCACGGCCCCGTCCTGGGCGTGGGTATGCAACATTTGTAATTCGGACTCCAGGTCGGGGTAACCCAGCCGCAGGCGCAACAGAAAGCGGTCGAGTTGAGCCTCGGGCAGGGGGAAGGTACCTTCAAATTCGACCGGGTTCTGAGTGGCCAACACCAAAAAGGGGCGAGGCATGGGGTAGGTGTGGCCATCCACGGTGGCCTGGCGCTCTTCCATGCATTCCAACAGGGCCGACTGGGTCTTAGGAGTGGCTCGATTGATTTCGTCGGTCAGCACCACCTGATGGTGAATGGGCCCGGGGCGAAAGCGAAATTCGCCCTGGCCCGGGTGAAAAATGCTGACCCCCACCAGATCGCCGGGCAAAAGGTCGGGGGTGCACTGAATGCGGGCAAAGCTGCAGTGCAGGCTACGAGCGATGGCCCGACTCAGCATGGTTTTGCCAACGCCAGGCACGTCGTCGACCAGCAGGTGTCCTTCGCATAGCAACGCTACGGCTACGAGTTGGACGGCTTCGCGCTTACCCAAAATGACCCGTTCCACCTGATTACAGAGCTTTTGACCAAACTCCTGGACGGAAGAGGGCACTAGCGACCCAGACTGACGTCCCGCAGGGGCGCACTGGAGGCGTTCTCGCTGGGCTGATAGGTCTGAATCAGCGCTTCGCTGCCGGGGTATGCGTGCAGGTCGATATTGATGACCCGCCCGCCGTGCGCGATGACCGGTTTACCGTCGTGAGGCAAGGGAGTGTGGCCTACAACCAGGCCTTCGACCGCCATGCCCAGCAACATTTCGTCAATCTCTTCGGAGCTGAAAGGTGCCGTGCGCGAACCGGTGCAGTAGTCAAAGCCCCACACCTTACGACTCCAGAGAAAAGCCTCTTTGGCGCGGCGGTAGCCCGATTCAGGAAGAGAGACGATCTCTTCGATGGGTCGCCAAAACTCCCGATAGTCGGGCACGGTATGGGCAAAGAGGCGATTGTTGACCACCACGCCCAGGCGCAGATATTGGCGCAGGAAATTGCCCATCTCTCCGTCCATCTCATCTTTCCAGCGAGCCAGGCCTTCGTAGCCTTGAATGGTGGCCTGGCCACCCTGCACATACCAGTTGAGGAACTTGAGGACGCGTTCCACCTGTCCCGGTCCCAGCCCCAGTGCCTGAATGGCGTGTTTGACCTGGATGCTGTGACCCATGGAGGCCAGAAATTCGTCGAGTCGTTCTACTTCGAGGAAGGCAAAAATTTGGTGGGCTTCCAGCATCATTTCGTCGTGATTGCCCAGGATGGTGTAAAGATTGCTCTTAAAGCCGGGCACACTCAAGCGCAACTGCTCCAGTTCGCGATGAAGGGCGAACAGCAACTCGAGAATCTTGCGGGAACCGCGGGGCCATTCGTCGTCGGGACCTTCCAGGGGCTCGTTGCGCCAATCGACGTAGTCGCCGATCAGAATCAGATCTACCTGATTTTGTTGGGGGTTCCAGGCGTAAGTGCCGGGAAGCAACAAGTCTGACTCGCGCATAAGTCGAACCAGGCGGTAATAGTCGCCGTGCAGATCGCCAATAGCCACCAACGTCCTCATGGGACTCTGGCTCTCGACTGTCGGTGTATCCTCACCGCTCGACTCGCCTCCCTGCTTCACCTCAGTCGTGCTGTCCATTCCGTAAGCTGTCTCTTCCTCAATGATCCCAGTGGGGCTGCGCCCATCCGAGACCCCCGCCTCTCAATGGCTCACGCCTCATTCTGTTAGAAACTGTGTAACTCCTTGCAGACGGTCGGCTAATCCTCAAACGGTTGCGCACCAGGGTTATAATCCGGTACCGCCTGCGTCAATTGCAGGAGCGGTTGGGCCTCAAAACCCCAACTCGCCTTCCAGCGCTGCAACTGCGGTTGCAGCGGTTGCGAACTGGAGATCACCTCCACCAGTCCTGTGCCTTGAAAGCCCACCGTGTGAAGAAAAACGGCTGCCAGGCTGGCTCGATCTCGGTCGTAGTTGCCGCTGCGACGGTGCAAATTGGAGACCGCCACCCCTCCCTCGTTGAGGCGAGCTTTGACCCGTTGGTAAAACTCCACCGTGCGCAGCGGTGCCGGTATTTCCAGGCCGTCAAAAGCGTCTAGCACAATCAGGTCGTAGGTCTTGTGGGTCTTTTCCAGATAGGCCCGCCCATCGCCCACAATAGAGCGGCAGCGTTCGCTTTCGCGGTAGCCGAAGTATTGACGCGATAGCTTGACGATCTCGGGGTCAAGTTCGATGCTATCCACGTGCAAGTCGGGAAATTGGGCTATCAGGGCTTTGGAGAGACTGGCTCCGCCCAGACCCACCACCAGGACCTGGGAAAAACTGCGAGGATACAGGGTGCTCAGCATCTGCAGGCGGCTGTACTGATGAAGCAGATGGGCCGGGCGGCGCATGTCACAGCGCGATTCCTCCACAAAGACTTTGCCCTGGCGCACTTTGAGAATGCGTTCATGACCCTCTTGGATGACCCGCAAATCGTTATAGGCACTGCGCCGCCTGGCCAGCACTTTGTCGCGCTGCCCCCAGGCCAATCCGGTCCCCAACCACAACAGGATGGTAGCCACCCACAGAATTGCTTTGCCGTCCACGGCTGGGCACTTCCCAGCCGCCGGGGAACTTCCTAGGCGGGCAGGCGAATGCGACTCGAAGGCTAATTCCCTGGTTGGTGAGACGCTTCTTCATGTGGTTACTGGTGCTGGTGGTCACCGCCCCTCTCGCGGTGGGCACGGACGTCAATGTGTCTGTATACAACTACACTAGCAGTCGCCTGGCTGTGCATGTGGACTACCAGTGGTATTGCATATTGGAACCGCAAGAATACCGGGGCCTCACCCTCCCTTGGGACGAATTTCACACCCTGGAGTTTTATCGTTACCCCAGCGGGAGCATCAATACTTCTTACAAGGTTCTGGTCAGCCTGGGACGTTTCCACCCGGTGGAATTGATCTACGTATCAGATAGGGATTTGCCATGAAAATCAACCCAATTATGACGACCCCCCCCACTCGCATCTCCAATCGGGTGGCGGCGCAGTCTGAGCCTAAAGCGACCGCCCTGGAAGAAAATGAGTCAGCCGTCGAGTCTGAGGTCGTTGAACGCTCTCGTCCCGGGCCGCAGCGCGACTCCGCCCCCCTTACAAGCTGGCGCAAGAACTATGAAGCGGAATTGGGGCTGGAACCCAAACTCACCAAATTGCGCAAGCAGGCTCTGGAAGACGGTGGGCCTGAGATGCTCTATCGCATGTATCCGCTGCTTTTTCAGCAAGACTTACAAGGGCCGTACCAGGCCATGGCCCAACTGCTGCCCGAAAAGGGCCCCAAGATCGCTCTGGCTGGCGCCTGTCACCTGGGCAATTTTGGCACCCTGCGCAACGCCAACCAGGAGGTGCTTTGGAGCCTGAACGACTACGATCAGGTGGGCAAGGGCCGTGTCGAGTCAGACCTGTGTAGAGCGGCGGCCAGCCTGACTTTGTTGTGTAAAACTCGGGGTTGGGATAAGAAGACGGCCCAAAAACTGGTGGAGGAGTTCACCGATCGCTACTGCCAGGGCATAGAGGCCCGGCCCCAGGAAGCCGTTCTGGGGTTGGACAAAGAGTCTGCCCGGGAACCCGTGCACGCGCTGATCAAAAAGGCAGAAAAACGCACTCAGGAAGATCTTCTGGCCAAATGGGCCCAACCCGAGGGCGATGGTTTCAAGTTCAAGCTGGGGGACGACCTGCATCCGCTGGAGCCGGAGCAATCTGACCGCTTGCAGCGCCTGCTCGACGAGGTGCGCCTGCCCTCCACCGTCAATGTGCTCGATCAATGTTGTCGCTGGGACGCGGGCGGCAGCAGTATGGGGCTGGAGCGCTACTACATTTTGGTGCAAAAGGACGGTGAAAGCCTGCCTGTGATCGTCGAGTTAAAACAGGTGCTTCCCTGTGCCCTGGGCACCTCCGACCCTGACCCCAAGAATTGCGACGCCGAGCTATTGCGAAAGGGGTTTAAGTGGATGGGCGCCCCCAAAGACCATTGGCAACGAGTGATCCAGGGCGACAACGGCGTCTACTTGATGCGCGAGCGTCAGCGTGCCCGCGATTCCCTCAAGTCCGAAGACATCCGCGAAGAGGACGCCGACAAACTGGCCCGCCAGATCGGCAAGGTACTGGCCCAGGCTCACTGCAATGGCGGGAAGGCTGACAAGATTTCGGACTGGATCGACGGCCAGAAAAAGCTGCTGAGTGATAACCTGTATGACTTTGCGCACAGCTATTCTCTACAGATGACGCAGGATTTTCAGGAACTTTTCAGGTCTTAAGCATAGACTCCAAGAGTAGGGATTTCCTGCGGATTGGAGGAGCCGATGAACCAACTGACCCCTGACAACACCGAAGTAGTCTCGTCGGCTCCGGCGTTGCCCGCCGCTGACAGCCAGGACGCTCAGGCCTGGCTGGATTGGGCCTGCGCTTTCGCCTAAACCCTCAAGTGTTGAGGTTGGGGTAGAGACAATTGATATTCCCCGCCGAGTTCGCCCACATCGTAAATGCAAACTGGATCTTCCACTCCTTTGACTTTCACGCGCAAATGCCCATCCACGCGCGCCAGTCCTTCCAACTCTTTGAGAGTCTGCTCGGAAATCAATACCTGCCGACCCAGCGTAAAGGACTGAATGCGCGCCGTCATGTTGACGGCACTCCCAACCACGCCGTATTTCATACGAGTTGCGCTGCCGATGTTGCCCACCACTACATTGCCGGTGTTGACGGCGATGCCCATTTGCATTTCGGTCACACCCAGCTCGCGGCTCTCCTGGTTGAAGCCGTCCATGGCCAGTTGCATGTCCAGGGCGCAGGCCACAGCTCGCTTGGCGTGGTCAGGGCAGGCAATGGGGGCGCCGAAGAGGACCAGAATGGCGTCGCCGATGAATTCGTCGATGGTGCCGCCGTGTTTTTCAATCACCGGAGTCATACGCGCCAGATAACGGTTGAGCAGATTGACCACCTGGGCCGGCGTGGACTTTTCGGACATGGGAGTAAAGCCCCGCAAATCGCTCATCAGGACGCTGACTTCGCGTGACTCGCCTCCCAGGTTAAGACCCTCGGGGTGTTCCAGCAACTGATCGGCGACCTGATCGGTCAGGTAGCGCCCCAGCACGCTGCGGATAAAATGGCTGCGCTTTTCCAGCTCCAGGTTCAGTTGACGCAGCTCATTCTTGCCCTCCAGCAGAGCCTCCTGAAGAGTGAGCACGTCGATCAGGTTCAGCTCGTTCTGGGCCCACTGAGCCAGGTCGAGAAAAGCCGAGGTCTGCACTTCGTCGAGATGGCGAGGCTGGAAATCCATCACGCAAAAGGTCCCGATATTGTAGCCATCCGGGGTGCTCAAGGGGTGGCCCATATAAAAGCGCACTTTGGGTGGACCGACCACGTTGGGATTGTCGGCAAAGCGCGGTTCCTGCAGAGTGTCGCCGCAAAGAATGGGGTCCGTCGATAAGATGGTGTGAGAGCACAGCGAGGACTGTCGTGGAGCTTCGCCAACATTCAAGCCGCACACTGATTTAAACCACTGCCGTTGGCCATCGAGAAAGGCCACATAGGCGATGGGAACGTTGAGCGAGCGGCAAGCCAACCGGCTCACACGGTCAAAACGCTCCTCAGGAGGCGTGTCCAAAAGTTGGCGAGCATAGAGTGCGGCTACTCGCTCCCGCTCGTTGGCTGGCATCTCGGCGTAGGGCACTACTCCACCTTCGCTTCCTGGAGGTCCGGGCTGATTTCCTCCGTCTTGGTGGCAATATTGGTAATCGATTCCCAACCTTCCACAAAAGCCTGCACGATGGTGGGATCATATTGGCTGCCGGACATCCGTTGAATTTCTTCCATGGCCTTGGCGGGGTCGAGGGCCTTTCGGTAGGGGCGGTCCTGAGTCATGGCATCGAAGGAGTCGGCCACCGAGATGATGCGCGCCCACAGGGGGATCTGTGCGCCCGCCAACCCATCGGGGTAGCCCTTCCCATCCCAGCGTTCGTGGTGGTGACGCACCGTCTGGATGGCCGGCTCGAGGAAATGGATGTTGCCCAAAATCTCTGTGCCGATGGCCACGTGAGCTTGCACCTGCTTTTGCTCGTTGGGGTCGAGCGATCCCACCTTTTGAAGCAGGCTTTCGGCCACCCCGATCTTGCCGATGTCGTGGAGTAACAGGCTGAGTTGAAAGTCGCGGTTGTCGGGCAGGGTGGGGTCAATCCGGCGAGCGATCTCGTTGGCAAACAAGATCACGCGCTCCACGTGTGAGCCCTTGTGGGCGCCGCGCAGGTCGATCTGACGCATGAGGGCGGTAAGGGTCTCCAGGAAAGTGCCTTCCATGGCCCGGTATTTGTCTTCCAGGTGGCGCCGACGCACCCGCTCGGCCTCGAGGGCGGCGTAGAGTTCGCGAGAGTAGTCAAACATGCCGGCCGAGCCCGTGGGCTGCTTTTTCTGAATCTCTTCGGGAGAAAGCGGAGCGAATTCGCTGAAATGGAGCTCGGGTGGGGCCAGAGGCAGCCAGACCCGCACCTCTGTGCCCTTGCCCAGTTCGCCTGCCAGGGTGATTTTGCCGTTGTGAGACTCCACAATATGTCGGGTGATAGCCAGGCCCAGCCCCACCCCCTCCACCCGCCGCGTAAGCACATCGTGAGCTTGATAAAAAGGCAAAAACACACTCTCTTGCTGGGTTCCGGAGATGCCCACGCCGGTGTCCATCACGGTCAACTGCAATCCATCGCCACTGTTCTCCAGCGAAATTTCAACGCGGCCCCCTTCGACGTTGTAGTGAATGGCGTTCTTGACCAGATGATGAATGGCTTCGCGCAGTCGGGGCTGGTCTCCCTGAATGAGAGGAAGCCCGTCGGAGACACGCACCAGCAGTTCGACCTTCTTTTTAGCTGCCAACGATTCGGTCTCGCGGCACACGGATTGGACCAGGGCTCCCAGATCGGCCGGCTTGAGCTCGAAGGGGGCCACTCCGTTGCGCACGGCGTGGTAGCTCAGCAGTTCCTGAATCAGGGTCTCCATGCGCGTGCTGGCCGCCGACAGATTTTGAGTGACGTTGGCCAACTTCTCTTCCTTGCTGCCGGGCTCGGCGTCGCGCAGCATACGGGTAAGGATGTGGCCGCTGGCTTTGATGGCCGTCAGCGGGGTGCGTAGTTCGTGGCTGACCAGGGCCAGGAACATATCCTTCATTTTCTCAAACTCTTGCAGGCGGGCGTGAGCTTCCTTGAGTTGTTGGCCCTTGCGCTCGTCTTCGCGACGCAGTTGAGCCAGATGGCGGGCATACTGAAGCAGTTGCTGGCGTTCCAGGTCGTGGAGGGGTTTGGCTTCGGTCTCGGCGCTGGGCCCCAACAGCCTGGAGACGCAGCGCAGCAGGTTCATGGGGGTGAGGGGCTTCTCCAGCACCTCGTCGGCTTCTAGCTTCAGTTTCTCTTCGTCGGTCAGACCGGGCGGGGTCAGCACGATGCGGCGAGTTTGAGGCGACTTGTGCATGATCTCGGCAGCCAGGGTTGGACTTTGCCTCACCAGATCGTAGTCGAGCAGAGCAACATCGACCGAGTGCTGTTCGACTCGGCGCAGCGCTTCCTCGGGAAAACTCGCGTCAACCACTTCGATCTCGGCGTTGGCCAGCGCTCCCAAAACGATCTTTCGGGTCAGCGCATCTTCATCGGCAATCAGTACAACTTTCACGACCGGACCGGCTTCTACCCCACCGCCGCCGCGTCCTTGCGCGGCCTAAGGTGTGGCCGCCGCTTTGTCGGCTTCGAACTCGATGATGAACAGGTTTTCGGCGTCTTTTTCGTGCAATTCCACCGTGGATTTTTTGGCTGGCTCGGCTAAAACGCAGGCGTTGCGCTGCAGACGAAGCTTGGGCTCTTCGGCCCGGCATTTGACGTAAAAATTGACCAAAATCCCGTCGGGTGTCGCGCCTGTGGTGTAATGCCACTTGGACGACATCCCCAAGTTGAGGTCGATGCCTTCCAACTCAACGCGAATTTCGTTGTTCTCGCCCGGTTCCATACGAGCCTCAAATGCCTCGTCAAAGGTCTTGTCGCGCACCTTGCCGCGAAACTGCCCCTTCAGCACAACGGGCGGCTCTTCGGCCGCCAGGGTCAAGGTGAGTAATAGCAGTAACAAAAACCTGAACATGCAGGGCCCATTTTGCACCCGTTCCAGCCATCCTGCATGGATTCAGTGCTTCCGATACGGCAAACTGCCACTTTAGGGACCGTCCACAAATAACATCTTCAAGTCAAGGGTGTCTCCAATTCGATTGGCTCCACCCGAGGAGCTTCAGGTGCTCGACTACGAACTGTGCTACTCAACAGGATCATCATAAAAGTTGGCCTCCTGCTTTGACTTGAGACTTC
>JADMJV010000192.1 GCA_018780265.1 bacterium
CTCCGGTCGTGGAGGCGCCCCTCCAGCAAGGAGCGGCGAGGGCGAATATCGGGTCCTATCTAACGGAGACGTGACGCTGCTGGGGGGGATGGATCGATGGCCCGAGTTTCTATGTTTGTTATTTTGGGACAGGCCCTAAGCAGCTCGATGAGTCGCGACCTTCGCGGGGTCGGCGGGAAGATGCATGGCCGAAACTTTGCGATGGCGAAGGAGCTGGCCTGTCTAAGACCAAGTATGCTGGCGCCGTGTCCACATTGCAGGTCGAAGATCTACTCAAGGAACTCACTGAGGAGGGGCAGCTCCAGTCCACCGGTCGTTTTACGGTAGACCTCTCGCGCGCCAAAGAGAAGCTGGCTCAATATCAGTTTCAGGACCCGTTTTGCTACATCCTCAAGCTGGTACAGGCGGCCGTGGCTGCCCGCGCGGACGGGTTTATCTTGCAGAGCGGCACCACCGAATTGGTGGCCACTCTGGTAGGAGCTTCTTTTACGCCGCATGAGTTGGAGAATCTGCTCTACTACCTGCTTCAAGATGCGGGCACCGAGGTGACTGCCTCGGCCGCTTTGCGGCATCTGGCCGTGGCCGTCAATGCGGCCGTGGGCACGCGGGCCTCGGAGATTGTCCTGAAATCTTGGGATGGCCACAGCGGGGTGCAGGTCAGTTGGACTCGGGGCGGGCAGCGCAGTGCGCCCTGGCAGCCCACCCTGCCGCAGGTGCAGACTCGTTTTCAGATGCGTCGCGTGGCTGGCGATATGCTCAGCGACGTCTATCAAAAGGTGGCCAGCCGCGATCTCTTTTCGATGATGACCGGCTCTCGCCAGGGCATGGACCGCGAGCAGGGCTTGATTTATGACCGCTGCGCCTTTTGCCCCATTCCTATCAAAATCAACAGTAAAGACTGCCCGGGTTACGACCTGGGGGCCCCCGCCGACGTTGGGTTACTGGCCAATCTGGTGGGGCGAATTTTGGGGTCGGAGAGCGTCAATCCCAAGCACCATTTATTTGAACTCTACTATCCTGGCCAGGCCCTGGCCGGTCCGCGCAAGACTTTTACCCGGTGGGCGGGGAACCGGACGCCCGAGGCCAACTACTCGGCTATTTTGGCCCTGCCCGCTCGGCTGACCGGCCATACCCTGGTGATTCCCGTTTTGGACGGGGTTTCGCTGCAGGTGCAGCGGCTGGAATGGCCCGGGCCGCCAGCGATTTTCTACGTGGACGCTCAGGGCCTCGACCTCGACCTGACGGGCCTGTCGTTGGTGCGCAACGAGAAGGCCCTGCAGCGTTTCGGCCAGTATGCCCAGGCGCTGATCGATGCGGGCCAAACGTATCTGTCGTCCCCGGTCGCTATCCGTCGGGGGCAACAAAAAGACCGACTCGAGACGGCTTTGCGCCAGGGGAGAGACCAGCCGGTGACCTTTTTGGGATAGTCGCGGGCGCTGGAAATCAATTATTCCAGAGGAAGTTCGGTGGGTCGCGAACTGCGCGAACTTCCCAGGCCTGCCCGACCAAAGCTTCCCGGAAAATCGTCCACAGGAAGGGGGACAGGCGGCATGCGATCGGCAACCGGGTAGTTGGGTACTTCGAGTTCCTCGGGTAGCCCGTGGTCGGGGAAGTCCGCTTCAAACTTGGGCATCTCGGGCGAGAAATCGAGAGGACTCGGCTCATTGCGCTCAACTTGCCTTGAGGACGTGGGGAAAGAAGGCTCGGGGAGGGCATAGTCTTGCTGGATAGAGGGCGAGAATTCGGGTAAAGCTTCGCTCAGGGCGGGTGAAAAATACGGCATGCTTGCGTCGGCGGCTTCGTCCACGGGGATGGGCACAAGTTTGCGCACAACCAGGTCATGCAGCTTGACCGGGGTCAAATCGCTGAGGCTCTCGAGCAGACCCTTGAGGCAGGTGCGCTGCTTTTCGGTGAAGACCTCGTTCAGTCGCTCGGGTAACTGGCTGATTCCATCGACAAAATGGAAATGGATGCCGGGATTGGTGCTCTTTAAATGGCTGCGCATCAAGTTGGAAACGCGCTGGGTGGACACCAGTATCACGTCTTCCAGTTGGCAGGCGGCGATCTGGGCACTGACCAGGTAACTTTCGTCGATGGTCAGTTTTTGGTGCGTCAGCACCAGTAGAAAGCGTTGTTGGTGAATTTTTACAAAAACCTGAGTGGGAACATGCTCTTGTTGAACCACATGGATACGCGCCTGATCGCCCCCAAAGCCCAGATGACGCAATTGGCCCAGTACCAGCACCAGCAGCCACTGATCATTGTCCATGAGGCTGCGGCAGAAGGGAGTGCAACTCAGCACTTCGTCGACGTTTTCGGCGGAGAAAAAAGTCGAAGACTCCAGCGATTCGCGGCTGGCCACTTTAAGAATCTGTTGCCCGGTTTCTTTGGAGAGCAAGGCATAATCTTTGCGCACCAAATCGAGGTCTTCCAGGTGTTGAATCTGACTGCCGAAGGTTTGGCCACCCTTCAACTTGGAAAGCGGCAGAGAATCTACGGCGTACAGTTGGTGCAGCAGGTCTTTAGAAGCCTGGTTGAGGAACTCGCCAGCGGCCTCTAACTCTTTCTCGGACACCTCAAGGCTGACGGGACGGGCGTCTTCCGGTTCGCTTTGCTGTTGGTCGTTGCCAGAATGCCAGTCTATGCTGCGACCGGTGACATCCTGAGCGGCTTTCTGAACCACCTCAAAGAAGCGACTGCTGTCGACCTGGGTCTGATTGGAGACTACCCCGGCCTCGATGGTGCCATCTTCTTTGCACACCTTGAGGTAGGCGATGGTGCCTGGCTCCAGGGGGAAGACTTCGCCGCCCAGCAGACGACTGTTTTCCTGGAGTCCGAAGACCCGGGTTGGCTCGTCTTCCAGGCCTAATCGGCGCAGATACTCCAGACGGACCCCGGCCAGCAAGGAGGGAAAATGTGAATGGAGGCTGTGCTGCAAGCGTTGAGCTTCGCCCGCCGTAAGCCGGGCCGGGAGTTGTCGGTGGAGGATCTGCAGCATATTGGTGATTAGCCTTCCAAAAGTAAGTATCGAGTTACGACCGCCTGCGTTCTCGTAATTTGGGCTACTTCCTTCCAGAGCCCAATGGGGATCCGTTCTGGGTGGGAAATCGCAAGCGGGATTGAAGAAAAGTCTGCAGAAGGGGTTCAAATGCGCGCTGTGATTATGGCGGGTGGACAAGGGTCGCGACTGCGCCCCCTCACCTGCAATCGCCCCAAGCCTCTGGTGCCGGTTTGTAATCGACCGGTTATGGAGTATGCCATCGAGTTGCTGCGTCGTCACAAAATTCGTACCTGTTTAGTCACTTTGCACTACCTGGCCGATGAGGTTATGGCCTACTTTGGCAACGGCAGTGAGTGGGAGATGCGTCTGCTCTACTCCGTAGAGGACGAACCCTTGGGCACGGCCGGCAGTATCAAGCGCATCCAGGAGTACCTCAACGAGACTTTCGTGGTGGTTAGTGGAGATGCCCTGACTGATTTTGATTTGACCAAAGCGATCGAGTTCCATCGTGCCAAAAAGGCTGACGTGACTATGGTTTTGACTCGCGTGCCAAATCCGCTGGAGTTTGGGATTGTGGTCACCGGAGCCGATGGTCGCATTCAAAGGTTTTTGGAGAAGCCCAGTTGGGGCGAGGTGGTCTCGGACACGATCAATACCGGCATCTACATTTTGGAGCCGCACGTTTTGGACCGTATGGAGCCCAAGCGAGCTTACGATTTTTCCATGGACCTCTTCCCTCAAATGCTGGCCGATCAGGCCGGACTCTACGGTCACGTAGCCGAAGGCTACTGGTGTGATATTGGCAACCTGGAGCAGTATCGCCAGGCCCAGTTGGATATGTTGGAGGGCAAGGTGGGGTTTTCGCCCCCCGGCCAGAATTTGGGCGATGGCGTCTGGGTGGGCCCGGGGACACAACTCGATCCCGCTGCTCGCCTCAAGGGACCTCTTTTAGTGGGGCGCAATTGTCGAATTCGCCGCGAGGTGCGCCTGAGCGACTCGACCGTCATTGGCGACAATTGTATTGTCGAGGATGGGGCCAGCCTGGAGAGAGCCGTACTCTGGGGGAATACCTACGTGGGCCGCAAGTCGCGCGCTTTTGGAGCCGTGCTGTGTCGCAATGTTACTCTTCAGAGTCATGCCAGCGTGGCCGAAGGTGCGGTGGTAGGGGACAACGTTTTTGTGGGGCGGGGGGCCACTCTGCAGCCGGATGTAAAGGTATGGCCCGACAAGAACGTGGAGGCGGGGGCGGCTGTCTCCATGTCTTTGATATGGGGCCGCAAGTGGCCCGGCTCTCTCTTCAGCGATGATGGAATCTGTGGTCTGGGCAATATCGAGATTACGCCCGAGTATGCCTTGAAGTTGGGAGCGGCCTACGGGGCGGTGTTGCCCAAAGGGGCAGTGGTGGTGGCCAGTCGCGATAGTCATCCAGCCACCCGCATGATCAATCGAGCCTTGATTTGCGGACTGGTTTCGGTGGGCGTCAGCGTCCGCGACCTTCAGGCCGTACCCACTCCGGTGGGCCGCAATGCCCTGCGCAACGCGGCCGACTGTTACGGGGGAATCCATGTGCGCGTGAATAGTAGGGATCCGCGTCAGTTGCAACTGGAGTTTCTGGATGCGTCGGGCGTCAATATCGACCGCACCTGGGAGCGCAAGATTGAGAATCGCTTCTTTCGCGAGGACTTCCGTCGCACGCCCATGGACGAAGTGGGTATGATCGAGTTCCCTATCCGTATTTTGGAGCAGTACCAGGAGGCGTTCACCGCTCAGATTGATGTGGAAGTCCTGCGCCAGGCCAGGTATAAGGTGGTTATCGATTACGGTCACGGCCACGCCAGTACCGTGTTGCCGCGCATTTTGGGCCGACTGGGCATTGAGGCCGTCAGTCTTAACGCCTACATCGACTCTCATCGAGGTCCTCGCAGCGAAGTGACCCGCGGTCAGTTATTGGAACAATTGTCGAGCATCGTCACCACGTTGCACACGGATCTGGGCGTGGCCATCGATGCCACCGGCGAACGCCTGATGGTGGTGGACGAGAAGGGTGGCTTGTGGCAGGGCGCCAAGTTATTGGTGTTGTTCGCCACGCTGGTCATGCAGCGGAGTCCAGGCGCTATGATAGCCGTGCCGGTCAACGCTCCTTCGGTGCTGGGCGAGTTGGCCAAGAAGTATGCCGCCAAGGTGATTTTGGCCCGGACTGACAGCCGCTCGCTAACGTATACGGCGCTGCTAGGAGATACGCGTTTTCATCTGGCCGCCACCTCTCAGGGAGAATTTGCCTTTCCGTCTTTTAGCAGTGGCTTCGATGGCATGTTTGCCTTCGCCAAATTTCTTGAGATGGTGTGCTTCATGAAGAAGCCCATCTCGGAGTATGAGGCCGAGATTCCCGACCTTCACCTGCGCCACTATCAAGTGGAGTGTGAAATTGCGGCCAAGGGTCGAGTGATGCGGGCCTTGCTGGAGCGCCTGGGCGATAAGCAGGTCGAGGTCATCGATGGGGTCAAGGTCTTCGAGACGGGCGGCTGGGTGCTGATTGTGCCGCATCGTTCGTTGCCCGAGATGCAGATGTGGGTGGAGGCCGAGAGCGACGAGAGAATGGCCGAACTTGCCGAAGAGTATCGCGGCATGATTCGCACCCTGGCACAGGAAGTTCCCCAGCCATCGGCGGGCAGTTCGCCGCCGCAACCCGCGGCTGCCGTGATACCGGCGATGGTCAGCGAGGACCGTGCCTTTCATTTTTGGACATCGGGGCGGTATTTGGGCGTCAAAGCGCGCACCCTTCGCGAATTTGTAGACACTCTCCACTACGTGGACGGTGATTCGCTGGCTTATCACCTGGAGCGAAATGACTTTGCCAACTGGTTGGAGTTAGAACTGGGTGAAGCTCAACTGGCGGGGCAGGTCCGCCAGTTGCGCGCCCATAAAATGCGTGGGGAATCGTTGCGGGCTGCATTGCTGCAGTTGTTTGCCAGTGACAACGAAGAACGTCTACTGAATCAAGGAGTCTCTCACTGATGTCCAGAGATCCCGGCCGACGACGTCGCCGGCTGTCGGTGACTCGTGTTCTCCAGGTGGCCTTGCCTCTGTCTATGTTGTTAGGAGCGGGCTTTATTGCCGTACAGTTTCTCTGGCTTCATTGGGCCCCATGGGGCACTCCGCGCAAGAGTTACCTGGAGTTTGAACGCGACGTGATCGATCAGAAGGTGCGCCGAGCGACCGTCGACGGCAACATTATTCGGGCCGAGTACGAGGGTTCGTTGCTGGCGGTAGTTGCCTCGCCGAGCATTGAGCGCAGTGTGGACATCATGATCAAAAAGGGGGTAGAGGTCGAGGCCGCCGGGCCCGTGCCCGCTTCGGGATTGAGTTTGCCAGTGCTCTTGTTGGCCCTGATGCCCTATCCCGTGCTGGCCTACTTCGCCATGGGGTTGATTCATTCGGTGGGCACTTCGGCCGATTTTGCCGAGACGGAAGTCTTGGTGGATTCGGTCGAAGGTCTAGCGCCCGGTCATGCGCGGGTCGATGCCGCCGATGCGGCCCGAGTCGATCTTTAGGCCTCCATCGGCTTGGGTCTGAGCGGACTTGTTCTTGCGGCGGGTGATCGAGGCCACCAGCAATTCGTAATCGTGGGTGAAGAGGTCATAAAAGACCATTTTGCGGTCTCGGTGCACCAGCACCAGGCTGCGCACCATCTGTTGCTTGTTTTGGGTAGCCTGGAAAATCAGGTCGTTCCAGGGGAAGTGGACATTGAGGTCGTGGTCGCCAGGATTGAATTCTATTCCCGTGTCGCGAACGGAAATCGAACCGCGGCAAAACTTGCGCGGCATGGCGGCCAGGGTCCCCAGGATCGCGGCTGCGATGCAGATGGGTGGCAGGCCGAAAGTGTAGCGGGAGGAATCGAGCGGATGAAAACTGCGGAAGGCGGAGACCCCTATAAACAGCATGTAGAACGCTAAAAACGCCGGCAAGATTGCCAGTAACTTTGCCTTCTTGGTCACCCCCAACCGAAAGTCTGTTTTGACCTTAGTTGCTGGCGGCCTCACTCGTTGAGAACTCACGCTTGTTTTAATTCTACCCACCCCCGAAAAATTTAGGACCAATGAACTAGGAAATTTGTGCCTGGCTTCTATTGACCTGCTACATAAGGAAAAAGCCCCCGAAAACGGGGGCTTTTTTCGTTCAACTACTGAGTAGGACTACTTGGCTTCCATTCCACAGTCGGGATTGGAGTTCCACTTGATGCCACTGAATTCGCGGACTTCCTTGCTTTTGTCCTTGGCGTCGATTCGCTCCGTCTTGACGATGTCGGCGTCGGAGTTGGCCCAGACGGTGTATTTGCCAGAACCGGTCTTAAACTCGAAACGAGTCTTGTCGCCTTCAGAGATGGCCGTGGCAGGTGCCGAGCCGATCTGGTTGAGAACCAGACTGAAGACCGGGGTGGCGAAGGGGGTGTCGACAACATCCTTGTGGCTGGTGTTACGAGGAATGACACCGCCACCGGATTTGAAGAAAACCTGTCCCTTGTCGGTGCCGGTGTCGTAAATGGCGACCACTCCCACCTTGCTGCTGTCGGACTTGGAGTCTTTGATTTCGCTGCGAATCTTGCCCGGCACCACGGTGCGATAGTCAAACTTGAAGTTGCCCTTGGGGCCGTCGTACTTGTAGTTGACGGAGTAGCTCTTGCCGTCAGCGACTTTCTTTTTTACGGCGTCCCAGGTCACCTCGGCGAAGGCGTGGACCGTGGTGGCCAAAATGCAGGCGGCGGTAAACATGCGTCCGATGGGACGATTCAAAATTCTCAAGGACTTATTCTCCTTTCGGGTAGGGAGGCGCACTCCCCGTCGGCGGGTGCCGATCATTGTTTAGGCGCTGGGCGTTCTTGATCCACGACCAGGGAACCTGCCGAATGTTCGGGGCCCAGGGGTAGTCGATCAGACCTCCCTGAGTTCTATGCCTGTCGCGGTTTTCGGTGCCATGTTGCTACGACTAAAGTCTACAATTTCGGGCGTTGTAGCGCTTATGAAGTCTCCACAGTTCGCCGGGGATCCGGAGCAAATCTTTCGGTCGTAGTTTTGAACCAGCCTTTTCCTTCCAGGACTCGAGCGGTTCCTCGATGACTCGACTCAAAGTTTCTGGCAGGCCAAAGTGGTTGCGATAACGAGCCAGCAATTCGACGTCAAACAGCCAACGACTTACCAAAGGTTCGGAGAAGAGGATGGGGACAAGGGATCTGCGCAGCAACTTTGCCCCGCACTGCGTGTCGTAGGTCGGCATTTGCAGCAACATGCTGATCATCGTAGCGCCGACGCGGCCGAAATAGTGGCGCAGGGGGCTTCGTTCTATGACGGTTCCCAGGCGTCTCACCCTGGAACCCAAGACAAAATCGAAGCGGCCGTGTTGGTGCAAATTGAACAATCGCTCGATTTCTCCCGGGGGGGTGGCAAAATCGGCATCCAGATAACCGAGCCAGGGGCTTTCGTGTCGGGTCCCCGCCTGCCGGAGTCCTTCCCGGACGGCTTGCGCTTTGCCGCCATTTTGGGGGAGAGCCAGGATGTTGATATTGGGTCTGCGCGCCTGGAGCGATTCGAGGATTTGCTGGGTGCCGTCCGTGCTTCCGTCGTTCACCAGTAGCCAGAGCCAATCGGCGCGTCGGTCGGCCCACTGCAAGATCTCTGAGTGCCGGAGGCGAGACGCTTCATTGAAGCACGGAACTACCAGGACCAGCGAATAACGCTCCTGACTCACTGAAATTGACCCAGGGCACAGCAGGACAGGCCGGGTAGGGTGAGGCCAAGCTTTGCCCTGACCCACTGGCAGATGCGAAAATCTACCTGAAGGCAGAGAGAAAGCCACCGGGACTGGAGTGCGCTTCCTTTCCATTCGACCAGTCCGGTGCTTTGGGGTTGATGGATCTGGAGGCGTTGAAGGATGACTTCGAGTCCCCGGATGAAGAGTAGGGACAAGAAAAAGTAGCTCGAGTCCTGGACCTCAATGCCTCCCGCTTGCAGGTGCTCCAGTAGCAGCCTTCTGTCGTAGCGCCTGAAGTGGCCAAGCCAATGGTCGTGCTTGCCAAACAAGATTTGATAAGCAGGAACGGTCACCAATACCCGAGTATGCCGACTGGCCAGTCCTTGCTTTCGCAGGTCGCAAAGAAGTTGGGTAGGGTCGGCCAGATGTTCTAAAACGTCCATCAGCAGAATGACGGAGGCCGGTCTGAAGGATGCCGGCACTGCTTCCAGGGATGAGTAAATTTGCATGCCTGGGGGACACGGAGTTTGGCCACAGAAAGCGGTGTCAACCCCCAGGCAGGGAGATTCAGGAAAGGCCATTTTTACCTGGCTCAATACGTAAGCGTCGCCGCAGCCTACGTCGAGAATCGGACCCGCTATTGGACGTAGCTTGTTCAGTTCGTGAACGACAAATTGAGCCCTGGCTCTCTCCCAGGGGTGTCTCTGGAAGTGCTCGCCGATGGCTTTCCTTTCACTCAGATCCATCTTTGCTCATTTGCTCCGTGGACTAAATAGACGCAAAGCGTTACGAGTGGATTCTTGGACCAGGATGGATGGGCTTGTCTGGCGCAATTCAGCCACACGCTCCACGATAAGCGGCAGCAGGCATGATTCATTGCGGTAGCCCCTATAAGGTAGGGGGGCCAGGTAGGGGCCGTCTGTTTCCAGCAACCAGCGGTCGCCTGGCACTTGGGCCGCCACTTCGTGCACGTCAGTGACTTTGGGTAAGGTGACCAGGCCGCCAATGCCCAGGTAGAAACCCAGGTCGAGAAACTTCTTGGCCCAGGCC
>JADMJV010000082.1:0-48292 GCA_018780265.1 bacterium
GAGGATGACACATCCGTGGGCGTCATTTCAAACACGCTTGCCGAAAGCTCACGAGCATCGACCACGACAGTGGCCTTACCGTCACCTACCCCGATGGTTGGTCGGCCCTGGTCGACCCCGCCAATGACGAGAACATGCTCATCTCCTCCCCCGACCGGCAATGGCTGGCCGCCTTCAGTCTGGTCCGGGGCGAATCCGCCCAGGGCGCCTCGTCCCAGGTTCTCGAGGAGATGACCAAAATGGTCAGCCACCCAAAAATCCGAGACCAACAGAGTCGTGACATCCATGGTCTGTCGGCCTATGTGGTCACCGGCTACGGAGACCATCCCTACCAATACTGGATTGCGGCTTATGTCGAACACGCAGGTAAGGTCTATCTGATTCGGGGCGCCGGCAGCGAAAGCGGCTGGGGCTGGGAGGACGGACCGGCGGCCAAGGTCGTCTACGCCCTGCACAAAAAATAGGCTAAACTTGTTGCCGATCTTATTCGAACAACCGCTCTCAAGGGATGAGTTGGCGGGCTCCGAAGTCGTCGCGACACACAGACATACTTCGGGAGGAACCTCAATGAAACCAACCATTCAAAGCGTCAGTCGCCGTGTCGACGGCGTAGAAGTCAAACTGGAAGAACATACCGGCCGACTCAAGGCCCTGGACGCCAAAATCGACGACCGCTTCAACACGCTTGACGCAAAAATTGACGATCGATTCCATACGCTGGACGCCAAAATTGATGATCGCTTCGACACTCTGCTGCGTCATATCGACCTCAAGACCGAGTCGATAGTGAGCGAGTTTCGCGTTTTTCGGGACGAGTTGCGCGGGCACTCTGGCCGCATCGACCGTCTCGAAGTGGTGGCGGACTCTCATGCCTTCCGGTTGGAGAATCTCGAGAAGAAGCGTCGACGCGGAGTGGCCGGGGCATCTTCCGCCGAGAACCCCTGACTCGGTATACAAGAGCCTCGTTTCAGATCCTCAAGATGCCTGCTGCGGAGCCCTCTCGATAACCAACCCCTGGCGAGGGTGCAGCAGCACTATCGACCCTATCGGCTCATGGAGAAATCTCTTGAAGCTCCCGTAGTTCGTCGGCACTGAACATTTTTTGAATTGCCGCTCTCTCTTGCCCTGTTTCCAGATAGACGGCGGCCTGACTCAGTCGAATCGGAGAATTTCTGAGGGGGGACTTTTGGTGCCGTTTCCAGAGGAGATAAACTCTTCGGCCAAGCTTCGCCGATTCTTCATCGGGGCGGTCAAGAGTATAGGGTCCAGCGGTGTGGGGGTAGAGAGACAGACTCAAGGCTTCGACTTTGATGGTTTTGCTGGCGCCAGGGCGAGATTGCAAGTCATGCCGCGAGCGATCACAGTGGGATTGCTGGGTTCCCTCTGGCCAATGAGCCGGACTCCGGCCGGGATTTCCAGGAGCAGTGGAAACTTTCCGAGATTCTGAAAGGTCCCCACGATATACGCTTGAGAATTTTCCAGGACCAGACTGTAGGAGGCGCGCAATTGACCTCGGGCAATCACCTGGCCCCAGGCCGGTGCGGCAGGCTGATGGGAAGGCCATCCTCGGTAACGAGTTCACCCCTGCCAAAGTTACCGGCATTTTTCCGTTCCTCCCTCCAGCCATCGGTAAGTTGGTTCCAGTCATCCAGAGCATCCTACAAACGCCCGGCGGCCACTCCCCGCTCTCGGCCTGGGGCCGCGTTGATCAACTTGCGCTGCAGGCCGAAGGTGGCTGCGCGTGCGGCAACGAGACCCCGAGCCCAAGCCTGACGTTCATAGCTGTTGCCCAAATAGTATTTTTCCCTCCATAGTTCATTCTTCCAGCCCTCGTAGTTTTGATTTTGATGGACTCGTTCGTGATAAAGTGCATTGCCAAAGTTGACGAGCGTCCGAAAAGTTGAGTCGACCTTCAGGGAATTGATGGTGATTTGGCCGGTTTCTATGTCGCAATTGGCGTCAACATCTGGCTCAAGTTCTGCGAAGTGGACCCTGCCCGCCGCCACTTGCCCGGAAAGCCAGTTGGCCTGCTCCTTCATCCCCACTAATTTGTAGTAACTGTCCACCCGTTTCAGGACGGCTTTTTCTTCCGGAGTCAAGGCCAGCGCTGACAAGCTGAGGAGCAGGAAAAAGTAAAGAATCTTCATCCTTAGAGACTACTGAAGGCAAGGATTTCCTGCGCTGATCAGTCTGCCTTCCCATTTCGGCCAAAGAAGCAACGTGCTTCGGGGACAATCACTCGAGCCGGAAATCGTTTTGTGCGTCAGGGACCGGCAAGAATCCCACCCGGCGGGCCTCAAGCAAAGCGCAATCGACGAACTCGTGGCCAACTATCCGGCGAAGGTCAGGGGGCAGAATCAGGCAGCTTCCGTCTCGTTTGGAGCACTCTCGGTCTGCCGTCTCCCCCACGCAGAAGGGCTCGCAGGACCAAGTTCGAAACCCGGCTGGCGATGCGGAAGATAGTTATCGGGATATGTGTTCTCTGCACCATGATCATCGGACGGGCCGAGGCGCCGGCCCAGGTGGCAGGCACCTGGGCCCTGGTTTACGGTAAGGCTAACAATATCGTAGAACTCGTGCAGAGCGGGGACAAGCTTACGGGCAAACTCTTTTCCGAGGGTGGGGCCACGCATGCGCCGATTACCGGCACGGTGCAGGGCGCCAACATTCAATTCGGCGTCCCGAAAGAGTTGGCCCGCAATCCCATGGCTCCTCAATTTGAGGGCACAGTGGCTGGAGCCACGATGAAGGGATTGGTCAAGGTCGGTCCGATGCGCATCCCCTTTACGGGCACACGCAAGCAATAGGGCTGCCCCTCTTGGCGGATTTGATGGTCAAATCCACGTCATCCCAGAGGTGATCGGTCAGTTTTTGAACTTGTTCCGGGGTTTGTCCTCCGCCTGATTTTTCTACTTGCTGTTGCAGGTCTTGTTGCAGCCGAGCCTTGTTCCAGGCAGGGTCAGCCTGAAACCAGAGGGCTCGCTGAATCACCGTGTCGCGATACTTGGCCGGGGGCATATCGGTGTGAAACTGTCCGGCCGCGGACAGCTTGCGGCCTGCCTGGATAGTGCCTTTGGGGCCAAAGAAACGCGTGGGCTCGTCGCATGGACTGGCCACGGCCCAACCGATGGGGGGCGCGCCGGCCTCCGGGCGAGGTGGCGGGGGAAGGTTCGGATCCAGACAGAAGCCGGGGATCTCCACGGTGCAATCGGTCTGCGTCAGAGGCACGAACACGTCCTGGCCGACCATCATCGTCTGCACCCCGGCACGGTCAGGACACAGGGCGGTGCCTCCCGCGATCTCCAACAAGAAGGGGTCAGGGGCCAACCGCTTCAAGTGGGCGACGAAAATGGTTCCGGCGGCCACTCCCTTGCCTTCCAGCTTAATCGACACCTTGCCGGTTTCCAGTGCTTCGCCCAGAGGCAGCGCCTCGGCCACGAAATTCCCACTGTGGACTCGCTCCAGGTTGGCCTCCCCCAAGTCCGTTTCATGGACGTATATCGCATGCTCAATCTTGGCAATCCCCTCTGACCCTATGCCCGTCTTCGCAGCCAACTGCTGCAATTCGTGGTAATAGGCCTCCAACTCAACCATGAGTCGCTCCTTCTTGGTCTTGGGAAACCGTTTCTGGGCAACCTGGTCAGCGTGCACAAACTCGTGCAGTTTGGTATGCACCAGGGTGTGCAGAGACTCGAAGGCGAGAGGACCGATTGTGATATTCCCCTGATCGTCGGTGGCGCCATAGGTGTCCAGCGCGGCATGAAAGATCGGTTCATGAGGCGCGTTTTTGCCTTCCTCTTCCAGGCTGTAGTAGAGATCGACCAGAATGATGGCTTGCTGAGCAGGCAGGGTCATTCTCTTGGCGACCTCGTCCATCTTCTTCTTTCTCTCGTCCCAGGGCAGGTCGCTCAATCGATGGCGAAGATACTCACCATAAAGTTTGGTCACCTCGTCGAGCTTGGCCTGAATCTCTTGCTGTTGGGCTGGAGTGGCCGGGGTGTATGCCAGCGCATGGCCGGCCAGCAGCCACAACAAGAAGGCCCAGGCCAGCAAATTCCTAGTCAACCCGCACCTCCACCGGCGGGGCCAGCAACCGCCCCACCCAGGCCTTGGGATAGCGATTCTCATAGGCAGCCTCGATTCGGTAAACGCCCACCTTGCGGATAGCATAGCTGTGGGCCAGGTCAACCAGGTTGGAAATGGAACGGCCAGTCCGCAACAGGTAGTAATGCTGGGGAATGGGAGGGCCCGTGCGCATGAGCAAGGCGAAGGGCATCAGGCCATCCGGTCCTGTCACTTTCATCACGACCTCGTGTTCAAAGGGATAGGGGCCATTGACCAGCAGACGAGCATTGACGTAGAGCGGATTCGGCGAAGAATTCTTCAGCACCATGTGAGCCAGGATGGGCTGTCCCAGCTTACAAGTCCCCTTCTCAAGTTCGAGGCGAAATTCCAGGGGCGACTGCGCCCAACCCGGTCCCCTCGACAGCATGAAAATGAGTAAGAACCATGTACGCATCGCCACTAATTCTCGCGTCCCGGCCTGAGTCCTGGACTCCCGGCCGAACCCAAGAATGAACCAGACTTGTCCCTGTTGTGGCAGCGGGCGTGTTGAGCAGGACCCGGTCGACCTCCTACAAAACTTTGGGTCATGCGAAACTTGATTTTGACCCTCACCTTGCTGTCAGCACTTTTTGCGCCCGCCTTCGGCCAAACCCAACAGGATATCGCGGTATTGCTGTCTGCCTGCCAATTTTTTGCCGGTTCACCGCTCGATGCTCAAGAGCAACAACGCATTATCGCCGGGGCGAGGACAGACTTTGCTAAAGACGCTACCAAAGCCCAGGCCGAAATCCAAGAACTGCGACAACTCGGAACCCAACTCTCGCAACTGTCCAACCCTACACAGATGATTGCGGTTCGCCAGGCCGGACTTTACTACTTCTATACCGAAAAAGTTGCCGGCCGCAGCGATCCCAGCGGAGACATTGTTCTGCACCGAGCGCATCCCCTGGCGGCCGACGCCAACAACAAGGTCTTATTGTTGGCATCAGACCTGGATGGAGCGGCCGCTTACTTGAACTTCCTGCGACAGAGCCAGGGGGCGCCCTGGTCAGCCCACGAAATTCAACAATTTAAAACCCAGGTTGTCCAGAACTTTAGCGCACTTCCCGATCAAACCAAGGGTTTCTTGCTGGGGGGGCAAATCTTTTGGAGCGTGATTTCTCACAACCTGCAGCGTCTCTCACTACAGCGCCAGGCAGAACTTCAACAGCGCGTCGCCCAACAGCAACCAGCTCCCATGTCGATGGACGCCTACCAAGTGCTCAGCAATATGAGTCGTGCTCAACATCTCACAACCATGAACATCCTCGAAAATATGGGCGGAAGTGGCGACTACTGGGAAGTTGAACAGCGACCCTCCTGGTAGCGACCCGGCCGGCCAAACCTCTCCGCATTATCCGGTCAAGCTCAAAAGCCCTGAGGTCTTCCTGGTCGACGAACTAGCCGATTTTTTCTCAATGGCTCCGGGGAGCCGGTGGCGGCGGAGCCGGAGCAATCAGTAGCCCGGTCGGTCCTTGAAGCAATGTCGCGGGACCTCCCAGGTGCTGGGAAATCGCGCTGATGGTGGGAACAAGGGTCAAGGGGTTGAAAGCGACCGGAAACAGACAGACCTCGTGGTTAACGGTAGAACTGTAAGCGGTTCCCGTAGATGGGTCAAAAGTCACTCCGCGCAAGTTGGTTACGCCGGTGGTTGAAGCCAACAGGCTACCGCCCCCATCCAGATCTCCCAAAATTTTCAGGCCGCTGGTCTGGCTCGAAACATGAAGTTGCTGCATAGGGACGTCCAGGAAGAGCCCCTCGGCCCAGGCACCGCAAGTGTGCGTGTGGGGGTGACGGCGCCGGAGAGCGTGGAAACCTCCTCGAAAACCAGAATCCGATGAGCGCCGGCCTCAGCCGCGTAGAGACGATCTCGGGCGGGATCGTAGGCAGCCCCAAAGAGGTTGGTGAAGGGCCCCGTCAAGGGCCGTCACCGGTTGAGGCAACACCGAGATGCTGTGGTTGCCGTTGTTGCTCACATAGATGTCTCCGTTCTCCAGCCCATCACTAGCGAAGTGAAAGGGCAGATTAAAGGAACCTGAGAGATTAAGCACAGGCGGAGTGTTCCCGGTTACCTGGTCCGGGCCGCCCAGGTGACGGGCGCCCGATGGCTGCAGTGGGCCCAATTGGCAACTCTTGTAAGTTGTGGACACGCTCACTCGCGGGCTTGGCCACCCAAGAATTCGTACCAGGGCCTGACAATTTTCGACACCCTTGAGGGTTCCCGACAGCGGCTCTGGGCGCGCTGGCGGACGGTAGACTGGCGATCGACTCGCCAGGCCTTTCTGAGCCACTGGTCGATTTCGGCCAACGCAGGGATGAAAATCGTGGCCCAAGAATCGTCGCGCTATCTTTTGCTGGAAACCACCGGACGGCTGCCCCGCGAGCAGGGCTTTGCTGCTACTACTGTGAGCCAGATCCTGGAGCAGAGGGGAATAAGTCACAGCTCACTCTACTACTTATTCCCCTCAGGCAAAACCGAACTTGCAGCGGCCGCGGTGGCGAGCATCGCCGCCAACCAACCCAGGGGCCTAAAACGCCCGCAGACCCGCCACCCTTACGCCCGCGAGGGCATTGCAGCCATGTTCCACTTCTGCCGCGAACTGCAAGAGAGCGACTACACCAAGGGAAGCCTGCTGGCCGCCATGGCCTAGGAAACGTGGATGAACGGGTCCGGTTCGAGGTAAGTCAGGGCTCTCTCAGCCTCAAAGAAATCTTTCGAACCTGGCTCCTGCGCTCCGGTCTGGCACCCAACCTTGCCTCGGTCCCTGGTCCTGAGCAAAGCCCACAAAAACTGCAAGCCCCTCAAACAAGCTCTACGTCAGCTCGAAGCCACCGCTCTCGATCTTCTTGCCGCTTTACGGCACCCTCGATCAGGTAGGGCGGCCTTTGCTTCCTGGCAGGCCGTCAGCGGGCCGGCTTTTTGGCTGGCAAAGTGGCTACGAAATTCAGCGCATAGCGACAGTAGCGTGCCAGTGCGTCGTCCTCCGTCGTTCCCTCTGCGGCCACCTTCACCCAGCCTTTCATCGGCTTTCCGGTGATGTCCATGGGGCCAACGTGTTCTTCCCGCCCTAGCGACTCAGCGGCGGCGACACCCACTCTCAAGATGAGCGAGTCGTAATAGATACCGACGCACATATTGCCCTGATGAAGGTAGCCGAAGCCGCCGAACATCCTGGTTTCAACCAGTTCGGGAAGGTGCCCGAACATGGCTTGCAGCCGGCAGGCTAGGCCGGCGTCAAAGGGCATCCGGGGCCTCCCAGGCCAGATCCAGCCAGCCTCGAAAGGGGGCCATAGCCCGCCATTGCTCCCAGCACCAATCGCCCGCTTGAGCGGTATACAGGACTGGCGGGATGGGCACTTCGCGCCACAGGCACAAGCTTTTGTGGCGCAGCCACTGGCTGGCCGCGCCTTCCCCTGACAACCCCGCAGGCGCTCGTTTGAGTTCGGGTGGGCTGAGGTGGTAGCCAGAGTTGCGATAGGGCGCCAGCAAAGTGCTCAAACTGTCCGGTTCGGCGATAACGCGTCGGCGGAAGCCCGCCAGTTGACTCGCGTCGAAAACCAGCCCACCGCTGCCCAAAATCAGCTTGTCCGGCTCCAGCGAGAAAAAAAGGGATGCTCGATTTGTTGAGCTCCAGGCGATGCGAAGGTGACAATGGTAGGGCCTCTTGTCCTGGCTAAAACGCAGATCTCGATGCAGGCGAAACAGCTTGCCAGCGTAGCCAGCAAGCTTGCCTTCGACGAAATTCAGCAGTTGCCGCCCGGGCTCGTCCAGGCCGATTCGGTAGGTCTCTTTGTGAGTTTGATACCAGTCTCGGCTGTTGTTTTCTTGAAGCTCCCGAAGCCAGGAGACCCCCTCCGGGGCAAAGCCGCTAAACATTTACCCGACTCCCAAAGCCTTTCTTCGATTTCATTGTCTGGTAGTGCGAACAACCTGGCGAATTTCCTTTGAATACAGCATCACGGGGAGGCTTTCCGTTTACTTCTTCGCGATGACGAGTGTTGGCTGAAATGCTGCGGGACCTCGCCAGCGCTTCGCTGGAGCCTCGTATACAGCCCTTGATAGACTGCGCTCTAAAGACCCGTCTTTGGTGAGCGACGGCGACATGCAGTCATTGAGAAAGGCCGGCTATCCAGACCAGCCAGGGCGGCAAACCGTAAATCTTCGCCTTCTGCTTAACATCTTCCAAGCTCCCTCGACTCTGCAGGTGCGAAGTATTTCTGGACCTGGGGGAAGGTGGCTGGCGCGGTGCTCAAGCGACTGCCTGACTCCGACAACGAAGAGCAAGCCTACCTCAACCTGTCTGGCGCTCAGGTGGGCAGGCTCAGTTGAATCTGGATGGCCTTCTCCACTGCTCTCAGGTCGGTTGCCGATAACCGCCCCAGTCGGGACTTGAACCTTCTCTTGTCAGCGGTGGTCAGTTGGTCTGCCATGACCTTACTCTCCTTGCCTGCAATGGCTACTATTGCCTCGCTGGGATATAGCCGTCCGGTATTGCTGGTGAGCGGCAGGACTTGCAACCGGTTGAGGGAGGCATTGGAAGCATTATTGCTGACGATGACCGCAGGCCTGGTTTTCTGGATCTCACTGCCGAAAGAGGGTTCGAAATCGACCCACCATACCTCTCCCCGTTGCACTATTGGACATCTCCGATCAGGGAGTTGCACCACTCAAGAGCCTCGGCTTCACGTTTGCTGTCCTTAGCCATCGCCTGGTAGGCCGAGGCCAGGTCATCGGGTCCGGTGACGTGAGGCCGAGCCAGATCTTCGAGGAACTGACTGATTTTGCGACGCCCTATCACCCGTACCAGCCCATCGTAGACCGCCTCGTCTAGAGTAATGGTCATTCGCTTGTGCACGTTCAACCTCCATACACGTATACGTGTGCACGATCATATCAGCCCGGTAGCCTGGAGCGCAAGGGGAAGGTCGCTTTGCCTGTAAATATTCGCCTCTTGTACAACCTGTAACATCGGGTCAGGCGCGCACCACGCACCCTTGGCCGAGCCTTGCGGCCCTCCTGGTGCAAAACATAGATAGGCCATGGGTCTGAGTATCGTATAGCTTACTCAGGTGAGGAATACTGTGACGGCAAGGGGGACACCAGGTGGCCCAAAACTCAACCACCACCACTTTGCCGCGCAGCTTTGCCAGCGATAGCGGCTTACTATTGAGCCAACTCTGAGCCTTGATCTCTGGCGCTCGACGACCAATGGCTAGCTCGCTTCCGTAAGCACCGGAAATCTGCCAGGAAGCGCACACCAGGCCTAAAAGAATAAGCGCAAAGAGTTTCTGCCTTGTCATCGGCGAGGAGTTCTTTCTCCAATTTGACCCCGAAAATCAGTCTACCCACCGACGCCTGGAGGGGTCTGGGAGGCTTCGCCATTTGCGGCAGCCAGGAACCAACTAGCACTGATGTTCCAGCCAGCAAGTTCCTCCCACCAGGCCGTTCGAGGTAGCAGATTTTCTTCGACTTCGCCGCTGCGCACCCTCACGGCCAGTTCTTGCCACTCGGCCAGAGTGTCGACATCGCAGTCGACAGGCAGAAGAAGGGCACGCAACTTGTGCTTGAGAGCCAGAGCCAGAGTCTGGCTTAAACGCGCTGCTCCACTCAATATCGCAAAAGCGGCAAAGGGCGAGACAGACACATGAAATAGTATCCACCATCGCTGGCTGGCCCCCACTACCACGTCGGCTTGCCGGTGCTGAACGGCTCTTTCGACCCACGAACTGGGCAGGTGCGGCATGTCGCTACCCAGCAAGGCCACCGGCACCCTGTGGGCCTTGGGGACGTAAACAGACGGCCAAGATCGCAACCGACTGTCTGGCAATTATTTCCAGTGAAGTGGAAACCAATGAACCGGAGCAGCTACAAGAAATGGACCCCGGTTGCCCGGGGTCCTCGGACCTTCGCTTAGGAAAGGACCGGCTGATTTCCGTTGCTCTGGGTCTCCAGAGGGATACCCATCTTTTCGGAGAGCAGCATGGTCATCAAGGCTTCCATAGCATTGCCGCCCGCCGAATGCTCGCCATTGCCCGAAATCATCACCCGGGGCACCAGGTCCACGCCGGACTTTTCAACGGCCTCGGCAAAGCGGTTCATCACTTGTTGGGTCAGTTGGTAGCGCGGGCCGCCATAAGCCCGAACCTTTTCCAGGATGGCTTCAGCTTCGGCTCGACCGATGCGCAAGGTCCGGTCAGCTTCGGCCTCACCCAGAGCCCGAATATTGGCGGCTTCCGCTTCGGCCAGAGCACGATTGTTATCGGCCTGGGCCTGGGCCATAAAGCGCGTCTTGGAGGCTTCCGCCTCGGCCAGAGTGCGCACTCTCTCGGCATCCTGCAGGGCTCGTTGGTAAGCAGCCTTCCCCTCGTTGCTCTGCACCTGAATGGCCAGTTCCGACTCGGTGATCGACTGTTGTTGACGCGCCCGAGATTCGGCTTCGCGCAGTTCGCGTTCCTTGACCGAGGCCTTTTCCTGTTGGGCGTAAGTCACCACCTGTTCCTCTGCGATCTGGCGCAACCGGAGTTGCGTCAAAATGTCCTCGATCCTGTTGTCACCGGCCGAAGGAGCGGGAGTTCCAATAAGAACTTCCTCCAATTCCAGGTCATAAGTCCGAAATTTCTCTTTCATCTCCATCGAAGCCTGATTCTGGATCTCGGTGCGGTCTTGAATCAACTGAATCAGAGTGCGAGTCTGGCCCACATTCTTAAAATGAGCGGCCACCATGGGGTCCAGCGTCTGCTCAACCAATCGCTTGATGTCGCCAAAACGCTGGATCAGCCAGCGCGGCTTGATCAGTGGCGGTGCAGACAAGCAGGTCCACTTTTGGGGACCCAACCGGCTGCTGCTAGGGCAGCATCAAGGCGAAATCCGCTGCCTTGCTTTGCATCACCAGTGGCTGGCTGCGGCCGGCCAGGATGGACAGATCGCCATCTATCCGTGGCCGCACAACCCTGTCATTTATTGACGCGAACTTGCCGGTTGGTTCGCCCCTTAGACAAAACCCCCAAGCCAGCGTGCCATCAGGCCACCAAGGGAGCAACCGGGTAGAGAGGGAATACTCCACCATGGCCCCTGCCGATGCAGACATTCAACGACTGACCTCGCGGACATTACCTCAACCGGGCGAGCATATCTCTCTGGGTGGTCCCCTGAGGGTGCTGATATTCCTGGGGGTCTGGCTTCTCGCTTCTCTGCTTTCCCTTTTTCTGAACTCTCTCGCGGCGGCAAGCTGGGGTGCCGTCATCAGCCAGATCTTCTCCATACTCCTGGCCACCTATGCCAGCCGCGTTGTGCGCATCGCTGCCCAATGGGAACGCGGAGTCATTTTACGCCTGGGTCGATTCCATGGCTTGAAAGGTCCGGGAGTGCTGCTGGTCTTTCCCGTCGTGGACAATGTGCGTTTTGTAGACACCCGTCTGTTGACCATGGAAATTCCTCACCAGCAAGTGATCACAAGGGACAACGTCCCGGTGAACGTCGACGGCGTCCTTTTTTTTACCGTCCAGGACCCGGAAAAGGCTACCGTGACGGTTCAAGATTACCGATTTGCTATCGCCCAATATTCGCAGGCATCCCTGAGAGATGTCATCGGTTCGATGACTCTTGACGAATTGCTCTCGGAACGAGACCAGATCCAGGCCAGAATCGCCGAGGTAGTGGAGTCGCGTGGTCAGGCCTGGGGCATTCATGTCGACTCTATCCGACTGCTGGACATCAATATGCCCGAGGACCTGAAACGAATGATGTCCAGGCAGGCCTCCGCCGAACGCGAAAAACGCGCTACCATTACCAAGGCCGAGGGGGATGCCGCCGCAGCTCTCAACCTGGCCACTGCCGCCCAGACCATGGCGGCAAGCCCCGGATCGATGCAGCTCAGAACGTTGCAAACCCTGGATGGCCTGGGCTCAAGCCCATCCAATACCGTGGTTCTGGCGGTGCCCGTTGAAGTAATGGAGATGGTCAAAGAAATCACCCGGCGCATTTCGCCAGAGTAACTTTCCACACCACGGTGCTAGCACTCCGGACTGTCCGGTCATCTCCACGATCGGCACCACGCCTGTCAGCGGAGCGCGGACGGAGCCAGCCAGCACGGTCGCCATGCCCACCACGGCCAACAAATCGGGAGAAGGCGTCAGATCTGGCGCCCAACCAGCCATAAACAATCCCGACGCGTAGCCCGTCAATGCGCCCATTGTGAGCAGCGGAGCAAAGATCTGTTTATTTTGATTATCGCCTGGCCCCTGCAGCGCTGATAGCAGAATGAGCCTGGGCGCCAGAATTACTCTAACGCGCCAAGTCCACACGCTCCTCGGTCCAGATGTGCAATGCTCTAAAAATAGTCGTAATAATCGCCCAGGAATACTAGCAAGGGAATGCCCAGGCCCAGGCTAATCAGCAGCTTAACTGGCCACGACAGAGTAGAGTTGTCCAAAAAACAGTCCAGTATATCGGATAGAAACCTGCCCATCGTAGTAGCACCTCCAGGAGTTATTGTTCCTACTTGAGCCCGCTCTTCCCAGTGTAATCCGGTTCCCGGCTTTGTAGTCCACTGGGAAGGGAAGGGATGGCTACCCACCTCCCGTGGCAGCAAGTCTTTGCGAGCCTCGTTTCAGGGTAGGGAAGTTTTGATACTTGGCAAAGGTCGGGGCTATGCCAGGTATTATGCGTCAGGTTTGGCCGGTCCCACCCGCAGGACTGATTCTACGCGAACCGGCCTCAGCACCGCCCTCGCCCCGCGACCCCACCTGCGGCGCGTTTTTTCGCCTGACATTCTGACAGCGCCATCCGCCGCCGCAGCGGCCGGGAGAACGATCATGAAACTGTTTAGTCCACAGGTCCGAGGCGACCTGTTTGGTGGGTTGACCGCCGCCATTATTGCCCTGCCCCTGGCCATCGCCTTTGGGGTGCTGGCCTTTTCTCCACTGGGTCCTGAATATCGCTCGCAGGGGGCTTTGGCGGGGCTTTATGGGGCCATTTTTACCGGCCTTTTCGCGGCTCTCTTTGGGGGCACGCCCAGCCAGGTCACCGGTCCCACCGGCCCCATGACCGTGGTCTTGGCCACCCTCTTTGCAGATGGGACTCTGTCGAGCATTCCTGCCGAGATGCGCATGCCAGCCGCTTTCATGACCATCTCTCTGGCCGGGCTCCTGCAGGGGCTGCTTGGCGGCATGCGACTGGGGAGTTTGATCAAATACATCCCCTACCCGGTCGTGGCTGGCTTTATGAACGGCATCGCGATTCTCATTTTTAACAGCCAGATCGGGCCTATGCTTGGGATATCCGGTGCAGCCTCGGTCGGAGCCATCCTGAGCGGTAAGACTCCGATTTCGTGGTGGACCCTGGCCACTGGCCTGGCCACCATCGCCACGGTCTTTTGGGCCCCAAAGATCACCAAAGTGGTGCCCGGTGCGCTGGTCGGCCTGGTATTGGGCACGGCGGTCTACTATCTGGCTTCCATACCCGCTGCGGGAGAGATGGGGGCGGTTATCGGTCACATCCCCAGCGGCTTTCCCAAGCCCACCTACCTGCTCCTTTTTCCTGGTCTGACCGACTACCTGCCCCTGCTCGCGGGCCCCGCCATGGTGTTGGCCGTACTGGGATCGCTGGATTCGCTGCTCACCTCCATCGTAGCGGATGCGGCCACACGCACCCGCCACAATTCCAACCGTGAACTGCTGGGTCAAGGCATCGGCAATTTCGCCTCGGGATGTTTCGGTGGCATTGCCGGAGCGGGGGCCACCGTGCGCACCATGGTAAACATTGGTGCCGGTGGTCGCACCCGGCTTTCGGGCTTGACTCACAGCGTCGTGCTGCTGCTGGTGGTGAGTCTGTTTGCACCGCTCGCGGGCAAAATTCCCCTGGTGGTGCTGGCCGGAATTCTGATCGTCACGGCTGTGCGCATGATCGATCAGTGGAGCGGTAGTCTGGCCTTTAAGCTGGTCGGCACCGCCCGCCAGAAGCGGGAAATCGCGGTAAATCTTGGCGTGGTGGCGCTGGTCACAGCGGTTACCGTGACCGTGGACCTGATCGTGGCGGTAGGCATCGGTTTGCTGGTTGCGGCCGCCCTGTTCATCGGCAAGATGCGCGGTTCGGTGGTGGGCACGGTTCACTATGGCAACACCCTATATTCGCGCCGGGAACGGAGTATTCAAGAGATTGAAATCTTGGACAAGGGCGGTGCCGCGACCGTCATTCTGGAACTCCATGGCCCCCTGTTCTTTGGATCCGCGGACGAACTCGCCGTCACGGTCCGCGATTTTAGCCAGGCCCGCCGCATCATTGTGGATTTTCGCCGAGTGGTAGAAGTTGACAGCTCGGGAGCACGCGTGCTCCAACTCATTCAGGAAGAAGTCCAGGATTCCGGCCGGCAACTGGCCCTATGCAGCATCGTAAAAGAGGGCCCGCGCTGGGCTTTTTTAGAGGACCTGGACATTCTCAAGGTGATTGGAGAGAAGTTTATCTTTCCTGACCTGGATCAGGCCCTGGAGTGGGCTGAGAACGGAATTTTATGGGATTCACCAGAAGCGCCTGAGCCAGGCGCAGCCATGCAGTTGTCCGACATGGAACTCACCGAGGGCATGAATGAGAACGAAATTCAGACTTTGCTGGGGCACCTGGATCGCCTGCAAATCGCACGAGGAGAATGGTTGGCCCGGGGCGGTGAGGCGGCTACCGGCTTCTTCCTGCTGATCGAGGGTACCGTCAGCGCGCGGGTGGACCTATCCGACTCGCGCTCGAGGCGACTGGCCACCTTTGGGCCTGGCTCCATCATTGGTGAAATGGGCGTGCTGGAACGGCGCCCTCGAACCGCCGACCTGAGTGCAGATAGCGACATTACCGTCTACCACATGAGCAGCCAAAAGTTAGAATTACTACGTCATGACCATCCGTCGCTGGCGACCAGGCTGCTCTGGAACCTGGGCCGCGAACTGTCGAGACGGTTGCGCCGAGCCCAGGCCGAGATTCTGGTGCTGGAGGGGAATCCCCTGTGACCGGTCGGGCAACCCGGACCAGAACTACTTCGATTCGAAGGTGGAGAGTTGTTCGGCCTTGACCTCGAGTTCGTGGACAGTATCCGCATAGCGGCGGGAAATCTCTTGAAATTCCGGTTGCAATTCCAGGAACGCGTCGACCAGATCGGGGTCAAAATGGCTGCCTTTACCCTCCAGAATAATCTGGACGGCCTTCTCGTGGGGCATGCCCTCTTTGTAGACCCGCCGACTGACGAGAGCATCATAGACATCGGCTACGGCCATGAGGCGGGCGGACAGGGGGATCTTTTCGCCCGATAATCCCTCCGGGTAACCGCTGCCGTCCCACTTCTCCTGATGGTAATAAGCAATTTCTTTGGCGTGGCGAAGAAACTCCACCTCCAGGCCCAATTCTTGTTCGGCCCGCACGATGGCGTCTCGCCCCAGTGTGGTGTGGGTCTTCATAATCTCAAACTCGTGAGGCTCAAAGCGCCCTGGCTTGAGCAAGATACGGTCGGGAATGCCCACCTTACCGATGTCATGCAGCGGTGCCGACTTGTAGAGCATATCAATGGTACTGTCGCAAAGAAAATCAGAGAAGCGTGGATTGTAACGAACCTTTTCGGCCAGCAGTCTCAGAAAATGCTTGGTACGCCGAATATGATTGCCGGTGTCACTGTCCCGCGTCTCGGCCAGCGAAGCCATGGCGTGAATGGTCACTTCCTGAATGGCCGTTACTTCCTCGGTGCGACGCCGCACCTCGGACTCCAGGTAGTGGTTCTGATCGCGCAGGAAATCGGCAACTCGCTTCATGGCCAATTGAGTCTTCACCCTGGCCAGTACGATAGGGGGACTGATGGGTTTGGTAATGTAGTCAACGGCGCCCATCTCCAGGCCAAGCGTCTCGTCTGCCACCTCACTCTTGGCGGTCAGAAAGATAACGGGGATGTCAACGCTCCTGGGGTCGGCCTTGAGTCGTCGACAAACCTCATACCCGTCGATCTCCGGCATCATGATGTCGAGCAAAATCAGATCGGGAGGGGCCTCTGACATAGCTATTTTGAGCGCCCGCTCGCCACCATTGGCCACCTTCACCCGGTAGGTTTCCTTGAGCAGCCCGCTCATGAGTGTGAGGTTCTCTGGCGTGTCATCCACTACCAGAACGGTTGGCAATTTGCTTGGGTCGGACGAAAACACGGCTGATGAGATTCGATCGAATGGCTCCTGCTCCTTCCAGGCGATTTTGCCACACGCGAGGAAGGCAGGCCGACAGGAGAGAGTCGCACCGATTTCAACACACAAGTCGCGCAACAAGCTATGGGTAGCCGGTATCGGTGCGTCGGCCGGAGGCGTCCAGGCGTGTCTGAAATTATTGTCTCAGTTGCCCAGACAAGGCCGACTGGCATGCATTCTGGCCAATCACCAGAGGATGGACGGGCAGACCGAGCTGTTGGCCCGCCAGCTGGCCCGACAAAGCCTGATGGAGGTGTGCATCGCTCGCAGCAGCGAAGCGTTACAGGCAGACAAAGTCTATCTTGTTCCGTCTGGAAAAGACTGCACCGTTGAGGGCCAGAGGATAGTTCTCAAAGAACCTGCGCGAGACAGCCCGTCGACCCCTTCGGTCTCTCGTCTGTTTTGCTCCATAGCGGCCGAATTTGGTCGTCATGCCATTGGCATCATCTTGTCGGGGGCGGGTTCTGATGGAGTGTCCGGCTGCCGTGCCATCCAGGCCCATGGCGGCCTGACCCTTGCACAGGACCCAGCCTGCGCCCGCTTCAACGGAATGCCGGGCGCGGCCATCAGGGCCGGTCTCGTCCATCACGTCCTCAGTCCCGAGCAGATTGCGCGCCAGGTCGCCGATACCATTTGCCCCCCGGTGCAAGGGGGCGGCCTGCCCGAGATCTTGGACACCGTTCACCGAACTACCGGCATCGATTTCAAAGGCTACAAACCGGAGACACTGCTGCGCCGCATCCATACACGCATGTTGGCGATCAAGTCTCCAAGTTTGGAGCTCTACGCCAGTCGGTTGGCCCACGATCCCGCCGAGGTCAAAACGTTGCAGACCCACTTTCTGGTTTCCCTGTCCAACTTTTTCAGAGACCGCGAGTCGTTTTACGCTCTTCAGGACTGCCTGAAAGAATCACTGGCCGGCAAGTCGCCAGGCGAGGCGGTGCGCATCTGGACGCCGGGCTGCGCCAGCGGAGAGGAGACCTACACTCTGGCTTTGCTGATGTGCGAGATTTTGGGCCCCAAAATTTCACAAATAGGGGTTTGGATCCAGGGCACCGACCTCAACCGGGAAGCCCTGGCCAGCGCCATCCAGGGAAGCTATGCGGCCGCCTCGGTGAAAGAGGTTGACCCGCCGTGGTTGGATCGATACTTTGAGCGCACAGGCCAAAAATACCGAGTGCGCGAACCCCTGCGCAGCATGTGTCGATTTAGCTTCCAGGATGTCTTGACCGACGTGGCCCCGACCAACCTGGACCTGATCAGTTGCCGCAATCTTTTGATCTACCTGAACAGCGAGGTGCAAGGACAGTTGATGCGAAAATTCCATCAGGCGCTGGGCCCTCAAGGCTTGCTGTTTATCGGTCCGGCCGAGAGGGTGGGCCTGGTGGGTCATTCTCTTTTCCGGCCTGTCGATGCATGCCACCGTATTTACCGGCGCCGGGCTGCCTGAGGCCCGTGGGAGCAACGGAGTGAATGTAACAACCACCGCCGAGAAGCTGACCCTCAATACCAAGTTGTTGGCCGGATTCGGCTATGTGCTGGCCCTTTTCTTCGGTCTGGCCGCCCATGGGCTTCGGGTGCAGAGCACTTTGAGCGCGCAAACCCGTCAAGTCTACGAGCGCGAACTGATGGGAATCTCGCATATCAAAGAAGCCAACATTAACCTCATTTACATGGGCCGCTCCTACCGACAGGCCATGCAGGCCATCACTCCCAGCGACCGAGAGAAGTATCGTCAGGCTTTGTTCGCCGCCGAGGACCGTCTGGAAAGTGAACTGACGGCAGGGCAGCGATGGGGGGGGGAGGACTCCGAGAAACAGTTGGCCGAATTCAAGAGAGTCTTCGCTACCTACAAGAGCAACATCGATCAGGCTCTCGCTCTTAACGATCAAGAAAAACATCGCCAGGAAGCGTTTGTATTTGTGTCGAGCGCCGAATTTCAACACGTTATCCAGAGCGCGGACGATCTGCTGGGGACCATGTGCAAGAGCAAAGAAGAGGCCGCCAGGCAGGCCTCCGAACGCGCCGCTCACCTTTATGATCAGAGCCGCAACAGCACTTTTGTGCTGCTGGGCCTGGGCTTGCTCGGACTACCTTTTGGGCTCTTTGTGGCCGCCACCATCCGTCGTCCCAGTGAGCGTCTGCGCAAAACCGTGGAAAGCCTGGCAAAGGGTCAACTGGACTTGGCAGTCCCCTGCACGGAATATCCCAATGAAGTGGGGGCCATGGCCCGCTCCATAGAGATTCTTCAACAGGGAGCCCGCCAGACCGAGCGCCAGGCCTGGGTAAAAGCTCACCTGGCCGAGATTTCGGCCCGACTTCAGCAAGCCCCCACCTTTGAGGAACTGGCCCAGAGCCTGTTGTCGAGTGTGGCTCCGCTGCTCAACATCGGTCACGGAGTCGTGTACCTTTACCAGGACCTGGACAGGCGGCTCACTTTACTGGGCAGCTATGGCTACCGGGAGCGCAAGAACCTGAGTCAATCCTTCGCCATCGGAGAGGGGCTGGTGGGACAGTGCGCCAAGGAGCGAGCCCCCATCACGCTGACCAATCCCCCCGAAGACTACGTCAAGATCGGTTCAGGTCTGGGGGATGCCTCCCCAAAGGTTATCGCCGTTCTGCCCATTTTGCACACCGACAACGTTCAAGGGGTACTGGAACTGGCCAGCTTTCGCCCCTTTGCCGAGCACGAAATCAGTCTGCTCGACGGCTTGATGCCCGTACTGGCCATGAGCATGGAGATTTTAGAACGCAGCATGGAAAGCCACCGTCTGCTCAAGGACACCCAGGAACAAGCCCAACGCATGGAAGCGCAAGCGGCCCAATTAGAAGAGCAGACCGTAGAACTCGACGCCCAACAGGCCGAGTTGAAGCTGACGGAGGCCTGGTACCGGGGCATTATCGAATCGGCTCCAGACGGAATGCTGGTGGTGGACGATAAGGGCACCATCGTGTTGGCCAATCCGCAGGCGGAACAGATTTTTGCCTATGCACACGACGAGTTTGTGGGACTCAACGTCGACCAACTCGTGCCTGAGGCCTATCGGTCGGGCCATGCCGCCCAGCGTGCCTCATTCTTGAGTCCTGGCGAAGTTCGCGGAATGTCTGGAAGCGCCCGGCGTCTCCATGGACTGCGCAAAGACGGTACGCAATTTCCCATCGAGGCTGGTCTGAGTCAACTGCCCAGCCTGGAGGGAACAGGCCTGTGCGCCTGCGCTTCCATCCGCGATATCAGCTCTCGGGTGGAGCTGGAAGACCAGATTCGCCATGCCCACTTCCTCTCCGACACGGCTCTCGATCTCAGCCGGGCGGGTTACTGGCATGTTCCCCTGGATGATTCGGGCTACTTCAATTCCTCGGAGCGTGCCGCCGCCATCTTTGGCGAGCATCCCAAACCCGATTGGCGCTATCACCTGATCGACGAATGGTGGAGTCGGATTCAGGTCTGCGACCCGGAAATCGCCCAACAGACCATGGACAACTTTAAGGATGCGGTGGACGGAAAGGTTGCCCGCTACGACGCAACCTATCCCTATCTGCGTCCCATCGACGGCAAGGTGGCCTGGATCAACGCCGTTGGCCATGTCGCCCGCGACGCCAATGGCAAGGCCACCGACATGTTTGGTGTGACGCAAGACATTAGCGAACATAAACGCGTGGAAGAACGCATCAAAGCCAGTGAGAGGCAAGTTCGCTTTATGCTGGAGTCCAGTCCTGTGGCGGTTAGAGTGTCTAACGCAGAAACTTTGGAAGTGCTCTTTGCCAATCAATCCTATGCAGATCTGGTAAAGAGCGAGCTGACCCAATTGATCGGCAGCCATTCACCCCAAATCTATCAGGAAATAGAGTGCTTTGAGGATGTGCGCAGCCAGATTCTCCAAGGCAAGGACATCTTTAACCGGCCCGTCGGCCTCAAAACGCTTCTAGGGGAAGACGTCTGGGTGCTGGCTTCTTACGTCCATGTACGTTATGAGGATGCCCCCTGCGTGCTGTGCTGGTTTTTTGACGTCACCGAATTGCGCCGCGCCAAAGAACAGGCCGAAGGCGCAACCCGTATGAAATCGGACTTCCTGGCCAACATGAGCCACGAAATCCGGACCCCCATGAATGCCATCATCGGACTTTCGCACCTGGCTTTGAATACCGATTTGACCCCTCGCCAGCGCGACTATGTGCGCAAGATTCAGCAATCGGGACAACACCTGCTGGGCATCATCAACGACATTCTCGACTTTTCCAAAATTGAAGCCGGTAAACTCACCATCGAGAGCAGCGATTTTGAGATGGACAGGGTGCTCGACAACCTGGCCAATCTCATCGCTGAGAAGGCTTCGGCCAAGGGTCTGGAGCTTATTTTTGACATCGACCACGCCCTCCCAAAATTTCTCAAAGGGGACTCACTGCGGCTGGGACAGATTCTCATCAACTACTCCAACAACGCAGTCAAGTTCACGGATCACGGCGAAATCGTCATCGGTGCCAAAGTGCTAAGTGAGACCGAAAAGGACGTCTTTGTGCGCTTCACGGTGAAAGATACCGGCCTGGGTCTGACCCCGGAACAGCAGGGCAGGCTGTTTCAGTCGTTCCAACAGGCCGACACCTCGACCAGCCGCAAATATGGAGGCACCGGCCTGGGACTGGCCATTGCCAAGCAGTTGGCCAACTTGATGCAAGGGGAGGTAGGCGTGGAAAGCAGACCCGGCCAGGGCAGCAATTTCTGGTTCACGGCCCGCCTGGGTAAGGCCACTCAAAGGGTGCAGCGGCGCCTGCTGGCCCCCGACCTGCGAGCGCGTCGAGTACTGGTGGTGGACGATCACGAGACGGCCCGCAATGTGCTGCACGACATGCTGGACAAGATCGGCTTCGAGGTGATGCAGGCGCCCGGAAGCAGGGAGGCCATTCAGGCCGTAATCAACGCGGCGGCAGCGGGCAAACCCTTCGAGATGATCTATATGGATTGGGAAATGCCCGAAATGGATGGGATTGCCGCCGCCCGGGCCATCCAACAGTTGAAACTGGTGCAGGCCCCCCACATCGTTATGGTCACCGCCTATGGACGCGAAGAGGTTGTGCATCAGGCCGAAACAGCCGGAATCGAGCACGTTTTGACCAAGCCGGTCAACGCCTCCGTTCTCTTTGACACGACGGTGCGAATCTTAGGAGGACAAAGTGCTCAAGATGGCGGTCCCCAGCGCGAGGGTTCCAGCCTGGCCAGCCAGTTGACGAGCATCGCCGGGGCGCGCATCCTGCTGGTCGAAGACAATGAACTCAATCAAGAAGTGGCGACTGGACTGCTAAGCGAAGCCGGGCTGGAAACCGACATCGCCGACAACGGTCTCATCGCCGTAGAAAAAGTTTCCCAGAAAGAGTACGACCTGGTACTCATGGACATGCAGATGCCTGTGCTGGACGGGGTGGCAGCCACCCTCGAAATTCGCAAGGATCCGCGCTTTCAAAATCTGCCCATCGTGGCCATGACGGCCAACGCGATGCAGCAGGATCGAGAAAGGTGCGCCGAGGCCGGAATGAATGGCCATGTGGCTAAACCGATTGAGCCCGACGACCTTTTTAGGGCCTTGCTCCAGTGGATCAAGCCCCGCTTGACTGCAGCACCGGCCCAAGCGGAGTCGGCGGCCGCTGCTCGGACCGCCGAATTGCCCCCCATCGCCGGGCTCGATATCCAGTTGGGCCTGCGTCGAGTGCTGGGCAAGATGCCGCTCTACCTAAAAATGCTCAGCAAATTTGTGAGCAATCAACAAGGCGCGGCCGGCGAAGTTCGACGAGCTTTGGAACAAAATGATCGGGCCACGGCCGAACGAACCGCTCATTCCAGCAAAGGCGTATGTGGCAACATCGGCGCCAGTGCGCTGCAGAAATTGGCCGAAGAGGTGGAGAAAGCCGTGGCCGGCGGAGCCGCCCGCGAAACCGTCGAACAAAAGCTCCTCCCCTTTGAGGCTGCCCTTGGTCAGTTGATTCACGACATTCAGGCGGCCTTGCCCGCAGGGGTCACCTCCCTCCCCTCGGGCCCCCAAGACCTGGAACGGGCGGCCCCACTGCTGACTCAACTGCGTCAATTATTGGCTAACGACGACAGTGAGTCCAACGACCTGGTAGAGGACCATCGCGAGCTGCTGCGCTCGGCACTGGGTGAGGAGATCTTTGGCAGACTGGATCAGGCGATCAAGCAGTATGACTTTGAGAAGGCACTCGCCCTGCTGCAACCGGGCTGATCTCCCTCTGTGCCAAGGTGGGGAAATTGGTCCGCCTCCAGAATAGACACGCATGAAAACACCTGGACCCACTGCCACAGGACGCAGTTTTCCGTGTGGTGCCGTATTGACCGCTACGGGAGTCAACTTTTCGGTCTACTCGCGGGACGCCACAGGTATGGAACTGCTGCTCTTTGAGAGTGCCGAAGACAGAAGCCCGGCCCGCGTCATTGCTCTCGATCCGGGCCGCAACCGTAGCTATCATTACTGGCACGTGGAAGTCGCCGGGCTGAAGGCCCATCAGATCTATGGCTGGCGCGCCCACGGTCCGGCCCAACTGGGTTTTGACGGCCACAAACTTCTGCTCGACCCCTATGCCCGGGCGGTGGCCATCCCCTCCGGCTACGACCGCCAGGCCGCCGCCCGGGCTGGCGACAACACGGCCACCGCCATGAAAAGCGTGGTGGTGGACCGCCGCAGCGCTTATGACTGGGAAGGTGACGCGCCGCTACGCCGCCCCTTTGCCAATACCGTTATTTACGAAATGCACGTGGGAGGATTCACGCGCCATCCCAACTCGGGACTGGATCCAGCCCGGCGGGGGACATACGCCGGACTGGTGGAAAAAATTCCGTATCTGCAGCGATTGGGAATCACCGCCGTCGAACTGCTGCCGGTTTTTCAGTTCGATAGCCAGGACGGACCTGCCGGACTGAGCAACTACTGGGGCTACTCGCCCATTTCGTTCTTTGTGCCCCATCCTGGTTATTGCCTCAGCCGCGACCCGCTATCCCAGATTCAAGAGTTTAAAGACATGGTCAAGTCCCTCCACCGGGCCGGCATCGAAGTGATACTCGACGTGGTGTATAACCATACCGCCGAGGGGGGAGCGGATGGCCCCACCTTCTGCTGGAAGGGCCTGGACCGCTCGACCTATTACCTGGCCGATCCTAACCAACCGACACTGCTGGCGAACTATACCGGGTGCGGTAACACCCTGAACGGCTATCACTCGGTGGTGCGACGCCTGATCCTGGACAGTTTGCGCTACTGGGTGCAGGACATGCACGTTGACGGATTTCGTTTTGACCTGGCTTCCATTCTCTCGCGCGATGGTCAGGGACGCCCGGTTAAAGATCCCCCCATTTTGTGGGACATCGAATCGGACCCGATTTTGGCCGGCACCAAGCTGATCGCCGAGGCCTGGGACGCGGCCGGTCTGTATCAGGTGGGCAGTTTTGTGGGCGACAGTTGGATGGAGTGGAACGGAAAGTTCCGCGACGATGTGCGCGGCTTTTTTCGTGGGGAGAACGGGATGGTGCGCCCCCTGGCCCAACGCCTGCTTGGCAGTCCTGATCTTTTCGCCCACGAAGAACGGGAGGCCGAGCAGAGCATCAATTTCGTCACCTGTCACGACGGTTTTACCCTCAATGATCTGGTCAGTTATGAGCGCAAACACAATGATATCAACGGCGAAGACAACCGCGACGGCAGCAACGACAATCGAAGTTGGAACTGCGGACAGGAAGGACCCAGCTCAGACCCCACCGTGGAAGCGTTGCGCAATCAGCAGGTGAGAAATTTTCTCACCCTCAACTTGCTGGCGCTGGGTACGCCCATGATTTTGATGGGCGACGAAGTTCGTCGCAGCCAGTGGGGCAACAACAACGCCTACTGCCAGGATAACGAAATGAGTTGGTTCGACTGGAGTCTGGTCGAGCGGCGCGCCGATCTGTTGCGTTTTTCGAGTACATTAATCGCTTATCGAGTGGGACGCGATCCCGGGGCCAACCAGGGTATGACTCTGACCGAACTGCTGGCCCAGGCTGACATAGAGTGGCACGGAACCAGCCTGCATCAGCCCGACTGGCGAGACATTTCCCATAGCCTGGCCTTTACTGCCAAAATGCCAGGTGATCGCAAACTCTTGCACGGCATGCTCAACAGCTTCTGGGAGCCCCTCCAGTTTGAAGTTCCGGGCGGCCACTGGAAACGATGGATCGATACCAGTCTGCCCGCGCCCGACGATATTTGCATTCAGGGCCAAGGCCCGCTGGTGGGCTCCACCTACACGGTGGCAGCGCGCAGCGTGGTGCTATTGATCGGCTAGCGCCACTCGCTCACGCCCCGGATGGAGCTATAGGGAACACGTACGTCGCCGGGCAGCCACAGGCCGTTTTCCTCCAGGCGAACGGGATAGTGAAAGTCTTTAGGAACCATCACCAGGGCAGGTTCGCCCTTCTCCCCCAGTTTGTCGCTCAGGATAGCCAGTCCACCCCCATAGCCGGTCTCGGTCCGATTGAAGAATTCGATGCAATCCTCGCGGGTGGGCCCTTGCTCGCTATCCCACAGGGTCGTCCTTTTGTAGTATCCCATGTCCAGGTTTTCATAAGCTTGGTGGGCGTTGGCCATAGGGTTGGGGCCTTCGAATCGAGTGACGCCATCATTTACGTCCACACCTCGCAAGGCCACCGAACTGGTTGCTGCCGCGGCACCGGCCGCAGCCAGCAAACCAACCCCTATGGCCAGTGAGGGCGATGCTGAAGTGAGCAGGCTGGTGAGAACCCCGGCGGTCGTCCCGGCCAGGCCGGCGTGGGTCAAGGTGCGTCCCGCGTGACCAAGGTCGAGAATGCGCGGCAACAAGCGCGTGGTAACCTTAGACTCCTGGCGAAACAGTTGCGGATCGACTTTGCCCAGGTGAGCCTGGTGAAAGCCCTGCACCAGACGACTGCCGTCCGGACGAACTTCCATCCGGTTGCAGGCCAGAAACTGTTCCCGCTGATAAACTTCCACGTCCCCGTCACGATGATAGGAGAGGACGTTGTGATCGCCAAAACCGCGTGTGTAGCTTTGCACCTGGCCGGTTTCAGGGCTCAGCGTCAGAGACGCTTCAGTGGGAATGGGATAGTCGCCGGCCATATGACCGTAGACCAGATTGTCAGAATTGGTCGTGCCAAAGCCCGCCACGACTACTTTGCCGGCTTGCGGATCGAAGTCGCTGGGGCCATTGTCTAGCTTTCTCAGGGCCTCAATCTCTCCATCAATGGTCGCTTTGAGCTGCTCTCCCGTTTTGAACAGGCGAGCGTCCTCCACCTCGGTGGGGCCATTGGGCCCAAAAGTGCGCTCTGTCTCCACGGCACCGGAGGCGAAGGTGAGCTTCCAGGGAAAATCAGCCTGCTGTTCCAACTCGATGGCGCCGCTGGTTTTATCCTGAATAACCTTGAGAGTTCCCGGGTGGTATTGGTAGTGCCCGCCCGGACTGGTTTCCACCGTGTAAACGGCCTGTTTGTCATCTTCCTGAAAAGTCACTTGGGCCTTGCCATAACCGTTGTCCGTCAGGCGAGCTTCCAGTTTGCCGTCCACCATTTGCCCGCTGATCGAGGTGTAGTTGCGCTTGGACAGCGCCCCAGCCAGGTGGTCAGACATCGAAATCGACTGCCCCGTAGGCACCACCACCGTTCCCGGTGTCGAGTTGATATCCACCTTGTCCTTGTTGTCGTAAGCCGCCATCTGGTCACGCGCGTCTCTAACCAGTTTCATGGCCTGCTGGGCGTGCTGATAAAGGGTGGCGTTTTTCTGACGGGTGGGTGGACCCTGAAAGGTGATCTTGACGGACATGTGTAGCTCCCCTGCATGGAACCGTCTTCACTGACGGCCCTCTTCCCTGGCAGGCTAACCTATCACCCTTAAAAAAAACTGGCCCGAAGGGCCCGTCCCAAAATAATATAGACACTCGAGCCATCGATCCATCCCCGCCAGCAGCGTCACGTCTCCGTTAAATATGACCCGATATTCGCCCTCGCCGCTCCTTGCTGGAGGGGCGCCTCGACGACTTATTCCGGGACGGGCCCTAAGGATTCATACGCTTCTTGCCCTGGGTAATGATCTCGGCGGCCAGGTCGGCGCTGCAGTGAAGCGCCAGTTCCTTTTGCAAATCATCAAAACGATCCGTCCCCTCGGCCGCGTTAGTGCTCTCGCTGCGAAAAATCGCGAACGGCTCATCCAGCAGCACTTTGCCGGTCTGCCCATCGACCACGTGAAGGTCGGCTGCACCTGCCATCGTGACAATATATTGGAAAGTGCCGGCACCACTCTGGCCTGGATAGAGGTCACCAACACCGCTATTGCCGCCCTGGCGCATCCCTCGCGAGTCTGTCTTGAAGCGCACTGACCCCCATGCCAATCGGTCCACGCCCAATCGCCTACAAATTGCCTGCACCTCGCCGGGTTCGGGGGCCAGCATGTCCCAATTCTTGGTCTGCGGCAGGTCGACCAACGTGATGGTCACGTCGGGCGACTGCTTTTTGACCTCATCCTGCAACCGCTGCATGAAATCGGCCTGGGAAACGGGCAGCACGTCCCCCTTCAGTTGCATGGGTACCATCGCGTAGCGAATTTTGGGCGTCTGAGCGCGGGCCTGCAGACCCAAGAGGAGCAATATTGAAAGCGAGATGCGAATCCAGTGTAACACGCCTGGCTTTTCGCCAGGCGCCCTAACTCACCCTGTGAAAACTCAGGGTTCTCCGAATAGTTGGTAGGCTCCCCAGCCCCAGGGAGCGCGCAGAGCAGGATCGGCCAGGCAATCGAGCCGGGTTTGGCGCAGAGCTTTCGAGGTCGAACCCAATTTGAGCAAATGCGGATAGAAGCGCTGAAAGAAAGCGGCCGAGGTATTGTCCTCCACACGCCACAAAGTGGCCACCACAGTGGAGGCTCCGCCGGCCAGAAAGGCCGTGGCCAGGCTGGAAACTTCACGACCGGGGTCGGTCTGACCCAGGGCGCTTTCGCACGAACTGAGCACGACTCGACTCCCCCGCAGCAGGTTCAGACCGTAAACCTGTTCTAGCGAAAAGGGACCATCGCTCAATTCTATGTAGGTTTGATTGAGAGTGCGGCTGAGGCCGCTGTGGGTGGCCACATGCAATAATTCGGCCTTTGGCGCCCAGCGTATCAGTTCCTTAGAATTCGCCTCGGGGCCGATCAGAGCTTGAGAATGGGCAAAGAGCGAGGCCACCAGGCGAGCTTCCTCGGCGGTGGCGGGCAGCGCGGGGTTGCTGCCCCCCAGAGCCACCAACTGCGGGAGGGTCGAGGCACTTGAATCGGCGCGAAAGCGGGTCCGCAGCAATTCAGAGGGAGCCACACAACTCCAGTCCAGGTTCTCCACCAGATAGTGCCCCTGTAAATCCTTGAGAACGTCCCAGGGCAAGTAGTAGAAGAAACTGGCTGGAATCACCTGAATTTGCTTGCCTTCCAGACCGGGTCCTAGCGACGCAACCAGACTCAAGTAGAGTCGTCGGGCCGGAAGTTCGGGCAGATCTTGGCGGCGGCTCAGCGCCTGACGCAATTGAGTGACCCATTCCTGCAGCAGTGTGCGCTCGACGGCCAGTTGGATCAACTGGCATCCATGGCTATCGACCCTCATGGCATAAAGGTCAGCATTTCCCGAGAAGTATTGCACCAGCACCCGGTCTGCGGGGATCACCTCCTGCAGGGCCACCAGATCGGCGGGGGAGATGGCCAACTCGTTGTCCATGCGGGGGTAACGTTGACGAACCTCATTGAGGCTGGCCAGAAAAGCCCGTCGAGACTGGCGCGAAGCGGTTTCCGGCTGCAAGGGAGCGTGCCGAGAATGGAACAGTCTTTGAGTCTGCGGCTCATCGAGCAAGCGGTCCCTGGTGTCGGCGGGATACTCTTGAAAAAGCCGGGTCAGTCGGGCCCGCGTCTCGTTTTCCAGTTCGGACGCCTGCTGTTCCTGGCCACTTTGACGCAGTCGGGCAGCCCAATCGAGGCAAATGTCCCGCACCACCACACTATCCATTTTGAGTGCCAGCGTGTATGCCTTTTGATAGATAGAGTCCGGTTGATCGGAACATCGAGCCAGAAAGACCAGTCGGGCCACTTCCGCCAGTTCTTCTTCAAAAATGCAACTGGCGAAGGCCCGGGCCGCTTCGGCCCGGTGGCCCAACTCTAGCTGGCAGCGACCGCCCAAAAAGGCGAACCAGGGGCCCTTGCTCTGCTGGCACAGCAGCAGGGCTTCCTGCGGGCGACCAGTACGCATCAGAAAATAGGCGCGCAGTAGTTTGCAGTCCAGGGCCGACTGCTGATCTTGAGCGTTTCCGCTGGCCGCGTAAAGGCGCTCTGCCTCGGTGCAGGCGTCGATGGCCCCGGGATAGAGGGCGGCCGCCCAACGGATTTCGGCCAACATACGCTGACCTAAGGCCTGCTGCAAGGGAAAACCACCCAACCGGGCCTGTTGAACCATCTGCTCGGCCGCCAGGGCGGCCTCGGGGCCGCGCCTTTGGGCCAGTAAAAGCTGAGCTCTGGCCAGGTAAGCCTGGCAGGCCTCTTGAGGATTTTGAGCCTGGCGTATTTGCAGGTAAATATCCTTATCCAACTGGGCCTGCAGGGCTTCCTCTCTCAGCAACTGACGGAGAAACACCACGATCGGCGACTCTGCCGGGGGATGGATGTCATCGGTGAAAAGCAGCCTGACCAGATGGCGTGACCCGCTGTTCAGTTCGACCATCTGCTCGCGTACCACGGCCAGGGACTGCTGGTCCAAAGGCGCCGAACGCAACATCTCAAGCAGGTTATTCACACATTTGCGGGCGTAAGTCAGCGCCCCCTGGCTGGCGTATCGCTGCAGTTGGTAGCTGACCACCCGCAACCGGGAAGACCGATCCAAACTGCTTTCCAGCGACTTTTGAAAATACTCCTCTGCCTTCTGCGGCTGCTCGGGCAGGTAGGTGTCGGCCAGGGCAGCCCAAATTCCAAAGCGGGGCAGTCTCTGGGAGACCAGATCCTCGGGTTGAAGAGGCCCAAGAGCGGCCAGGTCCTGCTGAATTTGACCTAGCAATCGGCGACGGTCGGTTTTTTGTGAGCGAGGAGTAAGCCGGAAGCGCTCGGCCAACAGCCAGACTTCCCGTTTGTCAGGGGGACATCGCTCAATGGCCCGGTCCAGTGTGGCCAGAGCCGCCCCTGTCTGATTGAGACCCAGCGACTGAAGACGCGCTTGCTGACTCAATACGGCCAGCTGAGCCGCCCCCACAAACCACTTTTCAGCTGCCCGGAGCGAAGTCAGGCAAGCGTGGACCGAGGTGAGATCGGAACTGCGGGCCAACTGTCGGTCTACCCAAAAAGCACAGACGCGTTCTACCAGCCATGGCTCAGGGGCGCGGCGGGCCAGGCGCAGAGCCGACTGACAATGCCTGGCCAGGGCCGGCCAGTCGGCCAGTTGGCCTTCGACCTCGGCCAACTGAAGATAAACCAGCGCCTCCAGGGCGGGCCAACGCGCCAGGCCGCGGGCGGCCACCAGAGTGTTCAGCGCCTGAGCAGGTTGACCGTCATGCAACTGTTGACGGGCTTGAGATAGGGCCAGGTGCACCAGCCAGGGACCCGCCTTGGCTGGCATTTCGCTGGCCAGGTGGGCCGCCTGCAGCCAGCACTCCAGGGCTTTATCGGACAAATCATGTTGGGCCAGACCTTGGGCAAGAAAACACAAGGCCTGTAGCCGAAGCACGTCGGATTTCGACGTTTCCAGGACGCCCCGAACATTTTGCTCGGCCAGGTTCCACTGTTCGTTTCCCAGCAGCAAAGCCCTCAGCCAGAAAAATTCGGGAGGTTGCTGCCCGGGCTGGTAGAGGGTTTCGAGCTGGCGCACCAGGCGCCAGGCCTCGCCACGATCTCCCTCAGCCTGAGCGATTTGAGCCAACTGGAGCAGGGAGGGGGACTTCAGTCGCTGCCGCGCCAGACCAGGACGCCCCTGCTGGAGCAACTCCCAGGTCTCGTCGGCCGCGCACCCCAGACTGAGAAGCAAACAGACGAAGAAAAGGCGAAGCTTTATAACTTGCCGGTTCCACTACAATGATAGCAGCGGCCCGTGCCGTTGCACGATCCCTCGGTGATGCCCGAGTAATTGTGTCCCGAACCTGCCGGATAGTCGTTGCTACACAACCCGTTGCCACTGCAGTAGTAGCAGTCCTGTACTCCGCGCAGTTTCAAGGAGGCTGCCGACATCTTGACATCCACCTTGTGGGACTTGTCGTCCCGCAGCAAGGATACCGTCCACTCGGCCGATTCGCCCGTGACAGGCAAAGTCAAGGGCACCAAAACGGTGTCCTTGTCATGCTGCACCTGGATCTTGGAGGGGTTGCCGTTAATGATCACCTGATAGGGCTCGACGGCGGCCAGACCCAGCCCAAAGCCCCCCACAAAGGTGAGAACCAGCAGCAACAAAAGACGAATTTTCATGCTCATTTACGCACTCTACAAAATCACCACGCGAATGTAAACCGGCCCTTCTAGTCTGTTCCTACTGCAGGCCTCGTCGTCATCGCCGAGAACCGCCCCCCTTTGCTGGAGGAGAATATTATGCAATTATCTCGATTGGGGCCCGCCCTCGCACTAATGGGCCTCTTGGGGGCACCCGCCTGGTGCCAGGACAACAGCACACCGGTGGCCGTTATCAGCCTGGTTTGGGGCCAGGTGACTGTCAAGCATGAGCAGGCCGATTACAAGCCGGCTCGCTGGCTGGAGCCGATTTACCCGGGCGATTTCGTAAAGACATCGGGGGCCGGCTCAAAACTGCTGATCACCTTCTTTAACGACAATCACCAGGAAGTGGTTGGCACCGATATCGAGGCCACGGTCGCGCCCGAAGCTCTGAAACCGCTCAAGGGCGGCAAGGTGCGCCGAGATGGCGCACGTAATCCTTTTGGCGCTGGCGGAGTAGATAATCCCTTTGTGTATACCCGCAAACTGGTCGCCGATGACTTCAAAGGCGCCGATGCTCCCGGACTTTACGAGGCCGAAGAGGCGTACCTCAAAGCGGCCGTTAACTCGTCTTTCCCTCCCTCCTTTGCCTGGCCGGCCCAAAGCGGTGCCCAAAGCTACCATCTGCAGGTCAAGGCTCCCAGTCTACAATTTTCGTGGGCCAAAACGGTGGCGGGAACCCGATACAAGATGAGCCAGGACGAGGCCAACGCGATCAGCAAGGGGGCCACCTATCAATGGCAGGTCAGTGCCGGCAGCACCCCGGTGGTGGCCGCCTACCCCTTCAAGAGCCTGACTCTGCCCCTGGAGAAGTGGCTTAAGGAACAGCGCAACGACTTCAATGGAAAACGTTCGAAAAAGCAGTTGCAACGCAGCGACTACACCGACTACCTGCTGGTTTGCTCACAGTTGACCCGCATGGATGAGGCCATAACTTTGTGCCAGGAAATGGCCGCTATGGACGCTAACAACCCCCGCGTATTCCGGGCTCTAACCCGCGTCTACCTGGGCAAGGGCTGCCCGGCTCATGCGAAAAAGGCCCACGAAACCCAGCTCCAACTGGGCGGCTACGACCCTATCGGTCTGTAAGGAGAGATTTTATGATTCGATACCTTTTTGTGTTACTGCTACTGTTGACCGCCCTGGCTCCGGCTCAGGACCTGGCCTATGACGGCCTCAAAATCATCGGCGTCGGCAAGAAGTATACCGACGATCAAAACGCTTCACTGACGATGATGGGTTGCCTGACCAAATATAAGGACCAGATCGTTGGCATGTATTTTTTGCAGGGCCCGAACGAAATTCACTATTATATGAATGCGACCGACTGGGACAAGATGAAGCAACTGCTGATCAAGTCTCGCGATCAATGGCAAACGATCCAAAGCCGAGAATTTGAGGCGCTGGGACCGGTGCCCGGCTACCGCATCGCCAACAAGGTAACCAGCGTGCGTTTCAGTCTTCTGGGCGCCACCAGTTTGGACACCAAACAATTGCTTATCAATGCCAATGGCGGCCTGGATAAGCCCCAGCGCGTCTCCATTCACCTCAACCTGGACCAAGTCAAAGCCCTGGTGGAGGAGTTCTACAAAGTGGACGATTGGTTCCGCAGCGGTGGGCAAAAACCCACGCCCTGAAGCCGCGTCCGCTTTGGGGGCCGGGGAGGATTTCTCGGTAAGGCAACAGAACTGCGCCCCCCCCTGGCAGGGTCGCCGATTTTTTGGAGGTCAATTCTTGAGTCTCAGTCCGTCTTCGTCAAGGCCTTGCACATGAGTCACCAGCAGTGTTTGCTCGCCTTGACTCTGTTGTCTTTGACGTGTCTGCCGATGGGCGTGGCCGGCGAGACCAAGCCCAAACCGAAGCCCAAAGCGCCGGCCCAGGCGCCTTTCCTGAACTTACTGAACAAAACACTTCCGCCTCTCAAGACCACCGATCCAAGTCATCCTCCCGGAGCGGCCCAGGCGGGCGAGGCTGGCGCTCTGACTTTGCAGTCCAGCGTGCAGAGCGGACTGACTCGCAACCCTTATGTGAAGGTCGCAGATGAAAGGGTTGCCACAGCTTTGGCGCAGTATGATCAGGCCAAGAGCTCCAAGAACCTCAAGATGGTGTTTAGCGACACTACCTTTATTCGCCCCGCTGGACCCGCGGCGATCTCCACCAGTCCGCTGCTTGCCAACAGCAACCGTTTCAACTTTCCCAGTCAAATCACCCTGGTGGACACCGTTCACAGTCAGATCAACGTGCAGTTACAATTGCTGCTGACCACTTTCGGTCGGGTGGAGAAGCAGATCGCCGCCTCCTTTTTGAACATCGACGCCCAGGCCAAGGCCGGCGACGTAGATAAGCGCAACTTCGCCTACCAGGTCAAGACAAGCTTTCTCAACCACCTGAAAGCACTGGCCCAGACCGAAGCGGCCAAAGCCAATCTGGAAGTAAGTCAGCAAAATCTGAGCGACTCCGAGGCTCTTTTCAAGCAAGGCCTGATGGCCAAGTTTGATGTGGTTCAGGCCGATTTGCAAGTCACTGGGGATGCCCAACGTGTTGCTCAAACCGCTACTGATATTGAAACCACGCGGGCCGCATTTCGCTCGTTGCTGGTGCTGGCCCCAGATACACCGGTGTTGTTGGTGCCCCCCGGTCCCATCGTAATTGACCCGGGCATCACCCTTAAAGAATTGAACGACATCGCCCTGCAGCATCGTCCCGAACTGATCGCTCTCCATCGTCAGCTTGGGGTCGCTCAAACCCTGTTGGAGGCGGCTGAAAACGAGAGCAATCCGCAGGTGGGCATGAACCTGGGATACTACACCAATCCGGGCAACAGCCTGGCCATGCATGACACCGTGATGTTAGGCTTCAATTTCTCTTGGAGTATCTTTGACGGCGGCCTGGGGGCGAGCAAAGTGGCCGAAGCCGAGTCGCAGATTCGCAGCATTGAAGACCAGGGTGAACAGATGCGTCTACAGGTGCTCCTGGATGTGGAAACCAGTTGGCTCAAGTACCTGCAAACCTACTACGATCTGCAAACCGCCGAGAAACGAGTGGTGACGGCTCTTGTCTACTATGACATGGCGCGCCAACGCTTTGTGAACGGACTGGGAACCTCTCTGGAAACCCAAGAAGCTCTGCGCAGCCTGAACAACGCTCGGGTGAATTTAGTGGTGGCTACCTATAGCCGCGATCAGGCTTTTGCCGATTTGGAGCAAAGCCTGGGTACGGATTTCTTCGATCGCCACCTCAGTCTGGCGAAGGAAGCGGGAAAATAGTGTCTAGACCAAATGGAAATTTGCGCAGTCAAATCCCCTGGGCGGTCCCGCTCTTGTTCAGCCTGCTGTTTGGATGCGCCCCCGGCGGCAAGGAGCCTGGCACGAGTGGAACGCCTGCTGCAGCCACCACCCCCGGAGGGCCTACCCCGGCTGCGGGGGCCCCAGGTGCGGCCATTCCCAAGGTTGTGGTGGCCACGGTTCAGCGCAAAGACATTTCTGTGTCCAAAGAGTACACGGCCCAAACGGTGGCCTCTCAAACCGTGGACGTCAAGCCGCGCATCAGCGGAACTCTGCTGGATCACACCTTTCGCGAGGGTGCCCACGTTTATGCCGGGCAGCAACTGTTTCGCATAGACCCTGCCCCCTTTCTGGCCGACGTGCGACAGGCGGAAGCCGGAGTCATGAAGGCTGTGGCCGACCTGCATCAGGCCCAAAACCAGGTGGACGTAAAAAGAGCCCTTGCCGACGTAGCCCAGGCTCGAGCTCGGCTCAAGCAGACCCAACTGGACGTCGACCGCTATAAGCCGCTGGCTTTCCAGCAAATTATTCCCCAACAAACTTATGACCAGGCCGTCACCAATCGCAACGTGGCCAAGTCTCAGTTAGATGCGCAACTGGCGGTGCTGCAAAACACCCGCCTCAGCAGCACCTCGCAGATTGCGGTGGCTGCCGCCAATCTGGAGGGGGCGCGAGCTCAGGTGACCAGTGCCCAGATCAAGTTAGACTATTGCACCATATTCGCTCCTGTGACGGGTGTTATCGGACGACTGCAAGCCGACCCCGGCAACATCGTGGGGCCAGCCGACCCTAACCCGATGGTGGTGATTTCTCAAAGCGATCCTATGTATGTAGAGTTTGGCATCAGCGAAACCGAGTATCTGGCGCTCAGCAAGCAGCTCTCCAAAATTCAATCTGGAGCGGCCACGCCCAGCGGTAGAGTGCCTTTTAAACTTGTGCTGGCCGATGGTAGTGAATACAACCGACGCGGCACCTTTATGATGGCCGAACGGGGTCTGGACGCCAAAACGGGCACCCTGATGATTCGCACCACCTTTCCCAATACAGAGGGCCGTTTGGTACCTGGCCAATTTGCCCGAGTTCAGGTAGCCGCCGACGGCAACAAATCGGAAGTGCTTGTGCCCCAAATCGCCGTGACCGAGATACAATCCCTACAGGCTGTCTACATTGTAGGGCCGGACAAGAAAGTGGAAAGTCGCACCATTGTCACCAATGGAAGCTACGAAGATTCGTTTATCGTGTCCGAGGGACTCAAGGGGGGCGAGATGGTCATCACGGAAGGCCTCCAGAAAGTGCGCCCGGGGCAGTTGTGCGAACCAACCGATTCGTCCGAATCCGCACCTGCGGTTGTGAAATAAATGGCCAAGCTCTTTATCCACCGTCCCGTTCTAGCGATGGTCATCTCGCTGGTGATTTTGCTGGTTGGATTTATCAGCATGGGCACCCTGCCTATCTCGCAGTATCCTGACATTACCCCACCCACCATTACCGTGACGGCCATCTATACCGGCGCCAGCGCCCAGGTGGTGGCAGACACCGTGGCGGCACCGATTGAGCAACAGGTCAACGGCGCCGAAAATATGCTTTACATGCAATCGCAAAGCACCAACGATGGTCGCATGGTGCTGACCGTGACCTTTGCGGTTGGAACCAATCCGGATTTGGCTAAGGTCGACGTGCAAAATCGCGTCAACCAGGCCAATGCACTCCTTCCGCCCGAAGTACTGCAGTCGGGCGTAACGGTGCTCAAAAAGAGTTCGCAAATCTTGCTGTTTATCTCGGTCTTTTCGCCCGACAACAGCAAAGACGACCTCTTTCTGAGCAACTATGTGGTCATCAACCTGCTCGACCGACTGGCCCGTATCAAAGGTGTGGGCTCGGCGACGGTCCTGGTGGGTCAACGCGACTACTCGATGCGAGCCTGGGTCTCGCCCGACAAACTTGCCAAGCTGGGAGTTACCTCCGGCGATATTATCAATGCGATTAAGTCTCAGAATATCCAGGCCGCGGCGGGCGCTGTTGGCCAGCCTCCCGCGCCTAAAGGAACTGAATTCCAGTATCAGGTGCAGGTGCAAGGGCGCCTGGACAACCTGGACGACTTTAAAAACATCATCGTGCGAACCAACCCCGACGGGTCCATATTGCGCATTCGCGACGTTTCCCGCACCGAACTGGGGGCACAAGCTTACAATTCGTTCGGTCGCCGCAACGGTCAGCCGGCCATTCCGGTAGGAATCTATCAGCAACCGGGGGCCAATGCCATTGAGTTGGCCAAGGAACTGCGGGCTGCCATGGCTGACATGAAGAAGTCCTTTCCCTCTGGCGTGGACTACGAAGTGAGCCTGGATACCACCGACTTCGTAAAATCCTCCATTGAGGAGGTTGTCCACACCCTGTTCGAGGCCATCGGGTTGGTGCTGATTGTGGTTTTTGTCTTTTTGGGCAATTTCCGGGCGACGCTCATCCCCATGCTGGCCGTCCCGGTCAGTCTGGTTGGTTGTTTTGGCGCTTTTGCAGCCATGGGTTTCTCGATCAACACTCTGACCCTTTTCGGGCTGGTGCTGGCCATCGGAATCGTGGTGGATGACGCCATTGTGGTGGTGGAGGCTGTTGAGCACCACATTTCCCATGGGCTCGCGCCGATTCCGGCTACAGAGAAAGCCATGTCTGAGGTTTCCGGCCCGGTGGTGGCCATCGCACTGGTGCTTTGCTCTGTTTTTGTTCCGGTGGCCTTCATGGGTGGAATCACCGGCCAACTTTATCGCCAGTTCGCCATGACACTGGCCTTCTCCGTGTGCCTTTCGGCTCTGGTCGCCCTCACCCTGACCCCCGCCCTGTGTGGCCTGTTGCTGCGGCCGGGCAAGCCGATGGGTGGTCCCATCGGACTTTTCCTGAAAGCCTTCAACGCAATTTTTGAGAAGACGACCCAAGGCTACACTTTTATCATTCGCAAAACCCTGCGTCTCAGTCTGGTAATGATTCTGTTGCTGGGGGGCATCTATTTCCTGACCGGCAAAATCAACTCGAAACTGCCCACCGGCTTCCTGCCCCCGGAAGACAACGGTTATTTCATGATCCAGGTGGCTCTTCCCGACGCAGCATCGCTGGAGCGGACCGACGCCGTGATGCGCAACATGGAACAGACTCTGATGAAAACGCCAGGCGTGCAAACCGTGATTACCCTGGGCGGCTTCAGTATCGCCAGCGGCACCTATAAAACCAACTATGGTACCTTTTTCGTCGTATTCAAGCCGTGGGGCGAGCGCCCGAAGGAGCAAAGCGCCTTCAAGACCATTCCCCGCCTGCAGAAGGAATTCTCCAAGCTGCCTGAGGCCAGCATTCAGTGTTTTAATCCACCGCCGATTCCCGGCCTGGGCACCACCGGAGGTGTGACCATGGAGCTGGAAGACCGCCAGGGTCGCACCTCCCAAGAATTGGCGGACGCGACCAAAGGCTATCTCGAAGGCGTTATGGCGGAGAACGAGGTCGTGGCCCTGGCTTTCACCGGCTTCACCGCCAACGTCCCCCAGCTTAAGCTGGACATGGACCGCAACAAAATCATGGTTCTGGGCATCAACCTCAGCGATGTATTCCAGGCCTTGCAGGTGAACCTGGGCGGCTATTTCGTCAATCAGTTCAACAAGTTTGGACGCACCTGGCGCGTCTACGTGGAGGCTGAGGCGCAATATCGGGCAAAACCTGAGAATATTGGCGCTCTCTACGTGCGCTCGGCCAGCAACAATATGGTGCCCATTTCCACGCTGAGCAGTTGGAAATACACCTTCGGACCCGATACCATCACCCGTTACAACCTGTATCAGACAGCCGAAATCAATGGTATCAACCGCCCCGGCATCAGCAGCGGTGAATTGATGAAGACCTTTGAAAAAATCGCCAATAAGCTGCCCGAAGGCTACTCCTACGAGTGGACCGGCACCGCCTATCAGGAGAAAGAATCCAGCGGAGGCCAGGTGCAAATTCTGGTGCTGGGCCTGATCATGGTTTTTCTTTTCCTGGCCGCCCAATATGAGAGTTGGATTGTACCACTGTCTATCCTGTGTGGCATTCCGATCGGCATCATGGGGGCACTGGGAGCGACTTCGTTCATTCACATGGACAACAACGTCTATGTGCAAATCGGTCTGGTGATGCTGGTGGGCCTGGCTGCCAAGAACGCAATTCTGATCGTAGAATTTGCCAAAATGGAACACGACAAGGGCGTCTACCTCTACGATGCAGCGGTGACAGGCGCCCAACTGCGCTTCCGCCCCATCCTGATGACCTCGTTCGCCTTTATCCTGGGCGTGGTTCCGCTCATGAAATCCTCGGGCGCCGGGGCCGTCAGCCGTATTTCGCTGGGCACCGCAGTCTTTGGAGGCATGATGGCCGCCTCATGCCTGGGTATCTTTTTCATCCCCTGGCTGTACACGTTTGTGCAGGGCTGGCTCTATCGCCTGACCTTCAAGGGTCACCTGTTGCGTCGACCGGTCGAGCCCGCGGTCTCGGCCCCGGAGCCTGAGCCCGCTCCCCCCGAAGCCGTGGCCACCCCGGCCCCAGCAGAGATTCCTGCGGCAGCGCCTGTGCCCGAGGAAACTCCGGCCCCAGAGTCGGACAAGCCCGAAGAGGCCCCCGAAAAAACCTGACGGGTTGGGTTACAGACCGGGTGGGGGGTCGAGGAACTTCACCACATTGGTCTCCAGATCATAGACCGCACCGACGATAATCAATTCCCCGCGTGCCACCGCCCCGCTCTTGGCGGCCATCTGCTGAAGCTCTCTGACCGACTGGCGCACGTTGGCCACGACGCCGGCCGACACCCTTTGCATGGCGTCGCCTGCGGGCAGATCGGTCAGAGCGGGAACAATCTGCTTGAGCAAAAATTGAATAGGCAGCACCTCACCCTGGTAGTCTCCCAGAGCCGCGGTAACCGCCCCGCAATTTTCGTGACCTAACACCACGACCAGACGTGATCCCGTGTGTAGATAAGCATAATCGATACTGGCGGCCACATTAAGGTCGACAGTATTACCGGCTACACGAACTACAAACAGGTCGCCAAAACCGGCATCAAAGAGCAATTCGGGAGGCACTCGCGAGTCTGCGCAACCAAGGATAATCGCTTCCGGATGCTGGGAAGTCGTCAAACGCTCGCGCCAGGTCTTGCTCTGGTGGTGGCGGGAGGCGTGGTCCCCGGCAAAGCGCAGATTACCATCGCGCAGTTTGCGCAACGTCTCCAGGGGAGCCTGCTGATTAACCGGAGCCTCTTCCATCGCCTGGCCACCACTGCCCAGAGCCGCCAAGAAAATCCCTAGAACCAGAATGCGACGCAACAAATTGCTTATCACCGTTTCCCCTTTCTGCATTCAACCTCGGGGCAGGGAATCACGGCCTCGATTCGGAACGCGATCCCTGTGAACACTGAGGAATCCACGCCCGAGGCTTTTGAGCCCCCAACGGCGACGCTCTCCTCTGCCCCGCGCCCTTCCCTGCTGGTCGTTGTGGTCCTGGTCATTGCCATTACCCTTGGGATCAGTGTTCTACTGCGAAACAATGAATCGGACGAACCCCTGCCCGTGATCACCACACAGGCCTCCGATATCAGCCCAGAGAGTCACAGCGAACTGGCCGCCACTTTAACCAGCCTGCAAAAACGGCTGCAACTAGTAGAGCAGGAGGTATACCGACAGGAAGCCAGCCCCTGGGCAGGCCAGACCGTGTCCAAAGCCAGGGCCGAGGAAATTGTGCACCAGGTGGATGCCCTGGAAAGTGTGGTCAGAGACCCGGCCAGCAACGGCATCCAGTTGCGCCAGTCGGCATTTGACCTGGACAACCTTTGGCACGACAGATTTCGGGCGCTGCGTGACTTTCTGCAGGCCACCCGGGTTGCCCCCAGATTGCCCCAGTTGCCTCCCAAACCATCAACCTTGATGGTCCGCTTCCCCCACAATGCCCAGGTCGAGGCCTACTATCAAGACTATGTGAGCCTGCAAGAGCGAATCGAAAAGCTGGCCTCCCTGAGGGTGCGCGCCTTCGATTCGGATCTGTCGAGCCGAGCCGAGCGAGTCAAGAGGATCACCTTGCTGCGCTTCAGTTGCCTGCAACGCCTGTCTGACTTGGGTGCCACCTTGCTGGTGGAGTCACCTACTTTGTGGTGGCAAGAGGTGCGCTTCGAGTTGCACACTTATCCCACTCGCAAGCGGGCCCTCTTTTATTTGATACTGGCCAAATATCGGCAATCCACCGGTGGAGGCACGGCATGGGGAATGCATCTGGCCTTTGAAGCGGCCATTTCCGTGCTGGAATTATTGTTTCTGGTGCTGGCGCTGGGTGCAGTCCAACGCAGAACGGGCCAGAGTCCACCCCATCTAGGCGGAGCGTTACCCTGGGTGGGCATCTGGGCACTGGCCCTGGGCATCGAGTGGCAAATGACCGGGGGGCTGTGCGAAGCCCTACGACCTCTGGCCAGCCTGGCTGCCATATTTGCCCGCTACCGAGCTTATCTTCAGATAGCCGAAGGGCCGTTACTGACCATGATCGCCAACTCGGCTCTGGGCCAGAGAGTTGGGGTAAGAACCTATGCTCGCAACAGCCTGCGCTGGCTGGGCATTTTTTTTCTTATCGAAGGCTGGACTTTGCTCATCGTTCTGGCGGCCGCAGCTCCCGGGTTACTTCTGATATTCACACGGGAGCTGTTCGCTCTCTTTTTTAAAGCCTTTTGCCTTTGGGGGGCCTGGCGCTGGCGACAGGAACTGGCCTGGGCACTGCGCCATCTGCTGCCCGGTCCGCTGGGAAACCTGGCCGGCACCGGTTGCGAGTCCGCCTGGCTGGGCTGGCTGATAGCCCCCCTGAGCGTGCCACTATTGCTCCTGCTCGCTCTTCTCTACAGTCTGGTCCGTTGGATCAACCGATTTGAATGGGGCCGCCAAATCAGCGCCCAAGTCCTGCGCCGCTGGATGGAATCGGCCAGCGATGGTCCCGGCCCCCAATATTTCCCTCTACCCGACGCCTATCGTCAATCCTTCCTGGCCTTCAAAACCAACACCATTCAAGCCTGGGACCACTGTGATTCCAGCTTTCGTCAAGATTTGGAACAGGCCATTGAAGACTGGCTGGAAGGCCGCAGCCTGGAGGCTTTTGTGGTTTTACACGGCCCCTTTGGCACCGGGCGCTCAGCCGTGAGCGAGCATTTGCATCAGCGCTTCTCCGAGCGCCTGGAAGTGGTCACCCTCAAAACCCCCGATCGGCTCTGCACCGGGCCGGCTCTGCTGGAATGGCTGGCCCAAGGGCTGGGGGTAAGCTCATCGAAAAAGCCCGATGATATCGCAGCCGAACTCGATGAGCGCCGGCCCACCTTAGTGCTCGTACCCGAAGCCCATCGCCTGTTTCTCAGCAGCGTGGAGGGCTTTGGGGCCTTTCAAAAGATGACTCGACTGATGGCTCGTCACCGACGCAATCTCTTCTGGTGCCCCATTTTGCCCAGTCAAACCATGCACTTTTTACAGATGGCCCTCTCCGGGGAGGCCGCCCTGAGCCGTGCGCTGCGCTTTCCCCGTTGGACCGAAGCCGCCTTACGCGAAATGATTCTCGAGCACCACCGAGCTACCGCCTACCCCATGCATTTTTCACCGGCCGTCATGCGCGCCGCCGAGGCAACCCCCGGGGCCAGCGCCGAAGGGCACTACTTTCGCATCTTGCGCGAGATTTCAGTGGGCAACCCCACCCTGGCCCGGGACCTCTGGTTGGCCTCATGCAAGGTCAATGCAGAGGGCCAGGTGGTGGTGGGTCTCCCTCCTCGCAATCCACCTTCGCTATTGCCCGGACTGCCCTCGGCAGCCACCTTTTTACTGGCCTCTTTGATGCGCCACGGCGACCTGACCCAGGAAGAGGCCATTCGCTCCACGGGTCTGCCACAAAACCAGGTATATCTGGCCTGGGAACGCTGCCTGGAAATGGGCATCTTCTTTTCTCTCACGCCTCAGAGGGCGTGCGTGGGCCGACGCTGGCTGTTGGATGTGAGTCACTACTTGAAAGAGAGAAACCTGCTCGATGGTCAATGAAGCGGGAGGCCTGTTAGATTGGCTGCGTACCATCGATGCCACCCAACTCATGGTGGCGGCTATTTTGCTGGTGACGGCCTGGGCCACCACGCTGGGCCTGGGGCGCATTGGGGCATTTTTTACCCAGTTGTTTCCTTCGCAACGCCTGGCCATTCTGCGCTTCGAGACCATCATACGATTCTTGATCTACATTGCAGCCGGGGCTGGAACCGCCGTGGCCTTGCTGTCGCCCAAGCCCGAATTGCTGATGACTTTGGCGGGCAGCGCCGCCGTAGCCATAGGCTTTGCCCTCAAGGACATCGTGGCCTCGATGGTGGCCGGCATCATCATCATTTTTGATAAGCCATTTCAAGTGGGCGATCGAGTCACCTTTCAGGGCAACTATGGCGACATTGTGGCTATCGGTCTGCGTTCGGTGCGGCTGCTGACGTTGGGCCATGACACCGTGACCATTCCTAACTCAGTTTTCTTGACGGAAGTGGTGGCATCTGGCAATTCGGGCAGTCTCTCCATGATGGTTACGGTAACCACCCATGTGGCCGTGGGTGCCGACATCCAACTGGCCGTCGACCTGTTGCGTGAAGTGGTGGTGACCAGTCGCTTTGCCTGGTTAAAGAATGGAGTCTCCATCACCGTGGACGAGGTGGTGGGCGAAACTCTGGTGCCATGCCTGAAGCTGACCGCGCGCTGCTACATTTCGGATGTACGCCACGAAAAGGCCTACCTGACGGACATTATTATACGCTCCAATCAGGCCTTTGCTCGGGCCGGCATCGGGCGCTTTGAGAAGGAAGCCTGCTTTATGTAGCTACTGATCGTTGACGACCGGCCCGGGGAAATCGTACTCCTGGCCGCTCAGACAAACGGTGACGGTGGTATTAACGGCTCCGCGGTCAAAAAAGCGATTGTCGATGATTTTGACGGGAAATTCTGCCGCTGCTTGGCCACCTGGCACTCGAACGGTCATAGGAATCTGCAATTTGAGTGCCGGCTCAAAAATCAGGGTCACCCCTCCAGCCGGCGCCGGAGCGCTAAGGGTGACGCGCCCTGACAGGCGATCCCCTTCGTGGGCCACCAGTTGAGTCCATTCCAAATTGACGACTTGAACAGGTTGGGCGGCAAGTGGCGCACTCAGGAGCATCATGATAAGCAATTTTCGCACGCGGGCCGTTTCGCGGCCGGCCAGGAGCAACCTGCCAGGTGGTCGAACGCCGGGCCGCATGCGATTGATTCCGTTCTTTCTTTTCCTGATGCTGGCCATGCTGGCGGGCGCAGAAACGGCTCCTCGAGTTCGAATTCTGGTTTTGCCCCTGAAGATCCATTGGGGAGAGCGAGAACTGTTGCCCAGGCACTTCTTTGAAGTTCTCAAACACCAGGTAGAAAAACAGGCCCCACGGGCCAATCTGGTCATCCCCAGTCCCGAGGATCCGCGCCTGCAAGGGATAGACCTGTCGCGACGCCCCAGCAAAGAGGAAGCGCTGGCCCTGGGGCGCACCTTTCACGCCCCGCTGGTGGTTTCGCTCGACATTCGCTTCCATCGCAAGATCGAAGAGCGCGCACAAGGACGATTGCTCAATGTGGGAGCTTTGGCCCTGGTCACCATCGTCGAGGAGAGTTCTGGAAAGGTCGTCATGGAGGAACCGATGGCGGTGGCCCACTGTGACCATTGTCAAGGCCAGCCAGAGAGCACGGAATTTGAAGAACAGGCCGCGGCCTTGACGATGGAGACGGCCCGCGATCTGGCTCGATTGATCGTGACCGAAGCCCAGAAGAAGAAACCCCAACTGACGCCCTAAGGAACGAAGAAGCTGGATTCCTTGCTGATCTTCAGGTCTTTCTGGTTGTGAGCCTGGAAACGAAAGGGGTGAGACCCACGGGCCATTTTCTGAGGGACCAGCACCAGCACCTGAGCCTCGAAGACCTGGCCACTTTTCAATTGCACCGGAGCCTGAAGTCCCACGATTTCAGCGCCCTCCAACCCTTCGGCCTCGATCCAGACCTGTTCCGGCACAGCCAGACGATTGATCAAGTTAATCTTAAACACATTGCTGATTCGCCCATCGGGAGTGGTTGCCGCCAGTTGGCCCCCCGGCGGCACGACCCGAATGGCATCCACGCCCAGCGGAGATCGATTCCATACGAGGTACACCAGCAGGCTCCCCAAAGCCAGCAGTAGGGCGCTATAAAGCAGCACACGCGGGCGTAAAACCCGAGTCGGCTTTCCTTCCAGGCCGTTGAGCGAGGAGTAACGGACCAACCCGCGCGGTTGCTCAATCTTGTCCATCACGGCATCGCAGGCGTCCACACAGGCAGTGCAGGCGATGCACTCCAACTGCAGGCCCTTGCGAATGTCGATCCCGGTGGGACAGGCCTGCACACACATTCCACAGTCGATACAGGAGCCCCGGGCCGGGTCTTTGAGCTTGCCCCTCGGCTCGCCGCGGCGGGCGTCGTATCCCACAATCAAACTGTTGGAATCGAGCATGGCTCCCTGAAAGCGTGCGTAAGGACAGAGGTAGCAGCAAAACTGCTCGCGGAAGTAGCCAAAGTCAAAGAGCGAGATGGCTGTAAAGAAGGCCATGGCCAGGCCGGTGGTGGTGGAAACCTGGCCACTCAGCAGTTGGGCCGCCATTTCCCGGATGGGCAGAAAGTAGCCGGCAAAGGTGAAACCCAACCAACCGCCCATCACGCACCAGGCAGCCCGCTTGCCCAACTTTCGGGCCAACTTTTCGGCGTTCCATGGGGATCTGTCGAGGCGAATGCGAGCCGCCCGATCGCCTTCAAACCAGCGTTCCACCATGAGGAAGGACTGAGTGAAGATGGTTTGGGGACAGGCGTATCCGCACCACATTCGACCTGCGATGGCGCTGACCAGGAAGAGCGTGATTGCCCCACTGATAAGCAATAAGTGCAGAAAGTAAGTGTCTTGGGGATGAAGCACCAATCCGAACAGGAACAACTTGCGACCGGGCACGTCGGCCAGCATCGCCTGGCGTCCCTCCCATTGCAGCCAGGGGATAAGAAACAACAAGCCTTGCAGCAAGATACTGAAAAAGGTGCGCAGGTTGCGTAAGCGCCCCTCTACGTGACGGGGGTATACTTTCTTGCGGGGGGCAGTAATGTCGGTGCCTGGCAATTCCATCCAGTGCAGCTTACCCGTGGCGAACTTGCTTCACCCTGATCAGAATCAGTTCACAGGTTGTTCGTACATCTTCGGGTTCCTGACTCTAAGCTCAGGGGGTGAGAGTTGGCGCAACGCCCCCCAGAAAAGACTGGACCGTTCTTTACTATATGAACGGCAATAACGACTTGGAACCGAATCTAGTGGCCAATGTGATCGAGGCCGAAAAGGTGGGCTCCAACGAGCGCGTAGATATCGTGGTCCAACTATCGCGCGCCCCGCACCATGTCGTTTATGGGAAATCGGCCAAATCTACCGGTCTCGATGGAGACTGGTCAGGGGTGCGCCGCTACTGCTTGACGCAAAGTCCTTCGAAAAAGAAAATCAAAAGCCAACCTGTCGCCTCCAGCGATGCTCCCCCCAACCACGGGAGTTCGCATACGCTTTCCGACTTCTTGCGCTGGGGCATGGAAAACTATCCGGCCAGGCACTACATGGTCGTCATAGGGGACCACGGGCAGGGGTTTGCCGGCACGGGTTTTGACTACCTGCACAAGGACGTTCTCGACCCGGGCGAACTCAAGGAGGCTCTTGCCCAGTCTCCCGTCAAGCCCGACGTCGTGATGATGGACGCCTGCGAAATGGGGGCCGTGGAAATTGCTTATCAAATCAGAGAGCAGGCCGGGATCCTGATCGCCTCCGAGGAAATTATCGGGCTGGGCGGCCTGCCCCACCGACAGTTGCTGGAGTATCTCCAGCAAAATCCCCATTCCAGCCCTACTCAACTGGCCCGACAGATAGTGTCCATCGCCTCCGAGGACACTATCAACAGCGTGGACCGGGGCAAGGATCCTGCCACCGAGCAACTGGCCGCGCTGCGCCTGGACCGCACGCCGGCAATGGTGGAAAGCATTGCCGACCTGGGAAAAGCGCTGGCCAAGAGCAAAGTGAGCGGCGCCCGCCTGAAAGAAATCATCGGTGACACACAGAGTTTTAACCTGGGCAGCCAACGCAAGCCTGATTGCGACTATCGCGACCTGGGCCATTTCGCCACTCTGCTCCAGGATGAGTGCGACGATCCGGTTGTCCAAGAGGCTGCAGCTCTGGTCCGAAAAACACTGAAGGCGGTTGTATTGGAAAACCACTGCAGCGGTGAGGAAGTATCCGACGGGAATGGACTATCGGTCTACTTGCCTCCACACGCCATTGAGGCCAATCCGAAGCGCACCGCCCCAAATGGCAAATCGGTCATAGCCATAAGCGATTTTACCTACGAGCAGACCGATTTTGATCAGGCCACCGGATGGTCCAAGTGGTTGCGGGCCAAGCTGAAATAACCCGCCTGGAAGCGATCATTCAAGGCAGGGGACCTCAGGCAAGGCTCATGGACGCGTTGGAATGTTACTCCCTGTTCAAGCTTTTCCGAGGCGGGGCGATTAGTGTGGAGTCATGACGATCTCGCCAGCCCGTACCGGCCCTTCGCCCCTGCCCCCCGCCCGCCCGGAGGCGGCGCAAGCAGGCACTCCTCAAGACTCATTTGTGGCTGCCACCATGCTGCCGCAAGACCCGATGATCACAGCGCCAGAGACAGTAATGCTGCCGCGAGAACAGATGGGCACGCAGCTCAGTGGCCCACGCCTGCATACCAAGGACTCCATTGTAGTGGCCAAGGCCGACAGCCAGGGCAACTATCTGGTCGACCCCCAAACGCCCCAATTTGACCAGGTCAACACCTACAGCGTGGTGGCGGGCACATTACTGACGTACGAAAAGAACCTCGGCCACAGCATTCCCTGGTCCTTCCAAGGGCCGCTGGAGGTGCACCCCCATGCTGGTGACGGAAAAACAGCCTACTACTCGCGCTGGGATGAGTCGATCAATTTTTGCCAGTGGGATTCGCCCTCGCTGGGCAAGACCGTGAAGACTTCGCAGTCGTTTGATGTGGCCTCGCACGAGACCGGCCATGCGATTCTGGACGGACTACGCCCAGGACTCTTGGCGGGACGAGAGAGCAAAGCATTTCACGAGGGATTTGGCGACTCATCGGCCATCCTACATGCGCTGCAGTACGATTCAAATTTGGAGAAAATCCTGGCCGAAAATGGTGGTGACTTCTCCAGGCCCAGCCTGGTCACGCGCCTGGCCGAAGAGTTTGGCACCGCGTTTAATAAGGAAGACGACAACCCCAACAACGATGACCATCCTTATTACCGCACGGCGCTGAACCAATTCAAATATCAGGACCCCAACACCCTGCCTTCGGATAGCTACCCACCCAGTCAGCCTGAGGAAGTGCTGACCAACGAGCCACATTCCTTCTCGCGCATCTGGTCGGGGGCCTTTTACTCGATGCTTGGTGCGCTCTACGATCAGGCTGCTCTGGCGACGAACACTCCCCTGGATGCCTTAAAAACCGCCCGCGATGCCCTGGGCAAGCTGTGGGGACGGTCGCTGGATCAACTTCCGGCCGCCAACCTCAAATTCAGGCAACCGGCCCTGGCCATCATGCGCGAAGCCAATCGACTGGAGCAGGGGCGCTACTTCGACAGCCTGGCCCAGGTGATGTTGGACCGCAATCTGCTGACCCAAGAACAGATCGATCAGGCCCGCCAGGGACCGTCTGGCCTGCGCTTGAGCAGCCAGGTTGCGAATGCAGAACAGGCTCAACATGCGCTCGAAACCCTGGCTCCCCAATTGGGCCTGGATGGGAAAACCTGGCAGGCCGATGCCCCCCTGGCGGGCAGCAATGGGCGACAGGTGTTGACGTTTCGAGAGCCCCGGTCCGTGGACCTCGATCTGGGAGCGCTGGGTCCGGCCCGTATGCAGTTAGATTCTGGATTGACCCTGGTCTTTGACGAGCACAGGCAACTTCTCGATCTGGCCTACACACCCGTCACTCGCCAGGACGTGCAAGCGGCACGCGTCCAGGCCCGCGAAATCGCTGATCTCGGCAGAATCGCACTGCCCGGATTTGCGCCCTCTGGTTCGAGCCATCAGGCGCGTTTGCGACTGGAACGCGAGGGGCCTCCGGTTTTTGAGTTGATT